>CAJYOI010000001.1 GCA_913776045.1 uncultured Sphingomonas sp.
ATCACGGTGCCGCCACAACCCCGTCTGAAACCGGACAATCGCCCGCCATGTCCGCACCGCCGATCATTTCCGTCTCCGGCCTGTCCAAGACCTATGCGACCGGCTTCAGCGCGCTGAAATACGTCGACCTCGAGATCAGGCCCGGCGAAATCTTCGCCCTGCTCGGCCCCAACGGCGCGGGCAAGACCACGCTCATCAGCATCATCTGCGGGCTGGTGACGCCCAGCACGGGCATCGTTCTGGCCGATGGCCATGACATCCAGCGAGATTACCGGGCCGCCCGTTCCGCCATCGGCCTGGTGCCGCAGGAGCTGACCACCGACGCCTTCGAGACGGTCTGGAGCACGGTGAGCTTCAGCCGCGGTCTCTTCGGCAAGCCGAAGAACCCCGTCCTGATCGAACAGGTGCTCAAGGATCTCTCCCTCTGGGACAAGAAGGACACCCAGATCCGCAGGCTCTCCGGAGGCATGAAGCGGCGCGTGCTCATCGCCAAGGCACTCGCGCACGAGCCGCGCATCCTGTTCCTCGACGAGCCGACCGCCGGCGTCGATGTCGAATTGAGGCAGGACATGTGGCAGATGGTTCGCCGGCTCAAGGAGAGTGGCGTCACCATCATCCTGACGACGCATTACATCGAGGAAGCCGAGGAAATGGCCGACCGCGTCGGCGTCATTACCGGCGGCAAGCTGTTGCTGGTCGAGGAAAAGGCCGAGCTGATGAAGAAGCTCGGCAAGCGCGAGATGGACCTGGCGCTGCAGGACCCGCTCGGCGCCATCCCGCCGGACCTGGAGGAGTGGCATCTGAGCCTGGAGAACGACGGCCACACGCTGCGCTACGTCTTCGACGCGCAGGCCGAGCGCACGGGCATCCCGTCGCTGCTGCGCAAGCTCAACGAGCTGGAGATCGGGTTCAAGGATCTGGAGACGTCGAAGTCGAGCCTGGAAGACATCTTCGTCGACCTGACCGCGAGGAAGGCGGCGTGATCAAGACAACCAATATCCTCCCCGCTCGCGGGGAGGGGGACCATGCGCAGCATGGTGGAGGGGGCGTGCGGCAGGCGGAGTGGTCGGTGGATAGCCCTCTCCACCCCGATTCGCGGCGGCTCCCCTCCCCGTGCCGGGGAGGATTTAAAGCATGAACACCCACGGCATCTGGGCGATCTATCGCTTCGAAATGGCCCGCGCGCTGCGTACCCTGTGGCAGAGCCTGGTCACCCCGGTCATCACCACCAGCCTGTATTTCATCGTCTTCGGCGGCGCCATCGGCAGCCGAATGCAGGAGGTCGGCGGGGTCGGCTATGGCAGCTTTATCGTGCCCGGCCTCATCATGCTGTCGCTGCTGACGCAGAGCATCGGCAATGCGTCGATCGGCATCTATTTCCCAAAGTTCACCGGCACGATTTACGAGCTGCTGTCGGCGCCCATCTCGGCGATGGAAATGGTGATCGGATACGTCGGTGCGGCGGCGACCAAATCGGTGGTGCTCGGCCTCATCATCCTGGTGACCGCGTCGTTCTTCGTCGACCTGCGCATCGAGCACCCGCTGGCAATGATAGCGTTTCTGGTGCTGACGTCCGTCGCCTTCAGCCTGTTCGGCTTCATCATCGGCGTCTGGGCGAAGGGGTTCGAGCAGCTGAACTTCGTGCCGGCGCTGCTCATTACGCCGCTGACGTTTCTGGGTGGCGCCTTCTATTCGATCGACATGCTGCCGCAGCCGTGGCGGACGGTCAGCCTGTTCAATCCGGTCGTGTATCTGGTGAGCGGGTTTCGGTGGAGCTTCTTCGGGAAGGGGGATGTCGACGTCGTGTGGAGTCTGGCGTTTACCGCCGGGTTCCTGGCGCTGTGCCTCGGGGTGATCGCGTGGATCTTCAAGAGCGGGTATCGGTTGAAAAATTGATATTCCGCCCCGAGCTTGTCTCGGGAAGGGGACTGCCGACCGCAGGTCGGTGGAGGAAGGGCTGGCGGCGTTCGGCGCGTCCCGCGTCACCTTGCATACCGCCACGCCGTCAGACGGGACGGCTGCGCCGCCCCGCTGCCCGACGTGGCGAGTCGGCGGTTTGCTGGCGCAAACCGCGCGCCGCCCGTTACAGCCGATGCTCGCCCTTCACCCAGCGCACCGTGCCGCTCGACGCGCGCATCACGACGCTCTCGGTCGTCATCTTCGCCCCCTTGCGCTTGACGCCCGCCAGCAGCGAGCCGTCCGTCACGCCGGTCGCGGCGAAGATGCAGTCGCCCTTGGCCAGTTCGGTCAGGTCGTAGATCTTGTCGAGGTCGGTCACGCCCCACTTTGCCGCGCGCCCACGCTCGGCATCGTTTCGGAACAGCAGGCGGCCCTTGAACTGCCCGCCGATGCAGCGCAGCGCCGCGCAGGCCAGCACGCCCTCCGGCGCGCCGCCCGATCCCATGTACATGTCGACCGTCGTTTCCGGATCGGTCGTCGCGATGACGCCCGCGACGTCGCCGTCGCCGATCAGCATCACGCCACAGCCGATCGCGCGCAGCTCCGCCACCAGCGCTTCATGGCGCGGACGATCAAGGACGCAGACGGTGATCTCGTGCGGCTCGACGCCCTTAGCCGCGGCGACCGCACGGACGTTCTCGGTCGGCGACTTGGTAAGGTCGATGACACCCGCCGGATAGCCCGGCCCGATCGCCAGCTTTTCCATGTACACGTCGGGCGCGTTCAGCAACTGGCCTTCCTCGGCGATCGCCAGCACCGCCAGCGCATTCGGCCCGGCCTTGGCGGTGATCGTCGTGCCCTCGAGCGGATCGAGCGCGATGTCGATCTTCGGCCCGGTGCCGATCGCCGATCCGACTTTCTCGCCGATATACAGCATCGGCGCTTCGTCCCGCTCGCCCTCGCCGATGACGACGGTGCCGTCCATGTAGAGACCGTTCAGCGACTCGCGCATCGCTTCGACCGCGGCGGCGTCGGCTTCCTTTTCATTGCCGCGACCGACCAGCTTCGACGCCGCGATCGCCGCAGCTTCGGTCACGCGCACCATCTCGAGCACCAGGACGCGGTCCAGGACTGTGCTGGCGGTGTCGGTCATGTCTGTCCCTCTCGTGATCGGCCGGTTGCGGGCCGTAGAATTTGGCGGCGCGTTACCTGCCGGGCGCGGACTTGTCGAGGCAAAGCGGCTGCGGCTAATGTGCATCAGCAGCGTAGGAGCCGACGCGGATGCCGATTGTCCTGATGGCCTTGCTTTTGAGCGCCGACCAACCGTTCGACATCAACGCCTATCGCGCCGCGACCCGCGCCGAAACGCCGTGCGACAAGACCGCGGCGACCAACGAAGTGACCGTGTGCGGCCGGCGCGAGGCCGATCGCCGCTATCGCGTGCCGCTGGTGGCGATCCCCGTGCGCGACCAGGTGCTGCTGGAGCGCGACCGGCTGCTGGAGGACAAGATCGATCACTGCGGGCGGCAGCTGATGACCTACGGCTGCGGCTTCGTCGGGGTGACGATGACGTCGGGCGGCGCCGGCACCAAGCTGCGTCCGCGCAAGATGAAGGAAGACTAGCCGCCAGGCGCAGTTGCGGGATGCGCCCGCCCCCTGTATCCGCGCGACCATGCTAAACCTCAACGGCATCACCGTCCGCCTCGGCGGGCGCACGATCCTCGATCGCGCCTCGGCTGCGCTGCCGCCGGGCAGCCGCGTCGGCCTGATCGGTCGCAACGGCGCGGGCAAGTCGACGATGGTCCGGGTGATTGCGGGCATGCTCGAGCCCGACGAAGGTTCGGCCGACATGCCGCGCGGGGCCAAGATCGGCTATATCGCGCAGGAAGCGCCGTCGGGCGAAAAGACGCCGTTCGAAACGGTGCTGGAGGCCGATGTCGAGCGCGCGCATCTGATGGCGCTGGTAGAAACCGACGTCGATCCCGACACGCTGGGTGATGCCTACGAACGCCTGATCGCGATCGACGCCTATACAGCACCCGCGCGCGCCAGCCGCATCCTGCTCGGCCTTGGCTTCGACGAGGAGATGCAGAACCGGTCGCTCGACAGCTTCTCGGGCGGGTGGAAGATGCGCGTGGCGCTGGCCGCTCTCCTGTTCTCGCAGCCCGACCTTCTGCTGCTCGACGAACCCAGCAACCACCTCGACCTGGAAGCGGTGATGTGGCTGGAGGACTTCCTGCGCGACTATCGCGCGACGATCGTCGTCGTCAGCCACGAACGCGACTTCCTGAACAACGTCGTCGATCACATCCTGCACCTGCAGGGTGGCAAAGTGACGCTGTACGCGGGCGGCTACGACTCGTTCGAAAAGCAGCGCGCCGAACGCATGGCGCAGCTGGCCGCGGCAAAGGCGAACCAGGAGACGCAGCGCGCGAAGCTGCAGGACTATATCGCCCGCAATTCCGCCCGCGCCTCGACCGCGAAACAGGCGCAGAGCCGCATCAAGCTGCTGTCGAAGATGCAGCCGATCGCCGAACTGGCGAACGACCCGTCGCTGACGTTCGACTTCCCGGACCCCAGCGAGCTGCGCCCGCCGCTCATCACGCTCGACCTGGCCGACGTCGGGTATAACGACACGCCGATCCTGAAGCGACTGAACCTGCGCATCGACCCCGACGACCGCATCGCGCTGCTGGGCCGCAACGGCAACGGCAAGACGACGCTCGCGCGACTGCTTGCCGCGCAATTGGCGCCGATGGCGGGTTCTATGGCGGCGTCGGGCAAGATGAACGTCGGCTATTTCACCCAGTATCAGGTCGAAGAACTCGACACCGACGACACGCCGCTAGAGCACATGACCCGCACGATGAAGGGCGCGACGCCCGCCGCGGTGCGGGCGCAGCTGGGGCGGTTCGGCTTTTCGGGCGACAAGGCGACGACGAAGGTCGGCAAGCTGTCGGGCGGCGAGCGCGCGCGGCTGGCACTCGCGATCATTACCCGCGACGCGCCGCACCTGCTGATCCTCGACGAACCGACCAACCACCTGGACGTCGACGCGCGTGAAGCGCTGGTCCAGGCGCTGAACGGCTACAAGGGCGCGGTCATCCTGGTCAGCCACGACCGCCACATGGTCGAACTGACCGCCGACCGGCTGGTGCTGGTCGCCGACGGGGCGGCGAAGGAATTCGACGGCAGCCTAGACGACTATATCGCGATGATCCTTTCGGGCGACGACACGCCAAAGGCCGAGAAGCCCAAGAAGAAGGACAAGGCCGCGGTGGCAGCTGCGAAGGAAGCGGAAAAGGCGGCGCGGGCGGCGGCAAAGGATGCGGAAGCCGAAATGGGACGCCTCGAGAAGGAGCGCACCGCGGTCGACCGCGCGATGTTCGATCCCTCGACCGCGGAGCCCAAGCTCGCCAAGCTGTCGATGTCGGATCTGATGAAGCTGCGGTCGGAGCTGACCGATAAGATCGACGCGGCCGAAGCGCGGTGGATGGAAGCAAGCGAGGCGTTGGATCGCGAGGCAGCGTAAACTTCTCCCCGGTACGGGCAGCGGGACCAAACACAGCTTGATGAAGGGCCGCGCCGCAAAGTCAGCCCATGCGAACGCCCCCCTCCGTCATCGCTGTGCGATGCCACCTCCCCGTACCGGGGAGGATCAGCTCAGGCCTCGTCTTCGCTCTCGGCACCCTCGGCCGGCGACTCGTACCAGGCCTCGACCGGACCGGTCAGCTTGATCGTCAGCGGCTGGCCGTAGCGGTCGACCTTCTTCTGGAGTTGGACGCGGATCCAGCCCTCCGAGATCGAATATTCCTCGACGTCACGGCGCTCGACACCCTTGAAGCGGATGCCGATGCCGCGGCGCAGCGCGTCTTCGTTGAAGTGGGGGCTGCGCGGATTGTTCGACAGCGTGTCGGGTGGGGTATCGCTCATGAGGCGTCCCCTGCCTCAAAGCCGCGCAAAAGAAAAGCGGCGCCGGGCGGAGCCGGCGCCGCCAATCCTGTTACCAATCGCCTCGGTCGCAATAGCGAACGCGGACGTTGCGGCCGATGTACGGATCATACACCCGGCGCACGTAGCAATCGTTCCAACCCTGGTACCGGTTGTAGTAATTGCGCGCGTAATAGCCGTCCTGCGGGAAATAGCCGCGCTGATCGTAGTAACGATAGTCATAGCGATAGCGTGGATCGTAACGATCACGCCCCGACGTTAGCGCCGCGCCGATCGCCAGACCGGCGATGCCGGCGACGATCGCGGTGCCGGTGTTGTCGCGGTCGCGGTAGTAGCGCCCGCGCCATTGCGCGTCGGCCGGCGCCGCCGCCGTCAGTGCCGTGGCGCCCAGAACCGCGCCGAGGGTCGCCTTCTTCAACAGAGTACGCATGGTCAACCTCCTCAAACTCGCAAGGTCGTTGTTCGCAAAACGCCGAGTCGACCGTGCTTGTTGCGTTTGTTACGGCTAAGCGACTGAATGGCCCGCGAATGGGGCGTTTAGGCACGGTTCAGCGGAAGGATGAGTGTCGATGGCGTATTGGTTGCTGCGGTCGGAGCCTGACGCGTACAGCTGGCAGGATCTGGAACGCGACGGCGCCACTGAATGGGACGGCGTGCGCAACGCCACCGCGCGCATCCACCTTAAGGCCATGCAGCCGGGCGACCAGGCGATCTTCTATCATTCGAACCTGCAGAAGGCGGCGGTCGGTATCATGGAGATCACGCGGGCTTGGGCGCCTGACGGGCCCGACGGCAAATGGGCGAGCGTCGCGGTGAAGCCCGTCCGCTCGCTCCCCCGCCCCGTGACCCTTGCCGAGATCAAGGCCGAGCCGCGGCTGGAAAACATGATGATGCTCAAGCAGTCGCGCCTGTCGTGCTCGAAGGTCGAGCCCGAAGAATGGGCGGTGCTCATGGAGATGGCGGGGGCCTGACGCCGTGATCGATGCTGCCGAAGCCGTCCATGCGAAATTCGTCGCGCGCCTGACCTCGGGCGAGCTTCCTGCCGCCACGCCAGCCGAGGGGCTGACCCGCGAAGACGTCGCCCAGATCTTCCAGAGCCAGGTGTCGAGCCGCCAGCTCGACCGGCTGTCGCGGAAATTGCAGGCGCGGGGAGAGGGCTTCTACACGATCGGCAGTTCGGGCCACGAAGGCAACGCGCTGGTCGCGCGCGCCAGCCGGCTGACCGACATGGCGTTCCTTCACTATCGCTCGGCCGCCTTCCAGATCGAGCGGTCGAAGCAGTTGGCAGGGCAAACGCCTGAATGGGACATGCTGCTGAGCTTCGCGGCCAGCGCCGAAGACCCGATCGCCGGCGGGCGGCACAAGGTTATCGGGTCGAAGCCGCTGTTCATCCCGCCACAGACCAGCACGATCGCCTCGCACTTGCCCAAGGCGGTCGGCGCGGCGTTCAGCCTGGGCATCGCGCGGCGCATCGGGCTGACCGACACGCCCCTGCCAAGCGACGCGGTCATCATCGCCAGCTTCGGCGATGCATCCGCCAATCACTCGACCGCGCAAGGCGCGTTCAACACTGCGGGCTGGGCAGCGCACCAGGGCACGCCGATGCCGATCGTCTTCGTGTGCGAGGACAATGGCATCGGCATATCGACCGCGACCCCTGCCGGCTGGATCGAGACGCAATTCCACTACCGCGCCGGGCTGCACTACATTCAGTGCGACGGAACCGATCTGGGAAGTGCCTGGGCGGGCGCGCGCGAAGCGATCGACTACGCGCGCCGCACCCGCCGCCCGGTGTTCCTCCACATGGCGACCGTCCGCCTCTACGGCCACGCCGGCAGCGACATCCAGTCGGTGTACCGCGCGAAGGCGGCGATCGAGGCGGAGGAAGCGCGCGACCCGCTGCTCAAGACCGCCAGCCTGCTCGTCAAGATGGGCGTGCCCGCGGCCGACCTGCTCACGCAGTACGACGTGACCGAGGCCCGCCTGACGCGCGCGGCCGAATTGGCGATCGCGCGGCCGAAGCTGTCGACAGCGAAGGACGTGATGGCGAGCATCGTGCCGCCGAAGGCCGTCTCCCGCCCCGCGCGCACCGTCACGCCCGACGATCGCGCCGCCCTGTTCGCGCGCGATGCCGGACAGATCGACAAGCCACAGCATATGGCCCGTCTCATCAGCTGGGCGCTGGCCGAGCTGATGCTCACCCACCCCGAAATCATCGTCGCGGGCGAAGATGTCGGGCCCAAGGGCGGCGTGTACAATTGCACCGCGCGCCTCCACGGACGGTTCGGGTCGGCGCGGGTCATCAACACCTTGCTCGACGAACAGGCGATCCTGGGGCTCGCGATCGGCGCGGCGCACAACGGACTGATCCCGATCCCGGAAATCCAGTTTCTGGCCTATGTCCACAATGCCGAGGACCAGATCCGTGGCGAAGCGGCGACACTCAGCTTCTTTTCCAACGGCCAGTTTACCAACCCGATGGTCGTGCGGATCGCCGGCCTGCCCTACCAGAAGGGGTTCGGCGGCCATTTCCACAACGACAATTCGCTCGCCGTCTTCCGCGACGTGCCGGGCGTGGTGCTGGCGGTCCCGTCTACGGGTGCGGACGCGGTCGCGATGCTGCGCGAATGCGTGCGGCTGGCGCGCGAGGAGGGCCGCGTGGTCGTGTTCGTCGAGCCCATCGCGCTCTACATGACCCGCGACCTGCATGCCGAAGGCGACGGGCTGATGACAGCGACCTATGCGGACGTCGCGCCGGTGCGGCTGGGCGAGGTCGGTGTGTACGGCGATGGTGCCGACCTGGCGATCGTGACGTACGGCAACGGCGTATTCTTGTCGCGGCAGGCGCAGTCGGTTCTCGCGGCTGAGGGGGTCGACGTGCGCATAATCGATCTGCGTTGGCTGGCGCCGCTGGCAGAAGACGCCCTGCTGACGGCGGTAGGGGATCGGCCGGTTCTCATCGTTGACGAGTGTCGGACGACCGGATCGCAGAGCGAGGCGCTGATGGCGTTCTTTGCCGAGCAGCGCCTCGGACGGCAGGTCAGCCGGATCGCGGCGGAGGACAGCTTCATCCCGCTCGGCAAGGGCGCGACGCTGACGTTGCCGAGCCGGGACGGGATCGTGGAAGCCGCCCTTACAGCCCTCTCACCTTCCGGGGAGGAGAAGCAATGAGCCGTCCCACTGCTCTCGTCGTCGCCCCCGGCCGGGGCAGTTACGGGAAGACCGAACTCGGCTCGCTCGCCCGCGCCGGCGTCGATCTCTCCATTTACGACGCAATCCGCACCGCCGCCGGCAAGCCCACGCTCACCGAACTCGACCAGGCCGACCGCTTCTCGCCCGGCACCCACCTTGCCGGCCCCAACGCCGCGCCGCTGATCTATGCCGCGTCGATGGCCGACCGCGCGGCGATAGACTCGAACAGGATCGACGTCGTCGCCGTCACCGGCAATTCGATGGGCTGGTACACTGCGCTCGCGGCCGCGGGCGCGGTCACGCCCGAGCACGGCTTCCGCATCGCCGACGCGATGGGGATCAATTCGGGGCGCCACGGCCCGGGAGGCCAGCTTGTGCTTCAGACGCTGGACGACGACTGGCAGCCCGTACCGGGCCTGCGCGACGCGGTGATGGCGCTTGCCGACCGCACCGGTATGCAGATGTCGATCGACCTCGGCGGCACCATCGTGCTGGCAGGCGACGAGCCGGCGGTGAAGGCGTTCGCCGCCGAAAGCCCCGTCCCCGCCACGCGCCTTGCCGGACACGGCCCGTTCCACACCGCACTCATGGTCGACAGCAGCGCCGCGGCGATGACCGAACTGCCTTCCGCTTGGTTCGGCAACCCGGACGTTCCGCTGATCGACGGCACCGGCCGCATCTGGCAGCGCTGGGCGGCTCCCGCCGAGGCGCTGTGGCGCTACACCTTCGCCGCGCAGATCCTCCAGGCCTATGACTTCGCCCGCACGATCCAGGTCGCGGTGAAGGAATTCGCGCCCGACCACATCATCCTGCTCGGCCCCGGCGAGACTTTGGGCGGCGCGATCGCGCAGGCGCTGCTCGGCATCCGCTGGCTCGGCATGGCGACCAAGCAGGACTTCGTCGCCCGCCAGCGCGAACACCCCTTCCTGATTTCCATGGCCCGCCCCGACCAACGAAAGCTCGTGATCCGATGACGACCGCACAGGACGTGACGTCCCTTCTCGACCGGCTGGGCGTGCGGCGATCAAGCGGCGGGCTGGAGGCGACGTCGCCGATCGACGGCGCGAGCCTGGGCCACGTCGCCGAATGTGCCGACGTCGGCGCGGTGATCGGCCAGGCGGCGGCGGCGTTCGAGCGCTGGCGCCAAGTGCCTGCACCGCGCCGCGGCGAACTCGTCCGGCGGCTTGGCGAAGTGCTGCGCGAGCATAAGGACGACCTCGGCACCCTGGTCGCGATCGAGGTTGGCAAGGTCACGTCCGAGGGGCTTGGTGAAGTCCAGGAGATGATCGACATCTGCGACTTCGCGGTCGGTCTGT
Organism: uncultured Sphingomonas sp.; assembly: GCA_913776045.1. Taxonomy (GTDB): domain Bacteria; phylum Pseudomonadota; class Alphaproteobacteria; order Sphingomonadales; family Sphingomonadaceae; genus Sphingomonas. Next base: position 10,359 of record CAJYOI010000001.1, read on the forward strand.
CGCGGCAATTGCATGGCCTGACAATCGCCACCGAACGATCCGATCATCGGATGATGGAAACGTGGCACCCGCTGGGTGTCGTCGGCATCGTCACCGCGTTCAACTTTCCGGTCGCGGTGTGGGCGTGGAATGCCGCGCTCGCGCTGGTCTGCGGCAACAGCGTGGTTTGGAAGCCGTCGGAAAAGGCGCCGCTGTGTGCGCTCGCGGTGCAGGCGGTGTTCGCCGAAGCGTGCCGGCGGTTCGGCGATGGCGCGCCCGCCGGCCTATCGGGCCTGGCGATCGGTAATCGCGATGTCGGGCAGATGCTGGTCGACGACACCCGGGTCGCGCTCGTCTCCGCGACCGGATCGACCGCGATGGGCCGCGCGGTCGGGCAGCGCGTCGCGGGCCGCTTCGGGCGGTCGCTGCTCGAACTCGGCGGTAACAACGCCGCGATCCTGCGCCCCTCCGCCGACCTCGACCTCGCGCTGCGCGGCATCGCCTTTGCCGCGATGGGCACTGCGGGACAACGCTGCACGACGCTGCGCCGCCTGTTCGTCGATGCCAGCATCTACGACACCTTCGTGCCGCGGCTGAGGGCGGCCTATGCCAGCGTTCGCGTGGGCGACCCGCGGGAGGATGGCGTGCTGATCGGCCCGCTGATCGACGAGGAGGCCTGGTACGCGATGGCCGACGCGTTGCAGGCTGCGCACGACATGGGGGGCGTCGTGACCGGCGGCGAGCGGATCGACCGCGCCGGTACCTATGTCACGCCCGCGCTGGTCGAGATGCCGGCGCACGACGGGCCGGTGCTGGCCGAAACCTTTGCCCCGATCCTGTATGTCCTCAAAGTCTCCGACCTCGCCGAAGCGATCGCGCTGAACAACGCCGCGTCCCAGGGACTGTCATCGGCGATCTTCACCAACGACCTGCGCGAGGCGGAAGCGTTCCTCGCCGCCTCCGACTGCGGTATCGCCAACGTCAACATCGGCACCTCGGGCGCCGAGATCGGCGGCGCGTTCGGGGGAGAGAAGGAAACCGGCGGCGGGCGCGAGAGCGGGTCCGACGCGTGGCGCGCATACATGCGCCGCGCGACCAACACGATCAATTACGGGCGAACGCTGCCGCTGGCGCAGGGCGTGACGTTCGATCTGTAAAATTCTCCCCTGCCAAGGGAGGAATGAGTGGCCCGACAAACAAAAAGCCCTCCCCGTCGCCGGGGAGGGCCTGTCGGCACCCACAAAGAGGACCAGCGGCGATCAGCCCTCGGCGGGCTTGCGGCCGGGCTTCTTGCCGCCGGCTGGGCGAGTCATGCCGGGCTTGCGGCCCAAGCCGATCTTCTTCGCCATTTCGCGACGGGCATTCGAATAGCTTTCGCTGACCATCGGATAGTCCGACTTCAGGCCGAAGCGTTCACGATATTGTTCCGGGGTCAGGCCGTGGCGCGCCAAATGGCGGCGCAGCGTCTTGTACGGCTTGCCGTCGATCATCGAGATGATGACGTCCTTCGACGCGAGCGACTTGCGCACCGACACCGCCGGCGACTGCGCGGCACCGGTGTCCGCGATCGGCTCGGCCTCGACGCTACCCGACAGCGAACCCACCGCGTCGTGCATCGCACGCAGGAAGCTCGGCACTTCCTCGGCCGACGCCCGCGTGTTCGGGTTGGACAACCAGGCGATCGTCAGTTCGGTCGCCAATTCGACCGTGTTCGACATGTCGTTTTCGTCTGCCATCGCGGGGATACCTCCAGATTGAATTTAATCGCCTAGCAAAGGAAATTCAGTCTCAAGTCAAGTACAGATCATAAAAACTTCCGCAATTTTTCTATCAGATGGATCGGATTTCTGACTAACCGCCGATATATGACTTCGCCGGCAAAATCGGCACGAGCAAAACATCGGCAGAGTGCTTTGCCGGAAAAATCCTGCAAATTCTGACGTCAAGATGTTGCGCGAGGCGCAACGACCGCCTAGCGTCTCGCATCGTCATGACAGCACCGGACGTCGAAATTCTGTGGATTGCGCCGGCAGCCGCGCTGCTGATCGGCTATTTCCTCGGATCTATTCCCTTCGGCATCATCCTGACCCGGTTGGGCGGCGCCGGCGATCTGCGCCAGATCGGATCGGGCAACATCGGCGCGACCAATGTTCTGCGCACCGGTCGAAAGGGCCTGGCGGCGGCGACATTGCTGCTCGATGGCCTTAAGGGCTGGCTGGCGGTCGTGATCGTCGCCTGGGCGTTTCCGGGCGAGGCGCAACTGGCCGCGGCGGGCGCGTTCCTGGGTCATTGCTATCCCATCTGGCTGCGGTTCAACGGCGGCAAGGGCGTCGCGACGCTGATGGGCATCGTGCTGGCGCTCCACTGGCCGCTGGGGTTGGTTTATGCGGTCGTCTGGCTGGGGCTGCTCGCCAGTCTGCGCATCTCCTCGGTCGCCGGGATCAGCGCTGCAATCAGCGCGCCGATCGCGGCAGCGGCGCTCGGACGGTTCGACCTCGTGGCGCTGCTGCTCGCGCTGGCGCTGATCGTGGTGTGGAAGCATCGCGAAAATGTCGAGCGACTGGTCGCCGGCACCGAACCCCGCATCGGCGGCAGCAAGCGGGTTGGCTGACGCCGCAACGGTCGCGCGGCTGCGGCTGATCCGGACGCGGGGGATCGGCCCGGTCACCTACGCCCAGTTGCTCGCCCGCTTCGGCTCCGCTGCCGCCGCGCTGGAGGCATTGCCGACGTTCGCCCGGCGCGGAGGCGGCACCCCGCCGCCGATCGCCGACCTGCGCGCGGTGGAACGCGAGATCGCCGAGGTCGCGCGGATCGGTGCGCGCCACCTGTTCATCGACGACCCCGACTATCCCGAATTACTGGCCGAGATCGAAAGCGCGCCGCCGGTCCTGACGGTGCGCGGCGACATCGCGCTGGCGCAGCGAACTACCGTCGCGATGGTCGGCGCGCGCAATGCCTCGGCCGCCGCCTGTCGCTTCGCGCGGATGCTGGCGCAGGCGCTAGGCGAGCGCGGGGTAGTCATCGTCTCCGGCCTGGCGCGCGGTATCGACACGCAGGCGCATGTCGCCAGTCTTGCGACCGGCACCATCGGCGTCATCGCCAGCGGGATCGACATCGCCTTCCCCCCTGAAAACCGCGAGTTGCAGGAAGCGGTGGCGACCCGCGGGCTGCTGCTCGCCGAACAGCCGCTGGGCGAGGAACCCCGCGCGCGCAACTTCCCCAGCCGCAACCGCATCATCGCCGGCCTGGCGCTGGGGACCGTGGTGGTCGAGGCCGCACCCAAGTCGGGCTCGCTCATCACCGCGCGGCTGGCGGCGGAGGCGGGGCGCGAAGTGATGGCCGTTCCCGGCAGCCCGCTCGACCCGCGCGCGCAGGGGTGCAATGCGCTGATCCGCGAAGGTGCGACCCTGGTGCAGACCGCCGACGACATTCTGGAAGCGATCCGCCCGATCGACCCGCGCGCCGTGCGCAGCACGCGGCATGATTTCGCCGGGCCACCGGCCGACGATGCGACCGATCGTGACCGCCGCACGGTCGGCGACCTGCTTGGCCCGGTGCCGGTGGCGGTCGACGAACTGATCCGCCTGTCGGGGCTGGCGCCCGCGAGCGTGCAGACCGTGCTGCTGGAGCTCGAACTCGCCGGCCGGCTCGACCGCCATGCCGGCGGTCGGGTCAGTTACCGCTGACGCCCCCGTAATCGATCCGCCACAGCCGGTACGGCGCGCCCTTGGGCAGCGGCACCGGGATCAGCCACGCCGGCACCTTGCCCTTAGCCAGCTGGCCGTAGAAGCCGTTCTTCGCCTTCGCGCGATACACGGTCGTCTCCGCCATGTTTGGACAGGTCAGCAGCATCCGCGCGCCATGTTTCTGCGCGATGGCGCGGAAGGTCTCCGGCGTGCCGGTAAAGGCGTGGTGGACGTCCAGGATCGCGTCGCCGTTGCGGTGGTACGGCCCGGCAATGCCGTAATGATGTGTCAGCACGATCAGCCGCGGCCCCAGATCGACGTGGGTGAACATCACCGTCGCCGGGAAGCGGTTGAGCATCTGCATCGCCGGCACCGATGCGCAGCGAGCGTTGGCGCGCTGGACGATCTGCGTGGTCTTGCTCGCCTGCCCCGCCGGCAGGAAGCGCAACGCCAGACCCGCGGCGAGGCCGGAGATGACCAGAAACGCCGCGACCGATCCCAGCACCCGCACCGCCACCAGCCGGTGGCCAAGGCACCACGGCACGATGATCCACGCCAGCGCCGTCGCGCCGGGCACCGCGAGCAACTGTGCCGCCGGGCCTGCGCGAACCTGCCACAACAGCATCAGCACGGCGAAGGTCGTGAAGAGCGCAACGGGCAGCCAGCGGGTGAATGCCGCCGTCCCCCGCGCCCGCCACAGAGCGATCAGCGCACCGACCAGCCCCGCCACCGGCAACGCCGCGATCGGCAGTGCGATACGCAGCGGGTGGCCATAGATCGGCTTGGCTTCCTTTACGTTGTTCAGCCACGTTTTCTGCAGCTCGGGCGACACGCCTTCGGGCCGCCCCAGGCATTGCGGGAAGAAATACACGAACCCGCCGACGATGATCGCACCGGCCAGTACGGCGAGGCCAAGGCGAACCTCGCGTCGCGCGGGGTTCACCCGCGCCATCGCGAACAGCAGCGCGCCGGCGACGACCAGCACCGACAGCCACACCGGGGTCAGCGCATCGCACCGCATCGCCTGGTTGGCCTGCGATGCGAACAGCGCAAAGCCCAGCGCGTTGCCGCCGCCCAATGTTACCGCATAGGTCGCCAGCCGCCGCGCCTCGCCCCGGTCCCACACCCAGCGCAGCGTCAGGATCGCGCCGGCCATCGCGCCGTATGGCAGCATCTCCAGCCCGATCGACAGCGACACCGCGGTCGCAAGACCGACGATCGCCCCGCCCCGCGCCTGCCGCTCGTCGGCCAGGCCGGCGACGGTCAGCGCCAGCATCGTCAATTGCCAGTTATGATGGTCGATCCGCATCGGCATGAACATCAGCATCGCGGACATGCCGCCCAGCATGATGACGAAGGCGAGCGCATAGGCGGTCGGCGCGATCAGGCGGCGGACGGTGAAGGCGAGTGCCACCATCGTGATGCTCAAGGGCAGCATCGGCGCGATGCCGCACGCCAGCCGCTCGGCCCAGGCGGTGCCGACGAACGGCTTGAAGAGCAGGATCAGCGCCGCGATCGGCAGGTCGACGATGCGGCTCCAATGGATGTTGAAGCCCGTGGGCGGGTTCAGCCGATATTGCGTCAGGTCGGACCAGCCCTGCCCCGCCAGTAACCCGCGCACCTGCATCAGACGCATGTTGTCGTCGGTATCGCCCAGGGCCAGCCAATAGAGCGCACCCCAGCGGTCCCACAGCCAATAGGCGGCGATGGCCAGCCAGGCGAGGATCGTGATCTCGCGCCAATGACGCGCGAGCAGGGTTTCGAAGCGCGACGGCGCGGTGATGTTCAATTCGCTTCCCCCGCGCCGGAGAGAGGATTAAACGCCCCCACATCCGTTCGCCCTGAGCCTGTCGAAGGGCTGCCCTTCTTCACGCCGGTTAGAAGAAAGGGCAGGGCTTCGACAAGCTCAGCCCGAACGGTTCGGGAGCATTTTCTTTGGTATCGCGCGTACTCCAACACCTGAATTCCGGCGGCGTGGTGGGCCAGCTGATCCGCTACGCCATCACCGGCGGCGGCGTGACGCTGCTCGGGGCGGGTCTCTACACGGGTCTCGTGCTGACGACGCCGATCCATCCGCAGGCGGCGATGGCGGCGGCATATCTGGTGTGCGTCGCGGTCGGCTACGTCCTTCACAGTCGCTGGAGCTTCCGCGGCCATGGCACTCGCGACAATCCGGGCAAGACGACGTTCCGCTTCTTCGTCGCCAGCCTCATCAGCTATGCGATGAACGCGTTCTGGACGTGGCTGTGCACCGCGGCGCTCGGGCTTCCGGATTGGACGCCTGTCCTGCCATTGCTCTTCATCACGCCATTCGCGATGTTCGCGATCAACCGCAATTGGGTTTTCAAGTAAGATGGACCGTATCGTCTACGACCGCATGGCCGCGCATGATTCCACCCATTGGTGGTATCGCGCCCGCCGCGACATCCTGTCGGACTATGTCGAACGCTATGCGGGCCTGCCCAAGGACGCCCGCGTCCTGGAGATCGGCTGCGGCACCGGACACAATCTGCCGATGCTGGCAAGCTTCGGCGACGTCGATGCGATCGAGATCGACGAGGCCGCGCGCGACATCGCCAGCCAGCGGCTGGGCAAGCCGGTCGGCACCGCGCCGCTGCCCGAACTCGCCGGCGTCGAGCGGGGCAGCTACGACATGGTCGCGGTGCTCGACGTCATCGAACATATCGACGATGATGTCGCGGCGCTGAAGGCGATGGCCGAGGCGCTGAAGCCCGGCGGCAAGATCCTGGTCGCGGTGCCGGCGCACCAGTGGATGTGGAGCGCGCACGACGTGGTGAACCACCACAAGCGCCGCTATTCGAAGGCGACGCTGGACAAAGCGATCCGCGACGCCGGGCTGACGCACAACGGCCTGCGCTGGTTCAACTCCCTACTGTTCCCCGCCGCGGTCGCCGCGCGCGTCGCGGGCAAGCTGACCGGCAAGGACGACAGCGATGATTCGCCGCCGCCCAAGCCACTGAACACGCTGTTCGAGACGATTTTCCGCGTCGAGCGCCACCTGCTCGGCCGCGTGCCGCTGACGCCAGGGCTATCGCTGATTACTTTGGTGTCGAAACCCTAAACCGATTCGGCCATACCGGATCGAGTCCGGCATGACCGATGTGGGATTACCCCTCGTCGTGCGGCGACGCGGCGATCAGGCCTTCGTTCGGTTCCGGCCGTACCGGGCGCGGGCCTTCGCCGGCGCGGTAGCCGAGACTCGCGCGGCCCTGCACCGGCCCCGCCACGTCGGCGACCAGATACAGCGGGCGGCGCTTCGATTCGACGTACAGGCGGCCGAGATATTCGCCGATCATCCCGAGCACGAACATCTGGACCGAGCCCAGGAACAGCACGACGAGCATCGTCGATGTCCAGCCCTGAACCGTGCGGCCCAGCACGAAGCTGCCCATCACGTAGAGGAACAGCAGCACGGTCGCACCCGTCAGCGCCAGGCCGACATGGCTGGCAAAGCGCAAGGGCGCGGTCGAGAAGCCCGTCACCGCATCGAGCGCGAAGCGGATCATCTTGCCGAGCGGATATTTGCTCTCGCCCGCCAGCCGTTCGTGCCGGTCGTAGAGGAACGGCACTTGCCGGAAGCCAACCCAGGCGACCATGCCGCGGATGAAGCGCGCCTGTTCGGGCAAGCTCAGGAACGCATCAAGCGCGCGGCGGCTCATCAGGCGAAAGTCGCCGGTGTCGAGCGGGATCGGTACGTCGGTCACGCGGTCGAGCACACGGTAGAAGGCGGACGCCGTCGCCTTCTTGAAGAACGTCTCGCCATCGCGCTTGCGGCGAACGGCATAGACGACGTCGGCCTGCTGCTCGACCATCGCCGCGCGCATGTCGGTCAACAATTCGGGCGGGTCCTGCAGATCGGCGTCGATCACCAGAATCTGTTCACCCGCGCACAGGTCGAGCCCCGCAGTCAGCGCCAGCTGGTGCCCGTGGTTGCGCGACAGGTTGATCGCGACCAGCCGCGGGTCGACGGCTGACAGGCGCTGCATCACGCTCCAGCTCGCGTCGCGCGACCCGTCGTTGACGAGCACGATCTCATGGTCGTCGCCGACCGCCGCGCGCGCGGCGGCGGACACGCGCGCGTGAAGCTGCTCGAGGCACGCCTCCTCGTTATAGCAGGGGATCACGACGGATAGGGCCGGACGAGTCATCCGGCCCGCTTAGCGCGCCTCGGCCTCGCTATCCAGCCACCACCAGCTTCACGAGCGTTCCCGGCTGGAGCGTCGTGCCCTCCGCGATACCGTTTAGCGTCAGGAAGCGGTCGCGCTGGAGATTGGGATAAGCCATCTGCCGCGCCAAGCTGTCGATCGTGTCGCCGGCCCGCACCGTGTGGATGCGGATACGCTTGCCGCGGATCTGCGCGGCCTCCGTGGCGCTGAGCGGAGCGAAGCTCGTCAGCAGCGGCTCGAACGGGCCGATCCCCGATCCTTGCGGCGTTATGATCGTCCAGGTGTAAGTGCCCGACGGCAGCGTGGTCGCGATGACGGTCGCATCGACCCGCTGGTTGTTGGCCGCCGCGCTGGTCGTCGCGATGGCGGACGCACGACCGCCGATCGTCGTTTCGCGCACCTGCGACGCGTCGATTCGCCCGCCGATCGCCTGGAAGCGCTGGACCACGGCCGCGGCGGGCGTGGTGCGACCGGCGGCGGCAAGCTGCGCCTGCCCGCGCTGGCCTGCGACCGTCACCGCGTCCGCGGCGTTGGCGATGGTGTAGCCGGTCGGCGCGGTGAAGCGGAACCGCAGCTGCGGATGGCGGAAGGTCTGGCCGTCAATCACGCCCTGCGCGGGGTCGTCATCGTAGACCATGCCGTCAAGCATCCGCAGGAAGGCGGTGTCCTGTCCGGTGCGCGCACCGGTACGGACCGCCTGCTGCTGCGCCAGTTGTCGCGCCCGTTGAACGCGGGCCGCGTTCGACGGGTGGGTGCTGAGCCACGTCGGCACGGCGTTGGCATCGCGCCCGGCGGCGCGCGCTTCCAGCGCCGTTTCCGCCCCCAGCGCACCCAGGATCAGCGGCGCGGCGTTCGGATCATAGCCGGCGCCGGCAACGTAGCGGATGCCGAGCGTATCGGCCTGATATTCCTGATCGCGGCCGTATTTCAGCGTGTAGAGCCCGGCCGCCTGCTGCGCGCCCGCGCCGATCAGCTGACCGATCCCCGAATTGCCCGCGACAGCGCCGACGATGCCGGCGAGCACGCCGCCGATCGTCGAGGTCTTCTGCCGTCCAGATGAGTGGCGTGCGGCGACGTGGCCGACCTCATGCCCCATCACGAAGGCCAGCTCGTCCTCGCTGTTCATCAGCGCGAGCAGCTGGCGCGTGACGTAGACATAGCCACCGGGGATGGCGAAGGCGTTCTCGACCGGCGAGTTGAGCAGCTGGACGGTGAAGTCGTTCTGCGAATTCGACAGGCCCGATTGGAGCGCGACGCGCTTGCCCACCCGCTCGACGAACGCCGCTTGCGGACCGTCGTAGCGGCCGCCGAACTGCGCAACGAGCTCCGGGTTGGCCTGCGCGCCCTGGGTGCGGTCGGACTGGGTGATCGCGCGCGCGGTCTGGGCACTCGCGGCGATGGGCGACAGGGCCAGCGCGGCGGTCGCGGTGGCGAGGGTCAGACGGCGTACCATGGGTTGCTCTCCCGCAAGATCGTTACGCGAGAGAAAGCAGATGATGCACGGCGGTTCCCTGACCGCGATCGCTCGGTCAGCTTCAGTTGAGCGAGGCGATCAAGGTCGCGCGCAGGCCGTTCGGTTCGTTGGGCGTGTAGACGACGGAGGATTGCAGGCTCTGCGCCATCGTCCGCACCAATTTTGTGCCGAGCCCGGTGCCCTTCGGCGTCGCACCTTCGTCGATGCCGCAGCCGTCATCCTCGACCGCCAGTTCGAAGCGATCGTCGCCCTGCCGCCTGAGCGCCACGCGGATCTCGCCGCCGCAGGTTTCGGCATACGCATATTTGCACGCGTTGCTGACGAGTTCGTTAACGATGACGCCGACCGACACCGCGCGATCGGTCGGCAGGCGGATGGCGTCGCTGACCAGCAGGATGCGGTGTTCGGGGCTGGTCGACCACGCCTGGCCGAGTTCGTCGACCAGGGCTTGCAGATATTCGTCCATCGCCACGCCCTCGACGTCGTTCGAGGTGTACAGGCGGCGGTGGACCGCCCCGATCGCGGCGATCCGCGCCTGGGTGTCCTGCAGCGCTGCCCGCGCCGCTTCGTCCTGGATCTGACTTGACTGAAGGTGGACGAAGGCGCTGACCAGTTGCAGCGAATTGGCGACGCGGTGGTTGACCTCCTTAAGCAGCGCTTCCAGCCGCGCGTTCGATGCGCGCAGTTCCGCCTCGGCCAAATCCTTGCCGCGTTGCAGCGCCTGCTTGACCATGACATTGGCGATGGCGCCGGTCAGCAGGTCGAAGAAATCCTCGCCCACAGTCTTCACGACGTAATCGGCAGCGCCCGCCTTCATCGCAGCGACCGCGACGCGCGCATCCTCCGACCCCGAAACATAGACGACCGCCGGCGGCTCGGGCAGCTGGCGGAGACGCTTCAACGTCTCCAGACCGTCGAGCCCCGGCATATAATGGTCGACCGCGACCAGGTCGAATGTCCGCTCGGCCGCCAGTGCCAGCCCCGCCTCTCCGCCGTTCGCGGTGGTGACGTGCATCCCGCGGCGCGTCAGCGCACGCTCGGCAAGCCGGCAGAGACCGGCGTCGTCGTCGATGTAGAGGATGCGGGCGCCGACGTGGGGCACTTATTCGGCCTGATCCGGGACCTGAATGACCGACAGGAACAGCCCGAGCTGACGGATCGCGGTCGCGAAATTCTCGTAGTTCACCGGCTTGGTGATGTAGACGTTGCAGCCCAGATCGTAGCAGCGCTGGATCTCGACCTTGTCGTCGGTCGTCGTCAGCACGACGACGGGCGTGCGCTTCACCGCCGACCCCTCGGCCTTCACCTTGGCCAGAATGTCGGTGCCGCTCATGTCGGGCAGGTTCAGGTCGAGCAGGATCAGCGCCGGACCGTTCAGGGCGGGCCCCTGAGCGTCGTTGAAGAGATAATCCAGCGCCGACGTGCCATCCAGGAAATGCCGGATGTCGTTGTTGATGCCGGCGCGACGGATGTTCTTTTCGATCAGCCGGGCGTGGCCTTCGTCATCCTCGATCATGACGATGGTGACGGATTGATGCGCGTTCATGCAAGCGGCCCTGACGTATCGATGGTGAGCGGGAGGTTAATGCGAAAGGTCGCGCCCTCCCCCAGCTCGGACGCGACATCGATGGTCCCGCCCAGCCGGTAGGTCAAGGCGCGGACGTGCGCGAGGCCGATGCCTTCGCCCGGCTGGTCCTGCGCGCCGGACCGGCGGAACAGGTCGAACACGCGCTGGTGGTCGCGCGGGTCGATGCCGCGGCCGTTGTCGGCGATCTCGAAGATCGCCCGCCCGCCGACCTGCCGTCCGCTGGTCGTGATCCGCACCGGCCGCGTCGGATGGCGATATTTCACCGCATTTTCGATGACATTGGCGAACACCTGTTCGATCGCCAGCCGGTCGGTGACGATCGCGGGCAGGGTGCCGGCGACCTCCACCGCCCCGCCGATCTCGTCCAGCTTGTGCTGCAACGTGTCGCGGATGCCGCCGATCAGCGCCGCCATGTCGATCGGCTCGGGCGTGATCGTCCGCCGCCCCTCACGCGACAGCTTCAGGATCGCGTTGATTAGGCGATCCATCTTCTGGGTCGAGGTGCGGATGAAGCCGATCGCCTCGGGCAGGTCCTCGCGCGCGGCGAAGCGGGCGTCGTCGGTCACGATGTCGGGCGCCGCGTCCTCGGCACGATCGACCAGTTCGGCCAGCGCCTTCTGCCCCGCCTCCAGCTCGGCGGTGAAGCCCATGACGTTGACCAGCGGCGATCGCAGGTCGTGGCTGACGATATAGGCGAAGCGCTGGATTTCCTCGTTCGCGCGGGCGAGGTCGGTGGTGCGCTCCACCACCTGATCCTCCAGCGTGTCGTTCAACTCCTGAAGCCGGGCACGCGACGCGCCGAGGTCGCGGGTAAAGCGAAAGATCGTGATGAACGAGACGCCGGCGACCACCATCACCAGCAACCCGGCAGCGCCGAGTGCGGTCAGGAAGGTCGCGGTGCTGGCACGCTGGTCCGCCCCGCGTTCGTCGAGCAACGCCTCTTCCGCCGCCAGCATGACGCGCAACCGCGCACGGATGGCGCGGACGCGCAGGATCGAGCCGTCGGCCTGGAACATCTGGACGGCAAAGGCGCGGTCACCCGCCCCGGCGAGTTCGATCGAGCGCCGACGATTCTCCTGCAACTCGCCCAGCACGCGGCCGATCCGCCCCGCCGCTTCGGTCTGCACCGCATTGTCGAGTGTCAGAGATTCGATCGTGTTCAGTTCCGCGTCCAGCCGGTCGGCATTCCTGCGGTAAAGCTGTCGAAACTGGTCGTTGCCGGTCAGCAGATAGCCGCGCCGCGCCGTCTCCGATTCCTCCAGCGTGACTTGGAACCGACCGATCGCGTCGCGCACCTGATAGCTGTGATCGACGAGCGCGGCATAGCGCTGCGTACGCTCGGTGCTCGACCAGGTCGCGATCCCGGCCCCCAGCAAAGCGGCAAAGCCCAGGCCCATCGCCCACAACAGCAGGCGACGCAGCGCGCGATCGTCATCGCGAATCTGTGCAGATACCCCCCAAGCCACGACCGTCCCTTAAGACAAAAGCGTAACGTTGCAACGACCTAGAGCAACAACTCCTGCGCCGATGCCCGCCCGATCGCGCCACCGCCGCGGCGCCGGGCGAGTTCGGTTTCCGCGGTGAAGCGAATGTCCTCATCGCGATCGGTCAGGAAACCGACCAGGCTTTCGTTGTCGATCTCGCGCCATTCCTTGCCACGGTCGGGGCCGTAGCGGACGCGCGGCAACAGGCCCGGCGCTTCGGTCCACTCGACCAACTGCGCGACCGAGGCTTCGTTCAACTGGTCGCGGACGTGGAAGGCGGTGACATAGGCATCGGGGAACGCGCGGTGCGCGGGCAGGCCGCGCTCATGGTCCAGCCCGGCGGGCTTGCGCCAGTATCGCAGCATCTGGTTCGAGAAGCCCGGACTGTCGGGCCAGAGCCTCAGCGCGCATTTCCAGGTACAGATCCACTGGTTGCCATGGGTCAGCGCCGAGGTACAGAACTGCTGCTCGAAGCTCGCCCGGTGCGCCGCGAGCGCGACACGGCGCGGCCAGGGATCGAGGATCGGCCGCGCGACATCGTGCCAGTACCGCGCGTCAACGACGTCCTCGTCGCGGATGTGGTGCACCGCCATCGTCACCGGCGGGATCGGGCGTCCGGGATTGACCAGCACGCTGCCGCCCTCGCCCTCCAGCTCCCACCGGCCATCGGGTTGCAGCGCCACGTCCTGCCAGCCGACCTCGACCACCGCATGCGTTGGCGGCGCGTTGCCGGTTGTTTCGAGGTCGATGACGCGAACGATGCTGGGGGTGGGGCGCATCGGGCCTATTTGGGCATGATCGCCGCGCGATACCAGCCCGAACCGGTTGCTACGGAGGCGTTACGATCTTCCGGCGCCGGTCGCGTCGTCCATCTAGACCGGTTTCCGACCGATCTAACCTCATCCTGATTAAACAGGGGAGGACGGAATGACGATAGTATCGACGGTGCCGTTTGCGTGTGCAGCGGTGATGATGATGGCTGCGTCGGCGATGGCTGCGGACAATGCGACCGGCCGGAAGAATTGGGCCGACCATGCCGAACGGATCGTGACCGCAGCAGGAAGCGGCGACATAGGCGCGATAGCCACCGCCTGTCAGGCATCACCCCGCACGATCAGCTCCCAAGGGTTCCAGTTCCCCTATTAGGCGCAAATGCTTCCGCAGTTCTGCGGCGTCTAAAAGACAGAAGATCGCAGGCGTGAAGTTTCGATGGAAGAGTGGCGGGCCGAGTGCAAGGAACTCGACAGCCGCCCGGGCAGCCTCGAGAAGGCTCGACCCGTTGCCGAGGAACCTCGCGCCGAACCGCTGGCCCGGCGCATGGTCACGATCCTCTCTGCGCCGAAGGTTCGCGAATGTTCGAAGAAGCCTGAGCGCGAGCGCGGCTGATATCGCATCCCGCCCCGCGCCGACCGATGGCCGGCGCGGGTGCGATACTCAATGCCCCGCCTGCGGACCTCGTTCCAGCCCGCTCGCGGCCAGCTGGGCGTCGATCATCGCCATCAGCCGGTCGAGCCCGGCCTGATCCTTCGCCTCGGCGCGCGCGACAAGAACGTCCTGGGTGTTCGACGCGCGCAGCAGCCACCAGCCGTCGGGGGTATTCACCCGCGCGCCGTCGGTGCGGTTGACATCGGCACCTTCGGCTTCCAGCCGGTCGAGCACTTCCTCTACCACCGCGAACTTGCGCGATTCATCGACCTGGAAGCGCATTTCGGGCGTGTTGACCAACGCCGGCATCTCGCTGCGCAACTTGGTCATCGACTTGCCCGTGACATGCACCGCATTGATCAGCTGCACCGCCGCGTACTGCGCGTCGTCGAAACCGTAATAGTCCTGCGCGAAGAAGATGTGACCCGACATCTCGCCGGCCAGCGGCGCGTTCGTTTCCTTCATCTTGGTCTTCACCAGGCTGTGCCCGGTCTTCCACATCAGCGGCTTGCCGCCCAGTTCGGCGATGCGATCGTACAGCATCTGCGACGCCTTCACGTCGGCGATGATCGTCGCGCCCGGCTCCTTGCGCAGCACCGGCACCGCCAGGATCGAGAGCAGCTGATCGCCCCACACTACGCGACCCTGACCGTCGATCGCGCCCACGCGATCGCCGTCGCCGTCGAAAGCCAGTCCGAAATCGAGGTTCTTTTCGGCGACAAGGCGTTTCAGTTCGGCAAGGTTCTTTTCTTCGGTGGGATCGGGATGATGGTTCGGGAAATTGCCGTCTATATCGGTGAACAGCGTGTGGTGCTCACCCGGAAGCTGCTGGACGAGCTTCTCGATGACGCGGCCGGCGGCGCCATTGCCCGCGTCCCAACCGATGCGGAATGTGCCGCCCGAATAGCCAGCGAGAAGGCGACCGACATAGGCATCCTCGATATCGGCGTCTGAAACGGCGCCTTCGCCCTCGTCCCAATCGCCCTCTGCCGCCATCTTGCCCAGTTGCTGGATCTGCTCGCCGAAGAACGGCTTATGCTGCAGCACCATCTTGAAGCCGTTGTAGTCGGCCGGGTTGTGGCTGCCCGTGATCTGGATGCCGCCGTCCACTTCCAGCGTCGCTTCGGCATAGTAGAGCATCGGCGTCGGACCCAGGCCGATGCGTACCACGTCGACGCCCGACGCGGTCAGCCCCTCGACCAGTGCGGCCTCCAGCATTTCCGACGACACGCGACCGTCCCGGCCAACCGCTACACGGGTGCCGCCGGCCCGACGCACCAGCGTCGCGAAGCCGCGGCCGATCGCGCGTGCGTCGTCTGCACCCAGCGTCTTCCCGACAATGCCGCGGATGTCGTATTCGCGAAGGGACGTGGGATCGAAACGATGGGTCATGGAGTCTCCTGCGATCTCGAATGAAGACCGTTCGGGCTGAACGCGTCGAAGCCCTGTCCTTCTTTGATGTCAGTATCGAGACATCGAAGAAAGGCAGCCCTTCGACAAGCTCGGAGCGAACGGTGTGTGCTGATCGTTTCGCTTAAAGCACGAACGAACGGATAGTTGCAGCCTACGCGCCCAGCCGCCGCAGCAGCACGTCGCGCGCATCGTTGATCTGGCGGGTCAGTTCGGCCGATCCGCCGCGGTCGGGGTGGACGCCGGCGAGCAACCGGCGATGCGCCGCGCGGACATCCTCTGCGTTGGCATCGGCGCGGACGCCTAGGATGTCACGCGCGCGGTCGACCTCGGGCAGGCGCGTCTTCGCCTTGGGTTTCAAGACCCACCACACCGCCGCCATCAGCGCCAGCGCAAGGAGGATTTTCGCCATCAGGCCGCCGCACCTTCGAACAGCGCCATCGCCGGTTCGGGCAGCGCCAGCCCCGACATCATCTCGCGCAACTCCTGCCGCGCGGCGACATGGCTGAGGCCCATCGCGCCGAACTCCTTCGAATCGAGCATCGTCAGGCCCGACGGGAACAGCTCGCGGTAGATCACGCGTTCGGAAAGACCCGGAATGACGCGAAAGCCGACGCGCTTCGACAGCTGATCGATCGCCTCCGACACGCGGCGCATGTTGCGCGCCTCAATATGCTGCAGGCGGTTGCGCAGCACGACCCAGTCGATCGTCGCGCCATCGGCGCGCGCGCGGGTCTTGCGCGCTTCCCAGATCAGTTCGGAATAGAAGCTGGGGCGCGTCACCTTGAACGTGTCGGGATCGACATGGCCGATCAGGTCGAAATCGACGAAGCTGTCGTTCATCGGCGTGACGAGGGTGTCGGCGTTGGTGGCGGCGATGCGCGCGAACTTGTCGTCGCGCCCCGGCGTGTCGATGACCAGGAAATCTGCGTCCGCCCCCAGCCGGTCGAGCGTTTCGGCAAACAGGTCGTCGCTCACGCCGTCATGCGTCGCATGGATCGGCGTCAGCAGCTCGCGGCCCGTGCGCTTCTGCGTCGCCATGCGATTGTCGAGATAGCGCCCCATCGTCCTCTGGCGATGGTCCAGATCGAACGCCGCGACCCGCGCGCCGCGCGCGGCCAGCGCGATGGCGACGTGAACGGCGGTCGTCGACTTGCCGGTCCCGCCCTTTTCATTGGCGAAGACGATGACGTGCAGGTTGTGTGCGTCGGCCAAGGTGGCGACAATCCCCATGTTGATCGGTCGTGATACGGCCCCTAAGAGCCCGGGTCCGCTTTACCGAAGGGCCTGTCTGCGTGCAAACCATCCGTCGCCTTGCCGAGCTCCGTTCGGCCCTGTCCGCTTTCCGCGACGCGGGCGAAGACATTGCGCTGGTGCCCACGATGGGCGCGCTGCACGCCGGGCACATGGCGCTGGTCGCCGAAGCCAAGCTGGCAGCCAGGCGCGTCGTCGTGTCGATCTTCGTCAACCCCAGGCAATTCGGCGCGAACGAAGACCTGTCTCGCTATCCGCGCAAGGAATTGGCCGATGCGCGGATGCTGAGTGAAGCAGGCGTCGATGTGCTGTGGATGCCTCCGGTCGAGGAGGTCTATCCGGGCGGCTTCGCGACCAACGTATCGGTGTCGGGCATCAGCGAAGGCCTCGACGGCGCGGCACGGCCCGGCCATTTCGACGGTGTCGCGACCGTCGTCGCCAAGCTGTTCAACCAGGTCCGCCCGGACGTCGCGCTGTTCGGGGAAAAGGATTTCCAGCAGCTGGCGGTCATCCGCCGGATGGTCGTCGATCTCGATTTCGGCATCGATATCCGTGGTGTGCCGACCCAGCGCGACGACGACGGCTTGGCGCTGTCCTCGCGCAACGCGTATCTGATCGCCGAGGATCGCGCGAAGGCGGTCGCCCTGCCCCGCGCGCTGGGCGTCGCGGCAACCGCGATCGGCAAGGGCACCGACCCGGCCGAGGCGCTGGCGACCGCGCGCGAAACGCTGACTGCAGCAGGCTTTTCCGTCGATTACGTCGAGCTGGTCGATGCAGAAACGCTGGGCGAACCTTTCCCCGGTCGCCCCCGCCGCCTGCTGGCTGCGGCGAGGATCGCCGGTACCCGGTTGATCGATAATATCGCGGTCAACGAGCAAGGTTAATCGCATTAACCATTCTCTTACATTTGATCGTCAGACCTGCCCCTGATGAAAAAGGGGTTTGGACAATGGCCACCAGTGAAAAGACTGCCGCCTTCCTGATCGAAAGCCGGATGCGCGACGCCGCACGCGGCAATGCGAAGGCCTATTTCGACCTGGGCATCGCCTATTCGAGCGGTGCGCAGGGCGTCGGCATCGACCTGATCGAGGCGCACAAATGGTTCAACCTGGCCGCCATCGCCGGCAACACCCGCGCGCAGGAATGCCGCGCAGAGATCGCCGATGAAATGAGCGCGCGGGATATCATCGTCGCGCAGAAGGCAGCGCGGGCTTGGTTGCAGTTCGGATCGAGGAACGTCGCGTAACGACGGCTCCGTTTCGCAACGCGGACGATCCAGACCGGCCGGCGGGCAAAGCCCGGCCGACGACGTGGGCTTTGCCCACGGCCCGTTCCTGACCGCCCCAACCCGTCATTCCCGCGTAGGCGGGAATACATTCTGGCTGACGTCACGGCTCTTTTTCGCAAGGCCAGCCCGAATTGATCCGCGCTTCCGGGGCACCCCACAAAGTAATATTTTGCGGAAACCTCCTACGCGGGGATGACGAAATAGAGGTCAGGCCTCCTTCTTCGCCGCAACCTTCTTCGCCGGCGCCTTCTTGGCCGCAGGCTTCTTAGCCGCCGCCTTCTTCGGTGCCGCTTTCTTCTTGCCCTTCTTCGCCGGTGCCGCCGCCGCGCGCGCGTCGATCAGCTGCGCGGCCTCCTCCAGCGTCAGCTCGTCGGGCTGGATCGTCTTAGGCAGCGTCGCATTCGTCTCGCCGTCGGTGACGTAGGGCCCATAGCGGCCCTCCATCAGCTTCACCTCGGCCTCCGTCCGCGGATGCTTGCCAAGAACCTTGAGCGGCTCGCGCGCCGCACCCCGCTGGGGCCGCCCGCCACCCGCTGCCGCTTCGGCGAGCTTGACGACCGCCGTGTTCATGCCGGTCTCGAACACATCCGCGGTCGACTGGAGCCGCGCGTACTTGCCGTTATGCGCCAGATACGGACCATAGCGCCCGATCGACGCGGTGATCGGCTGGCCCGTCTCCGGGTGATCGCCGATCGTCCGCGGCAGGCTCAGCAGCTTCAGCGCCCAGTCGAGGTCAAGCTCGCCGATGTCCTTCGGAATCGACGCGCGCTTGGCCTCCTTGCCCTCACCCAGCTGGATATAGGGCCCGAACCGCCCCGACTTGCGCTCGACCGGCAGGTTGGTTTCGGGATCGGTGCCGAGCGTCTCGGGTCCGGTATCCCCGCTGTCCGCCCCGCCCGCCTGGCCGAAGCGGCGGGTGTATTTGCAGTCCGGATAGTTGGAGCAGGCGACGAACGCCCCGAACCGGCCACCCCGCAGCGACAGCCGCCCGTCG
Organism: uncultured Sphingomonas sp.; assembly: GCA_913776045.1. Classification (GTDB taxonomy): domain Bacteria; phylum Pseudomonadota; class Alphaproteobacteria; order Sphingomonadales; family Sphingomonadaceae; genus Sphingomonas. The sequence continues at coordinate 29,128 of CAJYOI010000001.1, forward strand.
CCGCAGTTCGGGCACGCGCGCGGGTCGCTGCCGTCGTCGCGCGGCGGGAACAGATAGTCGCTCAGGAATTCATCGAGCGCGGCGGTGACTTCGCTCGGCTGGCGTTCCTTGACCTCATCGGTCCGCGGCTTGAAGTCGCGCCAGAAGGCTTCGAGCACCGCCTGCCATTCGGCGCGGCCACCCGACACGTCGTCGAGTTCCTCCTCGAGCCCCGCGGTGAAATCATAGCTGACGTATTTCTCGAAGAACCGCTCCAGGAACGCGGTCAGCAGGCGCCCCGTCTCCTCGGCGTAGAAACGATTCTTCTCCAGCCGGACGTAGCCGCGGTCCTTCAGCACGTCGATGATCGACGCATAGGTCGACGGACGCCCAATGCCGAGTTCCTCCAGTCGCTTGATGAGCGACGCGTCCGAGAAACGCGGCGGCGGCTGGGTGAAATGCTGTTCGGCCTTGACGCCCTTCTTGGCCGGGGCGTCGCCCGACTTCAGATGCGGCAGGCGGCGCGAATCCTCGTCACCGTCATCGTCGCGGCCTTCTTCATAGAGCGCGAGATAGCCGGGGAAGAGCACGACCTGACCGGTTGCGCGCAGCACACACTGGCCGGTGCCGTCCTCGAGCTCGATCGAGGTCCTCTCCATCCGCGCCGCCGCCATCTGGCTGGCGAGCGCCCGCTTCCAGATCAGCTCGTACAGCCGCCCATGGTCGCCCGATCCGGCGCGATCCTTCGAGAAATCGGTCGGCCGGATCGCCTCGTGCGCTTCCTGCGCGTTCTTCGCCTTGGTCTGATATTGCCGCGGCTTTTCGGGCACATAGCCGCCATCGTAGCGCTCGATCACCGCCTTGCGCGCAGCATCGATCGCCGAGGAGTCCATCTGGACGCCATCGGTACGCATATAGGTGATCGCGCCGTCCTCATACAGCGCCTGCGCGATCCGCATCGTGTGGCTGGCCGAGAAGCCGAGCTTGCGCGCCGCCTCCTGCTGCAATGTCGATGTGGTGAAGGGCGGCGGTGGGTTGCGCGTCGCGGGCTTCGTCTCGACGCGGGCGACCGAGAAACGCCCGCCCTCGACCGCCGCCTTGGCGCGATTGGCGGTGCCTTCGTCGCCGATCGACAGGCGGTCGAGCTTCTTGCCCTCCCAGCCGGTCAAACGCGCGACGAACGGCGTGCCGTCCTGTTCGAAGGTCGCCTCGACCGACCAATATTCCTGCGGTTTGAACGATTCGATCTCACGCTCGCGCTCGACCACCAGCCGCAGCGCGACCGACTGCACGCGGCCCGCCGACTTGGCGCCCGGCAGCTTGCGCCACAGCACCGGCGACAGGGTGAAGCCGACCAGATAGTCGAGCGCACGGCGCGCGCGATACGCGTCGATCAGGTCGGTATCGAGCTGCCGCGGCGCCTTCATCGCCGCCAGGATCGCGGGCTTGGTGATCGCGTTGAAGGTAACGCGCTCGACCTCCTTGGGCAGCGCCTTCCTATTACGCAGCACTTCCTGGACGTGCCAGCTGATCGCCTCGCCTTCGCGGTCAGGGTCGGTCGCCAGAATCAGACGGTCGGCCTTTTTCGCCTCGTCGGTGATCGCCTTCAACTGGCGCGATTTGTCGGCGTAGGTTTCCCACTCCATCGCGAAGTCTTCGTCCGGGTTCACCGACCCGTCCTTCGCCGGCAGGTCCCGGACGTGCCCGTAGGAGGCCAGGACATGATAGTCCTTGCCCAGATATTTCTCGATGGTTTTGGCCTTGGCCGGGGATTCGACGATGACGAGCTGCATGGGGGCCTTAGCTAGGGAGTCTTACGTGTACGCGCGAGGGTGACCGGGGTTACGTCGTAGCGTCAACCCGCGAAACTGGCCTTCACCCCGTCGATGACGAACTGCGCGGCGAGTGCGGAAAGGAGGACGCCGAGCAGGCGGGTGATGACCGCTTCGATCTTGGCGCCCAGGATGCGCATGATCGGGCCTGCCGCCAGCAGCGCGAGAAGGGTGAGTGCGAGGATGGTGAGCATCGCGGCCAGCACGACCGCGGTTTCGCCCCACGTCGGGTGCTGCGCGGTCAGCAGCATGGCTGAGGCGATCGAGCCCGGACCGGCGATCATCGGCATCGCCATCGGAAAGATCGAGACGTCCTCGATCTCCGGGGTTTCCTTCAGCTTTTCCGCGCGCTCCTCGCGGCGCGCGGTGCGGCGCTCGAAGACCATGTCCATCGCGATGACGAACAGCAGGATGCCGCCTGCGATGCGGAAGGCGTCCAATCCGATGCCGAGCGCGTCCAGGATCCCGCGGCCGAACAGCGCGAAGACCAGCAGGATCGCGGTCGCGACCAGCACCGCGCGGATCGCCATCGCACGGACATGCGCCCGCCCGCCGCCGCTGGTGAGGCCGGCGTAGATCGGCGCGCAACCCGGCGGGTCGATCACCACGAAGAAGGTGATGAAGGCGGAGATATAGAGTTCGATCATCGGTTGGCTCCGGCCGCACGGCGGGCAGCGATGCGGTTCGCGATCACGCGCTCCATCCGCCGGCCGTTCCACAGATAGACATCGAGCGCGCGGGCGCCCTCCGGCGTATAGGTCCAGCGCCATTGCAGCGTCGAATCGGCCGACCGGCCGGAGGATTGCTGTTCGGCGCCCTCCTGGGGCGCGCCCATCACGTCGCGCGCCCGGCCGCGGCACGATGCCTTGCGCTGCTTCGGCACGTCCCCGGCGGGTTCGATCCGCCCGGTCGCGTCGCCCCCGTCGTAGATCCATTTCCAGCCGCCGTCGGACTGCCTGCGCCAGATCGTCGTGAAATAGCCCGCGGTCTTTTCGGCCGGGATCGCCCAGGGACCGGTGTTGACTGCCGTCTTGCCGTCGCACGACACGAAGCTGGCGCGGGCGAACCACTGGATCGGGTGTTTGGGCTCGGCACGCTCGGCGAGCGCCCGCCGAGCGACGATCGGATGCGGCGCGAACATCATCGCGTCTTCGGCTGCAGTGTCGCGGAACGCGGCCCATTGCTCGCCCTTCGCGGCGCGGGCGGCGAAGGCGCGCTCGGCGTCGATCGCACTCACCTGCAACGCGAAGAGCGTCAGGATCACAGGCCGGTCTCGTCGAACGCGTGTCCCGCATTGCGATAGGCGGCGACGAGCGTGTTGCGCAGCAGGACGGCGATCGTCATCGGCCCGACCCCGCCCGGCACCGGCGTGATCGCGGACGCGACGCCGGCGGCCGAATCGAAATCGACGTCGCCGACCAGTCCGGTGTCGGTGCGGTTGATCCCGACGTCGATCACGGTCGCGCCGGGCTTCAGCCATTCACCCTTGACGAACTGCGGGATACCCACCGCCGCCACGACGATGTCGGCGCGCGATACGTGGCCGGCGAGATCCTTCGTCCGCGAATGCGCCACCGTTACCGTTGCGCTGGCGCGGGTCAGCAGCGCGGCCATCGGCTTGCCGACGATGTTCGACCGGCCGATGACGATCGCGTCCTTGCCGGTCAGGTCGCCCAATTCCTCCTTGAGCAGCATCAGGCAGCCGAGCGGGGTGCAAGGCACGAAGCCGTCCAGGCCGGTCGCCAGCTTGCCGGCATTGACCGGGTGGAAGCCGTCGACGTCCTTTTCGGGCACGATGCGTTCGATGACGACGCTCTCGCGAATATGCTTCGGGAGCGGAAGCTGGACCAGAATGCCGTCGACCGCCGGATCGGCGTTCAGCCGGTCGACCAGCGCCAGCAGGTCCGCCTCCGACACATCGGCGTCGAGCTTGTGTTCGAAGCTCGCCATGCCGGCCGCGACCGTCGCCTTGCCCTTGGAGCGAACGTAGACCGCCGACGCCGGGTCCTCGCCGACCAGCACGACCGCCAGGCCCGCCTTGCGCCCGCTCGCCGCCTCGAACGCCGCCGCCGCCTCGCCTACGCGAGCCCTGAGAGCGGCCGCGGCCGCCTTTCCATCTATGATCCGTTCCGTCATGCGGGCGTTCATAGAGGGGCGTTGCCGCATTCGCCAGCCGTCGCACGCAGAGACCGACCTATCGATCGTCATTCCCGCGAAGGCGCGGACAAATTCCGGCTGAACGTCCTGGGACTCACTGGCTTCGGCGGCTATTTATCCCCGCCTGCGCGGGGATGACGGCGGAGATCGTCGGGAACGACGGTGAAGGGTCAGGCGCTTGCGAGCCGCGCCGCGATCGCCGCCAGCGCGTCTTTATCACCCGCGATCGCCAAGCGCTTCTCTCGCGACGTCTCACCGCCGACGATCCGCACGTCACGCTTCGGCACGCCGAATGCCTTCGCCACCAGCGCGATCACCGCTTCGTTCGCTTCGCCGTCGACCGGCGGCGCCGTCACGCGTGCCGCCAGCGCGCCGCCATCCCGCCCCGGCTCCAGGCTGGCACGCGAGGACCGCGGGGTGACGCGCACCGCCAGGACGAAGTCGCTCAAGCGCCGGTGTAGGCGGCGATCAGCTGGTTGCGGATGATGACGTCGAGGATCGCCAGGATGATCAGCACCACCACCGGCGACAGGTCGAGCGCGCCGAAATCGGGCAGCACGCGGCGGATCGGGCGGTATAGCGGCTCGGTCATCACCTGCAGCGCCTGCCACACGTTGCGGACCAGGTCGTTCGACGTGTTGATGACGTTGAACGCGATCAGCCACGACAGGATCGCCTGGACGATGATGATCCACCATACGAGGTTCAAAAGGATCTGGAGGATTTCGAGAATCGTCGTCACGTAAGGCGTTCCCTGGAAAGCTGTCTTACATCAATATAGCGCGTGTCAGCGCCGGACCAAGGTCCCCGCGCCCCGCTCGGTGAAGATCTCCAGCAACATCCCGTGCGGAATGCGTCCGTCGAGGATGACGGCGGCATCCACTCCGCCCTCGACCGCGGCGACGCAGGTTTCCAGCTTGGGGATCATGCCGCCGGTGATCGTGCCGTCCGCACGCAGCCCCGCGATCGCGGCGGGGTCGAGGTCGGTCAGCAGCTGCTTGTCCTTGTCGAGCACGCCCGGCACGTCGGTCAGCAGGAAGAAGCGCGCGGCGCGCAGTTCGGCCGCGATCGCGCCCGCCATCGTGTCGGCGTTGACGTTGTAGGTGTGCCCGTCCGCGCCCAGCGCGACGGGTGCCACGACGGGGATGAACCCTTGCGCCGACAGGCTGGTCAGGATCGTGGGATCGACCTGGCTAGGCTCGCCGACGAATCCCAGATCGACGTGGCGTTCGATCCCCTGGAGCGGATCGGCCTCGCGCCCCGTCACCTTTTCGGCGACGACCAGGTTCGCGTCCTTGCCCGAAATTCCGACCGCGCGGCCACCCGCACTCGCGATCCAGGCGACGATTTCCTTGTTGATCGATCCCGCCAGCACCATTTCCGCGATCTCCGCGGTCGGCTTGTCGGTGATGCGCAGCCCGTCGTGGAAGCGCGATTCGACGCCCAGGCGCTTCAGCATCGCGCCGATCTGCGGCCCGCCGCCGTGGACGACGACGACGTTGATCCCGACCATCTTCAGCAGCGTCACGTCCTCGGCGAAATCGCGCGCGAGTTCGGGATCGCCCATCGCATGGCCGCCGTATTTCACGACGAAAGTCTTGCCGGTGTAGCGTTGCAGATACGGCAGCGCCTCGGTCAGCGTTTCCGCCTTCGCGAGCATCGCGGGGGATGGGGCGTGATCGGTCATGCGCGCCCTTTAGAGCCGCGCCCGCGGTTCCCCAACCCCGGATTTCACGCCTGCCGGTCGAGCCGCCGCCCGAGCGCCACCGCGACATAAATGAGCGGCGGGACCAGCAGCGCCGACAGCACGACCTTCGCCAGCATCTGCCCGACCAGCAGCCCGCCGATCGGGAATTCGCCGTAGAAGGCGATCGCGACGAACACGACCGTATCGACGATCTGGCTGAGCACGCCCGCGACTGCCGAGCGGAACCACAGCAGCTTCGACCCTTCCTGTCCCTTCAGCGCGGCGAAGATCGTCACGTTCAGCGACTGCGAGATGCCATAGGCGATGATCCCGCCGATCCAGATCCGCCAGGTCGAAAACAGGATGCCCTCGATCGCCGCCAGCGCTTCGGGCCGGTCGGCGCGCATCTCGGCCGAGGCGGGGAGCGCGTAGACGAGCAGCGAGAGCAGCAGCGAGACGATCAGCGGCACGAAACCGATCCGGACCAATCGATTCGCCCAGGTCGCGCCGTGCAGTTCGGCGACCGCGCTGGAGGTGACGACGAGCAGCAGAAACGCGAAGATCCCCGCCTCGACCGCGAGCGGCCCCAGACCGACCTGCTTGTTGCCGAGCACGCCCGCGATGCAGACCATGCCGCCGTAGAACAGCGCGAAGACGAAGAGCGAGAGCGGAAGGGTGCGTGATGGGGTCGTTTCCATCGCGCGAACGCTAGCCGATTTTTTGGATGGGGAAAGCCCCTCTCTTCTGTCATGCCGGACGTGATCCGGCAGAACGATCGATAGATGCGGGCCCGGGGACACACAAACCCCTGTCGCGGCGCGCAAACCTCTGCCATGCTGGAGACTTATGTGTTCCCAGGGGTGGGCGTTTACGTGCAGCATAATCTGATCGGCCTAGCCGGTATCGTCGTCATTCTGTTGGTCGCCTTCGCGCTGTCGAACAATCGCCGGGCGATCCGTCTGCGCGTCGTCGGCCCGGCCTTTGCGCTTCAGGCCGGCTTTGCGGTACTGGTGCTCGCGACCAGCTGGGGCAAGTCTGTCATCGCGGGCATGTCGCATGGCGTCGCGAACCTGCTGGGCTATGCGAAGGCCGGGACCGACTTCATCTTCGGGCCTTTGGCAGGTCCCACGATGGGGGCGAACAGCTTCGCGATCGCCGCGCTGCCGGTCATCATCTTCTTCGCCTCGCTGATCTCGATCCTCTATTACCTCGGCGTCATGCAGCTCATCATCAAATGGGTGGGCGGCGCGATCCAGCTGGTGACGGGGATCACCAAGGTCGAATCGCTTGGGTCGGCAGCGAACATCTTCGTCGGCCAATCGGAGAGTCCGCTGGTTATCCGCCCCTATCTCGCCAGCCTGACGCCATCGCAGCTGTTCACCGTGATGACGGTCGGCATGGCGGGCGTCGCGGGCACGATCCTGGGCGCCTACGCCAGCATGATCGGCGAGCAACTGCTGCCGTACCTGCTCGCGGCGAGCTTCATGTCGGCGCCGGGCGGCATCCTGATGTCGAAGATCATCATGCCCGACGTCGAGCCGCGCCAGGGCGAGCTGCCCCTCGGTGATACGGCGGACGAAGCCGTCGCGCTGACCGAACCGCACACCCGCGCCGTGACTCCCGAGATCGAAGGCAGCGAGCCGATCGCGGAGGCGAGCCACGACGAGGAAAAGCCCGCCAATATCATCATGGCCGCCGCACAGGGCGCGCAGACCGGCGTCAAGCTGGCCGTCGCGGTCGGCGCGATGGTGCTCGCCTTCGTCGCGCTGGTCGCGCTCGCCAACGGGTTGCTTGCGGGGATCGGCAGCTGGTTCGGGCATCCCGAACTCAGCTTCCAGATGCTGCTCGGCTATGTCTTCCAACCGGTCATGTTCATCCTGGGCGTGCCGTGGAACGAAGCAGGCGTCGCCGGCGGGCTGTTCGGCACGAAGATCGTACTGAACGAATTCGTATCGTTCATCGAACTCAGCAAGATCCAGGGCGTCTTGTCGCCGGCGACCGTCGCTATCGTGACGTTCTCGTTGTGCGGTTTCGCCAATTTCTCGTCGATCGCGATCCAGATGGCGGTGACCGGCAATCTGGCGCCCAACCAGCGCCCTGTGATCGCGCAGCTCGGGATCAAGGCGCTGATCGCGGGCAGCCTGTCGAATCTGATGTCGGCGGCGCTGGCGGGCCTGCTGATCGGGTGAGGCTGGTCTTCGCCAAGGGTGCGGGGAAGCACGACTTGCTGACGATCCACCGGGCCGATCGTCGGCAAGAGACGATCGATTGCCCCAAGCAGCGGATCATTCCGCACGACATGGTCCACTATGCGGTCGAAAGCGTGCTCGACGCGCGCGGTTTTCTGGGCCGGGTGGCGGCGGGTGAGGCGGCGGACTTTACCATGGGCGCCGAGGTGGAGAGCGACGGCGTCGAGCGGCTGGTCGAGGTTATCCAAGGTGACGGCTGGTCGGGCGGCACGACGCCGGCGGACGAGATGATCGCGCTGTATGCCGTGACGTGCGCGGCGCGGGGCTGCACGGCGCTGGCAGTGGATGCCGCGACGATCGACGCGATTCGCGCGAGGATGGCGGACCTGACGGCGGCGTGGGAGGCAGTGCCGGTCGGGGGCACGCTGGAATTGGCGTTCGAGCCACGTCACTGACCGCCCACGTTCGGGCTCACGCCGCCTTGATCGCCTCACCCTGGCTCAGCATCTCGCCATTGGTCACGATCACGGTGTCGCCCAGCTTCACCGCGCCGAACAGCTTCCTGGCAAATGCGATCGGCACGCCGACGCAGCCGTGGGTGGCGGCATCGGGGCGCATCGCCTCGCTGCCGTGAATCGACACGCCGTCGTTGGTCAGGCGAAGCGTGTAGGGCATCGGTGCGCCATAGAGGCTCGACACATGCTGCGCCTTGCGGAAGCTGACTTGGAACACGCCCAAGGGGGTCGGCTTCGAATCGGCGCCGTAAATCATCACCGCGGTGCCGATCTCGTGCCCGTCGCGGAACACCGACAGGACCTGCGCCTTCAGGTCGACCGTCACGACGATCTTGCCGCCCTTGGTCGCAGGCGCGGCGCTTTCGTCCCAATACCAGTCGCCGTGGACGAACGGTTTGCCGACGCTCAGCACGCTTTTCACGACATAGGCCGACGGGTCGACCGGCGCGGGCGCAGCCGCAGGCTGGATCGCGGGCTTGGGCGCGGGTGCCGCGGCGACCACCGGCTGTGGCGCAGCGGACGTTGCGACCGGCGCAACTGCCCCGGCCCCCGTCGTCATGCGGTCGGCGATGTGAGCAGCGCCGAGGAAGCTCGCGCAACAGCCGAGCGTCAGCCCGACCCGTTTCACCCATGTCGCGGTGCTCACCATCGCCTTCGAATCCTTCGCCGTGACCTGTTGTCATGCGACAGATCGTCTTTCGAAGGCGTCAAGAAAAGGAAGGATTTCCGGGTGTTCCGCGCTGGGACAGGGTTACGAGGCGTTTACCTGCGGCCGACCGAACAATGCTCCGGCCTTCGCCGGAGCAGCACATGGCTCACTCGTCCGTCCGGATCTTCACCTTGTTGGGCAGGTCCTTGCCCTTCGTCCGACGCGAAGGGACCTGCACCGGATTCTTCTTCTTCCATTCGCCATAGGTCATCGGACCATCGGGCGTCTGGATGATGGTGTCGTCGAGGGACATGGCGCGATCAACGCGTCGGCACGGGCTCGGGTCCCGTATAGTCGTAGAAGCCGCGGCCCGTTTTGCGGCCGTACCAGCCGGCCTCGACATACTTCACCAGCAGCGGCGCAGGCCGGAACTTGGGGTCGCCGGTCCCTTCGAACAGCACGCGGGTGATTTCCAGGCAGGTGTCGAGCCCGATGAAGTCGGCGAGCGTGAACGGCCCCATGGGATGGTTCAATCCGAGCGTGATCGCCGTGTCGATGTCGCGGATCGTAGCGACGCCTTCGCCGAGTGCAAAGCACGCCTCGTTCAGCATCGGCATCAGCACGCGGTTGACGATGAAGCCCGGCGCGTCGTTGGCGTGGACGATCTCCTTGCCCAGCGTCCGCCCGAATGCCTCGACCGCTTGCACCGTCGCGTCGCTGGTCGCCAGGCCCCGGATCAGCTCGATCAGGCCCATCACGGGTACGGGATTGAAGAAATGCACGCCCATGAACCGCGCCGGATCGGGCGACGCCTGCGCCAGCCGCGTGATCGGGATCGAGGATGTGTTGCTGGCGAGGATCGCGTCGCTGCGCATTCCCTTGCCGACGGTATCGAAGATCTTGCGCTTGATCTCCTCACGCTCGGTCGCCGCCTCGATCACCAGGTCGCACGCGCCCATCGCGGCCACATCGCCGACGGGTTCGATGTTGGCCAAGGTCGTGTCGCGCACGTCCGCGGTGATCTTTTCCTTCGTCACCTGCCGATCGAGCTGCTTGGCGATTCCCGCCTTGCCGCCCTCGGCACGGGCCAGATCGACGTCGGACAGCAGTACGCGATATCCGGCCGCCGCCGACACCTGCGCGATCCCTGCGCCCATCTGCCCGGCCCCGATGACTCCGATCGTCTTCATGGAAAATCTCTCCTTTGCGCGACCTCATAGCGCAGCCGCCGCGTGACGCCAGCGCTTGACCGGGGGCCGCCGCCCATGCTGTCATGCTCTTGTCATCGCTGGCACCGATGACGCCGTCAGTGACGCGCGAGGGGAACATATGTTTCATCCCGATCTGCTCAGACACCCGGACAGTTGCCCGGCGCTGGTGCTCAACGCCGACTATACCCCGCTCAGCTATTATCCGCTGTCGATCTGGCCGTGGCAGACCGCGGTGAAGGCGGTGTTCCTCGATCGTGTCGACATCGTGTCGCATTACGAACGTGAGGTGCGCAGCCCGACCGCGGCGCTGAAGCTCCCCTCGGTCATCGCGCTCAAGCAATATGTGAAGCCGTCGGCCTTCCCGGCCTTCACCCGCTTCAACCTGTTCCTGCGCGACCGTTTCGCCTGCCAATATTGCGGCACCGGCCACGACCTGACCTTCGACCACGTCATCCCGCGCGCCCAGGGTGGCCGCACGACCTGGGAGAATGTCGCCACCGCCTGCGCGCCGTGCAATCTGCGCAAGGGCGGCCGGACACCCGGCGAAGCGAAGATGCCGCTCCACTTCCAGCCGATCCGCCCGACCAGCTGGCAGTTGCAGGAACATGGCCGCAGCTTCCCGCCCAATTACCTGCACGACACGTGGCGCGACTGGCTGTATTGGGACATCGAGCTGGAAGCTTGAGGTGAGCGGCTTGCGGGCCGCGTATTAGGTTGTTAATACAGTAGCATGAATCTGGGTCCGCCGTTCGATCCGTCCGACCGCCGCACTGGCCCGTCGGACGACGACCCCTTCGCCAATTTCGCGCGCACCGGGAAACTCTCCACCGGCAGCACGCCGCCTGCGCCGCCCCCGCCCGGCGATGGCATGCGGTTCGATCCCCCCGCTGCACCCAAGCGCCGCATCCGCTGGGGCCGCTGGTTCGTGCGCGGGACGGGCGTGTTCATCGTCCTCCTGGTCATCGCGATTATCTGGCTGGCGGTCACCGCCCCGCTGTCGCGCTCGCTCAAACCCCCGACGCCGCCGAGCATCACGCTGCTGGCGAGCGACGGCAAGACCCCGATCGCGCGGCGCGGCGCGGTCATCGGCGCGCCGGTCGACGTGCGCACTCTGCCCAAGCATATTCCCGAAGCGTTCATCGCCATCGAGGATCGCCGATTTTATTCGCACTGGGGCGTCTCTCCCCGCGGCATTGCGCGGGCGATGTGGAACAACGCCCGCGCCGGCGGCATGCGCGAGGGCGGGTCGACGATTACCCAGCAGCTCGCCAAAAACGCCTTCCTGTCGTCCGACCGCACCTTCGGCCGCAAGGCGCGCGAGCTAATGATTTCGTTCTGGCTGGAGGCCTGGCTGACCAAGGACGAAATCCTCAGCCGCTATCTCTCGAACGCCTATTTCGGCGACAACGTCTATGGCCTGTCGGCCGCGGCGAAACATTATTTCAGCAAGCGGCCCGAACAGCTGAGCGTCGCGCAGGCCGCGCTGCTGGCGGGTCTGGTCAAGGCACCGTCGCGGCTTGCGCCGACGATCAACTTGAGCGGCGCGCGGGCACGGCAGAAGCTTGTCGTCGGCGCGATGGTCGAAAGCGGCTTCCTGACCAAGGCGGAAGCCGCCGATGTCGGCCCGGCGCGCCTGAACGTCGAGCGGACCAAGGATCTGCCCTCGGGCACCTATTTCGCCGACTGGGTCCTGCCCCAGGCCCGCGACCGGGCGGGGGAGATCGCAAGCGAGCTGACCGTCACCACGACGCTCGACCAGCGGATGCAACGCGCCGCCGAACGCGCGATCAAACGCGCCGGTCTGCGCGAGGCGCAGGCCGCACTCGTCGCGATGCGCCCCGACGGCACCGTCGTCGCGATGGTCGGCGGCAAGGATTACCGCAAGTCGCCGTTCAACCGCGCGGTACAGGCCAAACGCCAGCCGGGATCGACCTTCAAACTGTTCGTTTACCTGGCCGCGCTCCGTTCCGGCATGACGCCCGAGAGCACCGTCGAGGACACGCCGGTCACGATCGGCGAATGGAGCCCGAAGAATTCGGACGGCCGCTATGCCGGGACGATCAGCCTCGCGCGCGCCTTCGCCAAATCGTCGAACGTCGCGGCCGCACGCCTGACCAAGGAGGTCGGCGTGTCGAACGTGATCCGCGCCGCGCGCGACCTGGGTGTGACCAGCCCGATCGCCAACGAAGCCTCGATCGCGCTCGGCACGTCGTCGATGTCGCTGCTCGAACTGACCAGCGCCTATGCCGCGATCGCCGCGGGCGAATATCCGGTGCGCGCACGCGGCCTGTCGGCGGAGGAAGAGCCGGGCTTCATCGATCGTTGGCGAGGGCGGCGGACGCAGATCGACGAGAAGACGCTGGAGGGGATGCGCGAATTGCTATCGCGCTCGATCGCCAGCGGGACGGGCACGCAGGCGGCGCTCAGCATCACCGGCTTCGGCAAGACCGGCACGACGCAGGACAGCCGCGACGCGCTGTTCGTCGGCTATGCGCAGGGGCTGGTCGCGGGCGTCTGGGTCGGCAACGATGACAATTCGCCCAACCCGGGGCTCGCGGGCGGCGGAATCCCCGCGCGCATCTGGCGCGATTTCATGATCGAGGCGCTGGGCGTCTCCGCACCGCCACCACCGGTGGTCGAGGAAGCGGAGGATCCGCTCGGCAATCTGATCGAGGGGTTCGAGGATCCCGAGGGGCCCGTCTACATGGAGGATACCACCACACCGCCAGCGGCGGAGATCGAGGGTCTGGGCCTCAACGTCCGCCTGGGCCGCGACGGCAGCTTCGCGGTTGCCCCGAGCGACCGGCGCCGCGATGCGCCCCCGCCGCGGCGTGAGGATCGGCGTGCGCCGGATGAGGATGAAGAGGCGGTGGCGCCGAGGTAGGGCATTCTCGCGCTCGTGCTGAGCTTTTATTCCTCCCCTCCCCTTCAGGGGAGGGGCCGGGAGTGGAGCCTATCCGCGAGCAAGACGTACGCAGCACCGCCCCACCCCAACCCTTCCCTCAAGGGGAGGGGCTACAGGTTGCCCCTCGGCCTAATCTAGCAACGCATCGTAGATCGCCAGCTGATCGTCAGAAAACAGCGCGAACGTCACGCACGCCAACGCCGCATTCGCCGCCAGTGCCGCCTGGGTCTCGCGCACGGCAATCTCCGCCGCAGGCTCTGCCGGATAGCCGTGGATGCCAGTACTGATCGCCGGGAACGCCAGCGTCGCGAAGCCCTCCCGCGCGGCGATGGCGAAGCAGCTGCGGTAGCAACCGGCCAGCACCTCCGCCTCGCCGCGACCGCCGCCGTTCCACACAGGCCCGACCGTATGGATCACATGCTTCGCCGGAAGCCGATAGCCGCGCGACAGCCGCGCCTCGCCCGGCGGACAACCGCCCAGCGTCCGCGTCTCGGCCAGCAATTCCGGCCCCGCCGCCCGGTGGATCGCGCCATCCACTCCGCCGCCGCCCAACAGCGAGGAATTGGCCGCGTTGATGATCGCATCGACCGCTTGGCGGGTGATGTCCGCGCGCACCGCGTGGAGGCGGGTCACTCCGGCGCCTGCGCCAGGATCGCGTCGGCCTCGGTCTTCGCCACGCCCGATCGCCGCCCGATGGCAGAGGTCGCGGCGACGTCCATCATCACGTTGCCGAGCGTCCGCATGATGTCGGGGAAGGTCTCCACCGCGACCAGCAGCGCCAGCGGCCCGATCGGCAGGCCCATCGCCAGCGCGATCGGCGCGATCGACGACACGAAGCTTATCGTGCCCGGCAAACTAACCGCGCCCATCGTCGTGACAGCCGCCGCGGCGATGCCGATGGCGATCTGCCCCGCGGTCAGCTCGACGCCGAAGATATGCGCGACATAGAGCGCCACGGCCAGATTCATTGCCGGCCCGGTGAAGCGAAAGATCGCGACCGCCAGCGGCAGGACGACGCCCGACGTCGCAACCGGAAGCCCCAGTTTCTCGCTCGCGCGCAGCATCGCCGGCAGCGACGCGAGAGACGACTGCGTCGAGACGGCCACCGCCGCCGGCTGGGTCATCGCGCGCAGATAGCTGCCCAGACCCAGCCGTCCGCCGATGATCGCGACCGGAAACGCGAGCAATGTCACGCCCGCGCCGCATGCGGTCACGGTCAGCACATAGTGGATGAGCGCGCCGAACGCCGCCGTCCCCGCCTTCGCCCCCACCGCGAACGCCAGCGCGAAGACGCCGACCGGCGCCAGCCACAGCACCCAGCCGATGACGATCAGCATCGCATCCGCCACTGCCTGAAACACGCCGGTCAACAGCTTGCGCGGCTCGTCGGGCAGGCGCGTGACGGCGAACGCGAACGCGACCGTAAACACGATCAGCGGCAGGAACGCGTCGTTGGCGGCCGCGGCCAGCGGGTTGGTCGGCACCATCGCGACCAGGAATTCGCTGAATGGCGGCACTTGGCCGACCTCGCTCGCGCTCGCGACCGCGCCCTTCAGCGCCGCAGCGGCGTCCGGCCCCAGCGGGAAGAGATGCGTGATCGCGAAGAAGATCGCCGCCGACAATGCCGACGACGTCCACAAAAGGGCGATGAACACGATCAGCGCGCGGGTCGCGAGACGACTGGCCTTGGCGGCCTCTGCGGTCGCGGCGATGCCGGTGACCAGCAGGCCGACGACCAACGGCACGATCGTCATCTGCAGCCCATGCAGCCAGATCGTCCCCACCGGCTCTGCGATCGCTACGCCCACCGCGTCCGCCGACGGCGCGACCCGCGCGAGCAGGATGCCCAGCACGAGCCCGCCGACGAGCGCGATCAGGATACGGGTGGCTTGCGACATAACTCGATTCTCCCCAGGCCCCGCGCTATGGCGAGCCGACCCACAGGCGACAAGGTTGCGGAAACAGCGACGATGGCAAGGAAATATTTCGGCACCGACGGCATTCGTGGCCTGACCAACGCCGACAAGATGACCGCCGAAATGGCGATGAAGGTCGGCATGGCGGCGGGCAAGCACTTCCTGCGCGGCGACCACCGCCACCGCGTCGTCATCGGCAAGGACACGCGCCTGTCGGGCTATATGCTCGAATCGGCGCTGGTTGCGGGCTTCACCAGCGTGGGCATGGACGTCGTCCTGCTGGGCCCGATGCCGACGCCGGCGGTCGCGATGCTGACCGCGTCGATGCGCGCCGACATGGGGGTGATGCTGTCGGCCAGCCACAATCCGTTCTTCGACAACGGTATCAAGCTGTTCGGACCCGACGGCTACAAGCTGTCGGATGCCGACGAAGCCGCAATCGAGGAGGGCATCGACGGTCATGTCGACCTGGCGCCGGCCGCCGACATCGGCCGCGCGCGCCGCGTCGATGACGCGCAGGGCCGCTACATCCACTTCGCCAAGACGACCTTCCCGAGCAACCTGACGCTCGACGGGCTGAAGATCGTCGTCGATTGCGCGAACGGCGCCGCCTATCAGGTTGCCCCGTCCGCGCTGTGGGAACTGGGCGCCGAAGTCATCGCGATCGGCGTCACCCCGAACGGCCGCAACATCAACGACCAGGTGGGCTCCACGGCACCGCTGACGCTGTGCGAGACGGTCGTCGCCAGCGGCGCGCACATCGGCATCGCGCTCGACGGCGACGCCGACCGGCTGATCGTGGTCGACGAAACCGGCCAGATCGTCGATGGCGACCAGTTGATGGCGACCATCGCCAGCGGTTGGGCGCGGCAGGGCCGGCTGAAGGGCGGTGGCCTGGTCGCGACGGTCATGTCGAACCTCGGCCTCGAACGCCATCTGGCGGCGCAGGGCCTGGGCCTCGTCCGCACCGCGGTCGGCGACCGCTATGTGCTCGAGAAGATGCGCTCGTCGGGCTATAACGTCGGCGGCGAACAGTCGGGGCACATCATCCTCAGCGACTATGCGACGACCGGCGACGGCCTGGTCGCAGCCCTTCAGGTGCTCGCCGAAGTCGTCCGCGCGGGCGCCCCGGCGAGCGAGGTGCTGCGCCGCTTCGAGCCGCTGCCGCAATTATTGAAGAACGTGCGCTTCTCCGGCGGCCAGCCGCTGGAGAACGACACGGTCAAGGCAGTCATCGCCGCGGCCGAAGCCGAGCTGGAGGGCAAGGGCCGGCTGCTGATCCGCAAGTCAGGCACCGAACCGCTGATCCGCGTGATGGCGGAGGGCGAGGA
>CAJYOI010000002.1 GCA_913776045.1 uncultured Sphingomonas sp.
ATGCTTTCGGGACGACGACCACGGAAAGGTTACCAATGGCTGCCAAGGCATTGTCCTTCGATGTCGGCGATTATGTCGTGTACCCCAAGCACGGCGTCGGCCGTGTGATCGAACTCCAGCGTAGTGAAATCGCTGGCATGCAACTTGAACTCTATGTGCTGCGCTTCGAAAAGGAACGAATGACGCTGCGCGTTCCGACCAACAAGGCGGAAAGCGTCGGCATGCGCCAGCTGTCGTCGGACAAGACGATGCGCGAGGCGATGGAAACGCTGAAGGGCAAGCCCAAGGTCAAGCGGACCATGTGGTCGCGCCGCGCGCAGGAATATGAAGCGAAGATCAATTCGGGCGACCTGGTGTCGATCGCCGAAGTGGTCCGCGACCTGTTCCGCCCCGATGACCAGCCCGAACAGAGCTATTCGGAACGCCAGATCTTCGAAGCCGCCGCCAGCCGCCTGGCGCGCGAACTCGCCGCGATGGAAGAGGTCGACGAGCCCAAGGCGCTGGTCAAGATCATCGACATCCTGAAGGCCGCGGCGCCGGCCTATGCGAAGGAAAAGGCGCTCGCCTGATCGCTTCGGCAGGATCGCAATCGAACGGGGCGGCCGGCGACGGTCGCCCCTTTTCATTTGCGCGGTGTGCGTTTGTGTATTATTTGAACAATACACAAACGGGAGAGTCGACATGCGGTTTCTGATGGTCCTGGCAGCCCTGCCCCTTGCCGCGTGCGGCATCGCCAATGGATCGAACAAGGGCGACCCCGCCCCCGAAACCGGCAGCGGCACCGCGCGCAGCTTCCAGGTCACCGATTTTAGCAAGGTCGAACTGGCCGGCGCCGACGACGTCGATGTCCGCGTCGGTCCCGCCTTTTCGGTGCGCGCGGAGGGGCCGGCCGATCAGCTCGACAAGCTCGACATCCGCCGCGACGGATCGACCCTGCTTGTCGGCCGCAAGCGCGAGAAAGGCTGGTCGATCAGCCGCGGCAAGGGCGTGAAGGTCTATGTGACGATGCCCGCGATCGAAGGCGCGTCGCTTGCCGGATCGGGCAACATGTCGGTCGACACGGCACGAACCAAGACGTTCGATGCGAGTCTCGCCGGCTCGGGCAACCTGCGCCTCGCGCGCGTCGATGCCGAGGGGATCGAGGTCGATCTGGCCGGATCGGGCAATGTCGATGCGGCGGGCCAGGTCGGCAAGCTGGACGTTAACATTGCCGGATCGGGCAACGTCCAGGCAGCGCGTCTGAAGGCAGCGGAGGCCGAAATCTCGATCGCCGGGTCGGGCAATGTCGCCGCCGAAGTCAGCCGATCGGCCAAGGTCAGCGTGATGGGATCGGGCGACGTGACGCTGACCGGCGGCGCGCGGTGCGATTCGACGAAGATGGGGTCGGGCGACATCCGGTGTAGCTGATCGGCAAGGTCGGTCGGAGGGCACACGCTCCCTGACCGCTTGCGGATCGTCCGGCGAGGTGCGACCGTCCCGCCATGATCGTCCGCAGCGCCTTTTCCGCCATCACCATCTTCGCCTCAGCCGGTTCCGCGCACGCCGACGAGCGACGCTACATGCTGACCGACTTCGACGCGATCCGCATCGAGGGGCCGTATGAGGTGACGGTTACCACCGGCGGTGCGCCGACTGCGATCGCGACCGGATCGGGGCGATCTTTCGATACGGTGGCGGTGCGGGTCGAGAGCCGCACGTTGGTCGTCACCGCGGGACTCGAGAAATGGGGCGGCTACCCCGGGACCACGACCGCTTCGCCGCGCATCGTCGTGCGGGTCCCGGCGGTGCGCTCGGCCAGCGTCCAGGGCGGCGCGCGGCTGACCGTCGATCGCCTGACCGGGCAGCGAACCACGCTCCAATTGCTTGGCGCCGGATCGATCACGGTCGGCACGGTGACGGCGGACACGCTTGACGCGGGCATCGTCGGCAGCGGCGCCATCACGCTCGCCGGCACCGCGCGGCGCGCGCAGTTCATCGCCAATGGCGCAGGATCGATCGACGCCAGCGCCGCGACGATCGACGCGCTGACGGTCGACTGGCAAAGCGTCGGCGCGGCGAAGGCGACGGTGCGGTACACGGCGGAGGTCTATGCCCGCGGGCAAGGGCCGGTCGAGATTCTCGGGAAAGCGGCATGCAAGGTCGCCGGTACGGGCCCGGTGAGCTGCGGAAACATCGCGAAGCGGCGAGATTGAGCCCACAGCGGCATGCGTTGATGATGTTCGACCTTGAACGTCATCCTCGCGAAGGCGGGGATCAATAGTCGCTGAACGTCGTGAGACTCATCATGGCCAGCCAGACTTGATTCCGGCCTTCGCTGGAATGACGGATGGACAACTCGCTCAACGTCGTCACCCGAACAACGGCAACGCCCCCTCCTCGCGCGCGGCGAAGTTCGACACAGTCACCCCGACCAGCCGGATGCCCTTAACCGCAGGCAGTACCGACCGGATCAGCCCCAGCGCCGCTGCGCGCAAACCGTCGTGGCTGTCGACCGGCAACGACAGCGTCTGGCTGCGCGTGATCTGCTGGAAGTCGCTGTATTTGACCTTCACCGTCACCGTCCGCCCGAACGCGCCGGCCGTCTCGCACCAGCGCCACACGTCGGCGGCCATCTCCAGAACCCCGCCTTCGATTTCGGCCGCCTCGATCAGGTCGCGGTTGAAGGTCGTCTCCGAGCCCGATGACTTGCGTACGCGGTCGGGATTGACCGGGCGGTCGTCCTCACCGCGCGCGATGGCATGATACCAGCCGGCCGAGCTTCCGAAATTCGCGCGCAGGAATTCCATTGAGCAATTGCGCAGGTCGGCCCCGGTGCGGATGCCCAGCCGCTCCATCTTTGCCGCGGTGACCGGGCCGACGCCGTGAAAGCGCGCGACCGGCAGCGTCTCGACCCAGGCCGCGCCCATGTCCGGCGTCACCGCGAACTGGCCGTTGGGTTTGCGATGGTCCGACGCGAGCTTCGCCAGAAACTTGTTGTACGAGATGCCCGCCGACGCGGTCAGGCCGGTTTCCTGAAAGATGCGCCGGCGGATCGCCTTGGCCGTCGCCCAGGCGGTCGGCAGCCCGGCCAGATTGGCGGTGACGTCCAGATACGCCTCGTCGAGCGACAGCGGCTGGATAATCGGCGTGAATTCGGCAAACACGCCGTGGATCTGACGCGACACCGATTTGTACACGTCGAAGCGTGGGCGAACGAACACCAACTGGGGACAGCGCCTGAGCGCGGTGACCGATGGCAGCGCCGAGCGCACCCCGAATGCGCGGGCTTCGTAAGAAGCCGCAGCCACCACGCCGCGCGCGTTGGGCGATCCGACCGCGACCGGCTGGCCCTTCAACGACGGATCGTCGCGCTGCTCCACCGACGCATAGAAGGCGTCCATGTCGATGTGGATGATCTTGCGCGGAAGGCTTTCCGTCATGGCGCCGACATGGCGACTGCGGCCGCCGGGCTCAATGCCGGCGACCGCAGCATCGGGGCGATGGGGCGCGAACGGGATGGACCGCGCCCCGCTCGGCGGGTCTTAGCAGCGGCGGCCGCCGCCCAGACCCAGGCCCAGACCGAGACCGACCGACGCGCCGACGCCGACTTTCGATCCGACACCGACGCCGACGCCCGCCCCCACGCCGAGCCCGACACCGGTGCGCGAACCCAATCCCAAGGCCGCGCCCAAGTTGAGCCCGGCGCCGAAGCCCAGCAGACCACCGCCCGAAACGGGCGCGATTTCAGCAGTCGTAAGTGTACGCATGAAGCATCTCCCATGATATCGTTCGACCAGAAGCTTTCTGGCTGAGTTACGGTGCCAAATCGAATCGTCATCGAACAATAGATATGTTGGGCAGTATATTTTTGTGTAATTTCCGTAATCATTAAGAATCACATTCGCTTTTCTGCGATTCTTGCTTTACATAAAAGCGTCGGGAGGGAGTCCGGCGTTTCATTTCGACACGCGGCCGTGAAATTTGGTCACAACATCAGTCAATGAAAGTCGCGGGATCTGATCGGGATGGCGTCTTCGGGATCGCAACCGGTACGGAACGCCTTGTGATAATCGGATCGGACGCGCGGTTGCCAGCCGGGATCACCGCGGTCGGGCGAGCCGCCATGCGTCGCGCCATCGCCGCGTGTCGTCAGGCGTGGCAGGTCAACGTCGCCGACCTCACGCAGCATCCAGCTGTAATCGACGATGCGATCGACGATGACGTGGATGACCAGCCCCTCCTTCTGCACACGCCCCTGTACGCCGATCATCGTCGCCGACATGACCGTGCGGCGCTGCGCCTCGAACCGGTCGGGCCACAGGATCGCGTTGGCGACGCCGGTTTCGTCCTCGATGGTGATGAACAGCACGCCCTTGGCCGATCCCGGCTTCTGCCGGACCAGGATGACGCCGGCGACCTCAACCTTGCGACCGTCCTTAACGCCGGCGAGCGCAGACGCCGGCACGATGCCGGCCCGCCCCAGCCGCGGGCGCAGGAACGACAGGGGATGCGCGCGCAGCGAAAGCTGGGTCGACCGATAATCCTCAACCACCTCGCGCCCCGCGGTCAGCGGCGTGAGCGCGACGGCGGGCTCGCGCACCTCCATCGCGTCGAGCAGCGGCAGCGATTTCTCGCCCAGCGCCTTTACCGCCCACAGCGCCTGGCGGCGGTCATGGCCGAAACAGCGAAACGCATCGGCCCGCGCCAGCCGTTCGAGCGCAGCGGGCTTGACCCGCGACCGACGAAAGACGTCCGGGATGGACGCGAAGGGACCGCCGGCGGCGCGCGCAGCGAGGATCGCGTCGGCATCGTTTTGCGCCAGCCCCGCGACCATGTTCATGCCCAAGCGGATCGGGCGCAGGTCCGCCCAGTCGGCGTCCGAACCGGCGAAGCGGATAAGTTTTCTCCCCACCGACGGGAGAGGGCATAACAGCCGCGTGTCCCAATCGCTGTCGTTGATGCACACCGGCTCGACCACCACGCCATGCTCGCGCGCGTCGCGTACGATCTGCGCGGGCGCATAAAACCCCATCGGCTGCGCATTCAGCAACGCTGCGCAGAACACGTCCGGGTGATGGCATTTCATCCAGCAGGAGGCGTAGGCGATCTTGGCAAAGGACGCGGCGTGGCTTTCGGGGAAGCCGTAGCTGCCGAACCCCTCGATCTGCTTGACCAGGCGTTCGGCGAATTCGAGCGAAATGCCATTCTTGAGCATCCCGGCAATGAGTTCGTCATGGAAATGACCGACTCCGCCGGTGAACTTGAACGTTGCCATCGCCTTGCGCAGGCTATCGGCCTTGCTGGGCGAAAAGCCCGCGCCGACGATCGCGACCTTCATCGCCTGTTCCTGGAACAGCGGCACGCCCATGGTCTTTTCCAGCACTTCACGCAGGGCATGGTTCGGATATTCGATCTTCTCCTTCCCCTCGCGCCGGCGCAGATAGGGGTGCACCATGTCGCCTTGGATCGGCCCGGGCCGAACGATCGCGACTTCGATCACCAGATCGTAGAATTCGCGTGGCTTCATCCGCGGCAGCATGGACATCTGCGCACGACTTTCGATCTGGAAGACGCCGAGCGTATCGGCCTTCTGGATCATGGCAAACGTCTCGGGGCAATCGACCTGCATCTCGTCGGACGCCATCGTCAGGCGCAGCCCCTTGTGTTCAGCGAGCAATTCGAACGCACGGCGCATGCAGCCGAGCATGCCCAGGCCGAGGATGTCGACCTTCATCAGCTTCAGTTCTTCGATGTCGGCCTTTTCCCATTCGACGACGTGACGATCCGCCATCGCGGCGGGCTCGATCGGCACCAGCGTATCGAGCCGGTCGCGGGTCAGCACGAAGCCGCCGGGATGCTGCGACAGATGCCGCGGCGTGCCGATCAATTCGCGGGCCAACTCCAGCGTCAGCGCGAGGTGCGGATCGGTCTTGTCCAGGTTGAGCTGGTCGACGTGGGTATCCTTCACGCCTTCCTCCGACCAGCCCCACACCTGTCCGGCGAGCGCCGCGGTCATATCTTCGGAAAGACCCATGACCTTGCCGACCTCACGCACGGCGCCACGCGCTCGAAAGCGGCTGACGACGGCGGTCAGGGCCGCGTGATCCCGCCCATAGGTGTCGTAGATCCACTGGATCACGTCCTCACGCCGTTCGTGCTCGAAATCGACGTCGATGTCGGGCGGTTCGTGCCGGTCCTCGGAAATGAAGCGTTCGAACAGCAGCTTGTGCTGAACCGGATCGATCGATGTGACGCCCAGCACGAAGCAGATCATCGAATTGGCGGCAGAGCCCCGCCCCTGGCACAAGATGTTCTGGCTGCGCGCGTAATCGACGATCGCGACAACAGTCAGGAAATAGGGCGCGTATCGCATCTTCGCGACAAGCGTGAGCTCATGACGGAGCAGCTTGCGATAGCGCTTGGTCGGTCGACCATCATATCGCTTGTTCAAGGCACGCCAGGCGAGCTTTTCCAATGCCTTCTGCGGACTGTGCGCCGTCATCACCCGTTCGTCGGGATATTGATACTCCAGGCTACGCAGATCGAAGGTGCATCGCTCGACGATCCGCTCGACTGCGTGCAGCGCATCGGGATAATCGGCGAAGCGCCGTGCCATCTCCTCCGGCGGCTTCAGATGCCGGTCGATGCTGCGTTCGCGGGCAAAGCCCAGGTCGTCGATCGTACAGCCGTGGCGGATCGCGGTGACGACATCCTGCAGCATCCGCCGGTCGGGATGATGATAGAGCGCGTCACCCGTGGCCAGCGGGGCCAGGCCATACGCCCACGCCGCCTCCGCCGTGGCGCGCAGGCGAAGCGCATCGCCCGGTCGGCGGTGATGGGTCAGGCAGACATGACCACGATCGCGACCGAACACATCGGCCATCCAGGCGAGAGCATGGCGGTGCGGCACGTCGTCGGCGACCAGCGCACCGATCAATCCGGCGGTATGGTCGGCGACATCCTCCCAATGCAGGAAGCATTGCCCCTTCTCACCCTTCTCGGGCCGCGCGCGCAGCTTGCCGCGGGTGAGCAGCGTGGTCAGTCGGCTCCAGGCCGCCGTATCCTGCGGCCAGACGAGCAGAGACGTGCCGCAGACGAGGTCGAGCCGACAGCCGGGGATCGAGCGGACGACGAGGCCGCTGTCGGCCTTCACCTTCTCGCTGGAATAGAGCGCGCGCACCACGCCCGCGACCGAATTGCGGTCGACGATACCCAAGGCCGGCATGCCCATGACCGCGGCCTGCGCGAACAATTCCTCGCACGACGACGCGCCGCGCAGGAAGCTGAAATGGGTGGTGACCTGCAGTTCGCTGTAGGTCATTGGCCCGCCCAGCCGACATGACTATATGAGATGTACATTTTCAGGGGTAGCGGCCATGAACAAGATCGTCAGCGCCAGCGAATTCAAGGCGAAGTGCCTGCGCCTGATCGAGGAGATGCAGGCCGACGGCGTGCCGATCACCATCACCAAGCGGGGCAAGGTGGTGGCGGAGGTGACGCCCAAGGCGGAGGCACCGCGAAGATCGGTGATCGGCATGCTGCGCAGCCCCGACTATCGATCGGACTGGGACCATGAGGCGCCAACAAGCGACCCGGACGATTGGGAGGCGCTGCGGTGATCGTCCTGGACACCCATGCGTTGATTTGGGCGGTTCGAGACGATCGAAATCTCGGCCAAAACGCTCGTGCGATTATCAACGACGCCACCCGCACGACGGGTCTGATCGTTCCAGCATTCTGTGCCTGGGAAATCGCACAGATTAAAAGGCGTCAAAATCTGACATTTGAAGGCGGCGTTCTGGCTTGGTTTCGACGCATCCTTGCCGAACCCGGATTTCGCCTGAGTCCACTCGTTCCGGAAATTGCCGTCGGCAGCGTCATGCTTGATTGGCAGCACAAGGATGCCGCGGATCGCATCATGGTCGCAACGGCGCAGTATCATGACATGGCTTTGCTGACAGCCGATGAGCCCATCCTGCGCTACGCAGCCGACGGGAATGTGAAGGCGATCGACGCGCGCCGCTGAGCGTAGGCTCACCCGAACCACCCGTGCAGGAACCAGCTGAGGTCGCCCGTCTCCGCGCGTTCGCCGTCGCCGCGGCGGTAGAGCCAGAAGCGGGTGCCCGCATCGTCCTCGACGCAGAAATAGTCGCGCACGGCAGTGCGTTCGGCCGCACGGCGCCACCATTCGCCGGCGATGCGTTCGGGGCCGTCGGATCGCGCGACCGTAACGGTGCGGCCGCGCCAGACGAAGCGCCGCGGCGCGCCGTCGGGCATCACCGACAGGACGTTGTCGATCCGCTCGGGCCGGGCAAGCAGGCGTACCGGACGCGGCCAACGGGGATGCCAGGGCGGGACGATAGCGCGGGTGTCGAGCGCGCGGACATCATCGGGTTGCAGCTTGGGTGCGGCGCGGGTCGGCGGGTCGAGCGGCGGCGCGGGCGCAGCGCTGCGTTCGGGCACATCGCTTTCGACTGGACGGACACGCCACAACTTGCGGCCGAGCGTCGCCAGCGTGTCGACTAGCGGGGCGAGATCGGGTTCTGTCTCCCCTGCCAGTTCCGCGCCCAGCGCTTCCGGCCCCAGCCGGTCTGCGGCGCGCAGGTGGAGGGTCAGCGCGTCGATGCCATAGCCGGGCTCGACGTCGCCGATACGGCGGACGAGCAGGCGCAGGATGTGCACGCCGTCGCGGCTCGGGCGCGCGAGGCCGATACGGATACGCTGTTGCACCGCGTCGACGCGGTCGGCGATCACTTCGATCCGCCGCGCGCCCAGGCCTGCGGTCGCCAGTTCGGCGGTCAGGCGGGGGACGAGCGTGCCCAGCCAATGCTCGATCGCCTCGGCGGTCGCGATCGGTTCGGCGAAGCGCTGGGTGATGGCGATCCGCTCGGGCGGGACGACGGGCGTCAGCGGATCGGGCAGCCGGCCGAGCGCCTGGTCGAGCCGGGCGACGGTGCCGGGGCCGAAGCGGCGGGCAAGGGGACCGCGCGCAACGTCGGCCAACATGCCGATCGTGTCGATGCCCAGGCGGCGGAGCAGCTCCACCTGCGTCTCGCTCAGCGCCAGCGCAGCCACGGGTAGCGGCGCAAGCGCGGCGGCATCATCGCGCGAATGGACGATCCGCGCCTGGCCATAGCGGGCGAGTGCGTGCGCAGCGGCGGGGGAATTTGCGACCGCAATGCGGGCGGTAAAACCACGGGCAGCGAGCTGACGGACGATTCGTCGCGCCATCGACGCCTCGCCGCCGTGGAGGTGTTCGGTCCCGGTGATGTCGATCAGCAGGCCCGCCGTGCCGTCGATCGCGACCGTCGGTGACACGCGGCGCGCGAGGACGGTCGCGAGCGCGGCGAGGTCGGCGGCGTCGCCGGCTGGGTCATGGTCGTGGACGACAAGGCCGGGCGTCTGAGCGCGCGCCTGAGTCAGCGCCATGCCGCGGGTGATGCCCAGCGCGCGAGCATGAGCGCAGGCGGCGGCGATTTCGACGCGCGGGCCGGTCTTGTGGACGAGGACCAGGGGCTGATCCTCCCCGGCACGGGGAGGGGGACCGCCGCGTAGGGGTGGTGGAGGGGGAGTGCCGCGAGCGAAATCCTGGTGGAGCCCCCCCTCCACCAGCTTCGCTGGTCCCCCTCCCCGTGCCGGGGAGGATCCCCCCTCGTCAGGACGCATGGCCTTGAACGGATGCGGGGCGGCTTCGCTGCGGCGGCCGAGTTCGCGCATCGGGGGCTGCTGGTGTGTCGGGAGCGTGGCGATGGCCGCCTGCACCTCCGCCCGGGCCCAACGCGCGCCGGGACGCCAGCCGCCGCCGCGGGGGACCGAGCAGGCGTTGAGCTGTTCTGCGGCGGCCTGGGTGGCGAGAGCGTGCACTGTGCTGGTCAACCCGCCGTGCGCGGGAGTACGGAAAGGAGTCACATCGGTCCCGCCGTGAGCGAAGCCCACGGCGCCGGACGCACTGCGTGCGCCGGCCGTGCGGGGCGCTGCGGTGCCTTCGGCACGCACCGGTGCCGTCGCGCTTCGCGCCGACGCACCTGCGCTATGCGGCGCGGCTTGTGCCGCTGCCCGCAACCGCTCGACGGACCACTCCGGCAGGTACAGCGCAGCGACCCGTTTCATCGCAAGCCTCCAATTCCCAGGCGCCCGGGGCGCCGCCCTTTTGTCGAACCAGTTCCACCCGCCATCGCGATCGCCCCACCCCCGCGACGGGCAACGGGGTGGAAGGCGCCGTGGCGATCCGCCAGCGGGTGACGGCGGCAGACGGCGCGCCCAGCGGATCGTCCGCCGTGCGGCCGTGGCGCTTGAGCAGCAGCGCGATCGTCCGCCCGCCCTCCGCCGCCAGTTGCAGCCGGCGCGTTGCGGCAAGCCCGGCGCGCTTCGCTTCGCCGATCACCGCGCCCAGCGAGCGATGCCGCAAACCTTCCTCCATGATCGCCAGCAGGTCGGTATCGTCCTGTGCTTCGGCATAGATCACGCGGTGCGCGGCAAGCCCCGCCTGCGCGAGGCCGGGCGCGAACAGGTCACGGCGGCGGACCACCCATAGCACCGGCCCCCACGCCCGCGCAGCAATGCCCGCCATGAACAAAGTCGCCGCGGCATCGTCGCCCATGCCGGGCGAGGCGCCGGCGACTTCGTGCAGCGCATCGAGCCGCAAACCGGTCGAGGCCAGCACGCCGTCGATCGCGCCGATACCGAACGGCAGAGCCTCGCGCCGGCGAAAGGAACCGCCTTCGATTCCTCGCAATTCCTCGCGCAGGCGGGCTATGACGGCGGGATTGGACACGCGGGGCACGACTCGCAAAACGATAAGTGTTCTTATTCTGTTCCGTTTTGCGATTGAGTCAACCGGCTGTTTTCTCTCAATTCCTCCCCGAGCTTGTCTCGGGGAGGGGGGCCGCCGGCCGCAGGTCGGTGATGGAGGGGCTGGCGGCGTCCGGCGCTTGCCGCGCCGCCCTTCCACCACCCGGCTCCGCCGGGCGGTCCCCTACCCCAGCAAGCTGGGGGCGGAATTTGTGAGCCGCACGCCTCCCGCCACGAACCGCACTCGACCCGCGAATTCGACGCGTTAATCTGCGCGCCATCCTGACATCGGCATAGGCCCCCGCATGACCTTACGCTTGACGCTCGCACTCCTCGCCACGACCTCCCCGGTCATGGCCACCACCCAGACCTCGCCCGCCGCCGCGCCGGCCGCCGACACCGCTATCCTGCTCCGCCCCTGGGGCGGCCCGAACGGCGGGGTGCCGCCGTGGGACAAGGTGAAGCCCGCCATGTTCCCCGCCGCCTATGATGCGGCGATGGCCGAATACCGGCGCGAGATCCACGCGATCCGCGACAACCGCGCCGCCCCGACGTTCCAGACGGTCATCGTGCCGCTGCAACTGGCCGGCGAGACGATGAGCCGCGTCGGCGCGATGTGGGGGGTCTATACCTCGAACCTCGCGACCAAGGAGGTACAAGACATCGACCGCGTGCTGAGCCCCAAGCTCGCCGCCTTCTATGACGAACTGACGCTCGATCCGCTGCTCTTCGCCAAGGTGAAGGCGGTTTACGACGGCCGCAAGACCGCCAAGCTCGACGCGCAGCAGATGCGTCTGGTCGAGCGGACCTACCGCAGCTACGTCCGCCGCGGCGCGATGCTGTCGCCCGCACAGCGCGCGCAGGTGACGCAGCTGAACCAGCAGCTCGCCACCGCCTTCACCGACTTCGGCAGCAAATTGCTGGCGGATGAGGAAAAGTGGATCGTCATCGACAGCGAAGCCCAGCTCGACGGCGTGCCCGACAGCGTGAAGGCGGCGATGGCGGCGGCCGCGACCACACGGAACCTGCCCGGCAAGTGGGTGGTGGTAAACACGCGGTCCTCCGCCCAGCCGGTGCTGACTTATGCCAAGGATCGCGGTCTGCGCGAAAAGGTGTTCAACGCCTTCGTGAAACGCGGTGACAATGGCGACGCCAACGACACCAAGGCGACGATCGCGCAGATTCTGAAGCTGCGGCAGGAACGCGCCAAGCTGCTCGGCTTCAAGAACCACGCGTATTTCCGCATGGACGACACGATGGCCGAAACCCCGGCCAACGCCATGGCGCTGATGATGCGAGTCTGGCCCGCCGCGGTCGCCCGCGTCCGGGAAGAAGTCGCCGACATGCAGAAGGTGGCCGATGCCGAAAAGGCCGGCATCACCATCGCGCCGTGGGACTATCGCTATTACGCCGAGAAGGTCCGCAAGGCGAAGTACGACCTGGATGAGAGCGAGATCAAACCGTATCTCGAACTCGGCAACATCCTGAACGGCGCCTTCTATGCCGCGGGGCGCCTGTACGATCTGGGCTTCAAGGAAAACACCGGGCAGATCCCCGTGTTCGACCCCGACGTCCGCACCTTCGAAGTGACGAACACCAAGACCGGCAAATTCGTCGGATATTTCTACTTCGATGCTTATGCTCGGCCGGGCAAGCGATCGGGCGCATGGGCGACCACCTATCGCAGCCAGCAGAAGCTAGGCGGCGACCGCACGGTGCTGTCGTCGAACAACAATAATTTCGTGAAGGGCGCACCCGGCCAGCCGACGCTCGTCAGCCTGGACGACGCCAACACCGCCTTCCACGAATTCGGACACGCGATCCATTCGCTGCTGCAGAACGTGACCTATCCCGGCCTCGCCGGCACGCCGCGCGACTTCGTGGAATACCCCAGCCAGGTGAACGAAAACTGGCTGCTGACCCGCGACGTACTCGATCGCTACGCCAAGAACGCCCAGGGCCAGCCGATGCCGCAGGCGCTGGTCGACAAGATCGAGAAGTCGTCGACGTTCAATCAGGGCTTCGACACGGTCGAATACCTCTCCTCGGCGATCGTCGACATGAAGCTGCACGACCGCGATACACCGGTGACTGACGTCGCCGCATTCGAGCGCGATACGCTGGCCGAACTCGGCATGCCCAAGGAAATGGTGATGCGGCACCGCCTGCCGCAGTTCAATCACCTGTTCTCGTCCGACGCCTATTCGGCCGGTTATTACAGCTACCTGTGGTCGGAAACGATGGACGCCGACACCTGGGCGGCGTTCGAGCAGGCGGGCGTGTGGGACAAGGCGACCGCCGACCGCTTCCGCACGACGTTGCTGTCGACGGGGAACGAGACCGATCGCAAGGAAGCGTACCGCCAGTTCCGTGGGCGCGACCCGGACGTGAATGCGCTGTTCAAGCGGCGAGGGTTTCCAACGCGCTAGGCGCCGAGGAGCGTCGGCGCGCAGCGCGACGGCTCCGTCCCGCGGCGCCGCGCGGCCGGCGGGCCGGCACCGCCGGCCCGGTCGACGACGGCGGCTTTGCCGTCGTCGCGCTCGCGTTGAAGCTACCTGAAATTTCCATCCGACCCGCGCCGGATCAGCGTGAACGGCAGGATCCGGTGTTCCAGCACCGCATCCGCCCGCCCCGCCCGCCGGTCGCGGATCAGCGCGACCAGCAGGTCGATCGCGGTGCGGGCCAAGTCGGCGATCGGCTGGCGGATCGTCGTCAGCTCGGGCCAGATTTCGATCGCGAGCGCAGTGTCGTCGAAACCGACGACGCTCAGGTCGCGCGGCACGTCGAGGCCCATTCGGTGGGCGACGGCAACGCATGCCGCGGCCATGTCGTCGTTGCTCGCGAAAATCGCACTCGGGCGCTCGGGCTGCGCCAGAAGCGTCTCCGCCGCCAGCGCGCCGGAGCGGTAGGAGAACAGCCCCGGCGCCACCAGCGTGTCGTCGAGCGCGATCCCCGCCGCTGCGAGTGCCTCACGATAGCCGGCGAAGCGCCGCGCGCTGGCGGTCTGGTCGGGATTGCCGGCGATGAAGCCGATGCGGCGATGGCCCTGTCCGACCAGATGCGCCGTCATCTCCCGCGCCGCAGCCTGATCATCGATCCCGACCGCCGCCATCGACGCGAGCGGCGCGCCGGATGCCACCGCGACTG
This sequence comes from uncultured Sphingomonas sp., assembly GCA_913776045.1. Classification (GTDB taxonomy): domain Bacteria; phylum Pseudomonadota; class Alphaproteobacteria; order Sphingomonadales; family Sphingomonadaceae; genus Sphingomonas. The sequence goes on from CAJYOI010000002.1 coordinate 13,918, forward strand.
CAGGCAAAGCGGCGTCGGCGACCAGCGCCTGCACATCGACATTGTCGCACAAGGGCGCCGGCAGGATCACGCCGTCCACCCCAGCCCGTGCCAGCCGCGCGGCGGCCTGCGCGATGTCGTCGGCATCGGCGCACGGCACGACGAGCAGTTGCGCATTGATCGCGGTGGCATGTTCCAGTCCACCGAGCAGAAAGGCGCTGAGATACGCGGCGCTGGGATTGGCGTAGAGCAGACCCAGGCGGATATCGCCCGCACTCGCGAGCAACCGCGCGGCGAGGTTCGGGGCGTAGTCGAGCGCGGCAATGGCAGCGGCGACCCGCTCGCGCGTTTCGGCACGGACGTTGGCCATGCCGTTGACGACGCGCGACACGGTCATCGGCGAGACGCCGGCGTGCCGCGCGACGTCATCGACCGTCGCCCCGCCACGGCGGCGACGGGGGGATTTCGGTGAGGCGTCGGTGTCGGATAGCACGTCCCACCGTGCGACCAAGTCGGGACGGGCGCAAGCGGGAAGGCGCATCCCCCCTCCGCCACCAGCGTCATCCCCGCAGAGGCGCGGATCAATTCTGGCTGAGCTTGGTGAGTCTCACGTCGTCCAGCGATTATTGATTTCCGCCTTCGCGGGAGTGACGACTGGTAGGTTTGTGTGCAGCCCCTAGCCGTTAACGATCGTGCCCCCATTGGGGTGCAGCACCTGTCCCGACATGTAGCTCGAATCCTGGCACGCCAGGAACAGGAACGCCGGCGCGACTTCGTTGGGCTGGCCAGGGCGGCCCATCGGCGTGCTTTGGCCGAAGGTCTTCAATTTCTCCGGCGTCGCGCCGCCGAAGGGGTTGAGCGGCGTCCAGATCGGCCCCGGCGCGACCGCGTTCACCCGAATGCCCTTGCCGATCAGGTTCTCCGACAGCGACCGGGTGAAGGCGGTGATCGCGCCCTTGGTCGAGGAATAGTCGAGCAGGTCCTTCGCGCCCTGGTACATCGTGACGCTGGTGCAGTTCACGATCGCCGAGCCTACCTGCAAGTGCGGCAGTGCGGCCTGGACCATGTGGAACATACCGAAGATATTGGTCTGGAAGGTGCGGAGCAACTGCTCCTCGGTGATGTCGCGGATGTCTTCGTCGGGGTGCTGTTCGCCGGCATTGTTGACCAGCACGTCGAGCCGGCCGAACGCTTCGACCGTCTCAGCGACGGCGCGCTCGCACATCTTGCGGCTGCCGACGTCGGCGCGGATGGCGAGGCCGCGACGGCCCTCGCCCTCGATGATCCGCACCGTATCGTCGGCATCGTCGCTTTCGAGCAGATAGACGATCGCGACGTCGGCGCCTTCGCGGGCGTAGAGCGCGGCGACCGCGCGGCCGATGCCGCTGTCGCCGCCGGTCACGATCGCGACCTTGCCCGCCAGTCGACCCGAGCCGGGATAGCGCGGCTGCCATTCGGGCTTGGGTTCCAACTGGCGTTCGTGGCCGGGCAGCGCGTCCTCGTGGACCATTTCGGCGGTGTCTTGGGCAGCGGTCATGGCAGGTCTCCTGAATCGTCCCGGCTCAGCGGCCCGGCGCTGCGGGAGTTCCCCGCAACTATGCGATAAGATGTTCATTTCGCATATCAAATGACCGCTCCGGAGCCTCCTGATGGTATCACGGATCGGCACGCTGCGCCGAAGCGGCTGCACGCCTGTGTCAGCCTTATGTCGCTGTTGGTGCCGCGCGCCCTGATCGCAACCGCGATGACCGGCTGGCTGGCCGGCGACCGCACGACGCCGCGGCGGGTCCAAGTGTCCGCGGCGACGCTGACCGCATCGATTCCCGATCGTCTGCGCAACGGCGAGTTCTTCGAGATGCGGCTGGTCGTCACCGACAGAACCGATATGATCGACGCGACGGTCGCCGTGGCGCCCGCCCTGTGGCGCAACATGACGATCAATTCGATGGTCCCGGCGGGGTCGGACGAGGAAATCAAACCGGGCGCCTTCCGCTTCCGCCACGGGCCGCTGAAGGCAAGCGACACGCTGGAGGTGAAGATCGACGGCCAGGTCAATCCGCCGCTGACGATCGGGACCGAAGGCGAAGTCGCACTCTACGATGGGGACACGCGGGTCGCCGCGCCGCCCGTCCGGATAAGGGTGCTGCCCTGATGGATATCGTGCTGCGCGCCACCGCGATGTTCGTCATCGTCTATTTGCTGCTCCGTCTGTTCGGCAAGCGCGAGCTGGGGCAGACGGCACCCTTCGAAGTGGTGCCCTGATGGCGATGGGCGTTCTGATCCAGCAGGGGGATCGCGCACAATGATTACAGCCTGACCGGCGCGACGCTGGCGATCTGCCCGTTCGTCTTCTCAGGCGTGGTGCTGGACTGGGTCGGTTACCTGTTCCCGCGGTTCCGCAAGGCGCCGGAGGGCGAGCCGCGCGTCATCGTGCGGAACGGCGAATCACTGGAGGGCATTCTGCGCCGCGACCGAATGACCGGCGACTAGGTCGAATCCGAAATGCGGCTGGCCGGGATCGGGCGGATGGACGACGTCGCCCGAGCGATCCTGGAAACGAACGGCAAGATCAGTTTAATCTGCCGCGATTCAAGCCGGCATGCGCGCCAGCCCGAGGACGAGGTGGCGCGCTAGGGGCGTCCGGGTCCCACCCGGATCAGGCCAGAAAGCCCGGACCCGGATGGCTGCTGCCGACGACGAGCAGGATGGTCGCGGCGAACGAGATGGCACTGATGGCGAGTGAACGAAGCATGGTGAAAATCCCTCTTTGAAATCTGTGGTCGGATGCGGATTTACGCGATCGTGACCTGCGGTGCCGATGCGACGACCAGCATCGCAGTGAAGAGCAGCGAGCCGAGGATAGCGACGGTCGAGCGCTGGAGAGTTTCGATACGGAAGGTCATGTTCCCTGATCCTTGTCTTATGTGGCACCGGACGATCCGGCGCTTATGCCAAGGACTTTGCAGGGAGCGTGCCAGTTTCATAAGTCGTTGAAATTAGTGGTATTGAAAAATTTCCAGGCGAAATTTGCCATTTGAATGGCGGAATTCTCGCTGAAATATAGTACTTTTCACTACCCACTTCGGCGTAACGCGTCGTACCGGACCTTGATCTGGCATCCAGGTCGCAAGCGGCGGCGTCTGCGACTCTGGATGCAGGATCAAGTCCGGCATGGCGGTGAGATTGGCATCCTCGAAGGAAATCCCGCCGCGGCAAGGCCGCGTCGTCGGACGTCGCCGGGCGACGCCGGCCGGGCTGCAGACCGAGACGCGCGATAGCTGTGCTATCGCGCTGCGCTTAGACTAGCCGATACGGACGCAGTTTCGGCCGTCGCTCTTTGCCAAGTACAGCAGGCGGTCGGCGCGTTGGAAGACCATACGGGCCGTGTCGCCGCAGGTCGCTTCGGTGATACCCGCCGACAGCGTGACCGCCCCCAGCGGCGCGTCGGTTTCGCGCAGCTTGTATCGCTTGTCGGCGACATGTTCGCGCGCGCGGTTCATGATCTCATAGACCTGATCGGCGTTCAGGTTGCTGAACAGGACGATGAATTCCTCGCCGCCGTAGCGGGCGACGAACTGTCCGTCGCATTGCTCGGCCACCGCGGTGCCGATCGCCTTGAGCACACGGTCGCCGACGGCATGGCCGAACCGGTCGTTGACCGACTTGAAGTGATCGATGTCGCAGACCGCGAGCCAGAGTCCCTGGCCGAGCGCCATACGCTCGGCGAAGGTTTCTTCGAACGCGCGGCGGTTGGGCAGGTCGGTCAGCGGGTCGCGGCGAGCGTTGTCGCGTGCTTCTTCCAGCTCGGCACGCAGGTGCGCCGCCTCGCGGGTGGTCGCTTCGAGACGCGCCTCCGCGGCCTGCACGCGCTCGGCAAGCGCGGCGGTCAGGCGAACGACCTCTTCGGTATCCAACGTCGTGCGGATCGCTTCGGCACTGGCCGCCAGTTCGCGACCGAAATCGGCGGTGTCGACTTGCAGGTCGCTGGCGAGGTCGACGAAACCCTCCAGCTGCATCTGCGTGCGCGCGACCATGCGCGCGGCCTCCGCCTTGGCCTCCATCATGGTTTCGGCGGCCGAGCCGGCAGTCGTTTCCACGCCCAATTCCTCGATATCCTTGACGGTCAGGCGGATGCCGCCGTCGGTCAGCGAGGCGACCGCCTTGGCCAGCGGGCTGCCCGGCTGGCTGAGCACGTTGTACGCGAAGACATAGTTGACCGGATCGGGCGACAGCCGCTGCGCGGTAAGGAACTGACCGATCTGGTCGTACAGCTCGGCCGCCGCGCCACGCGCGCCGGTCTGCGCTACGGCGCCCCTTGCGACCATGCCTGAACGATCCCCGAAAGTCATGCGAAGGCGGCCTTAACGCAGCTTTCCTAACAAGCGATTGACCACCCGCCGCAAGGCACCGGAATCAGCCTCGAATGATGGCCTTCACCGCCGCCAGCGTCTTTTCGACATGATGCGCCGCATCGAGCTCGCTGTGAGCGAAGACGACACGCCCATCGCGGCCAATGACATAGCTGGTGCGGTTCGTCGCGTTGATCATCGCGCCCGACGGGGTCTTGATCTGGCGGCCGAGCGCGACGTCATAGCCGGCGACGACCTTTGGCCCGGCGCTGGCCACGATAAACTTGCCCGCGCATTCCTTGGTCGAGAAATCACGCAGCACCTCGACCGAATCCGCCGACATGCCGACGACGGTCGCGCCGGCGGCGGTGAATTCGGGGATCGCCTGGGCGAACGCCGCGGCCTCGGCATTGCAGCCCTTGGTGCCGGCGGCCGGGAAGAAATAGAGTACGACCGGCCCCTTCTTCAGCAACTGCGCCAGATGGACGTTCACGACCTTGCCCTGGTATCCGCCGCGGGTCTTGAAGTCGGGCGCTTTTGCGCCGGGCGCCAGCGCCGCGGTGGCAGGAGCGGCGGCGAGCGCGAGGGCGGCAAGGGCGAACAGACGACGCATCGGACAAAAGCCTTTCGGTTGATCGCGGCGAACCTAGCCGTCCGATCGCGTCTTCGCTAGTCGCTGTACGATGCCGGTATCTCCCTCCGATCTCGCTCTCGCCCACGCCCTCGCCGATGCCGCGGGCGGGGTCATCCGCCGTTATTTCCGGGCCGACTACGGCCTGGAGACGAAAGATGACGAAAGCCCCGTCACCCGCGCCGATCGCGAGGCGGAGGCCGCGATGCGTCGGCTGATCCTGGCCGAGGCGCCGCGCGACGGCATCGTCGGCGAAGAGGAGGGTACGACCATCGGTACCAGCGGGCGGCAATGGGTGCTCGACCCGATCGACGGCACCCGCGCCTTCATCGCCGGCCGCCCGATCTTCGGTACGCTGATCGCGCTGGTCGAGGACGGCTTCCCCATGCTCGGCATCATCGATCAGCCGATCCTGAAGGAACGCTGGGTCGGCGTGATGGGCCGTGACACCGAACTGAACGGCAAGCCCGCGCGCACCCGCCGCTGCCGCGACCTGGCCGACGCGCTGCTGGCGACGACGAGTCCCGCGCTGTTCAAGGACGACGAACTCCACGCCTTCGAGCATCTCGACGCCAAGGTCCGCTCCACCGTGCTCGGTGGCGATTGCTACAACTACGCCTGCCTCGCGTCGGGGCATCTGGACGTGGTGGTCGAAAGCGGGCTGAAACTGCACGACTTCGCGGCGCTGGTGCCGGTGGTCGAGGGCGCCGGCGGGGTGATGTGCGACTGGGGAGGCGACCCGCTTCACGCCGGCAGCGCGGGCGACGTCATCGCCGCGGGCGATGCGGCGCGGGTCGAGGATATTCTGGAGGCGATGAGTTGTCGGGGCCACTAATTGCGCAAGCAATCAGGGGACTCGCCACGTCGGGCAGCGGTGCCGGCAACGCCGGCCCCGTCTGACGGCGTGGCGCTAGCGGCTCAGGCCGCCCGTCGCCGCACCCCCAGCCCCAGAAAGTACACGACCAACCCAACCACGTTCCACCCCAGGAACCAGAGTTGCGTCGTGCTGGGCAGGCTGGCGAACAGGTACAGGCACCCCAGCACCGCACCCGCCCCCACGACCCAGGCCGCCGGCGCCCGGAACGGTCGGTGCATGTCGGGTGCGCGACGGCGCATGACGAGCATGCACACCGCAACCGCGACGAAGGCGGTCAGCGTGCCGGCGTTCGCCAGCGCCGCGATCGCGTCGATCGGCAGGAAACCTGCGAACAGCATCACGACGGCGGCAGTAAACACGGTGATGCGCACCGGTACGCCGCGGCGCGACACCTTGGCCAGGCTTTCCGGCAGCAGTCGATCGCGCGCCATCACGAAAAAAATGCGGCTCTGGCCATAGAGGAAGGCGAGGATGACCGTCGGTAGTGCGATGACCGCCGATGCCGCCAGAAACGCAGCCGCCCCGCCCTGCCCCAGCTCGCGCAGGATCAGCGCCAGCGGCTCCGGGCTGTCGGCAAAGCGCGCATAGCCGATCGCTCCGACTGCCGCGACCGCGACGAGCATGTAGATGACGACGCACGCCAGCATCGACCCGACGATGCCGATCGACAGGTCGCGCCCCGGATTCTTCGCCTCCTCCGCTGCGGTCGAGATCGCATCGAAGCCGTAGAAGGCGAAGAAGATGATCGCCGCGGCCGCCATCACGCCGCGCTCGACGCCGCCGTCCGACAGATGTTTGGCAAAGCCGTAGGGCGAGAAGGGTTTGAGGTTGGCCGCATCGAAATAGGGCAGCGCGACGGCGACGAAGACCGCCAGCGCGATCAGCTTCACGACGACCAGGATCGCGTTCAGCGTCGCGCTTTCCTTGGTGCCCAGCGTCAGCAGCCCCGCGACGACGGCGACAATGAACAGTGCGGGCACGTTGATGCCCCAATTCGTCACCGCGCCGTTCACCATCGTCGGTCCATGCGTCAGCGCATCGGGCAAGGCGATGCCGAGGCCGCTCAGGAATCCGACAGCATAGCCCGACCAGCCGACCGCGACCGTCGCGACGACGAGGGTATATTCGGCAAGCAGCGACCAGCCGACGACCCAGGCGATGACTTCGCCCAGCACCGCATAGCTGTAGGTGTAGGCACTGCCCGACACCGGCATCATCGTCGACATCTCGGCATAGGCGAGCGCCGCGCAGGCGCAAATGGCGCCGGCGATGGCGAAGGACAGGATGACCGCCGGCCCCGCACGATCGGCCCCGACGCCGATCAGTGTCAGGATGCCGGTACCGACGATCGCGCCGACGCCCAGCGCCACCAGATGCGGCCAGGACAGCGTGCGCGCCAGCTGGTGCTCGCCCGCCATCTGCGACGGCGGCGTGATTGCCTTGCGCCTGAAAATCCCGCTGTCCCTCATGCTCGTTCCCCATCTCGATCGTTGCCGCACGGCTTAGCGCGCGCAGGCGCAGGGTCCAACCCTCACGATTTGTCAACCATTCCCGTCAGTATCCCGGGCCGGGCAGAGACTGATCTGCCGCAAGGATATGCCATGCCGACGAAGATGACGATCCGGGCCCATGAGCCGGCGACGCTGCTCGACCGCGGGTCGGATGGCATCACGACCTTGCCGCTCAATTGTTTCGACACGCTCCTGTGGCGCAACACCCCTGCCCCGCAGGACGTGTTCTGCGGCATCCCGCTGGCAGGCGGCGCGATCCGACTGGCCGACGTCTATCGCCGGATGATGATCACCGCTGCCGAGGAGGATATCGCCGCTGCGGTCGAGCATGAACTGACGCTGGAGCCCGCCGAATATGCGGCAGCCGTTTGCGGCGCCGAGAAGGTCGATCCGCGCGTTGCGGTCGCGACCAGCGCCATGCCGGCGACCTGAACCGCCGGATATCGCGGCGCGCCGGGGCCTTCCGGGCACGGATGATCGCACATCTGCACACCGCCGGCATCGAAGACGGCGACGCGATCCTGCTCGTCGACCTCGGCTGTAACGGGTCGGTACAGAACGCGGTCGCCCCTGCGCTCGAGCGCAGCATGGGAGCAACGGTCGCCGGACGCTATCTGCTCCTTCGCGAGGCTGCATGCAGCGGGCTAGACAAGCGCGGGCTGGCCGACGCCGACGTGTTCGACACCCCGACCTTGCACGCGCTCGCCACCTGCATCGCAGTGGTCGAACAGATGTGTAACGTCGAGCAGGGATCGACGATCGACTTCGCCGCCGACGTGACACCGATCCGCAAAGCCTATGTCCTGAACCCGGCGCAGCATGCGGTGCGCGAGCCGATCCAGACCGCCGCCATCGCCTATGCCTGCACGGCGCGCGATGGCCGCCTCGATCCTGACCCGCCTGCTGTTCCTGCCGATGAAGAACGAGATCGCGCTGTTCCAGGCGTTCGATCACGACAAAATCTTTGCAGCGAACCGTCGAGCGGTTGCTCGACCCGGCCGAAGCGCGCGACGGCCTGCGCATGCGGGGACTGAGCTACACCGATGCGGCCGAACGCCTGCACATGCCCGCCGAAATCGCGGTGCATGGCCTGCCGCTCAACATGATCCTGCTGGCGACCAGCCGTTTCGGGCCCGACCTGTATGCGTCATAAACGCGCGACCGAAGTCCACGCCTGCGACGATACCGGGCTCGCGATCATCCCGCCGAACGGCCGCAACGATCAGGTCCTGACCCTCATCTTCCGCCCGCTGACGGCGCGCGACGGTGCGGGTGTGGCACAGAAGGTCGCAGCCTGATGCGGCGCAGATAACGCCGCGCTAAACCTATTTTTAGCGCCTGTGCGCGTAGCACCCGTCACATGACGAAGCTGCGCTATCCGCTGATCGCCCCGCGTCCGCCGCGCCCGACCCTGTTGGGCGAAGGCCTTGCCCGGATCGAGGCGGCCGGCATCTACAGCAACAACGGACCCGAGGTCTGCCGGTTCGAGGCCGCCGCGACCGAACGGCTGTTCGCCGGCCGCGGCGATTGCGTGACGGTCGCCAATGCGACGCTCGGCCTAATGCTGGCGATACGCGAAGCGGCCGAACGCGTCGGACGGCCGCGCGGCTATGCGCTGGTGCCGGCCTTCACTTTCGCCGCAACCGGGCAGGCCGCGATGTGGGCAGGGCTGACGCCGCTGATCTGCGATATCGATCCCGACGACTGGGTATCGTCCGCCGCGCACGAAGCCGCGTTGCTGGCCCGCTATGGCGATCAGATTTCGGTCGTCGTTCCCTATGCGACCTTCGGCAACGCGATCGACCTGACGCGCTACGAGACGCTGGCGCGCGATTATGGCGTGGGTGTCGTCATCGACGCCGCCGCCTCGCTCGGCACGCTCGACGACGAGGGGATCGGCTTCGGCGCCGGCGCGCCGTTCGCGGTCGTCTATTCGATGCAGGCGACCAAGCCGTTCGCGGTGGCCGAGGGCGGGCTGATCCATACCGGAGACACCGCGCTTGCCGCCAAGCTGCGCACGATGGCGAGCTTCGGGTTCGAGGCGCCGCGCAGCGCATCGCTGCCCGGCTTCAACGCCAAGCTGCCCGAAGTGCTGGCGGTGATGGCGATGGCCAAGCTCGACGAGATCGAGAGCGTCAGCGAGCGCCGCGCGACCGTCGAAGCCGCGTACCGCGAGGCGCTGGCCCCGCTCGGACTGCAAACACCGTATGGCAAGCGTCGCGCGATGGGCTTCATGTCCGTGTTGCTCCCCGCACATCTCGCATCGCGCCGGGGCAAGATCATTGCGGCGCTGAACGATCGCGGGATCGGCGCCGCCACCTATTTCAGCCCGCATCTGGGTCAGCAGCCGCTATTCCGGCGCGACGCGCAGATCGAGCCGACGCCGGTCGCCGACGACATTGGCGCACGTATCCTGTCGTTGCCCGCAACCGACGGCATGACCGCGGCGGACGCGGTAAGTATCGCGCACGCGCTGCTGGAGACGATCGGCCTGTCGCGCGCCGCCCCGACCCCACGCTGCGCCCCGATCGCGCGGATGCTGGTCGTTGGCGGCGGCCCGGCCGGCACCGCGATGCTGACCGCAGCGGCCAAGGCGGGCAAGCTGAAGGAGGTGTCGCAAGGCCTGATCCTGGTCGATCGCGGCAACGTGCTCGGCAACGGGCGTCTCGGCAATTACGCCATCGCATCGGACAGCACGGCGCAGACCTTCCTCTCGGCGGTCGAGAACAATCCGGAGCCGGCGCTGGCCGCGCTCGCCGGTCATCCGACCGCGACCGCCGTCGGCGAATGGCGCGAGAAGCTGGGCGTACCGCTGGCGACGGCGGGCCCGTTTCTGGCGGCGACCGGCGAACGCATTGCGACGCTCGTCTCGGGCTATGGCGGCGAAGTCCTGAAGGGGCATGAGGCGCTCAAAGCGACCCGGGCGATCGACGGCATCTGGACCGTCCGCCTGCGCCGCCTGTCCGACGGGCATGAATTCGACGCGCGTGCCGAAAATCTGGTCGTTGCCACCGGCGGCCACCAGCCGCTCGACCGCCTGGTCGAACAGAGGGTCGCCAGCGAACGGCTGACCCACCGCGTCGGGGACAAATTGCTCCAGTCGGACGAAGTGCTGGCTTTGGGCGGGCTCGATCGCGTCGCCGACCTGTTGTCGGGCAAGCGATCCCCGCGCGTCGCCGTCATCGGCGGATCGACCAGCGCGCTGACGACGGTCGCGCTGCTGCTACGATCGCGCCCCGGCATTCCGTTCGGCGCAGGCGGGGTCACCCTGCTCCACCGCCGCCCCTTGCGGCCCTTCTACCATTCGGTCGAGGCGGCGCATGCCGAGGGGTTCACCGATTTCGGACCCGACGACGTCTGCCCGGTGACGGGCTTCGTCTATCGCCTGGCCGGCTTCCGGCTCGAGGCGCGCGAGCTGGTGCTGCGGATGCTGGCGGTCGACGGGCGCGAACCCGATCCGCGGGTGCGGATGCACCGCATCGGTGACGACGAGGGTCAGGCTCTCGACGTGCTCGACCGGGCCGACCTGGTCATTGCCGCGCTCGGCTATCGCCCGCGCATCCTGCCGGTGGAGGATGCCGCCGGGCGCCCGCTGGACCTTGCCGCGCACCGCGACCGGCCGATGGTCGACAGCTATTGCCGTATCCTGGACAGTGACGACGCGCCAATCCCGAACCTGTTCGGCATCGGCCTGGCCGCAGGATTCGTGCCGTCGGGCCGTCTGGGTGGCGAAGCGAGCTTCAGCGGACAGGCCAACGGCCTGTGGCTATGGCAGAACGACGTCGGCCAGTTGATCGTCGACGCGGTGCTGACCGGCGAGGCGAAAGCGCTGGCGGCATGACCGCCGCACCCACCGTTTCGGTCGTCATGGCCGCCTACAACGGCGCGCATCTGATCGAGGAGACGCTGGCGAGCCTCGCCGCGCAGACGTTCGACGATTTCGAAGTGCTGGTGGTCGACGACTGCTCGACCGACGATACCCGCGCGGTCGTCCGCCGCTGGTCGGACTCGCGCGTCCGCCTGATCGAGGCACCGGTCAACGGCGGACCGGTGCGTGCGCGCAATCTCGCCTTTGCTGGGGCGCGAGGGCGCTACATCGCAGGGCTCGATCAGGACGACATCTGCCTGCCAGACCGGTTCGCGATGCAGGTCGCCCATCTCGACGCGCATCCCGAAACCGTACTGGTTGCGGCGACCGCGATCACCTTCGAGGGCAGGAAGGAACGCGCTTCGCAACAGGCGACCAATTCGACGCCTGCGCTGATCCGCTGGCTGCTCCACGTCAAGAACCCGCTCGTCTGGTCGACGACGATGATCCGCGGCGACGTGGCGCGGCGACTGGAGCCCTTCACCCGGCCCGATTGCCTCTATGCCGAGGATTTCGACCTTTATCACCGTCTGCTCGCGCACGGCAACGTCGTGCGGATCGACCGGCCGCTACTGCGCTACCGCGACCATCCCGGTGGGGCATCCAACCGCTATCGTGAGACGATGCTGGCGAACAGTGGCGCTGTGCTGGAGCGGGCGTGGCGCCCGTATCTGGGCGATGACGCGGCCGACGCGGCGACGCTGCTCGCGCAATATGTCACTGCGGGCGAACAGTGTCCGGACCGCGCGACATTGGTCCGGGTCGGCGCACTGCTGAGTTCGCTGCAATCCACCTATCTGGCCGCGATCCCCCATGACGGCGAAAGCCGCAGGCTGATCAAATGGGAGACGGCGCGGCTGTGGTGGCGGATCCTGCGCCATGCCGTGCGGTCGGGTGCGGTGCCGATGACCGATGCGATGACCGTGCGCCCCGATCATCTTGGCCTTGGCTATGCCGGAATCGACGATCTGATGCTGTCGGGCGTCGTCGGCGGGGCACGGGCGATGCTCGCGCGACGCGTTCGAGATTAGCGATACGTTAACCATAGACCGCTAAAAATGCCGGTTCGACCACGATCCATGAAAGCAGCAGCTTGGCCGCTTTGCCCGACACCAGCACCGATCAGCAGCCCATGCGGAACGACAGCGCAATTCGCGATGTCGCCCGAAGTTGCGGTCAGTTGGCGGTCGGGTGCAGCGATGCGGCAGGGTATGTGGCCGGCGTATCCGATGGGATCACACGGCAACTCGCGGCATTAGACGAGCTGGAAAGCGTGACCGTCGCGCTCGATGCCGACCAGCGGCGCGTCGCTTTGTCGACCGGAGAGGCACGGCGCCTGTCCGAGCAGGCCCGCTGCACGCTGGAGAGCGAGCGCGCGCAGATTTCGACGGCCGTTGCCGAATTCGGTGCGCTGACTGCCCTCGTCGCCAGCCTTGGCACGCGGATGACCGACTTCGCCGCCGCCATGGAACAGGTCCAGCGCGTCTCCAGCGCGATCGACGCGATCGCCGCCAAGACGAACCTGCTCGCGCTCAACGCCACCATCGAAGCGCAGCGCGCCGGCGAAGCCGGACGCACCTTCGCCGTCGTGGCAGCCGAAGTTAAGAAGCTGGCGTTGGAAACCCGCCAGGCGACGGACGAGATCAACCGGACGATGGAAACCTTCGTCGTCCAGGCCGGCCACGTTATTCACGACATCGACGAAGGCGTAAAGGCCGGCGACCGTGCCCGGAAAGGCGTCGCACAGATCAGCCAAACTGTCGCTGAGGTGTCCGATCTGGTCGCCAGCGTCGATGCGATCACCGACGGCATCGCACGATCGACCGAAGTGACTACCCACGGCGTCGGCCGCGTTCGCGAGACGCTGGGGCAGTTTGGCATTCAGGCCCGTGAGAGCGGCCAGGAACTGACCAGCGCGCACAAGCGGATCGACGCGCTTGAGCTGCTGTCGAACACGATGCTCGACCAGCTGGCGCATTCGGGCATCCCGATCGACGACACGCATTATGTCGATTTGATGTTGCGCGAGGTGACCGACGTCCAGCAGCTGATCGAACGCGGCATCGCCAGCGGCGAAGTCTCGCGCGATTCGGTGTTCGACACCGACTATGTCGCGGTGCCCGGCACCGACCCGGTGCAATATACGACGCGCTTCAACGACTTCGCCGACCGCCACATCCGCCCGATCCTCGACCGCCTGACCGCGATCGACAATCAACGGGTGATCGGCGCCGCTATCGTCGACCGGAACGGGTATCTGCCGACGCACCTGTCGGCGAAATCGCTGCCGCAGCGACCGGACGACCCCGCGTGGAATGCGCTCAACTGCCGCAATCGGCGCAATTTCATGGACGACATCACCGCGCGCGCGCTGGCGTTCGAGGGCGACTATCTGCTCGGCGTCTACCGCCAGGACATGGGCCAGGGCCGCTATCGCACGGTCAAGAGCGTGTTCGTGCCGCTGTGGATTACCGGCCGGCGGTGGGGCAATTTCGAAATCGGCTACATCGACTAGGTCAGTCCATCACGCGGTGCACGACGTCGAGCCGTCGCCCCTCGATCCGCAATTCGTTGAAGCCCGGGCGCGTGTCGCGCGTGCGGCAGGACAGCGTGCCGGCACCGATCAGGCGGATCGTCCGGTCGCCTTCGACATGCATCTTGTCGAACGGGTCGTGGACATGGCCCGACAGCACGACGTCCGCCTCCGCCGCCGCCAATGCCGCCAGCGCCTCGCGGCCGCCGTGCGTGCGCGCGGTCGCCTGCGTTCCCGCCTCGATCAGCGGGTGGTGGCAGGCGACGATCGTCAGTGCATCCGGATCGACGTCCTTTGCAACGGCCAGCGCGCGACGCAGCGACCCGTCGCTGACGCTGCCCTTCGACCAGTTGCGCCACTGGAACCGCGTCGTGGTCTTCAGCGGCACCACCGCGACGCCGGGCAACGCCAGCGGCTTCTCGATCATCGCTTCCAGCTTCAGATAGCGGCGATAGGGTCGGAACAGTCGCGCGAACAGGTTGAACAGCGGCAGGTCGTGGTTCCCGACCTCGACCGTCACCGGCCGGTTCAGCCCTTCGAGCCAGGCGGACGCCGCGGCGAACTCCTCGGACTTGGCACGCATCGTCAGGTCGCCGGTCATGATGATGGCGTCGGGCTGTTCGGCGTGGACGGCGGAATCGAACCAGGCGACGGCCTCGCGGTCCTCGGCTCCGAAATGGACGTCGCTGACGTGGAATAGACGGATCATGGGCAGGCCAACGCGCCAAGCCGCCGTCGGTTCGCCGCCGCGCGCCCGCGCTTACCGCGCCGACGCCCCCGCCATCGTCATCAGTGCGAGCAGGCCGACGCCCATCCCCTTCACGCTTTCGGGCTTCGCCACATCGGTCCATTCGTCGAGCGCATGTGCCCGTCCGCCCGATCCACCCGCGCCGATCGTGACCGCAGGCACGCCCAAACTCATCGCGATGTTCGCATCGGTCGACGACGCATCGAGCGTCGGTTTAAAGCCGCGCGCCGTCACCGCCGCCTGCGTTACCTGAACGATCGCGGCATCGGCCGGTGTGCGCCCCGCGGGACGGTCGCCGATCGGCTGCGGGTCGACGCTGACCTGGCCCACCCGCGTCGACCGCGCGGCAGTTTCGTCCGCCACCGACTTGGCGACGATGCCAAGCACCTGCTTCTCCAGCGTCGCGAGAGCGGCCGCATCCTCCGATCGCATGTCGATGTCGACGAATACCTCGGAGGGGATCGCATTCACCGACGTGCCGCCGCCGGTCACGCTGGCCGAAAACGTCGTCTTCGGCGTCGCGGGGGGCTGGAGGCGGTAGATGTCGGCGATCGCCGCGCCCATCGCCGCCATCGGGTTGACGATGCCGAACGCGCCGTAGCTGTGCCCGCCCGGCCCCTTGAACACGATATGATAGCGCTTCGACCCCACCCCGCCGTTGACGACATGCGCCGGGTCCGCGCCGTCCAACGAGAAGAACGCGCCGATTCGGTCCTTGTACGCGCCCTTGGTGAACAGGTGCCGCACCCCGCGCAGGTCGCCGCGTCCTTCCTCGCCCACGGTCCCGACGAACAGGATCGGCCGCCGCGTCTTCACCTTTGCCGCATCGAGCGCGCGGATATAGGCGAGCAGGGTCGCCAGCCCACGCGTGTCGTCGCCGACGCCCGGCGCCAGCAGCTTCGTCCCCTGGCGCTTGACCGTCACGTCAGTGCCCTCGGGAAACACGGTATCGAGATGCGCCGAGATGACGACCAGCTTCTCGCGGGGATCGGCGCCCGCGCGCAGACCGGTGACGTTGCCCTCCGCATCGATCGTCACATCCGCCAGGCCGAGCGCCCGGAATTTCTCGGCATAGGCCTTCGCCCGCACCGCCTCCTTGAACGGCGGCGCCGGGATCTGGGTCAGTTCGATCAGCTCCGCGATGAACCGGTCATAGTCGCGGTCGATCTCCGCCATCGCGGCGCGATAGGGCGCCCCGGCCTGGACCGCTGCGACATCCCCCGGCTTCACCTCACGCGCAGCAACGGGCGCCGTCGCCCAAAAAGCCAGGGATAGCAGCAGGATGCGCACGGGGGTGATCGAGCAGTGGGTCATCTGGAGACGATGGCCGCCCCGACGGCGTCGGACAAGTCCCTTATCCCGACCAAATAGCCATCCCCTGGCAGAAGTTGCTACCCGATATGAAAGTCAGCTTTTGCGGCCGGATCGCGGTTCGGCTAGATTACGCCGAAACGGGAGGGGGACGCCATGGATCTGGGCCTGAAGGACAAGGCGATCATCGTGACTGGCGGCGGCGCCGGCATCGGCGGGGCGATCTCGCTGTCGCTGGCGGCCGAAGGGGCGGTGCCGCTGATCGTCGGACGGAGCCCGCTCAGCCCGGACTTCGTCGACGCGCTGCACGCGCTGCAACCTCACGCCTTCTTCTATCAGGCCGACCTGAGCGACGTCGCCGCGACCGCAACCGCGATAGCGGCGATCGAGGCTGCCGGCTTCAGCCCCTATGGCCTGGTCAACAATGCCGGCGCCAACGACGGGATTGGGCTGGACCGCGCGCCGGCTGAGTTCCTGGCATCGGTCGGCGCCAATTTGGGCCATTATTTCGGGATGGCGCATCATGCGCTGCCGCACCTGAAGCGTCACCGCGGGGCGATCGTCAACATCTCGTCCAAGACCGCGCTGACCGGCCAGGGCGGCACCAGCGCCTATGTCGCCGCCAAGGCCGCGCAACTGGGCCTCACCCGCGAATGGGCCGCGGCGCTGGCGAACGATGGCGTACGGGTGAATGCGGTGCTGCCCGCCGAAGTGATGACCCCGCTCTACCGCCGCTGGATCGACAGCTTCGCCGACCCGGCCGCCGAGCTTGAGAAGATCACCGCGAAGATCCCGCTCGACCATCGCATGACCGAGGATCGCGAGATCGCCGACATGGTCACGTTCCTGCTGTCGCCACGGTCGGCGCATACGACAGGGCAGTGGATCGTCGTCGATGGCGGTTACACGCACCTCGACCGCGCGCTGACCTGACCGGTCAGGCGGGCGTATGGCCCGGATGGTCGGTCAGCCGGAAAATTGGCTGCGGCGCCGCCCATTTCCCCCCCGCCGGCGCGCCCGGCCGGGGCGCTGGAACTGCGACATCAACGCTTTCCCCGCCATAGCATCGGGATCGGCGGCATCGGCCGCAGCTTTCGCGGCGGGATCGAACGCATCGGTCGTATCGCAGAGCATCATCAAGCGGTTGCCGAGCCGATGGATCTCCATCTCGACGATCCCCGCCGCGCGGATCGACGCCAGCACCGGCCCCGGCACGTTTCCCGGTCGATGCCACCGCTCATATTCGGCGATGGCGGCCGGTTCGTCGACCAGATCGAACAGCAGGCTGTGACGGGGCATCCGCCTCTCCTTCGAGATAGGCCATGCGCGGCCGCGGCGGCGCCGTGTATCGCGTCGACAGTGCAAGCGTAAGTCCGTCCCGCGCGGCTTGCCGACGCTCCCTACCCGCTGACGCGACGCTTGCGAGGCAATCGTCGCGGCCGCATCGTCAACGCTCCCGATCTCAGAAGGACGCCGAGATCTGGGCGAACCAGTTGCGCGGACGGGCGAAGATGCGTTCGGCATAGCCGAGCGTCGCCAGCGAGGCGTTGCCCTGAATGAGGTAGCGCGAGTCGAGGATGTTGTTGACGCCCGCGCTGACTTCGAACCGGTTGGCGAATTTCAGGCCGACCGAGGCATTGCCGACGAAATAGCCGTCCTCCTCGATCAGCGGGATGCTGCCGGTGATGAAGGTGATCTTCGACTGATAGGTGCCGTCGACCCGCGGGGTCAGCGTCATGTCGCGGCCGAGCTCGATCTTGTACGACAGGCCGAAGTTCGCCTGGAGTTCGGGTGTGAACGGCAGGTCGTCGTTCGGCGTCACGGTCGCGGTCGCGCCGGGGATCGGGGTGATGCTCTTGATCTTGTCCTTCAGCACGCTCAGGCCGCCGTCGAAGATCAGCCCCCAGGGCGCGCGGTAGCTCGCCTCCGCCTCGAACCCGCGGATGCGCGCTTCGCCGGCGTTGAACAGCAGCGGAACGACGCCCTGGCGGAAGATCAGCTGGATGTCCTGATATTCGGCCTGGAACGCCGCCAGATTCAGGCGCAGCCGACCGATGTTGGTCTTGATGCCCGCTTCGTAGCTGGTGACGCTTTCGTCGGCGAAAGGCACCGGCAGATTGTCCGCGGTCGCGGCATTGTACCGCGTGTTGAAGCCGCCCGACTTGAAGCTCCTGGCATAGGACGCATAGGTGCTGATCGCGTCGTTCCAGCGATACTGGATGCTGCCCGACCCGGTCAGCGCCGCGAAATCGCGCTGGAATGGGCGCGGGAAGATGAACAGCGGCCCCCCTTGCGTCGTCGCCAGCGTCGGCAGCGGGTTCGGATCGGGCTGGGTCGCCGGGAACAGGTTCAGCACCGTGCCTTGGTAGAATTTGCGGTCGGACGTGTAGCGCAGCCCGCCGCTCAGTTCGAGCTGCGTAGTCGGCGACCAGCTGACTTCGCCGAACACCGCGACCGAATTGGTCTTCAGGCGCGACACCTGCAGGTCGCGGCTGCCGGGGCCGCCGGCGAGCAACGACGAGATGACCGGCGGGGACGGCGGGAAGGCGAGCAAGACGGTCGCGCGCTCGTCGGTCGCCTCGTTGAAATAATAGCCGCCGAGGATGCCGTTCACCTTGCCGAAGTCGAGCTGGAGCTGGACCTCCTGGCTGAACTGGTTCGATTTCGATCCGACGTCGGTGGTGATGAGCGTCAGCGGTGTGTTGTCCGCATCGCGGATGCCGCGCGAGGTTGTTTCGCGGTAGCCGGTGATGAGCTTCACCAGCGCCTGGTCGGTCAGGCGGATGTTCGCCGTGCCCGCGACGCCCCACACTTCCGACATGCTCATGACCGGCGCATTGCCGCCGTTCACGAAATCGCCGCGCGCCTGAAGATCGTTGGCGCAGCGGATGTCGTTGATCATCGGCACGTTGGGCGCGCCGAAGCGACGGTCGCCGGGTACGATCGGGGAAAAGGGGATGGTCGCACCGGGGCAGCCGGCGGCGACGCTGGCGATCGCGGCGACGGGCGCCTGTTCGTTGACCCCGGCCAGCACGAACGGCGCGCCGTTTTCGTCACGCCGCGAATAATCGCCGCGGATGAACAGATCGAAGGCCTTCGACGGCTCCCACTTCACCGCGCCGTTGAACGAATAGCCGTTCTCATTGCCCAGATCCAAACCGTCGACCGCGCGAATGACATAGCCGTCGCGCTTGCGGAAACCGCCCGAGACGCGTGCGGCAAGCGTGTCGCCGATCGGCACGTTGAGCGCGGCGAAGCCTTCGCGCAAATTATAGTCGCCGATGCGCAGACGCCCGCGCCCGCTCCATGTCCCCATTTCGGGCTGGCGCGTGCGGACCAGGATCGCCCCGCCGATCGTGTTGCGGCCGAACAACGTGCCCTGCGGCCCGCGCAGCACTTCGACGCCGTCGATGTCGCCGAAATCGATCGCCCCGCCAACCGCACGGCCGAGGTAGACTTCGTCGAGGTAGATGCCGACGCCCGGATCGACCGCCGCGGTCGGATCGACCTGGCCGACGCCGCGGATGAAGACGACGGCAGACGCGGTGTTGCCTGACAGCTGGCCGGCGGGCTTGAACTGAAGGCTGGGCGTGATGCGTTCCAGATCGGACGTCTGCACGACCTGACGCTGTTCGAGGATGTCGGCGCTGAACGCGGAAATCGCGACCGGCGTGTCCTGCAGGCTTTCCTCGCGCCGGCGGGCGGTGACGATGATGTCCTGGGTGTCGGTGTCGCTTGCGTTCGCCTGCGCCGTCGCATCCTGCGCGATCGCGGTTCCCGGTACCGTAGCGACCGCCACTGCACACAGCGCCGCATGGGAACGCAACAGGGCGCGCATCGTCGAACGAAGACCAGTCATCGCATCCTCCCTTATCGGGAGAGGTCTGCCCCTCTTCCCCTTCCGATGCAGGCTATCCTGCAAACTGCTATTGTCAATAACTGTTATGGTGGAAAACGACGTCTAGAGCCGCGTCGCGCACCGGAGTTCGGCGAGTGTTCGGCGCGCGTCCCGGCGACACCGATACCAATCGATATCGTTTACCGCCCGGCCGCCGCCGCGCATCATCGCAAGCGCTTCGGCCAGCCGGTCGACAAGGGTACGATCGTCCATCTTCCTCTCCATCGTGCCCTCCACTGCCCACTGCCCCCGCCCTCCGCCCTCCGCCGCCCGGCGGAGGAGCGGCGGCACCCGCGTCTACGCCGGTTGGCCCGTGCGCCAGCCCTGCTGATACGTCTCGCGCGCGACGCGCGAATAGGGGACCGGGCTGACCGTCGCGCGAACCTGCAACTGGCGGTGCGGCTCGACGGTCGTCTTGGCGCTTCCACCGTCCGGTTCACCCCACGTCACCAGGACTTCACTGCCGATCCCGACCGACGGATCGATGGTCGCCAGGCTGAGCGCCGTCTTTTCGTTGAAGCTGTAGCCGGTGAACATCGACAGGCCGATGGTGCGGCCCGACGCGTCGGTGACCGCGTCGTAGTTGGACGAGGCATAGTTGGCGAGGGGCAGGTCGAAGAACTTGTACGGCGTGCCGTCGGGATCGAACATCGAGGCATAGATCTTCGCCATGTCCTCCGGATGCCACGCCAGCGTCACCTTGCGGCGCTGCGTGGCTGGATCGATCGCCTCCAGCGCCGGGCGGCCGTGGAAGTCGTGGTCGAACTTGACGAACGGGCCGTAGCCTAGCTCCCACGGGTTGAGATAATAGTCCTCGACGCGGTCGGAGACGAAACTGCCGCCGATCGATCCGGTCGCTTCATAGCTGTCGGCGCCCAGCCATTCGCGATAGGCGCGCAGCTTGTCGCCGGTGTAGATCGCGGGCAGCGGCGACGGGATCCAGCCCGATTCCAGCGTGTTCGACGGATAGGCACGACTGCCGCACGGCACGATGCCGAATTCCTTGCCCGCCTCCAGGATCGCGCTCCGGATCTCCTCCTGCTCTTCATACGGGCCCCAGATTTCCAGGCCCGGCGCACCCGACATCCCGTGGCGCAGCGTGCGGACCGTGCGGCCGGCGATGGTCATCTCGCCCATGGTGAAGAATTTGAGCTGCTCGACCGGGCCGCCGTTCAGCTTTTCGATGATCGCCCAGGCGTTCGGGCCTTGGATCTGGAAACGCCAGCTGATGCGCCTGACCGGCTTGCCCATCGGGCGCGACGGGCTGCGGTCGTCCTTGATGATCTCGACGTCGTAGCCGCCGGTTGCGCCGTGGAACATCAGCCAGTTCGCAGCCGGCGCGCGGCCGACATAGACGAATTCCTCCTCGGCCAGATAGAACAGGATGCCGTCGCCGATGACGTGGCCGTATGGCGTCGTCGGGACATATTGCTTGGCCTGATTGACGCGGAAATTTTTTGTCGAATTGATCGCGGTGTCGCTGATCAGGCGCAGCGCATCCTTACCCCGGATATAAAGATCGACCATGTGGTGTGACTGGTCGAACAGCACCGCGCTGTGCTGCCATGCCCATTGCTCGCTGCGCCAGTTGTGGAATTCCGGCGCGACCACCGGATAGACATAGGCGCCGAGCTGCGAATTGCGCAGCATGTCGACCGGGTTGCCGCCCGATTGCAGCAGCTGTTCCAGAGTCGCGGACATGATTCCTCTCCCATCTGATTATGGGACGGAGCATGACATTCGTACGCACTACATACAATATCTCGGCGGCTAAATTGTTTGCCGTCATAGCATCAGACGGCGTCGGCCTCGTGGATGCGCGACAGCAGCGCGATCAGCATCCGCACCTCGGCCGCCGAGAAGCGGTCCTTCAGCCACGCCTCATGCTCGCGGATCGCGGCGCGTGCCTGCGCCAGCGCGACACCCCCGGCGGGTGTGAGGGTCAGCATCTGCCGTCGACGATCGACCATGGACGCGCCGCGGCCGATCAGATCGCGCTCCTGCAGACGGTTGACGATCGCCATGACCGTCGCGCGGTCCATCTGCAGCCGCCGCCCGAGATCGGCCTGCGCGATGCCAGGATGATCGTGGACCAGCCACAGCACCGACACCTGCTTTTGCGTCAGCCCCAACTCGCTGAACGTCTCGGTGAAATGCCGATACACCGCGCCGTGCGCCAAGCGGATGTGGAAGCCCAGGATGTCGGCGACCGACCCGGAGTCGCTGGTCATCGGGTCCCTGTCGCTCACCTGTCCACCTTCCTGCATCGATCGCCGTGGCTGTACCGCACAGCGGAGCTCGGACAAGTCCCCGCGATGGTGCGTTGCCGACGAGATTATAGGTTTGACGCCCAACAAAAAAACTGGCTTCCCCGTGACGATGTCGGCACCAACTCCCCTGATCGGCGCGCTGAACCCGCTGGTTGGCTATCACCTGCGTCGCGCCTCCGCCGTCTTCGCCGCCGACTTTACCGCCGCGGTTGAGGGTACGGGAATGCGCCAGGTGCTTATCGGCATTCTGGCCGTCGTCGCGGCCAGCCCGGGCATCAACCAAGGCGCCGTCGGGCGGATCCTGGGCATCAAGCGCGCCAATATGGTGTCGCTAATCAACGAACTGATCGATGCCGGGCTGATCCTTCGCGAAACCGATCCGACCGACCGACGCGCCTTCACGCTGACCGTGTCGGCGGCGGGCACCGCGATGCTCGACGAGTGCACGCAGCGGATCGAAGCCCATGAGGAACAGCTGCTCGCCGGCTTCTCGGCTGCCGAAAAGGCGATGCTGCTCGACCTGCTCGGCCGGATCGAAAAGCGCGGATCGCCGGCGGATTAGGCCTTCTGCACTATGATTGCGTTCAGTCCGCCAGGATCAGCGCATCGAGCGCCACGACACCCTCGCCGGATGGATAGACGACGACCGGATTGAGATCGACCTCGCGGATCGCAGGGGTCCCCGCCAGCACGCGACCGAGATTGGCGATGAGATCCGCCACCGCTTCCACGTCCAGCGCGGGCGACCCGCGGTAGCCGTCCAGCAGCGCGCCCTGCTTCAGCGCGCGGAGTTCGGCGATGATCGCCTGGCGGGTCAGGTCGATCGGCAGCAGCCGCACGTCGTGAAGCAGTTCCGCGGTCACCCCGCCGAAGCCAACCAGGATCACCGGCCCCCAATCGGGATCGTTGCGCGCGCCGACGATCAGTTCGGTCCCGCGCTTGCCCATCGCCTCGACCTGCGCACCCTCGAGCGCGATGGTAGCGTCATAGGCGGCGACGTTGTCGTAGAGCCGGTCCCACGCCGCCTCCAGCGCTGCATCGTCGGCGATGTTCAGGATGACGCCGCCGGCATCACTCTTGTGGCTGAGCGCCGCGGCCTGCGCCTTGATCGCGACCGGATAGCCGACGCGGGCGGCGACCGCCTTTGCCTCCGTCATATCGGTGGCGAACCCGCCCTGGGGGAACGGGATGCCAACGGGTGCGAGCAGTTGCTTGGCGCGATATTCGGGGATGACGCCGCGCGGCAGGTCGAGTGCGACCGGTGCGGCATCGGCATGGGTGAAATCGCGCTCCGCCCGACGGATCAGGTGGCGCAGCGCGCGAAAGGCGCGGTCGGGCGACGGAAAGTATGTCACGCCGATCGCACGCAACCCGGCGATATAGTCGGGTGGCACCGGTGCGCCGTCGTCGAGCCCGGCGAAGATCACCGGCTTGGTCGGATTCAGCCCCTTCACCGCATCGATGATGTAGGGAAATTTGCGCGCTGCGGTCGCCGGGTCGGTCTGGATGATACCGAACACCAATGCGGCATAGGCATCGTCGGCCAGCAGCGGGATCAGCGTGCGGCGGTAGAGATCGGGATCGACCAAAGCCTGAGCGGTCAGGTCCATCGGGTTGGATACGGGGATGAAATCGGGAATCGCCGCGCGCATCGCCGCGGCTGTGTCGCCTGACATCTGCGGCAGCGCGAGCCCGATCGACTCCGCCAGATCGAGCGTCAGTGCCTTGAACGCGCCGCTTTCGGTCAGCACCGCGACGCCGCCCGCGGTCACCGGCCGGCTGCGCACCGCGAGTTCGACGACGTCGCCCAGCGCCTCCAGGCTGTCGACCAGAATGACCCCGGCGCGTTCCACCTTCGCGCGCATCAGCTGCCAGTCGCCGGCCATGGCGCCGGTGTGGGTCGCCGCGGACTCGCGCGCCGCGCTCGACGTGCCGGGGTGAAGCAGGACGATCGGCTTGCCCGCCGCCCGTGCCCGCTCGGCGAGTTCCAGGAAGCGCGCGGGCTTGCGGAACTGTTCGACGATCATCGCAAGGCCCTGGGTGGCGGGGTCGTCGATCAGATGTTCGACATAATCCTCGACCCCCGACGCCGCTTCGTTGCCGGTCGACACCGACACGGTGATGCCGAGATCCTTGGCGATCAGCGTCGTGCCGAGCACCACCGCCATCGCCCCCGACTGGCTGACGATGCCGACCGCCGGCTTGCCGTCCAAGTCGAGCACGGGCGCCTCGACGAAGGTCAGGGGCACGCCCGCGGCATAGTTGACGAGGCCCAGGCAATTCGGCCCCTCGACGATCATCCCGTGCTCTGCCGCGATTCGTGCGACCTCGGCCTGCGCCGCCAGCCCTTCCTCGCCCCCTTCGGCAAAGCCTGCGGAAAAGATGATCGCCGCACCGACATTTCGCTTCGCCAGTGCCTGCACCGCGCCCAGCACCGCCGGGCCGGGGATCGCCAGCACCGCTGCATCGACGCCGTCCGGCAGGTCGTCGATCGACCTCAGGCACGGCCGCCCGTCGATCTCGTCGCGCTTGGGGTTGATGAGGTGGATGGCGCCGGCATAGCCATGGCGTTCGAGGTTGCGCAGCACCGAGTTCCCCAGTGCGCCGGGCGTCGGCGACGCGCCGACGATGACGACCGAACGGGGGGTAAGCAGGCGGGAAAGGTCGGGCATTGTGATCCTTCGATCCTCCCCGGTACGGGGAGGTGGCAGTGCGCAACACTGACGTAGGGGGGGCTCCGCGTAAGACATCGCTCGCGAATACCCCCCTCTACCATACTGCGCATGGTCCCCCTCCCCGTACCGGGGAGGATTTGGAGGCTCAGGCCTTCACCTTGTCCTTGTCGTAGGCACCCAAGCCCGGCTTGTAGCTCTTCTCGTCGATGAACTGCCGGATGCCTTCCTTGCGCCCTTCGTTGTCGTACGAATTGGCCGCTTCCTGCGCACGGACCAGATAGTCCTCGGCATCGTCGTAGCTCATGACGCCGACGCGCTTCATCGCATCCTTGGTCGCCTTCAGCGCGACCGGGTTCTTGGCGAGCAGCACCTGAGCGACTTCGGTCACGCGCGCCTTCAGCTGATCGAGCGGATGCGCTTCGTTGACCAGGCCCCATTCGACCGCAGTCTTGCCGTCGATATTCTCGCCCATCATCGCGTGGTACATCGCCTTGCGGAACGGCATCAGTTCCTGCGCCACCTTGGTCGCGCCACCGCCGGGCAGGATGCCCCAGTTGATCTCGCTGAGGCCGAACTTCGCCTCTTCCGCCGCGAACGCCAGGTCGCAGGCGAACAGCGGGCCATAGCCGCCGCCGAAGCACCAGCCGTTGACCATCGCGATCGTCGGCTTCTGATACCAGCGCAGGCGCCGCCACCAGCCATAGCTCTCGCGCTGCGCCTGGCGCGTGCCGGCGAGGCCCTTGGCTTCGGTTTCGCGGAAATATTCCTTCAGGTCCATGCCCGCAGTCCAGGCCGGACCTTCGCCCGACAACACGAGCACGCCGACGTCGTCGCGGAATTCGAGTGCGTCGAGCACGTCCATCATGTCGCGGTTGAGCGTCGGGCTCATCGCGTTGCGCTTTTCCGCGCGGTTGAAACGGACCCAGGCGATACGGTCCTCGACGTCGTAAGCGACGACGCCGTTGCTGCTGTATTCGGTCATGGTTGAACCCCTTGCTGGCGCGTCACTCGACGGCGAAGATTTCGATGAGGACATGGTCGGGCATACGGATGCCGCGGGCCACGAAGGTCTTGTCCCGCAGCCACTGATGCTTGCCCGGCGGCGGGTCGAACACGGGCGAGCTGCGGAAATAATAGGCAGACGGGTCGACCCGCTCACCACGGGCGATACGGTCGGTTACGTCCTGGCTGGCGACGCGGACCCCCGGATTGAAAATGCCGATAACGGTGCCGTCGTCGGCCTTCAGGAAATAGCGCGCCTCGACGCGCGTAAAGCCGCCCGGATAGATCGTCTGCCAGTCGCCGCCGCCGGGCAACACGGTGCCCGACAGCCGAGGGCCAGTGATCGTACCGCCGGTGATCGGAATGAACCGCCGCCGCCCACCGTCGATCTCGCCCTGCTCCACCGGCGCGGCAATCTCGACGCGCACGGTGAAGACGGGGGTGAGTTTCGGCGGTGCCGGTGCCTGGGCGACTACGGCGGCGGCGGCGAGCGCGAGCGGAAGGATTGCCATCGCCCGGCCTCAGATCGGATAGTGGCCGGGCTGAGTCTCGATCGTGATCCAGCGCAATTCGGTGAAGGCGTCGATCCCGGCCTTGCCGCCGAACCGGCCGTAGCCGGACGCCTTCACGCCGCCGAACGGCATCTGCGCCTCGTCGTGCACGGTCGGGCCGTTGACGTGGCAGATCCCCGACTTGATCTTCTTCGCAACCCCCAGCCCGCGTGCGGTGTCGCGGGTAAAGACCGACGCCGACAGGCCATAGTCGGTGTCGTTGGCAAGCTCGATCGCATGCGCCTCGTCACGCGCGCGGACGATGCCGACGACGGGGCCGAAGCTTTCGTCGCGGAACAGCTTCATCTCGGGCGTCACCTTGTCGATGACATGCGCCGGCATCAGCACGCCGTTCGCCTCGCCGCCATTGACCTGCACCGCGCCCGCGCCGACCGCGTCTTCGATCAGCGACGTCACATGATCGACCGTCTTCTGGTCGACGACGGCGCCCAGTGGCGTCTTGCCCTCACGCGGGTCGCCGACCGGCATGGTCCCGACCTTCGCTGCGAACTTCTCGACGAAGGCATCGGCGACGGCGTCGACGACGATGATCCGTTCGGTCGACATGCAGATCTGGCCCTGGTTCATGAACGCGCCGAATGCCGCGGCCTTGACCGCTTCGTCGAGGTCGGCGTCCTCCAGCACGATCAGCGGTGCCTTGCCGCCCAGTTCGAGCAGCACCGGCTTCAGATGCTCGGCGGCGCGCTTGGCGATGATCCGGCCGACCGCGGTCGATCCGGTGAAGTTGATGCGACGAACGTGCGGATTGTCGATCAGCGCGCCGACGACCTCGCCCGCATCCTGCGGCGCATTGGTGACAATGGAAACGACGCCGTCGGGCAGCGCCTCGGCAAAGGCTTCCGCGATCAGGCTGTGGGTCCGTGGGCATTGCTCGCTCGCCTTCAGCACGACCGTATTGCCGCACGCCAGCGGGACCGCGACCGCACGAACGCCTAAGATGATCGGCGCATTCCACGGCGCAATACCCAGCATGACGCCGACCGGCTCCCGCAGCGCCATCGCGATGCAGCCGGGCTTGTCCGACGGAATGACCTCGCCACCGATCTGCGTCGTCAGCGCGGCAGCCTCGCGCACCATGCCGACCGCGAGCATC
>CAJYOI010000003.1 GCA_913776045.1 uncultured Sphingomonas sp.
CAGAGCCGCGCGATCATGGCTCGGTCCTCATCGGGAAAGGAGGCGAACCGCCAAGGCGCCGCGATCGTCGCGAGCGCCGCAACCGGGCGGAGCGCAGCCGCGGCGATCGCCAGCGTCCCGCCAAGGCAATAGCCCACCAGGATCGGCGGCCGGGGGAGCGCCTCCAGAAGCGGCAGCAGCCCATGCGTGACATGATCGCCAAGGCCGAGCGCTGCATCCTCCGCCATAGGCGTTCCCCAATTGACGAGATAGGCGTCATGCCCCGCCGCGCGCATGTGGCGCAGCATCGACCGCTTTTCCGACAGGTCCAGAACCGCCGGGGGATTGATGAGGGATGGAATGAAAACAACGGGATGCCGCGCGGAATCCGTCCCATATCGCAACAGTCGCACGCGCCCTGCGCTGGCGACCACCGGCGGCGCGGGCGGCGGCGGCGGCCGCTGCGCGTCCTGATAACGGCGCAGACCGGCAAGCGCGCGCCGTCGCAGGACCGGGTCGTCCTTCGTCTGATCGGCCAGTACGCCGAGAAATAGCGGCAGCGGCCGGGGCCCATGTTGCGGCGCGGCAACGCCTTGTGCTATCGCGGAATCTGCAGGTGTGGGAGAGACATTCATGGCGAAGTCCAGGACCGTGAACGAAGCCGAACCGGTCGTCATCAAAAAATATGCGAACCGTCGGCTGTATAATACCGAAACCTCCAGCTACATCACGCTCGATCTTCTGTCGCAGATGACGCGTGAGGGGCGGGAGTTCACGGTGGTCGACGCCAAGACCGGCGAGGACATCACGCACAATGTCCTGACGCAGATCATCATGGAAGAGGAACAGCGTGGCAAGAACATGCTGCCCGTCAACTTCCTGCGCCAGTTGATCGCGATGTACGGCGATTCCATGCAGTCGATGGTGCCGCAATATCTCGAAGCGTCGATGGACGCCTTCCGCAAAAACCAGCAGCAGTTCCAGGAAGCGATGAAGGGCGCGTTCGGCGGCGGCCCCCTGGCGGAGATCGCCAAGCGCAACATGCAGATGTTCGAAGCGGCGGCCAGCGCCTTCGGCACCGGCGTGCCGGGGATGCCCGGCATGGCGGCGCCCGCTTCGCCGTCCGAAGTCAGCAAGGACGACGAGATCAACGACCTGAAGGCCCAGCTCGCCGCGCTCAATGCGAAGATTGACAAGCTGACCTGACCCCAACGCTCTTGTCCGCAAGGGTCGACACATGTGGCGCGTCTGTCCTATGGCGCGCCATCTTTTTTGTTCTGCAAGCCAAGGTTCCCGCCCCGTGAAACATGCCCTTTCCGTCACCCGCGACCAGGATTTCGCCGCCTGGTATCAGGCCGTCATTTCCGAAGCCGACATGGCCGAGGAAAGCGGCGTGCGCGGCTGCATGGTCATCCGGCCATGGGGCTATGGCATATGGGAGCGGATGCAGAAGCTGCTCGACGACCGCATCAAGGCGACGGGGCATGAGAACTGCTATTTTCCACTCTTCATCCCGCTCTCCTATTTCGAGAAGGAGGCCGAGCATGTCGACGGCTTCGCCAAGGAGATGGCGGTCGTCACGCACCACCGGCTGATCGCGGACGGCAACGGCGGGCTGACGCCGGATCCCAGCGCCAAGCTGGAGGAGCCCCTGGTCGTGCGCCCGACGTCGGAAACGGTGATCGGCACGGCGTTCGCGCGCTGGGTCCAGTCGTGGCGCGACCTGCCGGTGCTCATCAACCAGTGGGCCAACGTCGTCCGCTGGGAAATGCGCACGCGCATGTTCCTGCGCACCGCCGAATTCCTGTGGCAGGAGGGGCATACCGCCCATGCGACGGCGGACGAGGCGCGCGAAGAGACGCTGAAGATGCTCGAAGTCTATCGCGAGTTCGCCGAGGGCTGTCTTGCGCTGCCGGTCGTCGCCGGCGAGAAGCCCGAGAACGAGCGCTTCCCGGGCGCCGTCGCGACCTACAGCATCGAAGCGATGATGCAGGACGGCAAGGCGCTGCAGGCGGGCACCAGCCACTTCCTCGGCACCAATTTCGCGCATGCGCAGAACATCCGCTTTCAGAATGCCGAAGGTGGCCTCGACTATGCCAACACGACCAGCTGGGGTGTGTCGACGCGGATGATCGGCGGGGTCATCATGACTCACGGCGACGACGACGGCCTGCGCGTCCCGCCGCGGATCGCGCCGTGGCAGGTGGTGATCGTGCCGATGCTGCGCGATAACGACGAGGACGCGGCAATCGTCGACTATTGCAAGGTGCTGCAGGCAGATCTGGCGAAGCAGACGGCGCTTGGCGAACCGATCCGCGCGCTGCTCGATCTGAAGCCCGCCAAGGCCGCGACCAAGCGCTGGGGTTGGGTGAAGAAGGGCGCGCCGATCGTGATCGAGGTGGGCGGGCGCGATGTCGCCGGCGGCAACGTCTCGGTCATCAAGCGGACGGCGCTGTACCGCGAAGACGGCAAGCTCAACTCGGCCATCCTGCCGCGCGACGCCTTCGTCGCAGATGCGGCCGCGATGCTTGAGGCGATCCAGGGCGACCTGTTCGCCGAGGCCGAAACCCGGATGAAGGCCGCGATCGCGCCGATCGATGACTGGGCCGATATCGAGCGGATGTTCGCCGAAACCGACGGCCGTCCCGGCTGGGCCGACGTCCGCTGGTCGAAGCCGACCGGCGCGGCGCTGGACAAGGTCGTCGAGCGGCTGAAGACGCTGAAACTGACCATCCGCAACGCGCCCATGGGCCAGAGCGGCGCCGACACCGGCCCGTGCATCTTCACCGGCGAACCGGCGGTCGAACGCGTGCTGATCGGGCGGTCCTACTGATGGCGATTTGGCAGCGCCCGGTCGACCTCGCGCGGCTGACCGCGCTGGGGGCGGCGACGATGCCGGGGCATGTCGGCATCGAATTCACCGGCGTCGGCGAAAACAGCCTGACTGCGCGCATGCCGGTCGATCACCGCACCCACCAGCCGTTCGGGCGGTTGCACGGCGGCGCGTCGGTCGTGCTGGCCGAAACGGTGGCATCTGTCGGCGCCTGGCTCGCGGCGCCCGAGGGCAAGGTGGCGGTGGGGCTGGAGATCAACGCCAACCACATCCGCCCGGCGATGGCCGGCCACGTCCATGCGACCGCGACGGCGGAGGCGATCGGCCGGACGACCCAGGTCTGGACGATCCGGATCGTCGACGATGCCGACAAGCTGGTGTGCCTGTCACGGATCACGATGGCGGTGATCGAGGCGGGGTGAGCTCCAATCCCATCATCCGTCACCCCCGCGGAGGCGGGGGTCAATTATGGCCGACGGCGCGGCGCTTTCGGAAAGGTCAGCCAGAATTTATCCCCGCTTCCGCGGGGGTGACGGAAGAGAGTGATGGCTGACACATTCGACGCCATCATCCTCGGCGGCGGGGCGGCGGGCCTGTTCGCCGCGGCGACCGCCGGCCAGCGGGGCCGCACCGTGCTGGTCGTCGATCACGCCCCGCGGGTCGGGCAGAAGATCCTGATCTCCGGCGGCGGCCGGTGCAATTTCACCAACCTCCACACCGCGCCCGATCGCTACATCTCGGCCAACCCGCATTTCGCCAGGTCGGCGCTCGGCCGCTACACGGCGGCTGACTTCATCGAACTCGTCGATTCCTACGGCATCGCGTGGCACGAAAAGACGCTGGGCCAGCTGTTCTGCGATGGATCGGCGGCGCAGATCGTCGCGATGCTGCTGGAGGAATGCGCGAAGGGCGGCGTGGTGATCGCGACCGGGCACCCCTTGCGCGATGTAGGCCATAGCGACGGGCGCTTTTCCGTCACCTTCGGCGACCGCACCGCGTCCGCTACGGCGCTGGTCATCGCGACCGGCGGGCCGTCGATCCCGAAGCTCGGCGCGAGCGACGTCGCCTATGTTCTCGCCCGCAAGTTCGGCCTGAAGGTCGTCGAGCCGCGCCCCGCGCTGGTGCCGCTGACTTTGGGGGGGGACGACATGCTGTTCCGCGGTATCTCGGGGGTGTCGACCGACGTCGTGGCGCGCGCCGGCAAGGCGGCGTTCCGCGAGGCCGCGCTGTTCACCCACCGCGGGCTGTCGGGGCCGGCGATCCTCCAGGCGTCGTCCTATTGGCAGCCGGGGGAGGCGGTGGCGATCGACCTGCTGCCCGACCGACCGGCGGGCTGGCTGCGCACCGCCAAGCGCGAGACGCCAAGGGTCGGGGTGAAGCGCGCGCTCGGCTTGCCCGAGCGGCTGGCCGAGGCGTTGACCGAGCGACTGGCGCTCAGCGGCGAACTCGCCAACATCCCCGACCGCGCGCTGGAGGCGGCCGAGCGTCAGCTGGCGGACTGGCGCTTCCGTCCGAACGGGACGGAGGGCTTCGCAAAGGCCGAAGTGACGGTCGGCGGCATCGCGACCGATGGGCTGTCGCAGAAGACGATGGAAGCCAAGGCGGTGCCCGGCCTCTACGCGATCGGCGAGGCGGTGGACGTGACCGGGTGGCTCGGCGGATATAATTTCCAATGGGCCTGGGCCAGCGGGCGGGCGTGTGGGGAGGCTTTGTAAAGCGCCATGCGCACCACCGTCATCTCCGCGAAGACGGGGATCAATAGTCGCCGAAGCTCGTGGATTTCACGGATGTCAGCAAGAATTTGTCCCCGCCTTCGCGGAGATGACGACGGTTAGTCGGAAGAGCGAGACGCCTTCTCGACCAACCCCGACACGCCTTCACGCCGCGCCAGCTCCGCGCGCACGTCGTCCAGCCCCAGCCCTGCGTGGTGCAGCAGGACGGTCAGGTGAAACAGCAAGTCCGCCGCTTCGCCGACCAGCCCGGCGCGGTCGTCGGCAATCGCGGCGATCACCGTCTCGACGGCTTCCTCACCGACCTTCTGCGCGATCTTTGCGCGGCCCTTGGCGGCGAGCGATGCGACATAGCTGGTGCCGGGATCGGCGCGCAGGCGATCGGCGACAGTGGCTTCGAGCTGGGCGAAGGCGTCCATGGTCATGCGCTTGGAACGCCCGGGGCGGGCCGTCAATCCTTGCGGCGTGCGCGCTTGCGCATCGAGCGGCGGGCGAGGATCACGCCTGCGGCGGCAGCGACCGCCAGCGCGACGTCCGACAGGGCAAAGCCGGTGCGGGTGACGACGCCGCTATGGGCTTGGGCAAGTAGGGTGTCGGGCGACACGAACGCCATCAGCGCCAGCGCCTGGCATGTGCGGATGATGGCGTTCATGTGGTGCTGTCCATTGGTCGCCCGACCCGACAAGGCTTAGGCCCGGAATGTGAAAGTCCTGTTAACCGCGCACCGGCACGCCGGCGGCGGCCAGTGCACGGTGCGCCTCGGCGACGGTCGCTTCGCCGAAATGGAAGATCGACGCGGCGAGTACGGCCGAGGCATGCCCCTCGACGATGCCGGCGACCAGATGGTCGAGACTGCCGACCCCGCCCGATGCGACGACGGGCACGTCCACCCGATCCGCGATGGTGCGGATCAGCTCGAGGTCGTAGCCGTCCTTCGTCCCGTCGCGGTCCATCGATGTCACGAGCAACTCGCCCGCGCCCAACCGCGCGAGGTTCAGCGCGTGTTCGACCGCGTCGATGCCGGTCGCGCGGCGGCCGCCATGGGTGAAGACTTCCCAGGCACCCCCGACCCGACGCGCGTCGACCGAGGCGACGACACACTGGCTGCCCATCCGCTCGGCGATGTCGGCGACGAGTTCGGGACGCGCGACCGCGGCACTGTTCACCGCGACCTTGTCGGCGCCGGCCAGCAGCAGCAAGCGTGCATCCTCGACCGACCGCACCCCGCCGCCGACCGTCAGCGGCATGAAGCAGACTTCGGCGGTGCGGCGCACGACATCGACGATCGTGTCGCGGCCTTCGTGGCTGGCGCCGATGTCGAGGAAGCATAATTCGTCGGCGCCCGCCGCGTCATAGGCGCGCGCCTGTTCGACCGGGTCGCCGGCGTCGCGCAGGTCGACGAAATTGACGCCCTTCACGACCCGGCCGTTCGCCACGTCGAGGCAGGGGATGACGCGCGCGCGGACAGTCATAGATCCTCCCCGGCACGGGGAGGGGGACCGCCGGCGCAACCGGTGGTGGAGGGGGGGCGCCGCGAGGGGATCGCTTGCGGCACGCCCCCTCCACCAGCTTCGCTGGTCCCCCTCCCCGTGCCGGGGAGGATCAGCATGATGCCACCGCGATCGCCTCGGCCAGATCCAGGCGGCCGTCGTACAATGCCCGGCCGGTGATGACGCCCTCGATTCCCCGCTGTCCCTTCAACGCGTGGATGTCATCGATCCCCGCGACCCCGCCGCTGGCGATGACCGGGATCGCCACATCGCGGGCGAGCGCCGTGGTCGCCTCGACGTTGCAGCCCTTCAGCAACCCATCGCGGCCGATGTCGGTGAACAGCAGCGCGCCGACACCGGCGTCTTCGAACCGGCGGGCGAGGTCGGTGGCGGTGACGGTCGAAACGTCGGCCCAGCCTTCGGTCGCGACGAAGCCGTCACGCGCGTCGACCGCGACGACGATCCGGCCGGGCAGGGCGCGGGCGGCGTCCTTTACGAGTTGCGGGTCGTTGAG
The DNA here is from genome assembly GCA_913776045.1 of uncultured Sphingomonas sp. Classification (GTDB taxonomy): domain Bacteria; phylum Pseudomonadota; class Alphaproteobacteria; order Sphingomonadales; family Sphingomonadaceae; genus Sphingomonas. The sequence continues at coordinate 6,547 of CAJYOI010000003.1, forward strand.
CGCTGCGCTGCCGATCACGACGCGGTCGACGCCGATCTCCAGCCACGCATCGATGCTGTCGCGCGTGCGAATACCGCCCCCGAGCTGCACGCGGCCGGGAAAGGCGGCGACGATCCCGCGCACCGCGTCGCCGTTGACCGACCCGCCGGCGAAGGCGCCGTCCAGATCGACGACGTGCAGATGATCGGCACCGGCCGCGGCGAAGGCGCGGGCCTGCGCGGCGGGGTCATCGCCGTAGACGGTGGCGCGGTTCATGTCGCCCTCGGCCAGGCGGACGACCTGGCCGGCCTTGAGGTCGATGGCGGGGAAGACGATCATCGCAAACTCTTTCTCAATCCTGCCCGAGCAAGCTCGAGGAGGAATTTACTGTCACGGCTTCCACGTCAGAAACCGCTCGATCAGCGCCAGGCCGTACGCCTGGCTCTTTTCCGGGTGAAACTGGACGCCCAGCAAATTGTCGCGCCCGATCGCGGCGGTCACGGTTCCGCCATGCTCGGTCGTCGCCAGCACACCCTCGCCGGTGAAGGCGAAGCTGTGCAGGAAGTACGCCTCGCCCGGGACGATCAGCGGGTGGGGCGTGATCGGCCGCACATCGTTCCACCCCATATGCGGCACGCGAACGCCGGGGGCGGGCGTCAAGGCGCGGACCTCGCCGGGAATCCAGCCGAGCCCGGCGTGGTCGCCCATCTCGTGACCAGTGGTTGCCATCAGCTGCATGCCGACGCACACGCCCAGGAACGGCCGGGCACGGCTAAACACCGCTTCCTCCATGGCCGCGATCATGTCCGGGATCGCGCGCAAGCCCGCGGCGCAGGCGCCGAACGCGCCGACACCGGGCAGGACGATGCGGTCGGCCGTGCGCACCACATCCGCGTCCGCCGTCACCGCGACGTCGGTCGCGCCCGCGGCGATCAGCGCGTTGTGGACCGACTTCAGATTGCCGGCGCCATAGTCGATCAGCGCGATCACAGCAGCTCGGCCACCGTGTCCATCGCCAGGCTCGCCGCGAAGCCGATCACGTCGATCGTCGCGACGCCGCTCATCACATAAGGGTCGGTGCGCGCGAACGCCTCGACCACGTCGCTCTTGCCACGAAACAGCAGCACGCCGCCATCGACAGTCGACTTGCGCCCGGCGAGCAGCATGACGCCCTCATCGATCGCGCCTTCGATCCACGCGACATGCGCATCGCGCTGCGCGTTCACCTGCTCGATCGGCACGACGTACGTCAGCAGCACCAATGTCAGCGGCGCCATCGGACGGGCGACCATCACAGCGTCCCCTTGGTCGACGGGATCGCATCGGCCTTGCGCGGATCGATCTCGATCGCGGTGCGCAGCGCCCGCGCGAGCCCCTTGAACGCGGCCTCGGCGATGTGGTGGTTGTTCTCGCCGTACAGCGTGTCGATGTGCAGCGTGAGCCCCGCGGTCTGCGCGAACGAATGGAAGAAATGCGCGAACATTTCGGTATCCATCTCGCCCAGCCGTTTCTGAGTGAAGGGCAGGTTGCCGACGAACCAGGGGCGGCCGGAAATGTCTAGCGCGACGCGGGTCAGCGTCTCGTCCATCGGCGAGAGCGCATCGCCGTAGCGGCGAATGCCGCGCTTGTCACCCAGCGCCTGCGCGATCGCTGCCCCAAGCGCGAGCCCCGTATCCTCGACCGTGTGATGTTCGTCGATATGCAGGTCGCCGACCGTCTTGACCTCGATATCGATCAGCGAATGGCGCGACAGCTGTTCGAGCATATGGTCGAAGAAGCCGACCCCGGTTGCGATCGTGTAGCGGCCGGTGCCGTCCAGGCCGACGGTCACGTCGATCGACGTCTCACTGGTCTTGCGGGCGATGGTGGCGGTTCGCATGGCGACGCCAATAGCGCGACGGGCGGACCTTGCAATCAATGTTGGTTTGTCGATGCCCAAGCTTGACCGCCACGCCGATTGGGGCCAGCAAGGCGGGCATGACGACCGGTGTTGCCGATAGCCTGATTCCGTACGACGAGATCGTGCAGGAGGCGCTGCGCGCCGTCGTTGGCCGCGTGCTGAACAGCATCGCCGAATCGGGCGGCCTGCCCGGCGAGCACCATTTCTACATCACCTTCAAGACGCAGGCGGCCGGGGTCGACATCCCGAAGCGCCTGATCGAGCGATTCCCGGACGAGATGACGATCGTCATCCAGCATCGTTTCTGGGACCTAAAGGTGACCGACAAGGGTTTCTCGGTCGGTTTGTCGTTCAACCAGGTGCCCTCGACCCTGGTGATCCCGTTCGCGGCGATCACGGGATTCCACGATCCGGCGGTGAACTTCGAACTGCGCTTCCAGGCGAACGACGACGGCGACGTCGAGCCGCATGAGCCGGCGGATAACGACGAGCCGATCGCCAAGCCGGTCGAGGACGGGTCGAACGTCGTCGCGGTGGATTTCAAGCGCAAGCGAGGCGAATAGCCGAGGCTATTCGCCGGTCGCGAAAGCGACGCGCAGCGCCGGCCGGCGCGCAACGCGCGACCGACGTCATGGGATTTACTCCCATGACGTCCGTCTCAATCGACAGCCTCAGCCTCTCAACCCGACTGAACCGTCATCCCGGACTCGATCCGGGATCCAGAGCCATAAGCCGTGTCGCTCGTGACCCTGGATCCCGGATCAAGTCCGGGATGACGGTGTGGTGGCCGATGCCCCGGAACCACTCTGGCGTGACAGAGTAGGGAGAAGATGGACACCACCAAAACCACCCGTACCGAATCCGACTCGATCGGCCCCATCGAAGTCCCCGCCGACGCCTATTGGGGCGCACAGACCCAGCGTTCGATCGAGAACTTCCCCTTCGCGTCAAGCGAACGCATGCCGATCGGCATCGTCCATGCGCTTGCCTTGGTGAAGCAGGCCGCCGCCCGCGTGAACCGCGACGATCTGGGCGCGGAGAAGGCGGATGCGATCGAGGCTGCTGCTGCGGAAGTCGTCGCTGGCAAGCTCGACGAGCAATTCCCGCTGGTCATCTGGCAGACGGGTAGCGGCACCCAGTCGAACATGAACGTCAATGAAGTGATGGCGGGCCGCGCGAACGAGGTGTTGACGGGGAAGCGCGGCGGCAAGGCTCCGGTGCATCCCAACGACGACGTCAACCGCGGGCAGTCGTCGAACGACAGCTTCCCGACCGCGCTACACGTCGCGACGGCACTGGCTATCCGTGACAAGCTGACACCGGCTGCCGAACGCCTCACGAGAGCGCTGCGCGACAAGGCGCAGGCCTGGGCGTCGATAGTCAAGATCGGCCGCACGCACTTGCAGGATGCGACCCCGCTGACGCTGGGGCAGGAGTTTTCAGGCTATGTCGCGCAACTCGAGAATGCGCTGACCCGCATTACCAAAGCCTCCGAGCGCAACCTTCATCCGCTCGCGCAGGGCGGCACCGCGGTCGGCACTGGACTCAACGCGCCGGACGGCTTCGGTTCCGCAATGGCGGCAGCGCTTGCCGACCTCACGGGCCTCGCCTTCACCAGCGCGGACAACACATTCGAGGCGCTGGCATCGAACGACGGCCTGGTCGACGTGTCCGGTACGCTGTCCGTCCTCGCGGTCGCGCTGACCAAGATCGCCAACGACATCCGCCTGCTCGGTTCCGGCCCGCGGTCGGGCATCGGCGAACTCGTCCTGCCGGCGAACGAACCCGGCAGCTCGATCATGCCGGGCAAGGTCAACCCGACCCAGTGCGAAATGCTGACGATGGTTGCAGCGCAGGTCATCGGCAATCACACGGCGGTCACCGTCGGCGGGATGCAGGGGCATCTGGAACTGAATGTCTTCAAGCCGCTGATCGGCGCGGCCGTCCTCCGCTCGATCGATCTGCTTTCGGTCGGCATGGACAGCTTTGCCGAGCGGTGCGTCGAGGGGATGGAGGCGGACGAGCGGCGGATCGGCGAACTGGTCGAACGCTCGCTGATGCTCGTCACCGCGCTCGCGCCCGAGATCGGCTACGACAATGCCGCGAAGATCGCCAAGCACGCTCACGAGCATGGCCTCACGCTGAGGGAAGCCGGGCTGAAGCTCGGGCTGGTGGATGAGGCGACCTTCGACCGCGTCGTGCGCCCTGAAGCGATGGTCTGACGGAACTTGTACGCCTCGCCAGCGCTTCACCGCGACGAACGAGGAGGCAAATCTATGTTGAGCACAGCCCTCGGCGCCCTCATCGGTGGCGCCATCGACGGCGCGGACGGTGACGATTCGACGATGGACGGCGCGCTGGCTGGCGCGGCGACGGCGATCGTCGTGCGGACGCTCGTTCCGGTCGTGGTGACCTATGCGGTCGGCTGGGGTGTGCTCAAGGGCCTCGAAGTCGCCAAGGACGCCGTTTTCGGGAAAGGACAAAAGGCATGATCGGCAAGATTATCGGTGCGCTCGTCGGGCGCGAAATGGACCGTCGCGACGGTTCGGGTGGTGCCAAAGGCGCGCTGCTCGGCATGGCGGTGGCAGGCGGTTTGCGTCGCATGGGCCCGATCGGCATGATCCTGGGCGGCAGCTATGTCGCCAAGAAGGCGTACGACCGGCACAAGGCGTCGAAGCGGGCGTATTAACTACCCGACTGCCAGGCTTTGATCGCCTCGACCGGCGACACGAGCATTAGGATGTTGAGGATCAGGCCGTCGCGGATCGCCCAGAGCGTTACAGTCTCGAACGCGACCGCGACGGCCACCGTCATCCATAGTGGCGCCCGTCGCGCAAAGGCGAAGCCCAGCGCCATCCACGCCACGTCGGCGACCGAATTGACGATCGAATCGCCGGTGTAGCCGAGCGCGATCGTCGCCTCGCGATACCGGTCGATAATGATCGGCGAATTTTCGAGCACCTCCCACGCCGCCTCGATCGCAACGGCCAGGATCAGCCGCTCGCCTGGTGGCCGGCGGCGCAGGACCGCCCAACCGAGCGCGTAGAACAAAAAGCCGTGGATGATATGGCTGGGTGTATACCAGTCGGCAACATGCTGGCTGTTCCCGGCGTCGAGCCTAGGATGCCACAGGTCGACGTATCCACAGGTGCAGATCGGATTCCGCCCATTCGCCCACAGCATCGCCGCCATGCCCGCCAGGATCGCGCCGACGATCAGCCAGTGACGCGGGCGGATGTCGGCGAGGGACGGGCGGGGCATGCGGCGATCGTAACGCTACGCAGCCGACATTTCCACGATCCTCGCCTGCAAGGGGAGGTGGCGGGCGCAGCCGGTCGGAGGGGTGCCCATGATCCGGACAAGGCGATACCCCTCCATCTGCGCTGCGCGCTGCCACCTCTCCTTGCAGGCGAGGATTTGATCGCTGTGCGCAGCTAAGCCGCTCCAACCCCGGTTGACCCCGCCGCCCGCCCGCGTCAGTAGCGCGCGATGCCGACCCGTACCGAATCCGATCCGCACGGCTTCAAGCGCCGCGGCCTAATGTTCGTCCTGTCGTCGCCCTCGGGCGCGGGGAAATCGACGATCGCGGGCAAGCTTCTCGCCGCCGAACAGGACCTCAAGGTCTCGGTCAGCTACACAACGCGCGCGATGCGCCCCGGCGAAGTCGACGGCAAGGACTATCATTTCGTCGACCTCGAACGCTTCCGCGAGATGGTCGACGATCATGAGTTCCTGGAATGGGCGCACGTGTTCGACCATCGCTACGGCACGCCGAAGACCGACGTCTTCCACATGCTCGGCGAGGGACAGGACATCCTGTTCGACATCGACTGGCAGGGCGCGCAGCAGCTGCACCAGCTGGCCGGCGGCGACGTCGTCCGCGTGTTCATCCTGCCGCCGTCGATGCCCGAGCTGCGCCAGCGACTCGAACGCCGCGCGACCGACAGCCAGCAGGTGATCGACGCCCGCATGGCGCGCGCCGCGAACGAAGTCAGCCACTGGGACGGGTACGATTATGTCCTGGTCAACGACGACGTCGAGCAATGCTTCCAGCATGTCCGCACAATCTTGGCGGCCGAGCGTTTGAAGCGGTCGCGCCAGACCGGGCTGATCGGCCTGATCCGGCACCTGACCAAGACCGTCTGACGAATCAAAGGACTACGCGATGCCCGGTGGCCTGGTTGCCCTGCTCGACGACATCGCGGCACTCGCGAAACTGGCCGGAGCCTCGCTCGACGACGTCGCGGGTGCGGCGGGCCGTGCGGGCACGAAGGCGGCGGGCGTCGTCATCGACGATACCGCGGTCACTCCACGCTATGTGACTGGGCTAAGCCCAGAGCGCGAATTGCCGATCATCGGCAAGATCACGCTCGGGTCACTGCGCAACAAGCTGCTGTTCCTGCTCCCGGCCGCGCTGCTGCTCAGCGCCTTTGCGCCTTGGGCGATCACCCCGATCCTGATGGTCGGCGGCGCCTACCTATGCTTCGAAGGCGCGGAAAAGGTGTGGGAGGCGCTGTCGGGCCAGCACCACGCCGAAGAGGTTGCCGAGATCGTCGACCCGGTCGAACTCGAGAAGCGTCAGGTGACCGGCGCGGTGCGTACCGACTTCATCCTGTCGGGCGAGATCATGGCGATCGCGCTGTCCGACCTGGAGGGCGAGCCGTTGCTGACGCAAGGCGTCGTGCTGGCGCTGGTCGGCATCGCCATTACGCTTGGTGTTTACGGTGCCGTCGCGATCATCGTGAAAATGGACGACGTCGGCCTTCGACTCGCACGCTCGGGCTCGGGCACGGCGCGCAGCATAGGCCGCGGGCTGGTCGCGGCGATGCCGAAACTGCTCACCGCGCTGTCGATTATTGGCACCGCGGCGATGATCTGGGTAGGCGGCGGCATCATCGCCCACGGCCTGGAAGTGTTCGGCATGGGCGCGATCCCGCATGCGATCGAACATGTCGCGGACGGGGCTGCGAATGCGGTGCCCGCCGCCCACGGCGTGGTCCACTGGGTCGTCGGCGCGATCGGCGCGGCGATCGTCGGCGGGATCGTCGGCGGCGTGATCGTCGCGATCCACCATGCGGTCGCAAAGGCGCGCGGGGCGCACTGACCGCGCGGGGCCGCAACGCGAACCGCCATTACATCATCGAAGACTGAAAACGCCGCCAGCCCTGACGGCAGCGTCGCATCTCGCGCGACAGCGGGAAGAAATTGGTCGGGGAAAGAGGATTCGAACCTCCGGCCCCTGCGTCCCGAACACAGTGCTCTACCAGGCTGAGCTATTCCCCGACCGGCGCCGTCAGAGGCGAACCCCTGCTGGCGAGGCGCGGCCTATATCGGGGGTGGGCGAGGGTTTCAAGCGGTCATTTGACGAATCTTGCCGGCCCGTTGCTCTGGCGGCGGTCGCGCGGGCCGGCTAGGCTGCGCCTCATGTCATCGCTCGAATGGGTCGCCGCGGCGCTCGGTCTGATCTGCGTCGCGCTCGCTGTTCGGCGGAGTCTGTGGAATTACGCCTTCGGCGTCGCATCGACCGCGCTGCTGGCCATCGTCGTTTTTGAGGCGCGGCTGTACAGTCAGGCGCTGCTGCAGGTCTTCTTCGTCGCGATCAACGCCTATGGCTTCGTCAACTGGCGCCGGGCGAAGGGTGGCGGCGGCGACGTGCCGGTCGAGCGGATGACGTCGCGCGAACTGGGCGGGTGGAGCATCGGCATCGTCGTCGCGACGCTCGGCTGGGGCTGGGCGATGCATCTGCTGACCGACGCCGCGCAACCGCTGCTCGATGCCGCCATCGCGGTGGTCAGCCTGGCCGCGCAATTGCTGATGGCGCGGCGGCGGCTGGAGAATTGGGCGCTGTGGATCGCGGTCGACGTCGCATCGATCCCGCTGTTTCTGGGGCAGGGTCTACGTATGGTTGCGGGGCTGTACGTCGTGTATCTGGCGCTGGCGATCTGGGGCTATGTCGACTGGCATCGCGCGGTCCGGCGGGCGGGGCCGGTGCCGGCATGACACGGACGATTTGCCTCCACGGCCCCGAAAGCACCGGCAAGTCGACCATTGCCCCGCGCCTTGCAGCGTATCTGGGCGGCGAAGTCGTCGACGAATATGGCCGCACCTATGCCGAGACGAACGGGATCGACTTCACCATGGCCGACCTGGTCGCGATCGGACAAGGCCATGATGCGGAAACCCACGCCGCCATCGCACGCGGGGTCGATCCGGTGATCCTCGACACCGACCCGCTGATGACCGCGGTATGGGCCGACATGCTGTTCGGCCGGCGCGACCCGTGGTTCTATGCGTGGGATGGGACGGCGGACCTCTATCTGCTGTTCGACATCGACCTTCCGTGGGTGGACGACGGCACGCGGATGTTCGGGACGGTCGAGGCACGGCAGCGGTTCTTCGACCTGTCGCGGGTGGAACTCGAACGGCGCGGGGTGCGCTGGGCGCTGGTCACGGGGCAGGGCGAGGATCGCTGGCGCTCGGTGCTGGCGGGGCTCGCCGGCTTGTCCCCGGCCTGACGGAGGCTTACATCCCGACCATGGCGCATCATCACCACCATCACGAACACAGCGGCGACGCGCTGACGCAGGCGGCGGAAACCGCGCTGGTCAAGGCCGGCGAACAATGGACCGCGATGCGCGCGCAGGTCTTCGCCGCGCTCGCCGGGTTCGACAAGCCGGCGTCGGCCTATGACATCGCCGAGGCCGTGTCGAAGGCGGAGGGGCGCCGCGTGGCGGCGAACAGCGTCTATCGCATCCTCGACCTGTTCGTCGGCGCGAACCTCGCGCGCCGGGTGGAGAGCGCCAACGCCTATGTCGCCAACGCCCACCCGGACTGCCTGCACGACTGCATCTTTCTGGTATGCGACGCCTGCGGGCAGACGACGCATATCGACGACGATCACATCACCGACACGGTTCGCGCGAAGGCCAAGGGCGCCGGGTTCGCCCCGGTGCGGCCGGTGATCGAAGTGCGCGGGACGTGCGAGGCGTGCGCGGTCAAGGCGAACTAGGCCGTCACCCGTCATTCCCGCGAAGGCGGGAATCAATTCTGGTTGGCCTCACGGCTCTTGCCGCACGCTCTCCATCAATTGATCCCCGCCTGCGCGGGGATGACGACTGCCAAGTCACCCGCGCAACAATGCCAGAAACCGCGCACCCGCGTCGAAGTCCGCGCGGTGGGCGGCGGTCGCCTGTTCGGCAAGTTCGTCCTTGCCCCACATCTCTTCCTGCCAGTCCTCGTCGATCCGCGCGGCATGCCATACCGCGTCGGCGTCCATCGCACCTTCGACCAGCGCAAGCGCGAGGACCAGCGAGCCGGTGACCGTCACCACCGGGTGCAACCCGGCCAGCGTGAAGGCTTCGCGCGCGGTGATCCCGCTGCGCAGCCGCTCGATCGTCGCCGCGGGCTGGGCACGGTGCATCACGCCGGTCGCGGTTTCGAAATGCACGTCGTAACGGGTGCGGGCCCAGTCGAGCGCCGGATCCCACGCCGCCCGCTGTCGCTCGACCAGCGGCTCGGGCTCGGCCGCGCGATAATAGAGCAAGTCGCTTTCGCCATATTTCGCCAGCCCCTCGGCAAAACCCGAAGCGTTCGGCGCGATCTTGTCGATCGCGGCGTTGGCGAGCCCGGTCAGCGGCATTGCGCGCGGGTCGATGTCGCCCTCCACGCCCCGCCATTCGTCCGCAATCGCCTCTGCCAGAGCGGTCGTCGGGACGGCCAGCGCCGCGCGGTCGGGGGTGCGGATCGGCTTGCCGTCGAGCGCGACGCCGTAGCGATCGCCCTCCGGCACGACGGCGACGTCCGTCCAGAACCGCTTCACTTGCTGCGCCACCGGTGCGCGAGCGCGCGTGGGACGACGGCCATCATATACAGCGCGGCCAGGACGATCGCGACGCCCAGCGCCTTGTCCGGCCAGTCGGTCGCGCGGGCGATTAGGATGAGGCCGAGCACCGCGCCGGCGACGGCGGCGAGGCGGGTCGCGACGATCGCGAACCAGCGGTTACGGGCCTGGGTATCGGCAGTCATGCCGCCGAGATAGAGCGTTGTTCGACGCAGGCAAGCAGGGCTGCGGCCAGATCGTCGGCATGATCGACGACCTGCGTCGCCCCGGCGCCCGTCAGCATGGGCGGCGTATGATAGCCCCAGGCCACGCCGACCGCGTGCGCGCCTGCCGCACGACCCATGGTCATGTCGTAGCTGGTGTCGCCGATCATGACGGTCTGATCGGGCTTAGATCCAGCGTCCGCGATCGCCGCGAGCGCCATCGCCGGATGCGGTTTCGACGGATGACGGTCGGCGGTCTGCAGCGTGACAAAGGCCGATGTCAGGCCATGCGTCGCCAGGATGATCGATAGACCACGGTCGGACTTGCCCGTCGCGACGCCCTGGGCCCAGCCGCTGTCGGCGAGCGTCGCGAGGGCATCGGCGATGCCCGGATAGAGCGGTTCGTGAGCGAAGTCGGGCGTGCCGCGCATCGCGACGAACGCGTCCTTGTAGGATTGCGCGAGCACGTCGCAGAACTCTTCGTCGGCTTGCGCGTGAAGTACCGCCATCGCCTGCGGCAGGCTCAGACCCACGATGCCACGAATCGCTTCACGCGTCGGGGGCGTCAGCTTGTGACGATCGAAGGCGCGCTCGACCGCCAGGCAGATGTTGGCGGCGGAATCGACCAACGTTCCGTCGCAGTCGAAGAGGGCGAGGCGGGTCATGCGAGGCTCCGCATCAGTTGCGCAATGCCGCGGCGGCCGGCAGTCTCGCTGGCGTCCGCCGCCGCGAGGCGCGCCGCCTCGGGCTTGTTCTGCCCAAGCTTCAGCGTGCCGCGCCACGCAGTCACCTCCAGCCTGAAGCCGACGATGCCGTTCAGCAGTGCGTCGATTTTGCGGGGGTCCATCTTGTCGCGGGTCCAGGCGGGTTTGGGCAGGCGGGCCTCGTTCTCGGCCGTCAGCCGGTCGACCTGTGCGATCAGCGCGTCGCGGTCCATGCGGCGGACGGGGCCTTCCAACTCGACCGCGGCATAGTTCCAGGTCGGTACCTGATCGGGGCCGAGGCCGTACCAGTCGGGGCTGATATAGCCGTCCGGCCCGAGCACCGCGAACACCGCGGTCGCGCCGTCGAGGTGGCGGGTCAATCCATTCCCGCGGGCGAGGTGCAGGCCGATCGTCGTGTCGTCCAGCCACACCACCGGCACCTGCGCGACCCGCGGCCCGTCCGGCGTCGCAGCGAAGAGCTGGCCGAAGGCGATCTCCCGCACGAACGCGCGTATCGCGTCACGGTCTTCCCAGCGAAAACCGGGGTTCGGGTGCATGACCTAGGTGCGGCCGCGCGGCTTGGCGGGAGGCTTGGGCGGCGGCCGGCCGCGCGAAGCCGCCGATTTGCCGCGCGCAGGACCATTTTTGAGCGGGGCCCTGCTCGTGCCCGCGGGCTTGCCCTTGGCTGCAGGCTTGTCCGTTGCCGCCCGCGCCTCGCCACGCCCGCGGCGTTCGCCCTTGCGATCCTTGCGGATCGTCTTTGCGTGCGCCTTCGCCCGCTGCTTTTCCTCGGCGCGGGTGGGGGCGGGGCCTTCGTCGTCGAGCGGGCGGTCGCCCAGCGTCAGGTCGAGACCCAGCGTCTTCATGCTCTCGGCGAAATGTTCAGGGAGTTCGGCGGTCACGTCGACCCGCCCGGCATCGGGATGATCGATACGGATGCGGCGTGCGTGAAGGTGCATCTTGCGGCTGATCCCGCCGGTCAGAAACGCGTCGAGCCCGCCGTATTTGCCGTCGCCGACGATCGGATGACCGATCGCGGCCATATGCACGCGCAACTGGTGCGTGCGACCGGTCAGCGGCTGCAGTTCGACCCAGGCGGCGCGATTGCCGACGCGTTCGATCACGCGGTAGCGGCTGCGCGAGGGCTGCCCTTCATGCTCGCTGACATGCATCTTTTCGCCGCCGGTACCGGGCTGCTTTGCGATCGGCAGGTCGACCAGGCCATCGGCGATGTCGGGCACGCCCGCGACCAGCGCCCAATAGACCTTGCGCGCCGTGCGCCCCGAAAAGCTCTTGGCGAAATAGGCCGCCGCACGCGCCGACCGCGCGATCAGCAGTGCGCCGGAGGTATCCTTGTCCAGCCGGTGGACCAGCTTTGGCCGGCCTTCGGCGTCGAATTGCAGCGCGTCGAGCAGGCCGTCGACATGCTCGGTCGTCTTGGTCCCGCCCTGCGTCGCGAGACCGGGCGGCTTGTTGAGCACGATCGCCTGCGCATCGCGGTGGATGACCATGCTGCGCGCAAAGTCGATTTGGTCGTCGGTCAGCGGCGTGCGCTCGCGCTTGGGGCGGCTGGCAGCGGCGGGCGTCGGCGCTTCGGCGGGCGGTACGCGCAGGATCTGGCCGGCGGACAGGCGAGCGCCCGGTTCGGCGCGGGCGCCATCGACGCGCAACTGCCCGGTACGCGCCCAGCGCGACACGGTGTTGAAGCTGACGTCGGCCATGTGCCGCTTGAACCAGCGGTCGAGCCGGATGCCGTCGTCATCGGCGCCGACCCTAAATTCGCGCACGTCGCTCATGCCACACTCCGTGCGATGGCCAGGCCGCCGAATAGCGCGGCGATCGATCCGACGACCGAGGCGAGGACATAGCCGCCCGCCAGCGCCAGCGCGCCGCGTTCGATCATCAACGCGGCATCCAGGCTGAAGGCGGAAAAGGTGGTGAAGCCGCCCAGCACGCCGACACCAAGCAACAGCCGCGCCTGCTCGCTGCCGCCGCGGCCCGCCAGCAGACCGACCAGCAGGCCCATCAACAGGGCGCCGATCAGATTCACGCCCAGCGTACCATAAGGATAATCCGGCCCGAAGGCGGTCAGCGTCCAGCGCCCGAACAGATGCCGCGCACCCGCACCGACCGCGCCGCCGGCCATCACGATAAAGAGGTTGCCCATGCCAGCGCGGTAGCGCGGACAGGCGCAAAGGTCACCTTATGATTGTCGGGGACTTGATTGCGGAGGATGGTGGCTAGTTCGCCCCGGTGACGATCAGGCGCACATCCGTCATACCGCCGGCGTCGCGTGCGAACAGGGTGATCGCACCGCCGTCGCGGGCGCGACTCGCGGTCAGGACATGCAGGCCATCGGCGGCCTGATAGGTCACGCCGAAGCCGGCGCGGGTCAGCCGGGCATATTCGCTCGCCAGAAACGGCGCGGGCGGCGCGGCCGCGCCATAGGCGATCGCGCGCAGATGGCAGGTCGGGCCGTCGCTACCCGCAGCCTCGATCACCCGCGCGCTGGCGGGCAGCGGCACGTCGGGGGGCATCAGTGTCGCCCAGACCGCGGAATAGCGTAGCGCCGGGGCACAGGCGCTCGCCACGGGGTCGCCCAGCCGTTCGGCCAGCGCACCCAACGTCAGCGCACCGCGAGCGATCGTGCAGGTGCGGCACGCGCCGGAGGCGGGGTCGGGCAGCGGCGCAACGGCGGCGATCGGACCGGCGGGAACTACGTCGATGGGCGGGATGGGCGCGGACATCGGCAGGTCTGGCGGACGGACGGCGTCCTGATTTGCCAGATGGGACAGCTGCTGATCGCTCATCAGCGGGCCGGCGATGGCGATCGACAGCATCGGGTCGATCGGGCGGGTGGCCGTCGTAGGTGGTGCCGCTGCCGGAGTCGCAGTGGTGCCGCCACACCCGCCAAGCAGGGCGGCAACGCCCAGAATCACGAGGGGGATGGCGGAGACGCGCATGGCCTGTGACATAGGCCAGGGGCGATTAACGAAGCGTTCGGCATCAATGTCGGCCCGTCAAACCGGGCAAGCGAAGGCCTGAATGCGAACGTGGCGCAGTGTATTATCTTGCAAAGACACTGCATCCCACCCATATCGGGACCATGCTGAACATCCTCTCGATCCTCACCGGCCTGGTGTCGCTGATCTTCGTGATCCCGGGCGTCATTCCTCTTCTGGGCTGGATCAACTGGCTCGCCATTCCGATCGCGGTCGTCGGCCTCGTCATCGGTATGTTGTCGAGCAGCAATACCGGCCGGAACCTCAACATCGTGATCCTGCTGATCGCGGTGATCCGCCTGTCGCTCGGCGGCGGCATCTTCTGATACGCAAAGGCCCCGGCGATTGCTCGCCGGGGCCTTCCGTCTCTACCCGTCAGCCGGGCTTAGCGGCAGCGCACGTTGCCGCGTTCGATCTCGCGACCCAGCACCGCGCCGCCACCGGCGCCCAGCAGCGTGCCGAGCAGGCCCGAGCCGCCGCGATCCAGCGCGTTGCCCAGGAAGCCACCAGCGACGCCGCCGATGATCAGGCCGGTCGTGCCGTCGCTGCGGCGGCAATAATAGCGGTTGTCATAGCCGCGATAGATGCGGTCGTTCCGGCCGAGGCGGCGGACCTGATAAGAGCGACCGTCGCGATAATAACGGTCGGCGTAATAGCGGCCCTGGCCACGCTCGTAGCGGTTCCAGTCGTAGTTGCGATACTGGCGCCAGTCACGCACGTCGCGGCGATAGTCCTGGCGGGCGTCGCGGACTTCGCGGTTATACTCGCGGCGCGCCTCGCGGATGTCGCGGCGCGAATCGGCGTCGCGGATGTCGCGGCGATAGTCGCGCTGCGCATCGCGGACTTCGCGATTATAGTCGCGCTGTGCTTCGCGCGGGGACTGCTGGGCTGCGGCCGGCAGTGCGGTCAGGCCGGTCGCAGCAACAGCAATAGCCAGAATGGCGGTACGCATAACATCCTCCTACTAAGATGAGATGCGTGCACAACGCCGGCTAAATCACGGAAGTTGCGTGAACGAAAAACTACTTCCCGTTCACTTGGACGACAGGTCGATCCGCTTGGTCAGCGGATAGGCGAACAACAGATCGGAACCGCCATCACCTGCGATTGTCGCGGTTCCGGTAACCGTCAGGCACTCGCCTGCGGTGAAGCCGGTATCGTCGGCGGTGCCCGATCCGGTGATCGGGACCAGCCAGCCGCTGACCCCGTCCGGCACCGTGACCTCACGCGTGCCCGCCGACCAGCGCTCCAGCACGAATTTCGGCCCCTCGACCAAAATCTCGCGGTCCTCCGACACGCGGCCGGGCGCCGGCTGGGGCACGAACGGTTCGGCGTCGCTGACCGCGATGCCGTCGTCCAGGTGCAGCTCGCGCGGGCGGCCATAGTCGTACAGGCGGTAGGTCGTCTCCGAATTCTGCTGGATCTCTATCACGGTCAGGCCAGCGCCGATCGCGTGGATCGTACCGGAGGGTGAATAGAAGAAGTCGCCCGCCTTCACCGGCTTCCAGTCGACCAGCCGCTCGATCGACCCGTCGAGCGCGGCGGCGCGCAGGGTTTCGTCGTCCACCTTCTCATGCGTACCGATCGCAATCGTCGAATCGGGTTCGGCGGCCAGGATCAGCCAGCATTCGTCCTTGCCGCGCGGCAGGCCGCGGGCCTGGGCCTGTTCGTCGTCCGGATGGACCTGAATCGACAGCTTCTCGGACGTGAAGAGATATTTCACCAGCAGGTCGGGTTCGCTGTCGCCCGGCGTCTGGAACCAGACCTCGCCGATCGGCTCCCCATCCTTCGCCGGATCGGCGAAGCCCGGCCACAGATCATGGCGACCCCAGGGCTTTTCGACGCGATGGGTGGCGAGCTTCGTGACGGTCATTCCAACGGGCCTCTGGTCGTTATGTTGCGGACGCGAAACGCCGATCGGGTAGGGCAATTTCCCGTCATACGGAAAAACATTTTGAGCGCGCGATCCGCTAAGCTAAACGCAGGCCCAGCCATGCGTATGTCCGTATCCCGCGCCGTCGCGCTTTCGACCCTCGTCCTCACCGCGCTTGCGACCTCGGCCTGCGCCGGGCGGGGCGGCGGCAAGGCCGATACTCCGTACGTCGCCCGCGACGTGAACACGCTGTACGCAGCGGCGAAGGATCGCCTCGACCGCGGCCAGTATAAGGAAGCCGCCGCGCTGTTCGACGAGGTCGAGCGCCAGCACCCCTATTCGATCTGGGCGCGCCGCGCGCAGGTGATGGGGGCGTTCTCCTATTATCTCGCGCAGGATTATACCCAGGCGATCCAGTCGTCGCAGCGCTTCCTGTCGGTCCACCCCGGCAACCGCGACGCGCCCTACGCCTATTATCTGATCGCGCTCAGCTATTACGAGCAGATCAGCGACGTGACCCGCGACCAGAAGATCACGCAGCAGGCGCTGGACGCGCTGGGCGAGCTCAGCCGCCGCTATCCCAACACCCGCTATGCCGCCGACGCGCGGCTGAAGATGGACCTGGTCCGCGATCACCTGGCGGGCAAGGAAATGGAGATCGGCCGTTTCTACGAACGTCGCGGTCAGTGGCTGGCGGCGTCGATGCGCTTCCGCTCGGTGGTGGACCAGTATCAGACGACGACCCATACGCCCGAGGCGCTGATGCGTCTGGTCGAAACCTATCTGGCGCTGGGCGTGCGCGAAGAGGCGCAGAAGTCGGCCGCGGTGCTCGGGGCGAACTATCCCGGTACCGACTGGTATCAGCGCGCCTACGACCTGATGGGGAAGTATCCGGTCTTGCCGCCGCAGCCGGCGAAGGACCCGGTCGGCGCGCTGAAGCCGGTGGGCGAGAAGCCGACGAAGAGCTGAGCGCCACCCGCGTTTCCGCACAGGTCATGGCCAAGATCCGCGCCGACCAATTGATCGTCGATCGCGGCCTGGCCGAAAGCCGGACGCGCGCACAGGCGCTCGTCATGGCCGGGCTCGCCTTCATCGGCGATCGCAAGATCGACAAGCCGGGCCAGATGGTCGCTGCCGACGCCGCGATCGAGGTGAAGGGGCGCGATCATCCCTGGGTGTCGCGGGGCGGGATCAAGCTGGCGCATGCGCTGTCGCATTTCGCGATCGACGTGACGGGCGCGGTCGCGATCGACGTCGGCTCCTCGACCGGCGGTTTCACCGACGTGCTGCTGACCAACGGTGCGTGCCGTGTCTACGCGGTCGATTCGGGTACCAATCAGCTCGCATGGAAGCTGCGCCAGGACGGCCGCGTGGTCGTCCACGAACAGACCAGCGCGCGCATCCTGACCGCGGCGCATATTCCCGAACCCGTGGACCTGGTCGTCTGCGATGCGAGCTTCATCGGCCTGTCCAAAGTTCTCGACGTGCCGCTCGGCTTCACGAAGCCCGACGCGCGACTGGTCGCGCTTATCAAACCGCAGTTCGAGGCGGGGCGCGACGAGGTAGGCAAAGGTGGCGTGGTGCGCGATTCTGCCATCCACGACCGCGTCTGTCGCGAGGTCGCCGACTGGCTGGAGTCGACCGGCTGGAGCGTCCAAGGCCTGACGACCAGCCCGATCACCGGCCCCGAAGGCAATGTCGAATTCCTCATTTTGGCACGCAATGGCGCGGCGCGCGTTGTCGAGCCCGATGCGGCGCGATAGGGACGCTGCCGAAACGAACGAGGAACGACTGTCGGTGAGCGAAATCGCGTCCAAGGGTCAGTTGCGTATGTCCTTTCTGCGGTGGGCAGTGGTCACGGTGCCGCTGATCCTGCTGCTGGGCTTTGCGTCGGGGCGCATGGTGCCATCGGGCAGCGACAATGCGTGGTACATGGCGCTCGCCAAGCCCGCGCTGACGCCGCCGGGCTGGGTGTTTCCGGTCGCCTGGACGACGCTCTACATCCTGCTCGGCCTCGCTGTCGCGATGATCGCCGATGCGCGCGGGGCCCGGGGGCGCGGCGCGGCGCTCGGCCTGTTCGCGCTGCAATTCGCCGGCAACCTCGCCTGGACGCCGCTGTTCTTCGGTGCACACAAGGTGACGGCGGCGCTGGTGCTGATCGTCGCCATCCTGGTGCTGACGATCGCCACGACCTTTGCCTTCGCGCGCATCCGCAAGGCCGCGGCATGGCTGCTGGTGCCGTACATGGTGTGGCTCAGCTTTGCCGCGATGCTCAACTTCGGCATCCTGCGACTGAACCCCGATGCGGAAACCCTTGTGCCCGCGTCCGCGACCACCCAAATCGCGCTCTGAGGAGAATTACCTGACATGCAGAGCGACAACCGGATTTTCGACGATTTCGTGAAGGTCCTGAACGGTGCGGCCGGCACGATGGCCGGCATGGGCCGCGAAGCGGGCGAAAGCGCGCGCGAGCATCTGAAGTCGTGGATCGGCGGCATGGACTTCGTCGCGCGCGAGGAATTCGACGCGGTGAAGGCGATGGCCGCTGCCGCGCGCGACGAGAACGACGCGCTGAAGGCCCGGATCGACGCGCTGGAAGCGAAGCTGACCGGATCGGCGACGCCGACGACGTAAGGCGCTCTTTCGGACGCCTGCCGGCACCGATGCAGGCGCCCGACCACCACTTCTCCACAGTATTCCATCGTCCGCGCGCTTGTGCGCTGCGGTGAAGATTGGCATTTTCGCCTGTAATGACGATCGAAGATCTCGAAAACGACCGCGACGACGCGGCGCCCATCGACATGCTGGAGCGCTATTTCGCTGCGCACGGCTGGTCGTGCGAGCGCGACGACGACGAGATCGTCGCGAAGGTGAAGGGCAGCTGGACCGAATATGAGTTGCGCGCGATCTGGCGCGAGGATGACTCGGTTCTGCAGTTCCTCGCCTTTCCCGACGTGCGCGTCGCGGACCATGCGCGGGCCGCGATGTACGAGACGATCGGGCTGGTCAACGAACAGCTCTGGGTCGGCCATTTCGAACTCTGGTCGTCCAGCGGCATCCTGCTCTATCGCCACGCCGCGGTGATGAGCGGCGAGGACGGCCCGCAGCTGAGCCTCGACGGTGCCGAACTGATGGTCGAAAGCGCGATCGACGAATGCGAACGCTTCTACCCCGTGTTCCAGTTCGTGCTGTGGGGCGGCAAGACGCCGAAGGAGGCGATCGCCGCCGCGATGATCGAGACGCAGGGCGAGGCGTGAGCGTAGCCGTTCCCGGCACGCTCTGGCTGGTCGGCGCCGGCAACATGGGCGGCGCGATGCTGGAGCGATGGCTCTCGGCCGGCGTGACGACGCCCGACCGACTGCTGGTCATCGATCCGGGCGCTGCACGGTTGCCCGCGGGCGTCCGCCGCGTTGAAACGGCGCCGATCGGAGAAAGCCCCGACGTCCTCCTGTTGGCGATCAAGCCGCAACTGCTCGACACCGTCGCGCCCTCGCTCGCAGACTGCCGGCCGGGCCTGCTGATTTCGATCCTCGCCGGTGTCGAGGCATCGACCATCGCGGCGCGCATCCATGCGGCCACGATGGTCCGCGCGATGCCCAACCTGCCCGTATCGCTCGGGCAGGGCGTCGTGGCTTTGCACTCCGACACGGCAGACACCGATGCCCGCGCGATCGCCGAGGTGCTGATGGCGCCGCTCGGCCTGGTCGAATGGCTGGGCGACGAGGCGCTGTTTCATGCGGTCACTGCGCTGTCGGGCTCCGGCCCCGGCTTCGTCTATCGCTTCATTGCCGCGCTGGCGGAGGGGGCCGCGGCGCTCGGGCTGCCCGCCGACCAGGCGCAGCGGTTCGCCATCGCGACCGTGGAGGGCGCGGCAGCCCTCGCCCGCACGTCGGGCGACGCCCCCGACGCGTTGGCGAACCGCGTTGCCAGCCCCGGCGGGACGACCCGCGCCGGGCTCGACGTGCTGGACGACGGCGACGCGATGCGCGCGCTGGTCGCCGCGACGCTGACGGCCGCTGCACGTCGCAGCGAAGAGCTTGCCGAAGCGGCCCGCCGCTAAACCCACGTCAACACGAATCCCGCGGAACGCCGCGCCACCACCACCGGTTTTCTCCAGCGATAACCGACACATGGAGGACGGCATGGCGACGACGCAGGCCAATCGCGAAAAGACCTCGGACACCAACGGCGCGCTCGGCAAGCTGGCCGGCGCGGGCGCGGCCGGCGTGGCGCTGGGCGTGCTGGCGATGATCGCCCGCAAGGCGGCGGTGCAGGCGCCGACCTATCTGGCGGGCGACTGGGACGAGGCGCTGGCCGCCGAGCACAAGGCGGTGCTCAAGCTGTTCGACGCGCTGGAGGCGACCGAGCCCGAGGCGACGACCAAGCGCACCATCCTGCTGACCCAGATGAAGCACGCGCTCGCCAAGCATGCGCTGGAGGAGGAGAACACCATCTACCCTGCGCTCCGCGAGGCGGGTGAAGTCGCCGGCGCCGATGAACTGAATTCGGAGCACGGCTATGTGAAGCAGTATCTATACGAATTGGAGAATATGCCGAACAATGGCGACGCATTCCTTGAGAAGGTCCGCAAGTTCCGCGCCGACATCGAGGATCACATGCGCGAGGAAGAGCAGGAGCTGTTTCCAAAGCTCAAGGCCAAGCTCTCGCCCGAGCGCAACAAGCAGCTGACGATGGCGATGAACAAGGAAGGCTTCAAGCTCGCTTGAGCCGCGAACTATCCTCCCTGGCGATGGGGGGGGCTGCCGCTTCGCGGCCTGCCGTTGCCCCTTGCGGGGGAGGATGTCGTGTCCTTCAGCCTAACCGTCCGAGCCCCGCCACGCGCGGGCGCTCGGATGCCGGGATCAAGCCTTCCAACACCGCCCAGAAGCCGCCGACCGCGGTCTGGCCAGCACTCGAATAGGCCGCCGCCAGCCGCGCGCTCAGCGCCCCGTACAATTGCCGCTCAAGCGTCGCCCCCGCCTCGGTCAGCTTCAGCAATCGCTGCCGCCGGTCGCGGTCACCCGTCCGAGTCTCGACCAGCCCGCGCGCGGTCAGTTCGGTCAGTACGCGGTTGAGCGCCTGCTTGGTGATCGCCAACAACTGCAGCAGCTCGCCCACCGCCAGGTCGGGCTTGCGGGCGATGAAATACAGCGCGCGGTGATGTGCCCGCCCCAGGCCCTGATCGGCCAGGCCGCTGTCGATCGCGCGGGTCAAGTGGCTGTACCCGAAGTACAATAATTCGATCCCGCGCCGGATTTCCGGCTCGGTCAGGAACAGCGGCGATGCGCGCGATGCGTCGGGAAGTGGGCCAGCCATGTTGACCTGTTCTGCCACCGCCGATACGTCCCCGGCAAGCGCCGATGCGGGCGCCGACGACTGGAGATGCGTGCGCCATGACCGCCTTTGCGTTCGAACCCAATCCGACGCCGATGAGCGTCAACGAACGCAGCGGCCTGCTCGCCGACCCGGGCTTCGGCCGCATCTTCACCGATCATATGGCGACGATCCGCTATTCGGCAGACAAGGGCTGGCACGACGCGAAGATCGTCGCGCGCGGCCCTCTGACGGTCGATCCGGCGACTGCGGTGCTGCACTATGCGCAGGAGATTTTCGAAGGGCTAAAGGCGTACGCCCTCGACGATGGCGGCGTCGCCATGTTCCGCGCCGACGCCAATGCCCGCCGTTTCCAGGCATCCGCCCGCCGCATGGCGATGGCCGAACTGCCCGAGGAACTGTTCGTCGAATCCTGCAAGCAACTGGTGCTCACCGACCGCGACTGGATCCCCGATGTCGACGGCGGCGCGCTCTATCTGCGCCCGTTCATGATCGCATCCGAAGTGTTTCTGGGCGTGAAGCCGGCGTCCGAGTACCTCTACTGCGTGCTCGCCTCCTCGGTCGGCGCCTATTGGAAGGGCGGCGCACGCGCCGTGTCGCTGTGGGTCAGCCACGACTATACCCGCGCAGCGCCGGGCGGCACCGGCGAGGCGAAGTGCGGCGGCAACTATGCCACCAGCCTGGTCGCGCAGCAGGACGCGATCGCGCGCGGCCATGACC
The DNA here is from genome assembly GCA_913776045.1 of uncultured Sphingomonas sp. Lineage (GTDB taxonomy): Bacteria > Pseudomonadota > Alphaproteobacteria > Sphingomonadales > Sphingomonadaceae > Sphingomonas. The sequence goes on from CAJYOI010000003.1 coordinate 28,102, forward strand.
AGGTCGTCTTCCTCGATGCGGTCGAGCGCCGCTGGATCGAGGAACTGGGCGGCATGAACATCTTCTTCGTGATGGCCGACGGCAGCCTGGTCACACCCCCCCTGGGTGGCACGATCCTGCCCGGCATCACCCGCGCGTCGCTGATCCAGCTCGCCCGCGACGAAGGCCTGAGCGTCCGCGAAGAGCCGTATGCGATAGACCAGTGGCGCGCAGATGCGGAAAGCGGCGCGCTCGCCGAAAGCTTCGCCTGCGGCACGGCGGCGGTCGTCACCCCGATCGGCCGCGTCGCGGGACCGGGCTACGACTTCACCATCGGCAGCGGCGGCACCGGCCAGACGACCGCGCGCCTCCTCCAGCGCCTCAGCGACCTCCAACGCGGCCGCGCCCCCGATCCCCACGGCTGGCTCCAGCGCATCGCCTGACGGCTAGGGCTTCCCAACCCCGACAAGCACGCTATAAGCCCGCCACTCTGCTGGGGCGTCGCCAAGCGGTAAGGCACCGGTTTTTGGTACCGGCATTCGTAGGTTCGAATCCTGCCGCCCCAGCCACATCGCCATCTAAGTTTTTGCTTCAGCGGCAGAAAAGCAGTCGCGGCCATTGGGTTTAACGGCTCCACGAGGAGATGCCGTGCCTGCGATCTGGAACCTGTCCGCGACGAGAACGGCGGGCGCGTCACGAGTTGGGCGGCGGTTCGGCTGGTACCATTCGTTCGCGGTGCGCTTTTTCGGCGATATCGCTCTGCTTCTGGAAAACGGGCGCCCGTTCACCGCGGCACTACGAATTGGGTGCCGATGGTCAGCCCGCTTCGGACAGCTGATGATTCCTTAGCGCTGGCGATCCGACGCGGACGTCTTACACTCCAGACGTCGTGGAGACCGGATCAAGGCCGGACATAATGTCCAAGTGACAGAGCAGCCTGCGTGCGATAACCGCGCGCATCGTGTCCGCCTTCCGTCGCCTTCTCGCGCAACGCCAACTGGCCGTGCTGATCTGCGCGGCGGCGCTGATGCTGAAGCTGTTGGTGCCGACCGGGTACATGATCGACGACAGTCACGGACGCATCGTCGTCACCATCTGTTCGGGCACCGGCCCGGCGACCATTACGATGGACATGCCGGGCATGGATCCTTCCATGCCCGACCATGGCGAGAAGGACCACGGCAAGGCGGAGATGCCCTGCGCCTTCTCCGGTCTGGCGGCTGCGGCGTTGGGTGCGATCGATCCGGTCCAGCTTGCCGCGCTGATCGCGTTCGTGATGGCGGTCGGGCTGATCGGCATCGCGTTGCCGATGCGCTCGAGCGCCACGTGGCTCCGCCCGCCCCTTCGAGGGCCACCGACCTACGCCTGACCCAGCGTTTCCCGCGTCGTAGCCCGGCGCGCCCCGCAATCATGGCCCGCGCAAATTCTGCGCCGGGTCGGTCAGAAAGTCTTCCATGTCCCGATCCCGCTTGCTGGCGGGCGCCGTCGCGCCCTGCCTATTGTCTGCCATTCCCGTCGCCGCTCAGACCCGTGATCCATCCGCCGTCCCGGCAGACAGGATCGATACCGGGGTGGCGATCGGCGAAAGTGACATCGTCGTCACTGCCACCTCGATGGCCCGATCGACCGCCAACATCCTGACATCGGTCGATGTACTGGGCGGCGAAATAGCGCAGCGCCAGAACGTCGATAACGCCTGGGAGCTGTTCGCCCGCCTGCCCGGCGTCGTGCTGACCGACTTCAACCAGGGCACCACGTCCGGTCGCTTCTCGATCCGCGGTTTCAACGGCGAGGGGGAGATCAACGCGGTCAAGCTGCTGATCGACGGCGTGCCGTCCAACGACAATGCCGGGCGCATGGATTTCATCGACCTGGTATCACCTCTCGACATCGCCTCGGTCGAGCTGGTGCGCGGCACGTCCGATCCACGCTGGGGCCTCCACGCCATCGCCGGCAGCGCCAACATCAAGACGCGTACCGGCGGCACCTATCTCGACGCGCGCGGGATCGCGGGCGCGTTCGGCACCTATGACGCGCAGCTGTCGGCGGGCGTCGAAACCGGCAAGCTGAGCCAGAACTACCTGCTCGCCTATCGCCAGTCCGATGGCTACCGGGATCATGCCGACCTCGACCGGCTGAATTTCGCCGGCAAATGGTTTTACGATTTCGGCCCGGCCAGGCTCGGCCTGATCGTACGTCACAGCCGCGCCGAGGCGGACGAGCCCGGCTATCTCACCGATGCCGACGCCTACTCGAACCGGCGCCACTCCTACGCGGTGTCGGAGACCGACGGGGGCAAGCGACAGCTCACACAGTACAGCCTGCACCTCGACGCCGATCTTGCCCCCCGCCTGTCGCTGACCGCCGTGGGCTATGCCAACAGCATCGACGACAACCGCTATGTTCGCTTTTCAGCCAATGTAGCGCAGCAGCAGCGGCTGACCGACGAACAGCAATACGGCTTCGTCACCGGCCTGCACTGGCATGCGGCCGACTGGTTGATGGCGGAGGCGGGCGGTGACGTGCAGTGGCAGCAGAATCGCAGCCTGCGCTGGACGACCAACCGTCGCCAGATCGTCGCGGCGACGCGCGATCAGGATTTCGACTTGGACGTGGGCGGCGGTTACGTGCAGGCGATCGTCATGCCGGTGCGCTGGCTGACGGTGACGCCGGCGTGGCGGATCGACCGGGTTGGCGGCCGCTACACCAACCGGCTGAACGGCATCGGCTACCCGATCAACGACTATGGCACGATCAGTCAGCCCAAGCTGTCGGTCGCGCTTACCCCGGCTGCGGGCATCACCGCCTACGGCAATTTCGGTCGCACCTTCCAGATCGGCGCGGGTTCCGGCACCTTCGTCGTGCCGCCGCGGGTGCGCGACCTCGAAGCGTCGATCAACGAGGGGTATGAAGCCGGGGTCAAGCTGTCCCAGGGGCGCTGGCTGACGGCCCGCGCGGCCGTATGGCAGCAGACCGCCAGCGGCGAGTTGCGTCGCCGGCTCAACGATCCCTCGGGCGAGTTCGACAATCTCGGTGAGACCCGTCGCCGCGGCTTCGACGTGGAAGCGAGCGTGCAGCCGCGGCCCGGCCTCTCCGCCTGGGCGAGCTGGTCGCACCAGAAGGCGGTGATCCGCGTCCCCGATCCGGCAGCACCGCTGACCGCGGGCAACGAGATCGATCACGTTCCCCGCAACGTCTATACCGCTGGTGTCGAGTGGGCCCCGGCTGCGCTGCCCTGGCGCGCCTCGCTCTGGGGCAACGGCCAATCGTCCTACGAGCTGAACACCGCGAACAGTCAGGGCCGCTACGGCGACTATTTCCAGGTCACCGCCGAGCTGGCCTATCGTCTGACCAGGACGATCGAGGTGTCGGCGCAGGTGCGGAATCTGACCGACGACCGATACGAGTATGTCTGGTTCGACGGCGCGCAACGGCTGCACGCGCCGGCCGATCCGCGCAGCGTGTTCGGCGCGGTGCGGGCGCGGTTCTGACGGCGACCGGCGGGGCGGCCGCAACCGTCCCGCCGGCCGACGATCCGGGCCCGATTTGCCCCGTACGGCGTTGAGCGGGCTGGAGGTATCGATGACGCAAGACGACGAACGCTGGATGCGCCGCGCGATCGCGATCGCTCGGTCGAAGGGATCGGACCCGGCGGATTCGCCGCTCGGGTCGGTGATCGTGCTCGATGGTCGCGAAATCGCGGGCGAGCCGAACCAGACCGAGGAATTGCCCGACGCGACCGCGCATGCCGAGATGATGGCGATCCGCCGCGCGTGCGAGGGAATCGGCGAGATGGAGTTGCGCGGCGCGACGCTCTATTCGACGCTGCAGCCCTGCGGCATGTGCACGATGGCGTCGATCTGGTCGAAGGTCGGGCGCGTCGTCTATGGCGCCGGGCGCGACGACGTGCACGAGATGTATTTCGAAGCGCGCCACATCGACACGCTCACCTTCATCGCCGACGCCTACCGCGACGACATCGTCATCGAGGGCGGCTGCCTGCGCGAGGAATGCGCGAGCCTCTACTATCCGCCGGACGCGGACCTGCCGGTGCGCGAACAGGCGAACCTGTGATCGGGGAGGGAAGCGCGTGATCGACATCAACACCGCATCGGCCGACGAGATCGACGCAGTCCCCGAACTGAAGGGGCATGGGTTCGAGATCGCCCGCTATCGCACCGAACGCGGTCGGTTCGACGCCCTGCGCCAGCTCGAGGAGGTGCCGGGCCTAGCCGGTAAGATCGACGGGTTGGAGCGAGTCGCCCGGGTCGGGTAAGAGTGTCGGCGGAGGGGAGCCTTCGCCTGCGATTGCGTGGCGGCATAACCGCGAACCAGGTTATCGATGCCCGATCGCACCAAACCCGTGGGATTTTCGCACGAGAACCGGACCACCTCGGACGCTTCGTCGAGTGCGTTCCGACTAGTAGGCCGCAAATGGATCGGCTTTGGAGCATTGTCCCCGCCACACGATTGACGTCGTACCCGATCAGCCCGCACTATCCCTGCACCGGGGAAGGTGGGTATGAGTAGTTTCATAGAATCTGCGGCTGCTCTGATGAGTAACGCCGCGAGGCAGCTCGACGTTGTTGCACATAATGTCGCGAATGTAACGACGCCGGGCTATAAGCGGCGAATAGCATTTCATTCGGTGCTGTCGAATACTGGCACTTTAAGTCAAGAGGCCCCTGAGGTCGCCGAAGTGCGGTCGATGGTTCAGGGAAAGATCGTCAAAACGGACAACCCACTCGATCTTGCGATCGACGGAGAGGGCTTCCTGCAGGTCCGCTGTGGCGACGACTTGCTCTACACGCGCCAGGGCCAGTTTGCGCAGACCGTCGAGGGGCTGCTCGTGACACCGCAAGGCTACATCCTCCAACAGGCCGGTGGTGGTGACCTTCGTGCTGAGGACGGGGCGACGTTCGCCCCGGACGGAACCTTGATGGTCGATGGTCGAACTTTGGGACGGGCCGCACTTGTCCGACCGTCCGACTCTGCGATGCTGGAGGATGCGGGCGAAAGCTTCTTCCGTATCGCCGGTGGAGCGACATGGGACGAGGTGACGGACGCCACCGTGCGCGGCGGAATGGTCGAGGCTTCGAACGTCGACCTTGGCCAGGAGATGACGCAGACCATGCTGACGCTGCGCCAGGCGGAAAATGGCGCTCGGCTGGTGCAGCTCTACGACGATTTGATGGGGCGGGCGGTCACCGCCTTCGGCCAGGGAGGCGGGCGATGAGCAGCGGGGCGTTTCAGGTCGCTGCGATCGGCATGGGTACGCAGCAGCGTGCGCTCGATGCGATCGCCAACAACATCGCCAACGTGAATACGACCGCCTTCAAGCGATCCGAAGTGCGCTTTGCCGATGTCGTCGTGGCGAGCGCCGATCGCGTGGCGACACCCGCGGACGTGTCGCGGCCGGCGGACCAGCTGGCCGGGGTCGCACTCGATACGTTGTTCATGGTCAACGAGCAGGGACCGGTCGAGCGTACCGGCAACGCCATGGACCTGGCGATCGAGGGCGCCGGCTTCATCGAACTGATCGGGCCGGGCGGCCAGACGATGCTCTGGCGCGGTGGCGGGCTGACGGTGGGCGCGGATGGGTTGCTGTCCGCCGCGAACGGTATGGCGCTAAAGGCGGGCATCACCGTCCCCGAGGATGCCACCGGGTTGACGATCGCCGCCGATGGCAGCGTTACCGCAAAGCTTGGCGACGCGACGACACCGGTCGAGATCGGGCAGATCCGTCTGGTGAAGATCGTCGATACCGGCGCGACGCGACGGTTGGATGGTGGGCTCTATCGGCTCGCGGACGGCGAAGCGCTGAGCGATGCGGTGCCGGGCGAGGATGGCCACGGCGCCCTCGTTCAGGGGGCGCTCGAACGCTCGAACGTCCAGCTGACCGACGAGATGGTGCGGATGATGCTGGTCCAGCGCGCCTATGCGGCGAACGCGCAGATCGCCCAGGCGGCGGACCAGATGATGTCGATCGCCAATGGCTTGAGGCGCTGACGGCGGGCGCATCGCGCCGCCGGAGCGGGTGTCGGGGAGACGAACCGTGTTGATGACGATGATGGGCGGTCTGGCACTCGTGCCGGCCGTGACGGTGTCGACGCGCGACCTGCGCGTGCGAGATCTGGTCCGCGGCGCCAGCGCGGCGACGGCCGATCTGGTCGTGCTGCGCATCGGCGACCGCGCCGTTCCGACAAGACTGCCGGCGGATACGGTGGTCGCGCTGCTGCGGCGTCGCGTCCCGGGCCTGCACGTCGCCCCGACGCTTGGAGACGTTACGATTTGGTACCGGCCGTTGGCGCCGACGAACGCGATGGCGAGCACCTGCGCAACGGCCGCGCGAGATCTGCCGGTCGGTACGCCGCTATCTTCGGACGACGTGATTCGCGTGCCGTGTTCGGGCGCGGGATCGGGGTCGCTGCGTTACGATGCCCGCAATCGAATGAATGTCGTCCGCGCGCCCGTTGCGGCGGGCGATTATCTGGGTGCGGTAAATGTGCCGGCGCGAAAGGCCGTCGCTGCTGGCACGGCATTGACCCTGCGCGCGACCGTCGGGCCCGTCCGGATTGAGCGGCGGGTTACGACCCTGCAGCCGGGGCGTTCGGGCGGCCGGGTCTTCGTACGCGATGACGGTGGCGCGGTTACGTCCATGCCGCTGCTGCTGGAGGACGCACGATGAGCATCGTCATCGTCGCGGCAGTGCTCGCGGCCGTCCCGGACGACCTCTACCGTCGCGGCAATTGGGCGGCGCTCGCCGCCGATCGCCGGGCGAGCGAGATCGGCGACGCGTTGATCGTTACCATCTTCCAGGCCGCGGAATCCTCCCGCACCGCGCAGAATCTGTCACGCAAGGCGACCGACGCGTCGGCCGGCCTGCGCGCTGACGGCATCGCAGAGAGCGGCACCGCGAGCTTTGGTGGCGGCTTTACCGGCCGCGGAGAGTCGCGACGATCGGAACGGCTGGTCGCACAGCTGAGCGTCACCGTGACCGGCATATTGCCCAACGGCGACCTGCTGGTCGCCGGCCGCCAGCGGATGCGGGTCAACGGCGAGCAGACCGACATCGGTGTGCGCGGGCGGATCCGCACGATCGATATCGCGCCCGACAACAGCGTGCTGTCGACCCGCATCGCCGATGCCGAGATCGATTACGGCGGTCGCGGCTTCGTGTCGCGCAGCGCCAGGCCGGGCATCATCAACCGCCTGTTCGGCCTGCTCGGGCTCGGCTGATGCGCTGGTTGTTCGCTCTCGCGCTCCTGGTCGCGCCGGTTGCCGCTCAAGCGCAGGACGTGCCGCTCCGCGCGCTTGGCCGGTTCGACGGCTGGCGCGAAAACGCGCTGGTCGGCTATGGCTTGGTCGTCGGTCTGTCGGGATCGGGCGACACGCGCCGCAGTATCGTCACCCGCCAGGCGCTGCGCAATGTGCTGGGGCGCCTGGGTACGACGGTCGGCGACGATCAGATCAGCAGCCGCAACGTCGCGATCGTCATGGTGACGGCGGTGCTGCCGGCGTCGGCCAATGTCGGCGACCGGATCGACGCGACCATATCGTCGATCGGCGATGCGCGCAGCCTGGCCGGCGGCACGCTGGTGATGACGCCGCTACTGGGCCCGGATCAGCGGTCCTATGCGCTGGCGCAGGGTCCGTTGCTGGTTGGCGGGTATCGCTTCGACAGCGACCTGAATCGCGAACAGCGCAATTATCCGACGACCGCCATCCTGCAGGGCGGCGCGACGATCGAGTCAGCGGTCGACAGTTCGGTGCTGAAGAACGGCAACGAGATCGGCTTCTTCCTGTCCGACCCAAGCTTCGCCACGGCGCAGGCGATCGCGACACGCATTTCCCAGCGCTTTGGGGCGGGCACGGCATGGGCGAAGAACGCCGATGAAGTGCGGGTGCGTTATGCGGGCGCGCCAGGCGGACTGATCGGCTTCGTCGCGGATCTGGAGCGAGTGACGGTCCAGCCGGCGACATCGCTGCGCGTCGTCATCAACGAACGCACCGGCACCGTCGTCGCGGGCGGCGACGTTACCATCTCCAGCGTCGTCATCGCCCAGGGCGACATCAAGGTCTCGGTCGTCGCCGATCGCACCGCATCGCAGCCCGGCTTCGTCTCGGGCTTCGCCAGCGACGTCGCCAGCCTGGTCGTCACCAACACCAAGCTGTCGGTCGATCAGGGCAGCGTGGACAAGACCTTCCGCTTCCCCAGCACCACCATCGCCGATCTGGTCCAGGGCCTGTCGAACGCAAAGGTCGATACGCATCGGGTGATCGGTATCCTCCAGGCCATCAAGGCGGCAGGCGCGCTGCATGCCGACCTCGTCATTCGATAGGAGCCGCGCTTTGGACGCTCTAACCCCCTTGCTGATCGCCAAGGCGCTCGACGGTCTGACCGCGCGGGCCGAAGCGACGGCGGTCAACATCGCCAACGCCAATTCGCCCGGATACCGGCCGTTGAAGGTCGATTTCGAGGGGCGCCTACGTGCGGCGGCGGGCGTCGGCGCGGCGGCGATCGATGCGGTTCGCCCCGACGTCACGACGCTCGCCCCGACGCGCCTTGCGCCCGACATGCGGCTCGATCTGGAACTGGCGACGGCGTCGCAGACGTCGATGCGCTACGCCGCGCTGATCGACCTGCTGGGCCGCGAAATGGCGATAAGCCGCGCCGCGCTCGCTGGAGGACGCTGAGCCATGCGCGCGAGTGAGATCAGTCGCACCGGCCTGGACGTCGAGTGGCAGCGGTTACAGGTGATCGCTGAAAATCTGGCGAACGTCAGCACCAGTCGCACGGTTTCGGGCCAGCCCTATCGCCCGATGCGCCTGTTGTCGGGGCCGGCCGCTGCCGACTTTCGCGGCAGCCTGGGCACCAATGTCGCCCACGGTGTCGCCGTGATGGGGCTGGAGCCGGTCGCCGGGGGCACGCGTCGTGTCCATGAACCCGGCCATCCGCACGCCGACGCCCAAGGCTTCGTGACCTATCCTGAAGTCGACCAGGCGGCCGAGATGGCGCTGATGATCCGCACCTCGCGCGCGTATGAGGCCAATCTGACGGCGATGGGGATTGCACAGCAGATGTACGCCCGTGCGCTCGACCTGGGGGCCAAGTCGTGAGCGCGGCGAGCATCTCCGCCATCGCCGCGGTCGGCACGCCGCCGCTCGCGCTGCCAATCACCGAGGTCGCTGCGCCTGCCGCCGCATCGCAGAACCAGAGCTTCGGGGCGCTGCTGATGCAAGGACTACAGGGCGTCGATGCGAAGCTCAACGCCGCCGACACCCTCGTCCGCCGCTTCGCGATCGACGATGACGTCCCGGTCCATCAGGTCACAATGGCGCTGGAGGAAGCCCGGCTGTCAGTCGAACTGGCGATGCAGGTCCGTGGAAGGCTCATCGAGAGCTACCGCGAACTCATGAACATGCAGCTGTGACGACCGCGCGCGCCTCTTTTGCGCCGTCGCGGCAGCTGATCATGCTCGGCGCCATGTTCGCCGTCGTGGCGGCGCTGCTGGCGGGGGCCTATTGGCTGTATCTGCGCCCCGGCTATGCGGTGCTGGTCGACGGCGTGCGCCAGCCCGAGGCGGCGTCGATCGTCGCCGAACTCGACAAGCGCGGCGTGCCCTATCAACTGCGCGACGGCGGCACCGCTATCCTTGTGCCCGCAGACCAGGCGGATGCGACCCGGCTCGCCATCGCCGGCTCGAACGCCGTCGCGACGGGCCAGGTCGGGTTCGAACTGTTCAACAAATCCGACATGGGCCTCACCAACTTCGCGCAGAAGATCAATTACCAGCGCGCGTTACAGGGCGAACTGGTCCGCACCATCGTCCAGATGGACGGCGTCGAGTCCGCGCGCGTCCATCTGGCGCTGCCGGAAAAGGCGTTGTTCAGGGACGATCGCACCGCGCCGAGCGCCGCAGTCGCCGTCACGCTGAAGATAGGGCAGGTTTTCGATCCCGCACGCGTCAGCGGCATCCAGCGTCTCGTTGCGGCCTCGGTGCCGGACCTGGCTGCGGACCATGTATCCGTGCTCGACGCGCGCGGGCAGGTCGTAAGTCGTGATGCGCCGGGTGCTGGGGCACCGGATACCGCCGACATGCCCGCGGCGATGGAAGAGCGCGCTGCGGTCGAGCGCTATTACCGGGCTCGTGCACGATCGGCGATCGAGAGCGTCCTGCCGACGACGAAATTTACGACCGCCGTCCTCGCGCTGCCCCGCGCGGCGCCTGCCGCGTATGACGACATCGACTGGCGGCCGGAAGGGGCGGGCGAGGGGCGCAACTATCGGCTTCGCGTGCGGATCGTGACCGCGACCACACTCGATCCCGCGCAGCAGGCGACGACTGGTGAGGCAGTGTCGACGACACTCGGCCTGCGGCCAAGTGAGGGCGACGAACTCGCGTTCGAGACGGGGCCGGTCACGACTCCGCCCGCCGCATCGCCATGGCCACGACCAGCCAGTGCGTCCGTGCCGGCAACGACGCCGACGGCGCCTGTCGAGCCGCACGAACCGCTCCCTTGGGCGTGGCTGGTAGCAGGTGTCGTCGCACTGGCGTGTGCGTTCGTCGTCTGGCGACGTCGGGGTGTTCGGCAGCAGCGACGCCTGGCGCCAGCCGATCGCGATGCCTTCGTCCTGACCCTGCAACGCCAGCTCGCGCTGGCCGACGAGGGCGATCATGCTCCTCGCTGAGGATCGTATCGACCTTCTCGTCGACCGCCTGCGCGGCATGACGCCGGCCGATCGCCGCGCGATCCTGGCGCGTCTGGCGCCGGGCGAGCGGAAGCGGATGGCGGCGTTGCTGGCCGGAGAACCCGATGCAGAGCGCTGGTCCGCCGATCTGACCGATCGCATCACCGACCCGAGCGCACTGACCGAGGCGACACGGCGCGCCCTGACCCGGGCCGTTGCCGATAATCGCTCAAAGTCGGGTCGTTCGCTGGTCCCGATGGCTGAGCCGACGCCGTCGCTGCTCGATGCCGCCCGGCGCTGGCTGCGGGGGCAGCGATGACCGCCGTCATCAAGCGCCACAATTCGCATCATGCGGCGATCGGTCGGGCTGGCGTGTGCGCGGGCGACAAACCCGCGCCGTTGCCCGATCCTCTGCAGATCGAGTGCGAGCGGCTGACGACGCGCGTCGCCGATCTGGAGCGGCGGATCGTGACGGCTCAGGCCGCAGCGAAGCAGGCCAGCGATGCGGCACGAGCGGAGGGCTATGCTTCCGGGTTCGCCGCCGCGGATCGACGCGAAGACGATCGACTGGAAGCCCTGACCGCCGGGATCGCCGCCAGCCGCGCCGCTTTGAGCGATCGGCTCAATGCCCTGGACGGTCTGGCCGCGGCACTCGCCCACGCGGCGCTGGCGAAGATGTTCGCCGCGCCCTGCCAAATGGCAGAGCAGGTCGTCGCGACGATCGCGCGCAATATCGATCTGCTGCGGGCGCAGGCAGCGCAGCGGATCGTCGTGAGCGCGCAGGATTTCGACACGCCCGACGCCGTCGTCGATCTCTGCAATGCCGGGGTCAGCGTCGAGATATCCGACGCGCTTGTCTCCGGCGAATGCCGCGCCGACTGCCGACTCGGCAGCATCGATCTCTCCGTTTCGCAGCAATGGGCGCAGGTCGCCGCGATGCTCGACGACATGGCGGGGGCGAGGTGACGGCGCACCCGATGCTCTCCGCCATTGCGGACATGGTGCTGGTTCGCCCCGCCGGCATCGTCCGGCGGGTGACGCCCGGCCGGATCGAAGCGACCGGCCCGGCGGTAACGGTCGGTGACCTCTGCCGGATCGGATCGGCGGCGCGGCTGGCCGAAGTCGTCAGCGTCGATGCCGATGCGATCACGCTCGTGCCGCTTGACGACGGCAATCCGGTCCGGCTCGGCGATAGCATCGTCGCGGCCGATGGCGGCGGGGCGGCGCGCGTCGGCGACGCGTTCGCCGGGCGGGCGATCGACGCGCTGGGTCAGCCGATCGACGGCGCCGGGCCCATCGTCGCGGCCACGACATTGCCGATTCGCGGCACGCCGCCCGGTGTGCTTTCTCGCCAGGTGCCCCACACCGTCCTGCCGACCGGTGTGCGTGCGATCGACGGGCTGCTGACGCTCTGCCGTGGGCAGCGGATCGGCGTGTTCGCAGCCAGCGGCATCGGCAAGACTAGCCTCATCGAACAGATGCTGCGCGGTACGCCGGCCGACCGGCGGATCCTGTGCCTGGTCGGTGAACGCGGCCGCGAGGTCGAAGGGTTCTGGCGCAGCATAGCCGAGCGCTCCGACCGCGACCGCTTCACCGTCGTCGCGGCTACGTCTGACGACAGCGCTGGGCTCCGGGCAAGAAGCGTTGCGACGGCGCTGTGCCTCGCCGAATATTGGCGCGATCGCGGCGAGCATGTGCTGCTGGTGATCGATTCGGTCACCCGGTTGGCGATGGCGCTACGCGAGATCGGGCTGGCGGGCGGCGAGCCGCCGACCGTGCGCGCCTATACCCCCAATGTCTTCGCGGCTTTGCCGCGCGTCGTCGAACGCTGCGGCGCCGTCCTTGGCGGGGGCGCGATTACCGCGGTCATGACGGTGCTCGCCGAAAGCGACGAGGTCGACGATCCGATCGTCGAGACGATGAAGTCGCTGCTTGATGGCCATATCGTCCTGTCGCGCACGCTGGCGGAACGCGGGCATTTCCCGGCGATCGACGTTACCCGCAGCGTTAGCCGCCAGGCGTCGCGGCTGATGGCGCCGACCCACGCCGTCGCCGCCCGTGCGGTCGCCGCGCAGCTCGGCGTGTACGACGAAGCGCGCGTCATGATCGAAAGCGGAATCTATCAGGCCGGCACCACGCCCCAGATCGACGTGGCGATCGCCCAGCGTCCGGCGGTGCTCGCGTTCCTGCAGCAGCCCGAACACGAGGTCGTCGATTTCGACGCCGCAACGCGCGCACTCGCAGCCCTTGGAGCAGCCCGTGACTGACCGGCATCGACGGGACCTGGCGGCCTGTGCCCGCATCCTGGCCGCCCGTCGGGGTGTCGCGCAGGGACATCACGCGACGGCCGCCGCCGCCGAGGCCGTCGCATCGCAAGCGGTCGCCGAGGCGCAGGAGGCGATTGACGACCGTGCAGCGGCGTGGCGGGCGCAGCTCGCCGGAGGCTTCGATCCCATCATCGGCAGTGCGTTGGCGGCCGACCTGATCGTCGCGACCGCGCGGATGGAAAAGGCGGTCGACGATCATGCCGAAGCCGTCGCCACGCGATGCCGAGCCGTACAGGCTTGGCGAGCAGAGGATGCTCGGTGCCGGATCGCCACCACGATTGTCGCACGGGCCGACAGATCGCGCACGCGACGGCGCGACGAGCGCAGCGCCGATGCTGCGACCGACCGCACGACGTTCCTGTGGAGTCGGTCATGATTATCGGCACCGGCGAACCTGCGCCGTCGCACTTACCGCTGGCGATCCCGCCCGCCGCGATGCCGGATCAGACGGTCCCCGACGGCCTTCGCTTTGCCGAGGTGCTGGCGCACCGGATCGCCGCGCGCGCGCCTGATCCGCTGTCAGAGAAGGCGATGCCGGAGGCGTTTGAGATACCCGACGATCAGCCTGAACCTCGTCCTGTGCCGCAGTGCGTGTCTGCCGACGGGATCCCACCAGCGGCCACAGCCGCCAAAGTAGTCCTACCTGCGCCGATCGCAATCGATCCCGACCCCGTCACGCTGGTGCAAGCACCGCCTCGGATCGAAAAGGCGATTACCACCGTTGCACCGGCGCCACCCGAGTCTGCGCCGTCACCCTCAATGCGCGCTCCGCTGCTCGAGCGGCCCGCACCGACGCCGAAGTTCGTGTCCGAGAAGTTCGTGTCCGAGAGGCCGTCCGCGCGAGCGACGGCGTTGCGCTTCAACGAGGACGGCTTCTTCGCGCGAACGGTCTTTCAAGATCCCCCGCGGGCAGAAGCGCCGCCGGAATCGCCGGTGGCTTCTGTCGTGCAGTTACCTCTCGCGAGACAGGATGCCCCGGAAGGGCCATCCCTCAGTAATCGGCCGATCCAATCGCCACTGCGGCCCTTCAGCACCGCAGCGGCGCCGGTGCAGTCTACGCGTGCGTCGCCGACGTCGCCGACGTCGGAGCACGGGCGATCGAAGCCATCGGTTATCGCGCGGCCCGCCTTGGTAGCCGAGCCTGCCGGGACGGCGCCAAAGGTCGATACGCCCGAGACCATCGCGCCACTGCCACAAACCCGCCGCCGCGCCCCGTCACCGGCGACCACGGCCGCGTTCTCCCCGATAGCGATCGCCGTCCAGGACGTCGCCGGCGGCCTCGGTGTCGTCGCCCGCATCGGCGGGCTCAGCGAAGCCGAGCGGCTGCGCCTGTCCGACGACATCGCCCGGCTGCTCGCCCGCCACGGCTTCGTCGCCGCCGACATCAACATCGCGGCGCCCGTCGCCGCAGCCCGCCAGCGAAAGGGATTCGCCTGATGCAGACCGATGCGATCACGCCGACGAGTGGCATGTCGCCGCCTTCGAACACAAGCGCTGCGCAGACCGACGCGGCCAAGGCTTTCGGCCTCAGCTTCGATTCGCTGCTGAAGATCATCCTGACCCAGCTGACCTATCAGGATCCGCTGAAGCCGATGGACAATTTCCAGTTCGTCTCGCAGCTCGCGCAATTCTCGCAGGTCCAGCAGGGACAGACGGCGAACGATCGGCTGCAGACCCTGGTGCGGGCGCAGGGCGCGAACCAGGCGACCGGGTTGCTCGGCAAGCTGGTCGATGTGCCCGCCGGTGGGGCGACGATGACCGGCACCGTCACGGCAATCGCGTTCAACGACGGCGCCCCCACCATCACCGTCGAAACCGACGACAATAAGACGATCAGCGGCATCGCGATCAGCAATGTTTCGCAAATTCGGGAGAAGAAGTGAGATGTTCGGCGCCATCTATACCGGCCTCAGCGGCCTGAATGCCTATTCGCGCGGGCTGCAACAGGTCAGCAACAACGTTACCAACCTGAACACCACCGGCTTCAAGGGCGCGATGGTGACCTTCCAGAACCTGCACGGCGCGCGGGGGTCGGGTGGGCTGTCCTACACTGCGAACGGCGACGGTGCAGGAAACGGCGTCAGCCTCGGCGAACCGGGGCTGAATTTGAAACAGGGTGAGCTGCGTACGACCGAACGCGACCTTGACCTGGCGGTCGATGGCAACGGCTTCCTCGTTCTGCTCGACGGCGACAAGACGCTCTATGCGCGCACCGGCAGTTTCGAGGTCGATCCGTCGGGCTTCGTCGTCCTGTCGGGCACCAGTTACCGGCTCGCGACGCTCGATGCGTCGAACCACCCGGTCAGCCTCTCGCTCGACGCCCGCCGCACGAACGCGCCCAAGGCGACGACCAGCATCAGCTTCAGCGACAATCTGTCGTCGAGCGCGAAGACCTTCACCGTCAGCGATCTGAAGGTGTACGACGCGGCGGGCGGCGCGCACGCGTGGCGCGCGACCTTCACCAAGGATGCGACGGCAGGCACGAACGCCTGGACCGTGGCGGTGACGGACGACAAAGGCACCGCGATCGGCAGCAAGACGCTGAACTTCACCCACGGCATTGTCGACGCCGCGACCGCGAAACTGGATTTCACCGATACGGCGTCCAGCCTGACCGTGACGCTCGATTTCTCGCGCGGCGTCACGTCCTTTTCCGGCGGGGACGTCTCGACGTTGCGGTCGGCGAAGATCGACGGTTACACGACCGGTGCGATCACCGGCGTATCGGTCGATACCACAGGCCATCTGCAAGTCAGCTATTCGAACGGGCAGAAGGACGATTTGGGCGCGCTGGCGCTGTCCGACTTCCGCAGCCCCGGCGCGCTCGAACAGCGGGGAAGTGGCGTATTCGCCCAGTCGCAGCCCGGTGCGGTCGATTATCTTGCGAGCAGCGACCCGCGGGTCGGCGAGGTGAGGACCAAGCGGCTGGAGGCGTCGAATGTCGATCTGTCGCAGCAGTTCGGCGACCTGATCCTTATCCAGCGCGGGTTCCAGGCATCGTCGCAGGTCGTCAGCGTGTCGAACGACATGATTCAACAGCTGTTCGGCATCCGCGGCCAGGGCTGATGAACGGCGAAGACTGGCTACCGCCCGAAACGGCGGTCCCCGCAGCGCTCGATCGGCGGATCGCGGAGCTGGTCGCCGACTGGTCCGCGCGCTGGTTCGTCGGCGCGGGGCCGGAGGTACAGGGGCTGTCCCGCCGTGGCGGCGGCGGTGGTGAGAATTGGCGTGGACCGCCCGGTGGCGTGACGCTTCGCGTGCCGGCAGACGCGGTCGCGGCGCTCGGCGGACGGGCGCTCGACGTTCCCGCGACCGATCGCCGGGCAAGCGATCGCGAGTTGCTCGAGGCGGTCGGCGAGGACGTGCTGACCGACCTGCATCAACGCCTGGCAGCGCTGGTCGGCCCGGCGGACGCGCCTTGGACGCCGCTGTTCACGGCCCCAAGCCGCACCGCAATGATCGGCGACCTCACGCTCGGCCTGACCGATGCGGCGTTCGCCCGATTGGCGCGCGAAGCGATGGCGCAAACCGGCTACGGCCCGCTCGGCGACGGCGGCCAGGCGCTGGCGCGACAGCGTATCCGGCTGGGTGCATCGGTCGGCGGTGCGCGGCTGGCGTTCGGCGACCTCCATGCGCTGGCGATCGGTGACGTCGTCGTCCTCGACCATGCGCTCGACGCGCCGCTGGCACTGACCGCCGACCATGTCCGCCTTACTGCCGGACGCGGCATGATCGCGATCGATAGCGAAGCCACCCTCCGCATCACCCAGACCATAGCGAGTGTATCGTGACCGACACCACCACCCATTCGACCGGCACCGTCAGCGCGACTCTGATGGCGGCGGTGACCGTCGAGTTGCAGGCGCATCTGGGCCATGCCGCGATGACCGTCGGCGCGTTGACCGCGCTGGAGCTCGGCGCAGTCGTGGCGCTGGATGCGACGATCGATCGGCTGGTCGAATTGCGACTGAACGACGTGGTGGTCGCACGCGGCGAATTGGTGACCGTGGGCGAAACCTTCGGCGTGCGCCTGACCGAGGTGGTGGCGTGGCCGGAATGACGGTCCGGGTCGCGGCGGCGGCACCGCAGCTCGGCGGGGGCGGGGGCCTCGATGTGTCGGCCGTCCGTATCCTCGCAGCGCTTGTCCTGTCGCTCGCCATAGCCGGGGCGGTGATCCTGATGCTGCGCCGGGGTGGTGGGCGGATCGACCTGTCCGCGCTGCGCCTTCCGACCCGCGTCGTGGGTGCCCGCCGGATCGCGCCGATCGAGACGCGACGGATCAGCGCGCACGCCGACCTCTGCCTCGTTCGCTGCGACGGCATCGATTACCTTATCTTGTCGTCCGCGGGTCAGCAGCAGGTTCTGCGTGAGACGGCTGTCGTAGCGGAGCCGCTGCCGTGATCGCGCTCGCCTCCATAGCCGGTACGCTGCCCCCGATGACCGATGCGACGGGCAGCGACGTCGTGCGTACCGTGCTGATCCTCACGGTGATCGCGGTGCTGCCGGCGATCGTCATCAGCATGACCAGCTTCATCCGCACGGTCATCGTGCTGTCGATCGTTCGTCACGCCTTCGGCATGCCGGAAACGCCGCCCAACCCGGTGCTGGTCGCGCTGGCGCTGTTCCTGACCGCTTTCACGATGGCGCCGACCTTCGACGCGATCAACCAGGACGCGCTGAAGCCGCTGATGGCCGGGCGGATCGGTGTCGAACAGGCGATGACCGCCGGGGCGGCCCCCCTGCGCGCCTTCATGCTCGCGCAGACCCGCGACAGCGACCTGCAGGCGATCTACGCGATCGCCAAGACCCCGCTGCCGCGACGCGCCGCCGACGTGGACACGCTGAAGCTGGCACCAGCCTTCATACTCAACGAACTGCGCGTGTCTTTCACCATCGGCTTCGTCATCCTGCTTCCGTTCCTGTTGATCGATCTGGTGGTCGCCAGCCTGCTGCTCGCGCTGGGGATGATGATGGTACCGCCGACGACGATCTCGCTGCCGATCAAGATCCTGATGTTCGTGCTGATCGACGGGTGGAGCCTGGTGCTGGAAGGGGTGCTGGGCAGCTTTCGATGAGGGGCGTGTCGGGCCTCGATCTCGTCGCGGTGCCGCCGCGCGTGGAAGCTTCGCTGTGGCGCCGGTTGCGATTTGGCCGCGAGGTTCGGTGTCGCGAACAGTTGTTCGTCCGCTACCGCGCGCTCGCTCGCGCCATCGCCCGTCGCCAGCTGCGCCGCCGGCCGCTCAAGGGCACGGAGATCGGCGATTTCGAGCATTTCGCCTATGAAGGGCTGCTCCAGGCGATCGACCGTTTCGACCCGCTGCGTGGCATTGCGTTCGGGGCGTACGCCCGACGGCGGATCGTCGGCTGCATCGCCGATGGCGCTGCCCGGATGAACGAGGTCGATGCGTTTCACGGCTATCGCCAGCGCCGCGAGGCCGAACGCGCCCGCTCACTGGCCGACGCCCCGCCGGCCTCCGACGATCCGGTAACGATGCTGGCGGCGCTGGCGGCCGGCCTGGCGATCGGAGTGATGCTCGAAGGGGCAGGGGTGGTGATGTCGCCGCAGGCGGTCGACCCCGCGCGCAACGGCTATGAAAGCCTCGCATGGCGCGAACTGACCGCGCGACTCGCGGACGGCATCGATCGCCTGTCCGAACGCGACGCGTTCATCCTGCGCCAGCACTACGAAGCCGGCGTCAGCTTCGCGCAGATCGCCGCCCTGCTCGGCCTGACCAAGGGGCGGGTTTCGCAACTTCACGCGCAGGCCATTGCGGCGCTGCGACGACATTTGGGGTAAGGTGACGGCCATGACGATATGCGACGACGAAGCGATGGGCGGACTGCTTGGTGTGATGCGCTCGGGCGCGGGCGACGCGCTGGCGCTGGCCGACCAGCTGATCGCCGACCACCCCGATGATGCGCGGCTGCATTTCCTTCGGGGGTCGATGCTGGCCGGCGCGGGGCGGTCGATCGAGGCGCATGCCGCGCTGTCGCAGGCGGTCGCGCTGGCACCGGACTTCGCGCTGGCACGGTTCCAGCTCGGATTTTTCGAACTGACCTCGGGCGAAGCGGACGCTGCACGCGACACATGGGCGCCGCTGCGCGACAGGCCGGGCCACTATCTCACGACCTTCGTGGACGGGCTGACGCACCTGATCCACGATCGCTTCGCCGAGGCGGCGGACACGCTTCGCGCGGGCATCGCGGCGAACGACGACAACCCGCCGCTCAACACAGATATGCAACTGATCGTTACCAGGTGCGAGGAGGCGCTGCGCGCGACCGCACCGACTCCGGCCACCGCGCCGCGTGAGGAGGCGTCGGCCACGTCCTTCCTGCTCGGCCAGCTCGGCGACCGCGGCACGACGCACTGATGACTCGGGTTACCGGAACCGACCAGCTGCTGATGCTGCTGCGCGAACGGCTGACGCGAACGGCGCGGGGCGCCGTAGGGGCGCGGTCCACCGCCGTCGTCGGCGCTCTGCCGCCGATCGAACGCCTGCGCCTGTCGGGTGCGATCGCGGCGGTCGACGATCGTCAGCGTCGCCGCGCAGTCGTGCACGCGCTGCTGCTCGACGAACTCGGCGATCCGGTCGCCAACGATGCTGATTTCCACAGGGTGCTCGACCGGGTGATGGGCATGATCGATGCGATGCCCGGCGGCACCGATCTGATCGACCGTGCCACCGTGCGGTTGCGCGGCGGTTAGCCCCGCTTCGCGGACAGCCGCGCCATCGCCTGTCCGATCGTCCGGCCCGATGCATCGACCGGCGTCCGCATTGCCAGCGCGACGATCCGCTGCGCGGTTTTCGCATCGCCCGCTGCGTTCGCCAGCATCGCGCTGGCCAAGGCGGCGGAAAAGCTGTCTCGGTCGAGCCGCAGCGCGATCTCGGTTCGGCGCCTCGCCTCGTCCAGGTCGCCCGTCGCCAGGCTGACCACTGCCAGCGAACCCTGCGTTTCGCCGAAGCTGTCGTCGATCGCCGAGGCCCGCTCGAACCGCGCCTTGGCTGTCGCCATGTCACCCGCCAGGACATGGGCCCAGCCGGCCGCGATCCAGGAGCCGAGATGCGTCCCGAACCGCTCTGCCCCGGCATCGAGATCGTCCGCCGCCGCGGCGGGATCGTCGCCGTACAGTGCGACCAGCCCCCGGCCGATCCGCGCGCGCGGATGATGGGGATCGCGGGCCAGCACCGCTTCGAACGCCCGCGCCGCGGTCGTTACGTCGTCGGCGTTCAGCGCCAGCGTCGCCGCGGTCACCAGCGCGTCGGGATGATCGCCTGCGCGACGGGCAGTTTCCCGCGCGAGGTCGAGCTCCTCAGCGTCGATCGCCAGCGTGGACACGGTCGCGTTCAGGCCTCGATGGTCGGGAAATGAGCCAAGCGCGGTTCGGGCGAAAGCAAGTCCTTCATCCATCGCGCCAGCCTCGTGCAGCAATCCGACGTACAATTGTGCCGCTGCGCCGTTCGACAGCGCGACGTCATCATCGATCGCCGCCAGCGCCTCTGCCTTGCGGCCGTCCATCGCCAGGGCCCAGCCCAGGTTGAACCGTATCGCTGCCGCATCTTCGCCCCCCGCGATCAGACCGGCGAATGTCTCCGCCGCATCCGACCAATCTCCGCGGGCCATGGCGATCAGTCCGGCGAGATGACGGCTCGCCGGCGTCGCGCCCGCCGCCCGGTCGTGCCGCGCGACCAGATCGGCCGCCGCGTCATAGTTTCGCTCGGCGTAGGCGGCCTGTGCCGTGTCGAACAAGAGGTCGGGGTTGGCGGGATCGCTGTCCAACAGCTCGGCCAGAATTACGTAGGGCGGGGCGTCGGCATCGCTGGTCATGGGGGCTTCCATCAGGTGTCCAGGCGGACGACGTCAAAGGATTTCAGCGTGATCCGGGTCGGGATTTCGCTGACCGACAGCACCGACAGGTTCGGCAGGCTGCGGCGGGTCAGACCGCGGATATGACGGCGCAGATCTGCGCCGCACAGCAGCACGGGCGCGCGGCCCTGGCGGAACATCGCCTCGGTCAGCGGCGATAGGCCGCGGATCAATTGTTCGGCCAGCCGCGGCTCGACCGCCATCGATGCGCCGGCATGCGCCGCGGCGATGCTGGTCGACAGCTGGTTCTCGATCCGCGGGTCGAGGCTGAGGACCGCCAGGTCCGCATGCCGACCGCGCAACTGATGACAGATGGCATGGGCCAGACGCTGGCGGATGTGTTCGGTCAGTTCGACCGGGTCCTTCTGCGTGCGGGCGACATCGACCAGATGCTCGACGATCAGGTCGATGTTGGCGATCGACACGCCTTCCCCAAGCAAGGTCTGCAGCACGCGCTGGACGTCGGATACAGACAGGATCTGGGGGATCAGTTCCTCGACCAACCCGGGCTGACGGCGGCGGACGTCCTCCAGCAGCTGGGCGGTCGCGGCGCGGGTCATGAGAGTCGCCGCCTCGCCGCGCATGATCTCGCCAAAATGGGTCATGAAGACGGTGACCGGGTCGATGACGGTATAGCCGGCCGTGCGCGCGCTGTCGGCCGCGTCCGGCGCAATCCACCAGGCGCCAAGGCCGAAGGCGGGGTCGACGGTCGCGATGCCGTCCAGCGGCTTGGTCGCAGCCTGGCTCGTGACCGCGAGCATCCGATCGGCGTGGATCGTGCCGACCGCGTAGCGCGCGCCGAACAGGCGGACTTCGTAATCGTCGTCGCCGATCCCGCTGCCCTCTATCAGTTTGGCTGCCGGGAAAGCGACGCCGAACTGGTCTTCATGCGCGCGGCGGGCGGCGGCGATCCGGTCCATAAAAAGGGTTTCCTCCGCCCGCCAGGCCGCGAGCAGCGTGGCGCCCAGCCGTACCTCCAGCGTCGGTGCGACGGTGACACCGCCGGCCTCCGTTACATCCGCCACCGGCGCCTCGGCCGCAGCACGACGGATGCGCCACCACGCGGCGAACGCCAGCGCGGCGATGATCGCGATCGGCCATTTCGGCATCCCCGGCAACAACAGCAGCGCGAGCAGGACGGCCGCGACGATCAACGGCACGCGCGGCACCGATCCCAGCTGGCGGAACACTTCGGTCGACAGCTCGCGATCGGCGGCGGAACGGGTGACGATGATGCCGGTCGCAATCGAGATGATCAGCGCAGGCAATTGCGTCGCGATGCCGTCGCCGATCGTCAGCAGCGTGAAGCGCTGCAACGCCTCCGACCACTCCATGCCCATCTGAGTCATACCGACGATCCAGCCGGCGATGATGTTGATCAGCAGGATGATGATCCCGGCGATCGCGTCGCCCTTCACGAACTTCGACGCGCCGTCCATTGCGCCGTAGAAGGACGCTTCCTTCTCCAGCTCGGAACGGCGACGCACGGCTTCGTCCCGATCGATCAGGCCCATGTTCAGGTCGGCGTCGATGCTCATCTGCTGGCCCGGCATCGAATCGAGCGTGAAGCGCGCCGCGACCTCCGAAACGCGCTGCGCGCCGCTCGTCACCACGACATATTGCACAACGACCAGGATCGCGAAGACGACCAGGCCGATCACGAAATTGCCGCGCACCGCGAAGGCGCCGATCGACCCGATGACGTGCCCCGCATCCGCACCCGTCAGGATCAGCCGCGTCGCCGCGACGTTCAGCGACAGACGATAGAGCGTCGCGACCAGCAGCAGCGAGGGGAAGGTCGAGAATTCGACCGGCCGCCCGACGTAGAAGGTCATCAGCATGATCGTCAGGCCGAGCCCGAAGTTGGTGATGATCGCCAGATCGAGCAACGGCGCCGGAATCGGCGCGAACAGGATGACCAGGATCGCGACCGTCGCGACGACCAGCGCCAGATCCTTGTAGCTGCGGGCACCGCTCGCGGTCGGGGCTTGAGCGATCGTCGTCATGGGCGTGTCGGGTCCTGGGGCGTTGGGCGGCGGTGCTGGATGTAGAGTTCGGCGACCGCCTCGAACCGATCGGGCGGAATCGTCGCACCGATCGCGCAGGCGCGGTAGAGTGCACGCGCGAGCGGCGGGTCGGCGACGACCGGTACGCCGTGGCGATGCGCCTCCGCCTTCAGCAGCAGGGCGTGCGCGTTGCGGCCCTTGGTGCTGACTTCGGGCGCGATCATCCGGGTGTCGTCATAGGTCAGCGCGACCGCGAAATGCTCGGGATTGACGACCAGCAGATCGGACCCGGCGACCGCACCAAGGCCTTTCCCCTGCGCGACCAGTTCGCCGTGCAGTTGCTTGCGGCGACGCTTGATTCGCGGTTCGCCTTCGCGGTCCTTGTGCTCCTTGGTAACCTCGCGCCGGCTCATCCGCATCTGCTTGGTGAATTCGCGACGGACGAGGATCTGGTCGAGGATGGCGAAAAAGGCTGCCAGACCGAGGAACGACAGAATCAGCCGCAGCGCGACCGCCGACAGCGCCTCGACCAGCCGTTCGCCGTCGACCACCGTCAACGCGAACCGGTCGTAGGCATAGCGCAGCGTCAGCCACGTCGCGGCGGCGTAGGCGGCCGTCTTGAAAAGCGCCTTCAGCGCCTCCCGCGGCATCCGCATAGAGAGCATCCGTTTCAGGCCCTTGGCGGGATTGAGCCGGCTGAAATCGGGCTTCAGCGGATGCGTCGTGAAGATGAAACCGCGCAACTGGACCAGTTCCAACAGGATGACCACGGCCATCATCGTTCCCCCGAGCAGCGACAGGGGCGCCACGGCCGCATGCAGCACGTCGCCCGCCAACGCGGCCGCGCGATCTGGTTCGGTCGCGCGGGCGATGCCGCCCGACAGTCCGATGCGCATCGCTTGTGCCAGCGTGTGGGCCGATCGCTCGCCGGCTGCCAGGACGAACCCGGCCAGCGCGATCAGCATCGCGAGGAACCCGACTTCCAGGCTGCGCGCGACGGATCCCCGTTCGCGCGCCTTTTGCAGCTTGAACGGCGTTGGCGCCTCACTGCGGTTCTGGTCCTGTCCCTCCGCCACCGGCTCACCCAAGCTCCGGCATGGTTTCGAGCGCATAGCTGACGACGTGCAACATCGACGCCGCCGCCAGCGCCATCGCGATCGGCAGCGTGACGAGCAGCGCGAGTGTCTTTACCTGAAACCCCAGCAGCAGCACGTTCATCTGCGGCAGCGTCCGCGACATGAACGCGATCGCCAAATCGATGACGAACAGCACCAGGATCAACAGCCCGGCGACGCCCAGCGCAAGCAGGAAGACGGTCGAGCAATAGCCGATCATCCGCGCTGGATCGGTGCCCATCGTCGCAGAGCCCAACGGCGTCCGCTCGATCGACGCGGACCAGATCGCCAGCAGTGTGCGCGGGCCGTCGGTCGCGAAGAAGATCGCCGCGGTCGCATAGGCGAAGAAGGTGCCGACGACCGGCATCTGGGCCTTGGTCGTCGGGTCGGCGAGAGCCGCGAGGCCAAACCCTGCCTGAATGTCGACCACGCGTCCTGCCACCAGCAGCGCGGCAAAGGCCAGTTGCAGCGCCAGTGCCAGCGCAACGCCTAGCATCAGTTCGGACAGAGCGATCACGAGCAAGGCCACGCCCGATGATCGTACCTGCCACGTCGACGCCGGATTGCCTGCGACCAGCCACGCCGCGAGCGCGACCCCGAGCATCATTCGCACCGCGGCCGGCACGCGCAACAGCGTGAATGGCGGCGCGAAGGCCAACGTCGGTCCGATGCGCAGGCTGACCAGCAGAACGGCGATCGCTTGAGACAGGAACGGCGTCACGAAGCGGTCGTCACTGTGCGATCGATGGGATCATCAGATACAGCCCGCGCGCGAAATCCGTGATCCGGGCGGTCATCCAGGGGCCGAGCGTGATCAGCAGGCCGGTCGCCAGCAGGATCTTGGGCACATAGGACAAGGTCGCTTCCTGCAATTGGGTCGCGACCTGCAACACGCTGATGACGACGCCGATCGCCAACGTGGCGATCAATATGGGACCTGCCACGATCAGACAGTTCCACAGCATGTCGTTCATCAGATTGAGCGCCCGATCGGCTTCCATCGCGACGCGTGCCTCCGACCGTGCTGCGACATCCCGTCGCGGCTTCCTGCATCTGCGGCATTAATACGGGCGGTTGGTTCCGCCCGAAAACCGGAGATGCCGCCGAAACCGAGTATTCGCTTCGTCGTACGCCTAAACATCCGGCGCAATCTCCGGACTTCTCCATCGAACGGCGCGTCGCTTCGGCGGTGCGCCCCGATCTGGGGGACAGGGACAATGGTTGCGATCTTCACCGGCACCGGCTTCGGCGCGGAGCGTGGGTCGGGCGCGGTGCTGGGCGGTGCGGGGGTGCTCGGTTCGGGCAGCGCCGGCCGATCGGGTCAGCAGGTGCTGCTGAATGCGGCGACCGGTAATTTGATCGTCAGCCAGCGCGACGAGTTCCTGACCGGCCGTGGCCCGGATGCGATCGCGGATCGGACCTACAACAGCCTCGGCGACCTGTCCGACGACAATGGCGACAATTGGTATCAAAGCACCCAGCGCCAGCTGGTCGACCTGATCGGCAGCCCGAATGGCGCGGGCAGCAGCATAAAGCGGCGGGGCGGCGACGGGTCGCTGGTCACCTACAATTGGGACGGGTCGGGCTATGTCTCGACCGAAGGGGCGGGTGCGTACGATCGGATCACCTATAACGGCGAATGGCGCTGGACCGATGGGGATACCGGAACGGTCGAGGTCTATAACGGCCCCGGCACGCGGATCAGTCAGGTCATCGATACGTCGGGCAATGCCGTTACCTTCAGCTATTCCGGCAATCAGCTGTCGGAGCTGACGACGGCCAACGGCGAGAAGATCAGCTACAGCTGGTCCGGCGCCAATCTGGTGCAGCTTTCGGTCCTTACGCCGCAGGGCACGCAGACCCGGACGCGGTACGGCTATGACGGCTATGGCCGGTTGGAAACGGTGTCGGTCGACATCACGCCGGCGGACAACTCGGTCGCAGACGGCAATCGCTATCTCACCACCTACAGCTACCACGGTGCGTCGAAGCTGGTCGCGTCGATCACCGAAACCGACGGAACGCGCCTTGATGTCGGCTATGACGGCGCAAACCGCGTCACCAGCCTGACACAGACGGTTGCAAGCGGCGTCACGCGCACGACCGGCATCGCCTATTCTTCAGGCCAGACGGTGGTGACCGACGCGCTCGGTCAGACGACGACACTGAATTACGACGGTGCCGGCCAGTTGACGTCGATCGTTGCCCCGCCGCCATCGTCCGGACAGCCGTCGCACCAGGTGTCCTTCGCATATAACGGCAACGGCGACGTCACGTCGTCCACGACGGCGGCCGGTACCACGACCTACGCCTACGACAGCCGGGGCAACCTGCTGCAGACGACCGATCCGACGGGAATCAGCACATGGCGGCGCTACAACGCCGCAAACCAGCTCACCGTCGAGATGCGGGAAGGGTCGGGTGGCGTCGGCGATTATCAATCGACACGCTATGTCTACGACGCGCAAAATCGCCTGCGGTTCACGATCGATGCCGCGGGCGGTGTCACCGAATATGGGGTCGAGTCGCACGGTCAGCCGATCTGGATCCGTCGCTTCACCGCAAGCGCGTACGACCTGTCGGGGTGGTCGTGGGACGCGGTACCGGATCTCGACACGACGATCGGCTGGGCGTGGCCCGCAGACCGGACGGGCTCCGAGTTCACGGCGCTTCTGTACGACGAGCGGCTGAATCTCAGGGAAAGGGTAACCTACGGACGATCGGACGAACGCGGCGTAGTTTCGGTTTCGGACGGCTACCGACATGATTACCTTACCTACGACAGCGCCGGGCGACTCCTGTCGCAAAGAACGGCCGGCACCAACGCCGAGACCTATGTCTATGACGGTATGGGTCGGCTGACGTCGTCGGTCACCCACGACGGCGCGACCAGCATCGTCTTCAACGATACGAATTCGCAGACAGTCGTCACGCTTGCGAGCGGCCTCGTCCAGACATCGACGTACAACCGCGCAGGCGAGCTGATCAGCTTGAGCGAGAGCGGCAGTGGGGTAACCTCGGGGCAGACGACGTACGTGTACGATGCGCTGGGTCGCATCCGTAAGACGAGCGACCCGACCGGTGTCGACAGCTACACGATCCACGATCGGGTCGGTCGCAAGGTCGCGGACATCAGCGAAACCGGGTCGATCACCGAATATCAATATGACGGCGCCAATCGGTTGATCGGTACGATCCGCTACGCGACCAAGCTGAACGCGAGTCAGCTTGCGGCCGCGCAGGATGTGGCCACCAGCCCCGACATCACGTCGCTGCGTCCGCCGGTGAACAGCGACGATATCGTCAGCTGGACCGTCTATGACGCCGCGGGTCGCGTGATCCGCAGCATCGCCGGCGACGGTTCCGTGACCGCATTCGAGTATGATCGATCGGATCGCCTGATCCGCACGACGCAATATGACACGAAGCTGTCGTCGGGCATGATGTGGATGTTCCGCTGGTCGCCCCCGGGCCCGTGGTTCACTCCTTCCGCCAGCGGCAATGATGCAACGGCGCGGACCTTTTACGACCGTGCCGGGCGCGTGGCAGCGACGCTCGATGGCGAGGGCTGGCTGACCCGCTTCACTTACAACAACGCCGGGCGAAAGATCGCCGAAACCGCCTTTTACACCGCGACCGATCCCAACCTGCGCGCGAGCGGCAGCCTGTCGCAGCTCGTCGCCAGTGTCGGCACCCATGCCAAGGATGCGACCTCCCGCTGGATCTACGACGGTCAGGGCAAGGTTCGCTATACGGTCGATGCGCTGAACCGCGTCACCGAACACAAGCCGCAGTACGACACGCCGGAGTCGTACTGGCCGTGGAGCGCGTACGGGCCGGAGCGGGTGACGTCGCAATATGCCGGGTCGATCGCGACGCTCGGCAGCTACACGGTCGACAGCATCCGTCAGGCCTTGGCCGACGCCGGTCTGACCGGTCACGTCGACAATCGCACGCGCTACGACGTCTATGACGACGGCAATGTCCGCCTCGCCTATTCGGTCGAGGCCAACGGGACGGTCACCGGATACAGATATGACACGATGGGTCGGGTCGTGCGACGGATTCAGTACGCCGATTTCCGCCCGACCAGCTGGCTGCCGAAATTCGACACGATGGAGACATGGGCCGCCGGAGCCGCCGACAACCCGGACAATCGGATCGAGCGCTTCTACTACAGCGCCCGGGGCGAACTTCAGTACAGCATCGATGCCGAAGGCTATGTCACCGGCAACGACTATGACGCAGCCGGTCGACTGACGCTGACCAGGCGCTGGGCAAATGCGGTATCGGCGCAGGACGGCTGGACCGCCGCCACCGTCTTCAACAGCGTATACGGCGACTTCGCGGCTACGTCCCACGCCTATGATCCAGACGGCAGGCTGTCGCGCGTTACCGATGCCAGCGGCCGGACCCGTGACCTGCAGTATCATGCGAACGGCGCGCTGGCCTGGGAGATCCACGCGATCGGCACGGCGGACGAAAGCCGCACTTTCTACACTTACGACGCGTCGGGACGACTGGCGAACGAATATCGTGCCTATGGCACCGCCGAACAGGCGCAGACGCAATATGGCTATGACGGGCGCGGAAACCTGACGTCGATCACCGACGCCAACTATCACACTACATCCCGCAGTTATGATCGCGCGAACCAGCTGATCGGTGAAACCAGCGCGCTCGGCCTGACGACAACCTACACCTATGACGCACTGGGCAATCGGACGCGGGTTATCGATGCCCGCGGGAACGCGACGTACAGCTATTACGACGTGCTGGGTCGCGTCATCGCCGTGCGGAACGCCGAAAATTACGTCACGCAAACGACATACACCGTTTTCGGCGAAGTCGCGTCGGTCACGCGCAAGGCCGACCCGTATTACGCCGGATCCGGCTTTGATTGGCCCACACCGGCTCCCAACAGCGGGGACGCGACAACGTCATTCGAGTACGACCGCCTCGGCCGCCTGACCAAGACCACCGATGCAGAAGGCTTCATCGAACGGCGGGGGTATAATGCGCTCGGTGATGTCGCTTGGATCACCAACAAGGCCGGCGGCACGACCGACTTCTTCTACACCCGACGCGGCCTGTTGCAGTCCGAACGCGTTGCGGGCGAGGTATTCGACGCCAACGCTCAAAGCGCTGTAGCCACCAGCTACGTCAAGGTGCGCTACGCATACGACTCCCGCGGTAACATCGTGGCCAAATATGATGGCTACGGAACGCCCGCGCAGCGGCTGACGACTTACGCCTACGACAAGGCGGATCGGCTGACGTCCAAGTCGATCGCCGGCGTTCCGATCGTCGATGCGAACGACTTCGCGACGCTGACGACGACGACCGCGACCGAAAGCTACGCCTATGATGCGCGCGGCAACCTGATCCAGGTGACCGATGCCAACGGCGCGCGGACGCTGTCCTATTACGACGACCAGAATCGCAAGATCGCCGAAGTCGGGCCGACCGGCACCCTGTCGCAATACGTCTATGACGCGGTCGGTAACGTCGTGCGCAGCCGGACCTGGGGCACCGCGGTCATGCTGCCGTCGAGTCCCGGCGGCGCCGCACCGACCGCACCGTGGGGCGAGAGCCGCGAGACGCTCTACACCTATGACGCGCTCAACCGCATGACGAGCAGCAGCGTCGAGAATGTCCGCTCCGGGCAATGGAACGGGTCGTCGTTCGCCCTCACCTACGGGGCGGTCACGACCAGTTACCAATATAATGCGATGGGCAACGTCGTGTCCGTCACCGACGGCAACGGCATCACCAGCTACTCCTTTTACGACAAGCTCGGCCAGCGGGTCCGTTCGGTCGATGGCGAAGGCTATGTGACCGCCCGGCTGTACGACGCGCAAGGCAACGTCTGGCATGAGCGGCGCTGGCGCGACAAGGCGCTGTGGGCGGGCCCGGGCGGCGTCGGCGAAGCGGCGGTCACCGACGACGATCGCGGCACCAACTTCAACTATGATCGCAACGGTCGCCGCGTTGCGGAGCATCGCTTCGGCGTCGCCAGTTACGGCGTGGATGCTAATGGCACGCTGTACAACGGCGGGCTGACGGCGAGCATCTTCTATCAGTATAACGGGCTGGGCGAAGTCACGCGCAAGATCGAGGCGACCGGCGAGTCCACCGACTTCACCTACGATCTGTCCGGCCGGATGATCGCAGAAAAGCGCGCCGCGTTCGTCGATGCGGACGGCAATCCGGTCCAGCCGCTGCTGACCTATCGTTATGATGCGCTCGGCAATCTCGTCCAGACGATCCAGAGCGCGCAATCGGGCGGGGCGGAACGGGTGACGCGCAACACCTATGATGCGGCAGGTCGCCTGGCGACGTCGATCGACGCCAGCGGCGCATCGACCCAATATTATTACGATGCCGCCGGCAATCTGCTCCGCCAGAGCTACGAGCGGACGCGCGCCAACGATTCAACGGTTCTTGAAGGCGTGCTCTACACCCGCGACGCGGCGGGGCGCGTGGTTAGCCAGACGATCGCCCAGTGGAACGGCTCCGTCTGGCTGCGCGGGGACCGCCAGGATACGCAGTACAACGCCTATGGCGAGGTCGCGCAGCGCGGGATCAACGGCGGGTGGCAGGAACAGTTCGCCTATGACGCGGCGGGCCGACTGTGGCGCTCGAACGCGGGCGACGGGGTGTGGCGCTTCTTCGTCCACGACAAAGCGGGCAACCGCACGCTGACGCTGGAGAGCGAAGGGACTTGGTTCGGCGGGCAGAGCCTGGACGCAATGCTGTCGCACGCGACCCAGGGCTGGTCGCAGTCGGTGGGCGCCAGCTACATCGACGGGCTCAACGCGACCATTGCGGTGTACGACCGCCGCAACCAGCAGACCCAGACACGCCAGACGCAACGCCAGCTGAGCGAGGGCGGCGGCATGCAGGACCTGGTGTCGAGCCGCAGCTACACAAGCTTCGGCGAAGTCGCGAGCGAGACGGACGCGCGCGGCTACACCACCACTTACACATACAATGCGATGGGCCGGCTGATCCGCACGGTTCGACCGCAGGTGGCCGTGACCGCGGAGAACGGCACGACCACCTACGCCGCACCGACCGAAAATCTCTATTACGATCTGTCGGGCCGCCTGGTCGGGAGTAGCGACGCGAACGGCAACGTCACGCGGCGGATGCTGCTCCCAGGCACGGGCTATGGGGGCAAGGACGCGCTGGTATTCCGTGAATGGCATGCCGACGGCGGTGTCGTCACCAATGCGTACGACCGGTTCGGCGACCTGAGGCGGACGGTCGATGCGGTGTCGCGCGCGACGACGATGTCCTACGACGCGATGGGCCGGCTGACGCAGGTCACGCGGCCGAGCGGTGGCGCGGATTACTACGCCTACGATACGCTCGGCCAGCGGATCGTGCACTGGACGTCCTATTATGGCGCGAGCGTGCAGGAGGTGACGCGCTACGACCAGCAGGGCCGCGTGACGCGCCAGACCAACCTGGCGGGCGAGACGACCGAGTTCAACTATGAGTGGTCGTCGGCTGCGGCGAGCGGGCTGGGCGCGGCGGGTGGCGGCTGGCGGCAGGTCACCATCCTACCAAACAGCCGGTGGTCGTCGGAAACGACGGACGTGTTCGGCCATGTCATCGCGACGAGCGATTTCTCCGGGACGACGACGACGCTCAGCTACGATCATGCCGGGCGGATGGTCGGGCGCTCGGGCGCGGACACGATGGCGTATACGTGGCTGAACACCGGGCTGCTGGCATCGATGACGCGCGCGCAGGGCGACGAGGCGTCGGCGTCGTACACCGGTCAGGACTGGAGCCGCGAGCGGACGAGCTACGGCTACACCGCGACGGGGCAGAAGACGCGCGAGACCTACACGCGCGATGGGGGCACGTGGTCGGGCGGCTACTACCAGACCTATGCCGAGACGGTCAGCGACGGCAATGCGGGCTACGACGCCCTCGGGCGGATGACGAACTGGTCGCAGTCGGGGCGTTCGCCCTATGCGGCGGTGAGCTATTCCTACGACGCGGTCGGCAACGTGCGGCGGACCTATGCGAGCCACGCGATGCTCGACCAGAACGGCAATGCGTCAGGCAATGTGACGCAGGACCAGTGGCAGCGCTACGATGCGATGAACCGGGTGGTGACGTACAAGGGCACGCTGTCGGACGGCCAGATCGTGCGCGGGACCTCGGGCATCGATTACATGTACAACGCCGCCGGCGAGCGGGTGCAGGCGACACGGACGGTGAGCCGCACGCTCCAGGTGCAGGACCCGTACGGTTACGATCCATACCTTACTGGCCAGCCGCAATATTTCGCAGCCCCATACGACGCCGAGATGCGCGAGCATTTCGCCTATGCCGCCGATGGCCAGCTTTCGAGCGTGTCGATCGCCGAGAGCAGCGCATCCGACAATGGCGACGGCACGGTCACGGTCAGGCCGCCATCGACGATGGCGCTCAAGGCCAGCTACAGCTACGACGGTCTGGGGCGTCTGATCCGTCAGCAGGACTGGGCGTGGAACGGCAGCGGGGTCGCGTACGACCGGCAGGTCACGCTCAACCGGCTCGGCCAGGCGACGTACGAGGTCGTCGACCAGCGCCAGGGCAACGACACGATCCAGACGGTGACCTCCACCGACTACGGCAGCGGCGCGTCCTGGGCGATGGGCCAGCCGGTCATGCTGACGACGTCCAACTGGCGTGGCGGCCAGTATCAGGGCCAGTCGACGACGACCAACGCGTATGCCTGGTACGGCGGTGCGGTCACCAGCCAGATCAGCCACACCACCGCGCAAGGGCAGGCATACAATAGCTACTACGGCTATGGCGCCGGGGGCGTGCTCAACGCCGTCACCGTCGCCGACGGTCGCCCGCATAGCATCAGCTTCACCAACGACATGCTCGGCCAGACGATCCGCCGCGACGAGAGCGTGTCGGCAGGCGCGAGCGGCGCGCCGCACGAGGTGTGGTATCGCTTCGACGGGCGCCAGATGGGCCATGTCGGCAACAACGGTACGCTCGACACCGACTATCAGACCTCGGTCGCGACGCGCACCCAGGCACCGGGCACCGGCCCGTTCCGCGGCGGGCAGGGCTATGGCACGCCGCGCGCCGACTTCGACGGGCAGGTGACGCAGATCACCAGCTACGCCCAAGGTACGGGCGGCGGCAGCTACACGGTGCGCAGCGGCGACACGCTGGCGAGCATCGCCGCGGCACTCTGGGGTGATGCCAGCCTGTGGTACAAGCTCGCCTCCGCCAACGGCCTGTCGGGGGCGTCGTCGCTCGCAGCCGGGCAATCGCTGACGATCCCCGCAGGCGTCCAGCGCTCCGGCCGCACGGCGGGCACGTTCAAGCCATTCGACCCTGCGGAAGTCATCGGCGACACCAGCCCCACCAATCCGCAACCCCAGGCCGCCGGCGGCCGCCGCAACAAATGCGGCGCCTTCGGCCAAATCCTGCTGGTCGCGATCGCGGTCGCGGTGACGGTGGCGCTGCCCGGCAGCGGCATCGTGGCGGGTGCCGTCAATAGCGCGATCGGTTCGACGGTCAGCCAGGCCTTCGGCGTCGCGGTGGGCATCCAGGACCAGTTTAGCTGGAAGGGTGTCGCACTAGCCGCGATCGGCGGCGGCGTCGGCGGTGCTTTGCAGGGCGTTAACGCCTTCGGTGCGAATGCGACCGGCCTTGCGAAGATCGGCAACGACGTGGTGCACGGTGCGCTCGGCAACGCGGCGACGCAAGGCATTGCGGTCGCCACGAAATTGCAATCCAAGTTCGACTGGGCCGGTGTCGCGGTCGGTGGTGTCGTGGGCGGCGTAACGGGTACGCTCGGACGCGCTCTGGGCGTAAAACCCTTCTCGGACAACCGATCGTTCGCGAACATCGCAAACACGACGCTGTCCGGCGCCGCGGGCGCCATCGCAGGCGCGGGCGTCCGCAGCATCGTCGAGGGCACGAGCTTTGGCGACAATGTGCTGGCGGTGTTGCCCGATGTGATCGGAAATACGATCGGTGGACTGCTGGCGGACCAGATTGCGGGCCGTCCCGAAACGTCGTTCGAGCGACGTCGTCGTGATGGCGGCATCGAAACCGCACAGCTCGATAGCGATGCGGCCCGCGCGGATGTCCTCGTTCTCGGAAAACGCATGAGCGAGCAGGAGAAGATCGCTTACGATCGCGAACACAGCTTGGGATGGCAAATCGCCGACGCTCTAGGCGCTCATGAAGGCGGCTTCCTGTACGGCTTATTCAACGGCGGAAATAACCGAACGACCGAAGTCCGGCAGACCCTGCTTTCCCTCGCTGTATCCGTCCGGCAGGCTCCATCTAAAATCTTCGAATTTAGCAATGGCTTTGCTGACGGCGCATATGATGTGGGCGTCAGCACGGCGCGAGGCATATACAATGTATTCACGACTAATCCGGCAACGACCGCGCGTCAGACTGCCTATGGCTTGGCACACGTTGTCGATAGAGTGCTGGTCGCGGAAAGCACGCCGGCCAGAGTCCATATCGGGAATGCGGTTTCGTCGCTTCGTGCCGCATCTGCCTACGATATCGGTCGCGGGGCCGGTACGGTCGTAGCCAACGTCGGACTCCTCGTGGCGCCCGAATTGGCAGGCGCCTCGCGGGTCAAATACGTCGGTGGTGCCGGCAATGCGGGTGTCGAAGCAGCAGAGCGTTGGGGCGCCGCAGAGAGAGTAGCGGTTGGTGGGGCTTCTAAAATCGAGTCGCGAGGCGGAGCTTACGTGTTACGTGATGCCGATGGCGCGGTGGTCAGATCAGGCAGAACCAACAACTTGGTGCGGCGAGAGGCGGAGCACGGTCGGGATCCGACCTTGTCAGAGTATAAGTTCGAGGAGGTGTATCGCACCGATGTCTATGCCGAGCAGCGGGGGCTGGAGCAAATACTGCATGACCGGTATAACCCGACGCTTAATAAAATTAGGCCTATCAGCCTATCTAACAAGAAGCTTCCGACCTACATAGATTCTGCTAAGAAATATCTGCTTGAACATGGTGGAACGTGAAAAATCTGTACACGAATGGCTCAATATTCCTTGTTCCTTTGAAAGATGGAGGCTTTGCTAGGGGCGTGGTTGCGCGAGCCTCACCTGATGGAAAGCTGCTACTCGGCTACTTTTTTGGTCCTCGTCTTGCATCTCAGGCCGAGGCAGATTTGTCAGGGCTTGAGCCGGGCAGCGCAATCTTATCACTGCGATTTGGCGATTTCGGCCTGCTGAAAGGGCTTTGGCCGGTTGTAGGAAAGCTGCCCGAGTGGAACCCCGCCGAATGGCCGATGCTAAAAGCGGTCAGGCGCGATCCGTTGGGCAAGCTAAAGCCTGTTCTGGTGCGCTATGACGAAAATGATCCCAGCAAGAGGGTGAGCGAGGAGGCGCTAAAGAATGACATCGACGTCCCCACTGACGGCTTGGCGGGTTATGGCTTTGTTGAAGCGAAACTGACCAAGCTACTGATGTGAGATTTTGATGGAACACGCTGTAATTACGCATCTTCCGCTGCGGGAGGACCCCTTCGGCTCAGAACGCGAGCGTAAGATTGTCGCTGATCTGGTCAGCGAGCTTCAACATGCCATCAACGATCACAATGTTGGCGAGTTCGATGGCGAGGAGTTCGGCGGCGGTCGCTGCGTCCTCTATATGTATGGTCCTGACGCAGACCGGTTGTTCAATGTTGTAGAACCGATCTTGAAGGCAAACTCGCTCGCACGTGGCGGCTTCGCGATCAAACGATATGGCGAGGCGAAAGACCTCAACGCGGTTGAGGCCAGGGTCATGCTGTGACGGTCCATCGGGCGCATGACCGCCTGCCCGATGCCGGGCTGACCCTGAAGTTAGCATTACAGTTGCGTTCTTGATCGGACATGTGACCGTTGTGCGGTGGCTTGAGGGGCGCGTCGCCAGCATGCCAAGCGATAATGTGACGAGGCTCGATGCGCCGCTGTGCCAGCGTGATGACGATACGGCGGATTTCCTGGACGGACCAGCGGATCAGGTCGGTGGCCTCGTTCAGGCTCTTTTTGGGGGCGCGGCATTGGCGCGGGTGCGGATGGCCGCCAGCATTGCGAAGGCCAGCATGACGAGGGAGACGTGCCGGTGCCAGCCATGCCAGGAGCGGGTCTCATTATGGTCGAGGTCGAGTTCATTCTTGGCGGTCTCAAAGCTGTGACGTGCCCCACGCCTTTCATCCAGCGGCAACCAGAGACTGACCGGTATTGTCGCGCATGAGCGCAGGTGAAGCAACGGGCGGGGTTAACCCCGCCTGTTGCTGTTCGAGCCCGGCGGCGAACGCAGCCGGGGTATCG
>CAJYOI010000004.1 GCA_913776045.1 uncultured Sphingomonas sp.
GAGCAGATTCGCCTGCGGTTCGTGCGGCGAAACGGCGATGCGGCCGTCGACGACGTCGGTTGTCTGACGGGCGCGTGCCTGATCACTAACTTCCTCGCACCATGACCTTCGATGGGGCGGTTCACCCGACGGCGGCGAACACGGGACGCGTCTTCGCCCAGCGAAGCCTGGAGCATCTGCGTCCCGCCGCGCGCCGGGGCGAGGGATGGCTGTTCGCACCCCGGCTCGTCCTGTTGCTCGCGCGGATCGAAGCCGCGGTTGGTGCAGTGGCGTGGCTGCCGATCGTCACGATCGCGCTGGTCGCCAAACACCTGCTGATCCTGGCTTTATTCAACGGGTCGCATAACGGTGGCGCGGATCGGACGAGCCTGCTTGTCCTGCTCTGCCTGACCGGCACAGTCGTGCTGCCCGATCCGCAATGACGGACTATCCCTCGATCCTCTGGCTTGAAGACCGCGTGATCGGCTTAGACGACACGGCCCGGCCACGCTGAAGCGGGGCCGGGCCGCCCGGTATTCGAGATCAGACGTGAGTCGTTTCCAGTACGTCCGCGGCGGTGACACTCAGGATCGGGCGGATCAGACCGTCGCCCAATCCATAGATCCAGCCATGGATCGTCAGCGGCTGGCCGCGCTCGAAGGCGGCGCGGACCAGGGGCATGCGCGACAGGCGATCGACCTGTTCGCGCACGTTCAGCTCGACCATGCGGTTAATTCGCTCGCGGTCGTCCAGGCCGTGCAGTTCGGTGCGATGCCGGTCGTACAGGTCACCCACGTCGCGGACCCAATGCGCGACTGCACCGTCGGCATCCTTGTGCATCCCATGCGCGACGCCGCCGCAGCCGTCGTGGCCGCAGATGATGACGTGACTGACCTTGGTCTTCTCCAGCGCGACCTGAAGCACCGCCATCAGATTGGCGTCGTCCTCATGGACCTGGTTGGCGACGTTCCGGTGGATCGACATCACCCCCGGGGGCGAATTGGTGATCTGGTCCGGCGCGACGCGGCTGTCGGAACAGCCGATCCACAGGAAGTTCGGGTTTTGCTCGGCGGCCTGACGCTCGAAATAGTCGGGCCGCTCGTCCTTCAACTGGGTCGCCCACGCCTTGTTGGCGAGCAGCAGCAGGGATTCGTCGTTCATATGTGCACAAGCTCCCGGCGCGGCGCGTTGATCAGCGGCGCGCTCCTCTCGGCGATGTCGCCGCGGACCATGACGCTGATGTTCTTGAATTCCGCCCCGCGAACGAAGGCGTTGATGACGTCGATGTTGTCGAGATCGACGTAGGACGTCGCCGACAGGTCGATCAGCAGCTTCGACCCTTCCGGCACCGCGTTCAGGCACTTCTGCAGTTCATATTTGTGGATGAAGTACAGGTTGCGGCGCGCCGCGATCATCACGCTGCCCTGACCGTCGTCGACCATCACCAGCGCGGTGCGGAAGTTGCGGGCGATGACGAAGACGAAACCGATCGCCAGGCCGATGCCGATGCCGACCAGCAGGTCGGTGAAAAGGATCGCCAGCACGGTCGCGACGAACGGCACGAACTGCGTCAGGCCCTGCTTCCACCGCTTGATGTAGAGCGACGGCTTGGTCAGCTTGTAACCGGTCTGGATCAGTACCGCCGCAAGCGCGGCGAGCGGGATGAGGTTCAGCAGGAACGGGATCAGCAGCACCGAAAGCAATAGCCAGACGCCGTGCATGATCGTCGACAGCTTGCTGTCCGCCCCGGAATCGACGTTGGCCGACGAGCGGACGATGACCGATGTCACCGGCAGACCGCCGATCAGACCCGACACCATGTTGCCGCCGCCCTGCGCAAACAATTCGCGGTTCTTGTCGGTCGTGCGGCGCTTACCGTCGAGCTCGTCGACCGCCTTTACGCTCAGCAGTGATTCCAGGCTGGCGACGATCGCCAGCGTCAGCGCCACGGTCCACACCGTGCCATTTCCGATCTGGCCGAAGTCGGGAAGGGTGAAAAGTGTGACGAAACCACCGAGGCCATCGGCGATCGGCACTTGCACCAGGTGTGTCGTCTGCAACTGCAGCGACGGCGCGATGATCCCGAACAGCGCGTTGATCGCAACCGCACCCACCACAACGACCAGAGGGCCCGGGACGAGCTTGAGCGGACCATCTTTCGGCTTGTTGGCATCCCACCAAAAAAGAAAGGCGATCGATACGAACGAAATGATGACGGCGCCGGCAGTCAGCTGGTTTGCGATGCTGTAGAACACCGTCGAAATGGTGTTCATGCCGTCGCCCTGATTGAACTTGAAATCGCCTTCGGGCGCGCCGTCATAGCCGACCGCGTGGGGGATCTGCTTCAGGATCAGGATCAGGCCGATTGCCGCCAGCATGCCGGTGATGACCGACGAAGGCACGAATTCGGCAAGCACGCCGCCGCGCGACAGCGAAAAGATCATCTGCATGGCACCGGCCAGCACGACCGCGAGCAGGAAGGCTTCGAAGGTCGGCAGGCTTTCGATCGCGGCGAAGACGATCGTGGTGAGGCCCGCGGCGGGACCGCTGACCGACAGCGGCGATTTCGACAGGAAACCGACGACGATGCCGCCGACGATACCGGCGATCAGCCCCGAAAACAAAGGCGCGCCCGAAGCGAGCGCGACACCGAGACACAAGGGAAGCGCGACCAGCGCGACGACGATCGACGCCGGTACGTCCTGTTTCCAACTGCCGAATGGCAGGATGTTGTTCATTGAAGACCCCTGGAAAAATGAAGCGACCGTCCCTCGAGGGTGGGGGAGGGGACGGGACGGCCGCTTCAGGGGAGGGAAGGGTTAGGCGGCCAGAACGTCGTCGGTTTCGACGAAATCGGCCGCCAGCCGCCGCGCGGGGGAAAGCGCGACGGGAAGCTCTTCACCATCACGGACCGGCTTGAAGCGGCCCTGCTCACCGTCCAGCGCCAGAATGCCGCCGGAGTGAATGTCGACGAACCAGCCGTGTAGCGTCAGCTCGCCCTTGGCGATGCGGCTTGCGACGGCAGGGTGGGTACGCAGGTGCTGAAGCTGGACCACGACGTTTTCCAGGCTGGCGGCGCGGATCGCAGCCTGCCCGTCGAGTTCAGGGTAGCTGTGGTCGATAACCGACTTTGCGGCATGGCTGTGCTTCAGCCACGCCTTCACGCTCGGCAACGCATCCAGTCCTTCCGGATTGACCAGCGCGCCCATCGCGCCGCAGCCCGAATGGCCGCAGATGACGACGTCGGTGACGCCCAGCGCGGCGACCGCATATTCGATCGTGGCGGTGACGCCGCCGTTCTGCTGCGCGAACGGGGGAACGATGTTGCCGGCGTTGCGGATGACGAACAGTTCGCCAGGCTTCGCCTGCATGATCTGTTCCGGCACGACGCGCGAATCGGAGCAGGAGATGATCAGGACCTTCGGCGCCTGACCTTCATGCGCCAGCTTGCCGTACAGGCCCGCCTCGTTCGCGAACACTTCGTTCTCGAACCCGAACACGCGGCCGATGACGTCGTTGGTATGCGGCATGAAAGTCACCTTCGAAAGTTTTCGGCGCAGGAAGCGCCTGTTCGAAGGGTGATGTAGCCGGGTGCGTCTTTCCGTACCTGCGCGCCACTGTAACGAAGTGTTGCTGGTGAAAATTAGTTTGACCGCAGTGCTCCCGCGCAGGCGGGAGCGTTGTCGGGTTCAAACAGTCGGAGCAGGCCGGATCGGCAGCCGGATCATCGCCGCAAGCCCACCGCTGTCGCGATTCGTCAGCGTGAATTCGCCACCCTCGTCCGCGACCGCTCGCTCGACGATCGACAGGCCCAGTCCGAAGCCATTGGTATCGCGCTGTCGGGCGTGGTCCAACCGCACGAAGGGTTCGCGGACCAGCATCATCGATTCCTCGGGGATGCCGGGGCCGTTGTCGGTGACGCAGATCGTGACCGACGTGTCCTCGACGGTCAGTTCCAGACCGGTTTCGCTGCCATAGCGCACCGCATTCTCAACCAGATTGACGACCGCCCGCCGTACGCCGAGCGGGCGGACCCAGAGTTCCAGATGCGATGGCCCGTCGTAATTGATGTCGTGGCCATGGTCGTTGGCATCGTCGACGATACTCGCGCACAGCACGGCCAGGTCGATCAGCCGGCGCTTCTCGGGTTCCCCGTCGCCGCCCAGGAACGCGAGCAGCGAGGTGACCATCGCCTCCATGCCCTCCAGGTCCGATTCGACCTCGCCGCGCAGCTGCCGGTCGTCGACCGCCTCGACGCGCAGGCGCAGGCGGGCGAGCGGGGTGCGCAGGTCGTGGCTGACCGCGGCGAGCGCGCGGGTGCGTTCGTCGATCAGCCGGCGGATACGCGCCTGCATCGCGTCGAATGCGTCGACCAGTCGCTGGACGTCGCCGGTGCCACCGCGGGGAAGCTCGGGCTCGGGACCGGACTGGTCGAGACCGGGGCCGAAGCGTTCGACCGCATTAGTCAGCAGCCGGATGGGCTTCAGCGTCTGGCGGATGAACAGGCCGCCCAGCAGCATCAGCGCCAGCATGATGATGACGCTGGAAAAGATGCGGCCATAGGTGGCGCCAGTGGTCTGAAGCGGCTCGATCGTGCGGAAGAACAGCCAGTCGCCCTCCGGCAGCCGCAGCGACCCGACCGCGATCGTCGATCCGGCACGCGGCAGCGTCTGCGCCTGCAACCCGGTCCGGGCGAGCGCGGGTTCCCACGTCACGATCTGCTCGCGCATCCGCGCCTGATTGTCGCCGGCGCCGGGCAGGGTCGGGCGCATCGCACTCCAGCGGACGAAATAGCGGTCGGTGGTCAGTTCGTCCGCCATCTCGTGCCGGCGGTCGCGCGGCTGTTCGGCGATCAGGCGACGGGCGATGACCAGATGCTCGGCCAGGCGCCGCGCCTCGTCCTCGCGCACCGAGAACTCGCTTGCCTGTTCGTAGATCGCGGTGCTGATCGCGAATTCGACGACCAGCGTCACCAGCAGGATCGCGACCAAACGGGCGATGATGCCCTGCGGGATCAGGCGTAGCCGGCGGTTCACTCCCGCTCCACCGGCACGCTCAGCATATAGCCGAC
The DNA here is from genome assembly GCA_913776045.1 of uncultured Sphingomonas sp. GTDB lineage: Bacteria > Pseudomonadota > Alphaproteobacteria > Sphingomonadales > Sphingomonadaceae > Sphingomonas. The sequence continues at coordinate 5,051 of CAJYOI010000004.1, forward strand.
GCCGCGGACGGTGACGATCGGCGCGGGCTTGTCCTTGGTCGACAGCTTGCGGCGCAGGCGGCTGATGAGGACGTCGATGCTGCGATCGGTCGCATCGGCCTGCCGCGTGCGGCTCAGCTCCAACAGACGTTCCCGTGCGATGACACGGCCGGCATGGTCGAGCAGCGTCGTCAGCAGGTCGAACTCAGCGCCGGTCAGCTCGACCACCGCCCCGCTGGGCGCGCGCAGCTCGTGGCGCGGCGTGTCTGCGACCCAGCCGTCGAAGCGGTAGAGTCCGCGCGAGGCGCTGCCGCCGCTGTCGGATTCGAACCGCCGCAGCACCGCCCGGACGCGGGCGACGAGTTCGCGGGTACCGAAGGGTTTCGAGATGTAGTCGTCCGCACCGAGCTCCAGCCCGACGACGCGGTCCATCTCGCTTCCTTTGGCGCTGATGAAAATAATCGGCACGTCGCTGTCGCGGCGGATGCGGCGGCACAGATCGAGCCCGCTGGTGCCCGGCAGCATGATGTCGAGGATGACGAGTTCGACGTCGCCTTCCTCCATCGCCAGCAGCATTTCGGGTGCCGCGGAACAGGGACGGACGTCGAAGCCGTTTTCCTTCAAGGCGCGTGCGGTCAGGACACGCAGCGCGGGATCGTCTTCGACCAGCAGGATCATGGGGGAGCGATACCGGGCACGGGGGGCGGCAGGCAAGGGGGCTCCAAAATCCTCCCCTTTCAGGGGAAGATTTCTTTACCCCCGGACCGCCCGCGCGTCGCGCGCGACGCCGATGCTGGCGGTCAGCGTTTCATATTGCGCGGTGGAGAAACCGGCGCGCAGGAAGGCCTTCACCTCGCTCGCCGGGACCGCGAACCCGCGGTGCCAGGTGAGGACCGCCATGCGGCGCAGCGCCTCCAGCTTCGGGTCGGCCAGATGCGGGTTGTGGCGGCGAGTGCCGAACACTTTGCCGAGTGCGATCGAAAGCGCGCCCGGCGCGGCGAGCGACGACAGCCGGTCGCGACGCGCCAGCGCCACCACCGACCATTCGAGCGCGGTCAGGCGGTCGTTTACGGGAACGGGGTCGGCGCGCGGAGCGACAGCCGGGGTGGCGGGCAGCAGTTCGCTGGAAAAATCGACATAGGCCATGGGTTGTCTCCTCGAAGCGGTACGCGCCGGCATGCGACCCATCGGTCGCAGACACTGGGGGGTAGCGCGCGATTGTTACGGCGTGGCGCTGCGCTCTTCCGATCGGGTGGATCGGGCGGGGCAGGCGGAAAATATTACGCTGGTCGGACGGTGCCGGTTACGGGGCGCGCATCCGCGGGGATGGTCGGTCGCACATGGCGGCTACCTCTCGAAAGCCGGACCACCGCGGCTCGGTGACTCCTTCTATACTGGATGGTATAGAAAGACGATTCCGGCACGTCAACGACTTTTGTACCGGGCGGTAAAGATTATTTCAGCGCGTCGGCCAGACCATCAAACTGGTGTCGACGATCCGCTCCAGATCGGCACGCGACGCACCCGAACCGGCCTGTACCGCCATGCCCTGCAACAGCGCGAAGAGGTAGTTGGTGAGCCCTGCGACATCGATATGATCGGGCAAGTCACCGTCGCGCCGGGCCTGATCGAAGCGCTCGACAATTGCGGCCTGTGAGGAACAGCGGCGCTTGATGACTTCCGCGCGGATCGATTCGGCTTCCGCGCCGCACGCAGTCGCGCTGATGACGCCCATGCAGCCCTTCGGCCCGTCGCAACTCGTCTGCGCCTCGACCGCGCCGCGCAGGATATGTTCGGCGACGGCGCGCGCGGTCGGCTGTTCGAGCGCGGCGCGGATATAAGCCATCTTCTCGGCCTCGTAGAGGTCGAGTGCCTTGGTGAAGAGCGCTTCCTTGTTGCCGAACGCGGCGTAGAGGCTGGGCTTGGTAATCCCCATCGCCTCGGTCAAAACGGCCATCGACGCGGCCTCATAGCCCTTCGACCAGAAGACGCCGAGTGCGGCCGCGAGCGCGCGATCGGTGCAGAATTCGCGCGGGCGACCCTTCACCGGGGCGGGGCTGAGCGTTTCCATAACGCCCGGTATATAATTCGCCGGGGCCGCGGAGGCAAGCGGTGGCAGGGCGCGCCGTCCTGCGGTACAGGACGCGCACGATGATCCGCATCACCGACCTGAAACTGCCGCTCCACCACCCTGACGAAGCGCTGCCCGCCGCGATCTGCAAGCGGCTGCGGATCACGCCCCGCGAGCTGATCCGTTTTGCGATCGCCCGTCGCGGCAACGATGCGCGCGACAAGGCTAATATCGCGCTGGTCTATGCGATCGACGTGGCGGTGAAGAACGAGGGTGCGGTTCTGACGCGGTTCAAGCGCGACCGGGATATCGGCCTGACGCCCAATACGCACTATAAGCCCGCGATCATGGCGCCGCCGGGTGTGCGCCGCCCGGTAGTGATCGGCGCTGGACCCTGCGGCCTGCTCGCCGCGCTCATCCTTACCCAGGCCGGCTTCCGCCCGATCATCCTGGAACGCGGCAAGGTCGTGCGCGAGCGGACCAAGGACACCTGGGGGTTGTGGCGCAAGAGCGTGTTGAACCCGGAATCGAACGTCCAGTTCGGCGAGGGCGGGGCGGGGACCTTCTCCGACGGCAAGCTCTACAGCCGGATCAAGGACCCACGGCACCTTAATCGCAAGGTGCTGACAGAATTCGTTAAGGCCGGCGCGCCGCCCGAGATCCTGACCGCGGCGCATCCGCACATCGGCACCTTCCGCCTGGTCACGATGGTCGAGAGCATGCGCGCGCAGATCGAGGAACTGGGTGGCGAGTATCGCTTCGGCACGCGGGTCGAGGGGCTCGACATCCAGGCTGACGATGCGGGCGCGCGGCACGTCCGCGGGCTGCATCTGCACGACGGATCGTATCTGGAGGCGGACCACGTCGTGCTGGCGGTCGGGCACAGCGCGCGCGACACGTTTGCAATGTTGCTGGAGGCCGGGGTCCATGCCGAGGCCAAGCCCTTTTCGATCGGCGTCCGCATCGAGCATCCGCAGTCGTGGATTGACCGCGCGCGCTTCGGGCAGGATGCGGGCAACCCGATCCTGGGCGCGGCCGAATATCACATCTCGCACCACTGCAAGAATGGGCGGACGGTTTACAGCTTCTGCATGTGCCCGGGCGGCACGGTCGTCGCGGCGACGTCGGAGGAAGGCCGCGTCGCGACCAACGGCATGAGCCAGTATTCACGCAACGAGCGCAATGCGAATTCGGGCTTCGTTGTCGCGATCGATCCCGAACGCGATTACCCCGGCGACCCGCTGGCCGGCATAACGCTGCAACGCGCGCTGGAGGAAAAGGCGTTCGTCGCGGGCGGATCGAACTATTTCGCGCCGGCGCAGCGGGTCGGGGATTTCCTCGCCAGGCGGCCGTCGACCTCGCTCGGCTCGGTCGTCCCGTCCTACCGCCCCGGCGTGACGCCGACCGACCTCGCGGAAGTGCTGCCCGACTTCGCGGTGGAAGCGATGCGCGAGGCGATTCCGGTTTTCGGTCGCCAGATCGCCGGCTACGACCACCCCGACGTAGTAATGACCGGTGTCGAGACGCGCACCTCGTCGCCGGTGCGCTTTACCCGCGGCGAGGACGGCCACAGCCTCAACACCCGCGGGCTGTTCCCGGCGGGCGAAGGCGCGGGTTATGCCGGCGGTATCCTGTCGGCGGCGGTCGACGGCATCAAGACGGCCGAGGCGGTGGCGCGCAGCATCGTCGCCCGGTGACGAAGATCTTTTTTGACGGCGGGCTTAGGCCGGTCGGGATGGAGCTGGCGGTCGTCGTCGGCGGGCGGATGCTTGTAGCGCAGCGCCTGGGGCCGGGCACCAGCATGGAGGCCGAATGGCGCGCGCTGATCGCGGCGGTTCGGCTGGCGGTTGACCTGGGCATTGAAGATGCGATGCTGCTGGGGGACGCCGCAGCGGTGATCGCGCAGGCGAGCGGCGCGGCGCGTGTGCCGGTGGCGTACAGGCCGCTGGCCGAGACGTTTCGGGGGATGCCGAAGCCCTGCCGTGTCAGACTCCGCCATGTCCGACGCGCGCAGAACCTCGCGGGGATCGGGCTCGAGCGCTGGCATGCCGGGCGGGTGATGTTTCCTCCGCTGCCATAAAACCCATGATGCTCCGGTGCAGGCACGACTGATCCTCGGTCGTGTTAATGCCCCCGGCCTTCGCCGGGGAACCGCAGGCACCGCGGCTTTCGCAGATGCTGTCTTCGCGCGAGCGCGACGGCTTGTGTGCCTGGCAAAGCGCCGTAAACCTCCCATCATGACCCGCCTTCTTCCGCTCGCCGCCGCGCTGCTCGCCTCCACCGCCGCTCATGCGCAGGACGATGCCGCCGCCCGCATCACTCAGACCGTCCGCACGCTCGCGTCCGACACCTTCGAGGGCCGCGCGCCCGGCACGGCGGGCGAGGAGCGGACGATCGGCTATCTGATCGCGCGATTCGAGCAACTCGGCCTCCAGCCCGCCGGCCCCGATGGCCAATGGGTCCAGCGCGTACCGCTGCTCCACACCAAGCTCGGCACGCCGGCGACGCTCGCGTTCACCGGCAAGACCAGCACGCCGCTGACGCTCGGCACCGACGTTTATCTCTCGACGATCCGTCCCGACGATAGCGCGGTGATCGACGCGCCGGTCGTCTTCGTCGGCTACGGCGTGAAGGCGCCCGAGCGGCAGTGGGACGACTTCAAGGGCGCGGACCTGAAGGGCAAGGTCGTCGTCTTCCTAGTCAACGACCCCGATTTCGAAGCGAAGCCCGGCGAACCCGCCGCGGGCAAGTTCGGCGACCGCACGATGACCTATTACGGCCGCTGGACCTACAAGTTCGAGGAAGCGGCGCGGCAGGGCGCGGTCGGCGCGCTGATCGTCCACGATACGGCAGGCGCCGGCTATGGCTGGAACGTCGTCGTCAGCCCGGGCGGCGAAAATTACGATATCGAACGCAAGGCCGACGCGCTGAGCAGCGTCCGCCTGCAGGGCTGGATCGCCGATGCCGCCGCGCGCCGACTGTTCGCGTCGTCGGGCCAAGACTTCGATATGCTGAAGGCCGCTGCGCGCCGCCCCGACTTCCGCCCGGTCGAACTGGCGGGCGTGCGCTTCGCCGCCGACGTGCCCGTCGCGCACGAAATCCTGACCAGCCGCAACGTCCTCGCCCGCATCCCCGGCACGACCCGACCGGACGAGGTGTTGATGTTCGGCGCCCACTGGGACGCGTACGGCAAGGGCAAGCCCGATGCGCAGGGTCGCATCTATCGCGCCGGTGCGAACGACGATGCGCTCGGCATCGCCGGCATGTTCGAGATCGCCCGAGATATGATGGCCAGGCCGCGGCCCGCGCGCAGCGTCGTCTTCGCCGCCTGGACCGCGGAGGAGCGCGGGCTGCTCGGCTCCGAATATTATGCCGCCAATCCGGTCTATCCGATGGCGAAGACGGTCGCCAATCTGACCCTCGACATTCTCCAGACCGCGGGCGCCGCGAACGACGTCGTGCTGGTCGGCAAGGGCCAGAACACGCTGGAGGACGACATGGCGCGTGTCGCCGCCACGCAAGGCCGACGCGTGACTCCGGAGGGCCTGCCGGAACGCGGGCTGTTCTACCGCGCCGACCATTTCAGCTTCGCCAAGCGCGGCGTGCCGGTGATGCTGTTGATGGGCATCGCAGGCGCTTCCGATTTGAAACAGGGCGGCGTGAAGGCGGGGCAGGCGTGGATCGATGCCTATACCGGCCAATGCTATCATCAAGCGTGCGATGCCTGGAGCCCCGACTGGAACCTGGCCGGCGCGCTGCAGGACATCGCGCTGGTCGACCGGATCGGCAGCGATCTCGCGCGGGGAAGCGCGTGGCCGCAGTGGAAGCCCGGCTCGGAATTCCGCGCCATTCGTGAAAAGAGCTTGGCCGATACCCGCAAGCCCTGAGCTCGACCGTTCGTCATAATCCTGCCCCGGCTCGCCCTTTTTTCGTCGGTTTCGGTCCCCACATCGTTGCCAGGCTACGATTGGAGACTGGTCCATGCGCAGGATTTCATGCGCGGTTTCGGCGGCGGTGCTGATGTTTGGCGTCGCTCCCGCCACCGCGTCGCCTCCCGCGGCGGGGCAGACGATCAGCGGCGAATGGCGCAACGTCAAGAATACGGTCCACATTCGCGCCTACCCCTGCGGCGACGCGGTGTGCGGCACCGTGATCTGGGCGAGCCCCAAGGCGCAGGCGTCGGCACGCGAGAAGGGCACCGAGCGGCTGGAGGGCACGCAGATCTTCCGCGAATTCCGCCCGACCGGCGACGGCGGCTATACCGGCAAGGTCTTCGTGCCGACGGTGGGCCGGACCTTTGCCGGCAAACTGCGCGTGACGCCCGACGACAAGCTGGTCGGCAAGGGCTGCGTGCTCGGCGGGCTGTTCTGCAAATCGACGACCTGGCTGCGCCTGAACTGAGTTAAACAGAAGCGGCGATGACATTCGGCACGGGTGCGATAGACCGTGCGGTGTGTACCGCCTTCCGCTCATCGCCATCGGTCTGCTGACCGCGACCGCCACCCATGCGCAAACCGATCTGTCGGTGCGGCCGGATTGCGGCAAGGCGCCTGCGTGTTTCGCGACGATCACCGACGCGCTCGCCGCGGCCGATCGCGAGACATCGGCTCGCTGGCTGACGATCCGGGTCGCGGCCGGCGATTATGCCGAAAAGCTTACGATCCGTCGCGCGAATGTTCGCCTGATCGGGGCGGGCGTCGGTCATACCCGGCTGCATTTCGGTGCCGTTGCCGAAACCGCCGCCATGTACGACCGCAACAAATGGGGGACCGCCGGTTCTGCCACGCTGACCATCGCTGCGACGGACGTCACCATCGACGGCCTGACGATCGAGAACGACTTCGACCACCCGGCCAATGACGCGCTGTCGGCGGACGATCCGCGCAAGGTGTCGGCGTCGCAGGCGGTGGCCGTTGCGCTCGACACCTACAGCGATCGTGTGCTGTTCGATCGGGTTGCGATGTTCGGCTATCAAGACACGTTGCTGACCCGCGGCCGCCGCGCGATGATCCGCAACAGCCTCGTCGCTGGAAACGTCGATTTCATCTTCGGCAACGGCATGCTTCTGATCGAGGACAGCGAAATCCGCACCCGTCGCCGCGGCACGGTGACGACCGAGGGCGGCTTCGCTTCGTTCATCACCGCGCCCTCGACGCCGATCGCGCAGCCGGTCGGTATCGTCGTTTACCGCTCTCGCCTGACGCGGGAGGCCGAGGTCGCGGATGCCAGCATTGCACTTGGCCGCCCGTGGCACCCGACGACGCGCTTCGCCGATGGTCGCTATGCCGACCCGAACGCGATCGGGCAGGCGGTGTTCATCGACTGCACGATGGACGCGCATATCCACCCCGACGGCTGGACCAGCATGGCCGGCACTGCCCGCGACGGCAGCAAGACCGCGGTGTTCCGCCCGCAGGAGTCGCGCTTCGCCGACGTCGGATCGCGCGGCCCCGGTGCCCGGCGGCGCGACATCGGCATCCGGTGGAAACAGGTGCCGACGATCGCGGAGGTCCGCCGAATCTTCGCAAAGGATTGGCCCGCCTTCACAGTCGTGCGATAGGCCGCGCCCCTTTTTCTGCGTGGAAACCGGCATGAGCGACAGGACAGGTGAGCCGGCACTCGGGCTGGATTTCGGCACGACCAATACCGTTGTCTCGCGCAGCGACGGGCGGGGGCGGTCGGGATTGATCGCTTTCGACGGCGCCGAGGCGACCGGCGAAGTCTTTCGGTCGGCGCTGTGTTTCTGGGAGGAAGAGCGCGGCTGGAACGGCATCGCGCACGAGGCGGGGCCGTGGGCGATCGCCGAATATCTGTCCTCACCGCTCGATAGCCGTTTCGTCCAGTCGTTCAAGACGGTTGCGGCCAGCCCGCTGTTCGAAAGCGCGCTGATCTTCAACAAGCCGTTCCGGTTCGAGGATATGGGGCGGCTGTTCCTGCAGTCGCTGGTCAAGCATGCCGGCGGTCGGCTTGACGATCGGCCGCGGCGCGTCGTCGTCGGGCGGCCGGTCGAATATGCCGGGGCGCGGCCGGATCCGGCGCTGGCCCGACAACGCTACGACCTGATGCTCCAGGGTTTCGGGGTCGAGCTTCACTATGTCTACGAACCACTGGGCGCGGCCTATAGCTATGCCGAGCGTCTGACCGATCCGGCGACGATCCTGATCGCCGATTTCGGCGGCGGTACCACCGACTTCTCGATCGTCCGCGTGGCCGAGTCGGGCGCGGCGCGTCGGTGTACGCCACTCGCCGCGGCCGGTGTCGGCATCGCCGGCGATCGATTCGACCAGCGGATCATGAGTCAGCTGGTCCTGCCATTGCTGGGTAAGGGCGGCAGCTATCGTTCGTTCGGCAAGCTGCTCGAAATACCCGGCGGCTATTTCAACGACTTCGCTGATTGGTCGCGTCTCGCGCTGATGCGCAACCGGCGGACGCTGGAGGAATTGCGAAAGCTGGAGCGCGATGCGGTCGATCCTGCCCCGATCGGGCGGTTGATCGCGCTGGTCGAGGAGGAACAGGGCTTCCCGCTCTACGACGCGGTCGGCCGGGTGAAGCGCGCACTGTCGAGCGAGGCCCATGCCGAGTTCCGCTTCGACGGCGGTGGCGTGCAGATCGCCGCCGACGTCAGTCGCAGCGACTTCGAACAGTGGATCGCGCACGATCTGGTACGAATCGAAGCGGCGATGGACGCCGCGCTTACGAAGGCTGGCCTGGGCGTAGACGCGATCGACCGGGTATTTCTGACCGGGGGATCATCGCTGATCCCGGCGATCCGTGCGCTGTTCGAACGGCGCTTCGGCGCGGAGAGGATCGAGTCGGGGAACGAACTGACCTCGATCTCCCACGGTCTGGCATTGATCGGCGAGACGCCCGACCTTGCGCAGTGGACGGACTGAAGCGTCAGTCCTTCTTTTCGCCGCGCGCCAGCAGCAGTCGCGATACCGACAGCGTCTGGACGACGAACAAAACGATCAGGATAGCCCCGATTGCGCCGACGATCAGGTCGAAGCCCGAGATCCGACCGATCACGTCGCGGTCGGGCCCCACGACCATCATCGCGACCGTCAGGCCCATCAGGAACAGGCGAAGCTCGGTTGGCCCGGCGGCAAGATAGGACAGGCGCAGCTCGCCGATGACGCGTGCCGAAAGGAAAGCGTGCATCGACATTAGGAAATAGCCGGCCAGCGCGACCATCGCGACGTCCATCGTCACGAACGGCGACAAGCCGATGCCGCCGACGATCAGCAGATTGGCGAGCCCGTCGCAGCTATGGTCGATGAAATAGCCGTAGGACGGCCGCTCGATCCGGCGGAATCGCGCCAGGCTGCCGTCCATCGAGTCGCCGAACCACTGGATGACGTATCCGGCGAGCGAAAGGAGCAGCCACGTCGAGCCGAGGTTGCTCGCCAGATAGCCGGCAAAGACCATCACCGCCCCGACCATGCCCAGTGCGGTCAGCCGGTCGGGCGTGACCGACGCCGGCATCCGCGCGCACAGCCAGTTCAGAATGCGCCGTTCGCGCACCGCCAGCCAGTTTTCCTGAATGCGGGTCAACTTGGGCGCGTCGGACGGAAGGCTTGCCATAGGCCCTAATGCAGCAAGCGCGAGGCCGGGGCAAACGCTGTTACAGTGATGTGACATCCGACCGACCCGTTTGCCGGGCGCACTATCGGCGGATCCAGACCTCGATCCCGTGATCGCCGATGGGGGTCATCGTCTTCAGGCGATAGTCGCGCGCGATCAGATTTTCGTAGAGGAAGTGGATATTCTCCCGCTCGCCGGAATACAGCGGCTGGTTGATGACCACCGCCGGCTTCGTCGCGAAGATGCGGCGCAATTCGGTCGCCTGGTCAATGCCGATCGCGCCGGTTTCCCGCCCGTGCTGCATGTGGCTGGGGAACAGATAGGGCGTGACCGTGCAGCGCTGGCTGACGCGATAGGGCATGGCCGGGCCGGAATAGATATACAGGCACCCCGGGCCGCGACCGATCGCGTCGGTCAGTCGGGCGAGCTGGGCGCCATCGCCCCGGCGGTAGCGATTGACCGCGGGCGTACCCAGCGCGGCCAGCGTCGCCAGGATGAGGATCGCCGGTGTCGCCCGCCCACGCCAGTGGCCCGCGCCCAAAAATCCGGCCGCGCCGATCGCTCCGGGCAGCGCGGCTGGCAGGCCGTAATGCTCATAATAGCCGCCGAAGACGGCGATGCCGGTCAGCGCCGTCGCCAGCCAGACATGGACGAAGGTCCGCACCTGCGGCTCGCCCGTGGCCGCGCGCACGCGACTCGACCCGCCGGTCATCGCGATCAACGGCGACAGGATCAGCAGCAACTCCAGCGCTGCGGTCAGCGGATAGGGCCAGGGATCGGGCTTGCGCAGCGTGATCGAGGTGAAGTTGGCATAGACGAAGGCGTCGGCGTGACCGATCGCAGCGTAGTATGCGAACGCCGCCGCCGTCGGGAGCACCGCCAGCGCGACTAGCGCCGCACCGTAGCCCACAAGCGCACTGACCGACCGCCGAGCACGCCATTCGCCGGCCAGCAGCCACAGGCCAAACATCATGCCTTCGAAGACGACGCTGTACTTCACCTGCATCGCCAGCCCGACCAGCGCCATCGCGCCAAGGCCCCGCCAGCGTCGCCGCGGTCCTTGCGTGGTCGCGGTCAGCCAGGCGGCGATCGCCATCAGCAGGTTGTAGAATACCGGCGACTGCCCGCCGACCCCGCCCATCATGTTCAGCCACAGGATATAGGCGATTCCGGCCGCGGTCGCGCCGTTGGCCCAGCCGGCGCGTGTGGCGAAGCGCGCGACGATCATCGCGGTCGCGACGACGCAGGCCAGCGCCATTGCCTGATAGGTCCAGATGCCAAGCGGGAAGGGCAGTGCCGCGGCGGGCGCATAGACCAGGAACAGCCCCAACGGCTTGCGATCCCACAGGTCGACAAAGGGCAGCGCGCCATCCAGCATTTTGCTGGCCGCGACGAAGTAGAAATCCTCATCGACGTGGACGAGGGGATTGCCGAACGCCAGCGACCGCACAGCGATCGCTACAAGCAACAGAACAGCCAGGCGCAGTTTTGGATCGGTCAGAGCCTGCATCGCGGCCGCCTAGCGGCTTGCTGCGGCTTTGTCATCCGACGTGCGGCGGGGCGCTGGGTTCGTGAAGAACGCAGTCGAAGCATCTGATAAAAGCCTGCCCTCCAACGTCGCTCGGGGAGAACGGCGTTGGCGCAAGCCGATCGCGTCCGGCTAATTCAAAACGCAGGCGGAACGGTGGGCGGCCGTGCGCGTAGTTCGACGATGTCCGATCCCGTGATCCTCTGGCTTCGTCAGGACCTTCGCCTGCACGATCAACCCGCCCTCGTCGCCGCCGCGCATGCCGGTGCGGTGATCCCGGTCTATATCCTTGATGACAAAGCACCGGGCGACTGGGCGATCGGGGCCGCGCAACGCTGGTGGCTGCACCATGCCCTGAAGGCTTTCGGAAAAGCGCTGAAGGACAAAGGCTCGCGCCTGATACTGCGGCGGGGCGATGCGGTGAAAGAACTTCACAAACTCTGTGAGGAAACGGGCGCAAGTGACATTTATGGCATCCGTCATTACGAGCCGTGGTGGCGCAAGGCGGAAGATGCGCTGGGCGATCGGCTCTGCCTGTATGACGGCAATCACCTCGCGCCGATCGAAGAGGTGACGACCGGATCGGGCGGACTGTTCAAGGTCTATTCGTCGTTCTGGAAGGCGCTGGCGACGCGAATGCCGCCCGATGATCCGCTGCCCATGCCGCGTTCGATTCCGGCTCCGTCGAAATGGCCGAAGTCCGACACCCTTGCCGATTGGCACCTGCTGCCGACCAAGCCCGACTGGTCGGGCGGGTTCGACGTCTGGACGCCGGGCGAAGCGGCGGCGCGGAAGGCGGCGAAGGATTTCGGTGATCGCGTCGCGGCTTATGACGTCGATCGCAACATGCCCTCGGTCGACGGCAGCTCGCGTCTGTCGCCGCACCTGCATATGGGCGAGATTTCGGCGCGCGACGCCTGGCACCTGGTCGGTGGCGGCAAGGCGGCAATGACGTTCCACAAGGAGCTTGCTTGGCGCGATTTCACCAGTGGTGTGATCCTCGACCGGCCCGACTATGCCGACGCCAACGGTCGGCCCAAGTTCGACAAGCTACCCTGGCGCCGCGCCCCGAAGGATCTGGAGGCTTGGCAGCAGGGACGCACCGGTTATCCGATCGTCGATGCCGGTATGCGCCAGTTGTGGGCGACGGGATGGATGCACAATCGAGTCCGCATGATTACCGCTAGCTTCCTGATCAAACACCTGCTGATCGACTGGCGCGAGGGCGAACGCTGGTTCTGGGATTGTCTGATCGACGCCGACTTCGGCAATAACGCAGTCAACTGGCAGTGGGTCGCGGGGACCGGCGTCGATTCAAACATGTGGGGCCGGATCATGGCGCCACTCGTCCAGTCGGAAAAGTTCGACGCAGCGGACTATATCCGCGAATGGGTGCCGGAACTCGCCAAGCTCCACGATGCGGCGATTCACGATCCCGAGAGTGCCGGCTGCCGGCCGAGCGCCTACCCCAAGCCGATCATCGGGCACCGCGAGGCACGAGAACGCGCGCTCGAGGCTGGGCGGGCAGCGCGCTGATCCAGTCGCTTGCTCGCGGCAACGGGGGCGCTATGCCCGTGCGGATGCAGGCGACACGGCATGACAATCGGGGACGGAAGGCGGCCAGGGGCAGGGGTACCACCACGGGCCGCATCTTTGCCGCCTTAGGCGCTCGCGTGCTCGACCGCGTCGACCGCGGGCTGATCGACGGCGCGATCGACGCGACGTTGCCCGACGGCACGCGGCGTCGGCTCGGCGGGCGGGCGCCGGGGCCCGAGCCGATCGTCCATGTCCGCAGCTGGCGGGCGCTGTGGCGGCTGGCGACGGGCGGATCGGCCGGCTGGTACGAGGCGTGGGCGGCGGGCGACTGGACCAGCCCCGATCCGATGCCGCTGTTCGACCTGTTCATGCGCAACCGCGCGGCGCTCGGCACCACAGCGCGCGCGGCGGCATGGTCGCGGGGCCTGCGGCGGCTGCGCCACTGGCTGCGGCGCAACGGTCCGGCACAGGCGCGGCGCAACATCGCCTATCACTATGACCTGGGGAACGACTTTTACGCGCCCTGGCTCGATGCGAGCATGACCTATTCGAGCGCGCTGTTTCCGCGTGACGCCATGACGCTGGAAGAGGGGCAGGCGGCGAAGATCGCCGCGGTGCTCGACCGGACGGCCACGCAGCCGGGTGATATGATCCTGGAAATCGGCTGCGGTTGGGGATCGTTTGCCGAGGCCGCTGTTGCGGGCGGACGGCGGGTGCACGGCATTACCCTGTCGACCGAGCAGCGCGACTATGCCGCCACTCGGGTGCCGGACGGTGCCCGCTTCACCCTGACCGACTATCGCGCGGTCACCGGTACGTATGACGCGGTCGCCAGCATCGAGATGGTCGAGGCGGTGGGCCGCGAATATTGGCCCGACTACCTCCGCCTCATCGCGCGCGTACTGAAACCTGGCGGTCGCGCGGTGATCCAGCTCATCACGATCGATGACGCGATCTTCGAAGCCTATGCCGGCAACGTCGACTTCATCCAGGAATATGTCTTTCCCGGCGGCCTGCTGATTTGCGAGAGCGAATTCCGCGCGATCGCTGAACGCGAAGGCCTCGCCTGGCGCGACCGTCATGCTTTCGGGCTCGATTATGCCGAAACTCTCAGAATGTGGCGCGAGCGGTTCGATACGGCCTATGCCGGTGGCGGCCTGCCGAGCGAATTCGGACAGGATTTCGTGGACTTGTGGCGCTATTATCTAATGTATTGCGAAGGCGGTTTTCGCGGTGGCGGGATCGACGTGGTGCAGATCACATTGGTGAAGGAGGGGGCATGAAGAGCTGGTGGATTACAGGTGCGCTGGCGCTGACCGCGTGCGCGCAGGCGCCGACGCCCAAGGCGGCGTCATCGACCCCCTCGGCGACCGAAACCGCGCGTCTCCAACAGATCGGTGCAGCAGTGCTGTTCTGGTCGCAGGCGCAACGTGATGCGAACTTCCCGCACATGGAGCGCGTATTCCCGGTCCACACCGTCAAGACCGGCCGCCGCGTCCGCCCGCTGCCCGATGGTGCGCCGCTTCCGATCCCGGCGGCCGAGGTCGATGCTTTCATCGCCGCGCAGAACGTCGCCGGACTGATCGTCGTGCAGGACGGCAAGGTGCGACTGGAACGCTATGCCCGCGGGCTGACGCGGGAGGGGCGCTGGACCAGCTTCTCGGTCGCCAAGTCGTTCACGTCGACCCTGGTCGGCGCGGCGATTCGCGATGGGTATATCAAGTCGGTCGACGAGCCGGTGACGCGCTACATCCCCGAGCTCACCGGCAGCGGGTACGACGGCGTCACCATCGCGCAGCTGCTGACGATGACGTCAGGCGTGCGCTGGAACGAGGACTATACGGATCCGAATTCCGACGTCGCGCGGATGTTCACGCATGATGTGCCCGCGGGGCAGGACCCGACCGTCGCTTATATGCGCACCTTGCCACGCGAATCCGCGCCTGGGACGAAGTGGGTATACAAGACGGGCGAGACGAATCTGATCGGTGTGCTCGTCCGCAACGCGACGAAGAAGCCGCTCGCCGCCTATCTAAGCGAGAAGGTCTGGAAGCCCTATGGCATGGAAGCCGACGCGGTCTGGATGATCGATCAGACGGGGAAGGAAGTCAGCGGCTGCTGCCTGTCGGTGTCCCTGCGCGATTATGCGCGGATGGGGCAGCTGGCGCTGGAGGGCGGGCGCGGGATCGTGCCGGCGAACTGGTTTGCGCAAGCGACCGCGGCCAAGGCGCAGACCGGGCGGCCGGGTTACGGCTATGGCTATCAATGGTGGACCTACCCCGAGGAGCGGTTCGGCGCGCAGGGGATTTTCGGGCAGTCGATCTTCGTTGATCCCGCGCGACGCATCGTAATCGCGATGGTCAGCGCATGGCCAAAGGCGACGGGGGCGGACCTGTCAGGCCCACGCGCTGCGTTTCAGGCGAAGCTGATCGCGGCGGCAGTCGCCAACTAACCCGACCCGTCATCCCCGCGAAGGCGGGGATCAATAGTCGCTGAAGGTCGTGAGACTCATCGCGGTCAGCCAGAATTTATCCCCGCCTTCGCGGGGATGACTACGGTGAGATTAATCGACCCGAACGAAAATGCCCGTCTCATACTGCTCGCCCAGCAGCGCCAGGATGCGCTCCGCCACCACTTCGGGCGCCTTCACGCTTGCCGGATCTTCCCCCGGATAGGCGCGCGCGCGCATCTTGGTGCGCGTGGCGCCCGGATCGACGATCGCGACGCGGGTCTTGCTCAGCGCCTTCACTTCCTCGGCGTAGCTCAGCAACAGGTTCTCGAATGCCGCCTTGGACGCGCCGTACATGCCCCAATAGGCGCGGGGCGTGCGCGCGACGCTCGACGTCAGGCCGATCACCCTGCCGTGCTGCGACCGCCGCAGCATCGGGTCGAACGATCCGATCAGCGCCGCTTGGGCACTGACGTTCAGCGTCAGCGTCTTGGCGAGCTCCTTCGGGTCGAATGCCGACACCGGCGACAGCGAGCCCAACTGCGCTGCGTTCAGCACCAGGATGTCGAGCGCCTCCCAGCGCTCGCCGATCGCCGCCGCCAGCCGCGGGATGCCGTCGCTCTCCGCCAGGTCGAGCGGCGCGATCGTCGCGCTGCCGCCCGCCTCATGAATCGCATCCTCGACCTCTTCCAACCCGCCGGGCGTGCGCGCGGTCAGCACGACGTGCGCGCCCGCTTTTCCCAGCGCGAGCGCGGTCGCCGCGCCGATCCCGCGGCTGGCTCCGGTGACGAGCGCCAGCCGGCCGGCGAGGTTGGTGTCCATCATAAGTTCAAAGTCCGTATCAAATAGGTCAGCCAACCCGCTCTTCGAGCAGAGCGAACTGGTCGACGGGTGTGCCGCTTTCGTCCTGGTCGGTCAGCGTCGTCGGATAGTCGCCGGTGAAGCAGGCGTCGCAATAGCCGGGCTTCACCTTCGGCCGATCCGGGCTGCCGAGCGCCTTGTAGAGGCCGTCGATCGAAACGAAGGCGAGGCTGTCGGCCTGGATATAGGTCCGCATCGCTTCCAGATCGTGCGTCGCTGCCAGCAGCTTCGACCGCTCGGGCGTATCGACGCCGTAGAAGCACGAATGCCGCGTCGGGGGGGATGCGATCCGCATGTGCACTTCGGCCGCCCCGGCTTCGCGCATCATCTGCACGATCTTGAGGCTGGTCGTGCCGCGGACGATCGAATCGTCGATCAGCACGACTTTCTTGCCTGCGATCAGCGCGCGATTGGCATTGTGCTTCAGCTTCACGCCCAGATGACGGACCTTGTCGCCCGGCTGTATGAAGGTGCGCCCGACATAGTGCGAACGGATGATGCCGAGTTCGAACGGCACGCCCGATTCCTGCGCATAGCCGATCGCCGCGGGGACGCCCGAATCGGGGACCGGGATGACCAGGTCGGCAT
This sequence comes from uncultured Sphingomonas sp., assembly GCA_913776045.1. Lineage (GTDB taxonomy): Bacteria > Pseudomonadota > Alphaproteobacteria > Sphingomonadales > Sphingomonadaceae > Sphingomonas. Next base: position 21,644 of record CAJYOI010000004.1, read on the forward strand.
CGGTCGGCGCCTCGATCGCCAGTTGCGCGCCGATCGCCTTGCGCACCGAATAGACCGAATGGTCGTCTGCGATCGAATCGGGGCGCGAAAAATACACCCATTCGAAGATGCACGGCCGCGCCGCCTGGGGTGCGAAGGGGCGGTGCGAGCTGACCTCGGAGCCCTTGACGATCACCAGCTCACCTGGCTCGACCGATCGAATGAATTCGGCGCCGACCACGTCGAGGGCGACGGTTTCCGACGCGAAGATCACGCTGTCGCCGAGCTTTCCCATGACCAGCGGGCGGATGCCCAGCGGGTCGCGACAGGCGATCATGCCCTCCGGCGTCATACAGATCAGCGAGTAGGCACCTTCCAGCTGCTTCAGCGCGTCGATGAACTTATCGATCAGCGTTCGGTAGCTCGACGTGGCGACCAGATGGATGATCGTTTCCGTGTCCGACGTCGATTGGAAGATAGAGCCGCTGCGAATGAGGTCGCGGCGGATGCGCATCGCGTTCGAAATATTGCCGTTATGTGCGACTGCAAAGCCGCCACTCGCCAGTTCGGCATAGAGCGGCTGTACGTTGCGCAGCGAGGTTTCACCGGTCGTCGAATAGCGGACGTGCCCGCAGGCGGTATTACCCGCCAGTGCGCGGATCACGTCGTCGCGGTCAAAGTTGCCGGCGACATGGCCCATCGCGCGGTGCGTATGGAACGCGCGGCCGTCGAAGCTGGTGATTCCGGCGGCTTCCTGCCCCCGGTGTTGCAGCGCGTGCAGGCCCAGCGCGACGAGGGCGGCCGCCCCCTCTGCACCGGAAACGCCGAAGATGCCGCACTCTTCGCGCAGCTTGTCGTCATCGAACGGATGGGTCGTGAACATGGGGGCCTTCGCAAAAGCGGCTGAGCGTCCGCGGGCGCATATAGGACCGAGTCTTGCGTTTGTCGCCCCATTGTCACGCATCCTTGCTCGCTGCGCGTGCGTTTCGCGCGCGAAGGAGACAATCTATGGCCAAGGATCACGGCGCCCAGATCAAGGACGACAAGCTGTACGAAGACCTGCGCGACGAAGGCATGTCGAAAGAGAAAGCTGCGCGTATCGCTAATGCCAAATCCGGCGGGACGCTCGACCATAACAGCACCCGCCTTGAAGATCGCACCAAGGACGAGCTGTACGACGAAGCCAAGAAGATCGGCATCGATGGCCGGTCAGACATGACGAAGGACGAATTGGTGAAGGCGATTCGCGGGCATAAGTGAGCCGGATGGGGCGGCGTGGTTAACGCGGTGGTGACGGGTCGCATGGCAAGGGTATGTCATGACCCTACCGAGCCTCGCCGCCGCCCTGATCGTCCGGAACGAGGCGCGATGTCTGAAACGCTGTCTCGATAGCGTCGCGCCATGGGTCGATAGCATGGTCGTGGTCGATACTGGTTCCACCGACGGGACGCCCGACGTCGCGCGGACAGCTGGCGCGGACGTCGCCAACTTCGAGTGGATCGATGACTTCGCCGCGGCCCGAAACCGGTCGCTGGAACTGGCCGACGCGGACTGGACCTTGGTCGTCGACGCCGACGAATGGATCATGTCGGGCGGCGACCGGCTGCGCGACTGGTGTACGACGGCCCCTCGGATCGGCGTGACCGCCTTGGACAATTGCACGCGGGACGGCCACGTCCATCGCAACTGGATCAGCCGCGTGGTTCCGCGCGGCGCGCGCTTTACCGGCCGGGTGCATGAACAGATTTCATCTGATCTACCGCGGGCGCGGTGCCCGATCGTGGTTAATCACGACGGTTATCTCGCCGAGCGCTTGACGGGAAAAAGCGAGCGCAATCGGCCGTTGCTGCTTCTTTCGCTCGCCGAGCGACCGAACGATGGATATCTGCTCTTTCAGCTCGGCCGTGATGCCGACGTGGCCGGCGAATATGGCCTTGCCAACGACTGGTATGCCCGAGCCCTCGGTCTGACCCCGCGCGATGCGAATTGGCGCCACGCGCTGGTGCAAGGCGCGATCTCGAGCCTTGCGGCGGCACAACGTTTGGACGACGCCATGACGCTCGCCGACGCAGAATATCCGTATTGGCAACATTCGCCAGACTTCTTCTTCCTGCTCGGGAACCTCATGCTCGATCGCGCCGTCGCCGACCCGGCGCAGGCAATCAGCGAGTGGTTGCCGCTCGCGCATGGCGCGTGGGAGCGGTGCCTGGCTATCGGCGAACAGCCGCTGCTGGAGGGCAGCGTGGCCGGGCGGGGGAGCCATCTTGCCCGACACAATCTATCGCTGATCGCACCGATGCTCGGCCGCCCGACCATCTGATTGCGCTCGACGAGGGCTCCGCCCTAGAAGGGTGCATGACCGACCCGCGCGAAACCGGCACCGAGCTCAAACCGAAATATGATGCCACCGGCCTGATCACCGCAGTCGCGACCGATGCCGCGACCGGCGAAGTACTGATGCTTGCGCATATGAATGCCGAGGCGCTGGCCGCGACGCTGGCGAGCGGGGAAGCGACCTTCTGGTCCCGCTCGCGCGGCAAGCTCTGGAAGAAGGGCGAAACTTCGGGCCACGTCCTGCGCGTCGTCGAAGCGCGGGTGGACTGCGATCAGGACGCGGTGTGGCTGCGCGTCGAGCCCGCGGGCCCCGCATGCCACACCGGCGCCCGCAGCTGCTTCTACCGCCGGATCGAGGGCGGGGGACTGGTCGCCGACGCATGATCCTTCGGCTTGCGCTCGCGGTCGCGATGCTCGCGGCGTTGGCGAGTTGCCCGCGCGACGAGCCACGCATGCGTGCCCCTGCCGCACCGGACCTGGAGACGGCGGCGATCCTGCGTGGCCTCGTCCGCGACCCGGCCGATCGCGACATCGTGGGTCTGTACGCCCGCGACACCGACCGGGTGTGCATCGTCCACCGCGGCGGTCGGTACCAAATCGGGGCGACGGTCGATTTTGGCGACGGGCAGGGGTGCAGCGCGGCGGGTAGAGTTTCGCGTTCCGGCGCGAACCTGCGCGTCGTTTTGGGCGACGACTGCCGCTTCGACGCGCAGTTCGATGGCGACCGCATCACCTTCCCCGCCAAGCTGCCGGACGGTTGCGCAGCCGCATGCGGCAACCGCGCGACGATGGAGGCGCTCGCCGCGGAGCGGTTGAGCGAGTCGGTTGCCGAGGCCGCGACCATGCGCGCAGCGAGCGGCGTCACACCCTGCGCGGGCGATTGACGTTCACGTAAAGGGAAGCTATTTTCCGCTGCATGTCGACTGACGTCCCTGCGATCGCGGTTGCGGCCGTCCCGGAGCGGCGGGACCGGCAGCATTTCACCATTTCCGATCTGTCGGACGAATTCGACGTCACGGCGCGCGCGTTGCGTTTCTACGAGGACGAAGGGCTGATCGCGCCCGAGCGTCGCGGACTTCAGCGCATCTATTCGCAGCGTGACCGCGCACGGCTGGCGTGGATCCTGCGCGGCAAGCGCGTCGGCTTCTCGCTCGCCGAAATTCGCGAGATGATCGACCTCTACGACATCGGCGACGGCCGCCAGGTCCAGCGCCAGGTGACGCTGGAGCGCTGTCGCGACCGCATCGCGGTGCTGGAGCGGCAGAAGCAGGACATCGACGCCGCCATCGCCGAGCTGCAGGACTTCATCGACTTGGTCGAAACCACCGTTTCCAAATCAAAAGACTAACCGAGAGGACGCCTCATGCCCCAGTACACGCCCCCCGTCCGCGATACCCGCTTCGTGCTCGACGCCGTCATCGGCCTCGACCGCTACACCAATTCGGACGGCTTCTCAGCCGCAACGCCCGATACCGTAGAGGCAGTGCTGGAAGAGGGCGGGCGCTTCGTCGCCGAAGTGCTGTTTCCGCTCAACCTGTCGGGCGACCAGCAGGGCTGCACGCGCCATGCCGACGGGTCGGTGACGACGCCGGAGGGGTTCAAGCAGGCCTATGCCCAGTTCGTCGAGAGCGGCTGGGGCACGCTTGCCGCGCCGGAGGCGTTCGGCGGGCAGGGAATGCCGCACGTCGTGTCGACCGCGTTCCAGGAGTACATGATCTCGGCCAACATGGCGTTTGCCATGTACCCCGGGCTCGCCCACGGCGCAATCGCCGCGCTGGTCGCCAAGGGCTCGCCTGAACAGCAGGAGAAGTACCTGCCCAAGATGGTTTCGGGCGAATGGGGCGGGACCATGAACCTGACCGAGCCGCAGTGCGGGACCGACCTGGGCCTCATCAAGACCAAGGCCGAGCCGCAGGCGGACGGCAGCTATGCGATCACCGGCACCAAGATCTTCATTTCGGCCGGAGAGCACAACCTGACCGACAACATCATCCACCTGGTGCTGGCCAAGACGCCGGGTGCGCCGGACAGTTCGAAGGGGATTTCGCTGTTCGTGGTGCCGAAGGTGCTGGTCAACGACGACGGGTCGCTGGGCGAGCGCAACGCGGTCTCGTGCGGATCGATCGAGCACAAGATGGGCATCCACGGCAACGCGACCTGCGTCATGAACTACGACGGCGCGACCGGCTGGCTGGTCGGCGAGGAGATGAAGGGCCTGGCCGCGATGTTCATCATGATGAACGCCGCGCGCCTGGGCGTCGGTCTGCAGGGCCTGGGTCTGGCCGAAGTCGCGTTCCAGAACGCGGTGCAATACGCCAAGGACCGCCGCCAGGGTCGCGCGCTGACCGGCCCGGCCGAACCGGGCGAGAAGGCGGACACGCTGTTCGTCCACCCGGACGTCCGCCGCGCCCTGATGGACGCGAAGGCCAAGATCGAGGGCCTGCGCGCGCTGTGCCTTTGGGGCGGGCTCCAGGTCGATCTCGAGCACAAGGCCGAGGACGATGCCGAGCGTCAGATGGCCGCGGATCTGATCGGGCTGCTGACCCCGGTCATCAAGGGCGTCGGCACCGACTGGGGCTATGAAATCGCGACCAACGCGCAGCAGGTGTATGGCGGCCACGGCTACATCGTCGAATGGGGAATGGAGCAGTATGTCCGCGACGCCCGCATCGCCCAGATCTACGAAGGCACAAACGGCGTCCAGGCGATGGACCTGGTCGGTCGCAAGCTGGCGCAGAATGGCGGTCGCGCGGTGCAGGCGTTCTTCAAGCTGGTCGCGCAGGAATGCGCCGCGGCCAAGGCGAACGAAAAGACCGCCGACTTCGCGGGTCGTCTCGAAAAGGCGCTGGGCGAGCTCCAGGCCGCGACGATGTGGTTCATGGCCAACGGCATGCAGAACCCGAATGCGGTCGGTGCGGGTGCGTACAGCTATATGACGCTGATGGGCCTGGTGTCGGTCGGCCTGATGTGGCTGCGCATGGCCGAAGCCGCATCGCGAATGCTGGCCGCGGGCGAGGGTGATGCGAAGTTCCTGGAAGCCAAGCTGGTGACGGCACGCTTCTACGCCGAGCGCATCCTGCCCGACGCCGGCGCGCTGCGTCGCAAGATCGAAGGCGGCGCGGATGCGGTGATGGCGCTGGAGCCGGAGATGTTCGCGGCGTGATAGGTGGGGGTGGCGGCGAGCTGCCCCCTTTTAATCGTCATCCCCGCGAAGGCGGGGATCAATAGTCGCTGAACGTCGTGAGTCTCCACCACGTTCAGCCAAAATTTATCCCCGCCTTCGCGGGGATGACGCTGAAGAGAATGGCGCTCAGGGCTCCTTCGCCCCTTCCGCTTTCGGCACCGTCGCACGCACCGGCGGCGGTGCCGTCGGTGCAGCCGGCGCCGAGCCTGACATCGACACCGGAGCGGCCGGCTCACTTTTTCGCCGCACGCCCGTCAGCGGGTCCGGCCCGGTCGGCTTCATCACCGTCGCGCCCAGCTGTGCCCCCGCGATCGCCCGCAACGCGCTGCCGGGCGTCGCATCATAGGTGAAGTTGGTGGGCGGCGGCGGCGCCATTGTAATCGACACCTGCGCCTTCATGCACTCGTTCGGCACCACACGCTTGTACTCGCCGCAATTCCACAGCGATTTCTCGAAGCCGAACGCACGGTCGCGCAGATAGCTGAACGACATCGCCCGCTGCTGGACCGGCGAGATCGGCAGCGCGGCCGGGGTGTTCGACTTCGCGCTCCACGCCATGAACTTGCAATAGGGCCGCTCGCCGCACGCACGCTGGGCGAGCGTCGGGAATTGCTCGGGCGCGAGTTTGGGATCGAGGGTTACGAGGAAGGTGTTCGTGTCCTGCTCAAGCCCCGTCGGCGTCGCGGTGTCGCCGAGCATCGTCGGGTCGAGCTGTGCGGTGGCGAGCCCGGCCGCTTCGGCGGCGGTACGATGCGCTTCGGACAGTCGGGCGAGTTGCGGGATGACCGGTTCGACGCCGGTGTAGCCGCCGCGGAATGCCGGGGGCGTGCCCCACCAGCCGCTCCAGCGGAAGAACAGGTGGGTATCGACTGCGACGATTTTGTCGAGGCTGCTGCTCCAGTACGGTACCACCCAGTCGGTATGGTAGTGCGTCGCATGGCCGACGCGGGCGTCGACCGTGCCGTTCAGCGCCATCCGTGCCACCGCCCGCGCGCGTTCCCACGCCGCCGGATAAACCGCGCGCAGCATCGCCCCGTCGCAGGTGAAGGTGAACTGGCAACCGGTGCGGCGTTCCGAGCCCTGGAAGACGACGCCGCAAACGGTCTTGGGGAAGGCGGGGTGACGGACGCGGTTGAGCACGACCTGCGCCACCGCCTTTTCTCCGCTCGCGTCGTCCCCCGCTTCGTAGATGACGCCCGCCGCGAGACAGTCGATCGCGCGCGCTTGGCTTTCCGGCGTGCCGGTCAGGCGGAAGGGGCGGGCGGCCGGGTTCGGATCGGTCGAGAAGGGAACCGTTGCGTTGAACGCGCGGGCGTCCTGCGGCGCGAGGTTGATGAAGGCGGCGGGCTCGACCGTCGGCAGCTCGGTCCTGGGCACGACGCGGTGCGGGCGTTTGGCGATCGCCTTTACCGCAGGCGGCAGCTTGGGGGCGGTGCGGACGATCGCGAGCGGCGCCGCAATGGCGACGATGGCGAGAAGCGCGAGGACGACCGCGATCCAGCGCGGGACGGGGGGATGGGCGATGTCGGGAGTCATGCGGGGGCGTGGGGCGTCCGGCTGTTTGGCCGGCGCCTATAGCGCGGTTCGGGCGGGATGCGAAATTTGGGAGGGCTAATTCTCAACCGTCATTCCCGCGAAGGCGAGAATAGATAGTCGCCAAACGCGATGAGTCTCACGACGTTCAGCGACTATCGATCCCCGCCTTCGCGGGGATGACGAAATTTAAGAGGGCCACATCCCCTTAGCCTCGCAGACATCAAACGCGTCGGCCACGGCATGATCGCACGCCGTATCACCCGCCGAACATGCCTCTGCCGCTCGGACTCGCGTCGCCGCACAGCTTTCGGTGGCGGGCGCGATCTTGGGCAGCGCGGCCAGCGACGACGGATAGGCCCGCGGCGGGATGGGGATCGTGACGGTGCTCGCCGACGCACTCGACGCGGCTCCGCCACCGAATGCGATGGGCCAAAGCAGCAGCAGCGCCAGCATCGTGCCGGCACAGATCAGGGCGTTGCGCATTCGTCCCCCCGGACTGGTGTTCGCGGGGCGTGATGCCGCGAACACCGTGTCCGATCAAGCCTCGGGCAGGAAGTCGGGCACCGACAGGTACCGCTCGCCGGTGTCGTAGTTGAAGCCCAGCACGCGCACGCCATCGGGCAGGTCGGGCAGCTTCTGCAGGATCGCCGCCAGCGTCGCGCCTGACGAAATGCCGACCAGCAGCCCCTCTTCCTTGGCAGACCGTCGCGCCATGTCCTTGGCGACGTTGGCGTCGACCTGAATCACGCCGTCGATCGCCTGGGTGTGCAGGTTCGCCGGCATGAAGCCCGCGCCGATGCCCTGAATCGGGTGCGGGCCCGGCTGGCCGCCCGAAATGACCGGCGACAGCGCCGGCTCGACCGCGAACACCTTCAGGTTCGGCCATTCCTTTTTCAGCGTTTCGGCGACTCCGGTGATGTGGCCCCCGGTGCCGACGCCGGTGATGATCACGTCGATCGGCGAATCGCGGAAGTCGTTCAGGATCTCCTGCGACGTCGTGCGGACGTGGACCTCGACGTTTGCCGGATTTTCGAACTGCTGCGGCATCCACGCGCCGGGCGTCGCCTCGACGATCTCCAGCGCGCGTTCGATCGCGCCCTTCATGCCCTTTTCGCGCGGGGTCAGGTCGAAGGTCGCGCCGTACGCCAGCATCAGGCGGCGGCGTTCGAGCGACATGCTCTCTGGCATCACCAGGATCAGCTTGTAACCCTTGACCGCGGCGACCATTGCCAGGCCGACGCCGGTGTTGCCGCTGGTCGGCTCGACGATCGTGCCACCGGGCTGCAACTGACCGGAAGCCTCCGCCGCCTCGACCATCGCGAGGGCGATACGATCCTTCACCGACCCGCCGGGGTTGGAGCGTTCGGACTTCACCCACACCTCGCTGTCGGGGAACAGGCGGGAGAGGCGGATGTGCGGCGTGTTGCCGATCGTCTCGAGAACGGAATTGGCCTTCATGACGTCGGTCCTTTCGCGTGAACTGGCTTGGGATTTGGCATATCGGGTTCGAGGATCAAGAGCTCGTCGGGCGGATCGAACGTCCGGGCGAGCCTTAGCTGCGGGAAGATGCGTGCCCACAGCGCCGTCACACCGACCGCGGCGATGCCGCCCGCCGTCACTGCGACCGCGGGGCCGACAAGGGCTGCTAGGAAGCCCGAGCGCGCCTCACCCAGTTCGTTCGAGCCCGAGATGAACAGCGTAGAGACTGCGCCCACGCGCCCGCGCATCTCGTCGGGGGTGTGGAGCTGGATCAGCGATTGGCGGACATAGACCGACACCATGTCGGCGGCACCCACCACAAACAGGCACGCGAGCGCGAACAGGACGGCGGGTGCGAAATCGCTACCGACTGCGGCTGAGCCGAAGAACGGCTGGAAGATCGGGACAGACAGGCCGAACAGCGCATTCGCCGCGCCGAAGATCGCGACCGCGATCAGCATCTTCACCCCGACATTGCGCCTGAGCGGCCGGACACCGAACCACAGCGCGACGACGACCGCGCCCAGCGACGGTGCGGCGCGCAAATGGCCCAGCCCCTCAGCCCCGACCTGCAGGATATCGCGGGCATAGATCGGCAGCATCGCCGTCGCACCGCCCAGCAGCACCGCGAACAGGTCCAGGCTGATCGCGCCGAATACCAGGCGGTTGCGGCGGACATAGCGCAGCCCGTCGATCATCTGCGTCCACGGCCCACTGGTGCTGCGGATGATCGCGCGCGGGATGGGGCCGATCAGCATCAGCATCAGGAAGGCGAGAAGGAACATCGTGCCCGACGTCGCATAGGTCAGCCAGCCGGCGGCCGCGTAGAGATAGCCGCCCATCGCCGGCCCCAGCACCGACGCTGCCTGCCACGCGATCGAACTGAACGCGATCGCTGTCGGCAGCACCGCCTTGGGCACGAGGTTCGGGGCGAGGGCCCCCAATGCCGGCCCGGCGAAGGCGCGCGCCACGCCCAGAAGTGCTGCGACCGTGAACAGCGCGGACAGCGTGATGTGTCCGGTCCAGGTGAGCCATCCGAGCGACAGCGCGCACGCCGCCTCCAGCCCGACCGCCGCACGCGCGATCCAGCGGCGATCGATACGGTCTGCGACCCATCCGGCGTAGAGCGACAGGAAGAGTAGCGGGAGGAACTGCGCCACTCCGACCAGCCCGAGCTGAAAGGCTGCGGCCTGGATGCTCATCGTCTCGCGGGCGATGTCGTACACCTGCCAGCCGATGACGATGACCATCGCGGTCTGCGCCAAAGTGGTCAGGAATCGCGCCAGCCAATAGGCGCGGAAATTCGGAAAGGTCAGCGGATGGGGTGCGGCGTCGGCCATGCCCCGCCTATGGGCGAGGGGCCGACGCCGCGCAATGACGTCAGGCGGTCAGTGGTTCGGAGCTTTTGTTGGCCGTCACAAAGCTGCGCTGTCCCGGATCGCCCAGGAAGGTCAGCAGGTCCCGGGTAATGCGATCCCGCGCGGTTTCGGTGAAGCCGTGCGGCTCGCCATCATATTCGACCAGCTGCGCGTTGGCGATGCCCTCCGCTGCTTGGCGCGCGGTGGCATCGATCGGCACGGTCTTGTCGGCGGTGCCGTGGACGATCAGCGTCGGCACCTTGAACGACGCCAAGTCGCCGCGGAAGTCGGTGTGGCCGAACGATTCGGCGCAGGCCAGCGTCGCCTTCAGGCTGGCGTCCATCGCGATACGGGTCGCGGTGTGGAGCACTTCGTCGCTGACAGGGTGCGAGAAGGTGCCGGTGCCGAAGAACTGCGGGAAGAAGGTATTGCGGAAGAAGTCCGCGCGATCCTTCTTGATGCCGTCGCCGATCTCCTGCAGCGTCTCTTCCGGCACGCCATTCGGATTGTCGTCGGTCTTCAGCATAAACGGCACGACCGACCCGAGCAGCGCGGCCGCGATAACGCCCTTGCCGCCGTGGCGCGACATGTAGCGCGCGACTTCGCCGCCCCCCATCGAGAAGCCGACCAGCGTGACATTATCGGTCGCGCCGGTCGCTTCCAGTACGTCCGCCAGGTCGTCGGTCAGCGTGTCGTAATCATAGCCCGACCATGGCTGACCCGACCGACCGAACCCGCGGCGGTCATAGGCAATGACGCGGAAACCGGCGTCCGCGAGGGCCATCGCTTGCGAATCCCACATGTCCGACGACAGCGGCCAGCCGTGGATCAGCACCACCGGGCGGCCTTCGCCCCAGTCCTTGACGTAGATATCGGTTCCGTCGCGTGTCTTGACGTAAGGCATGGCTGACTCCGTTGATGTGTGTGGGCACAACGGCTTGATTTTAGGCCCGTTCCGCGCGGTAGCGGATGGACGGAAAGAGAGTTAGCGCTCCCATGACGTCTTGCTGCAACGCAGCAGAAGGCTTATACGTTCGTCTTGAATGCTTTCAGCTGCGATTATGTGATGTCCGAAGAACCCAACGGCCCCGTTCCGACCCTGTTCGCCGCGATCGTGAAGCAGCTCTGCGTGAACGCGACCTACAACCGCGACAAGGTCGTGTTGGCGCCGCATGTCGCCTACACTAAGCATGGCGAATTGTACGTCGACGCCATCACCGTGGCGCGCAACGGAATGCTGCCGCGTGAGGAGAAGCTGGGCAGCTACAAGGTCACGGGTCTCGGCGAGCCTAAGCTGACCGGCCGCGCGTTCACTGTCAGCAGTCTCTACGAGCCGGAGGCCGAGCGATATGTCGGTGCGACGTTGGTCGCAGTGGAGCCGACGCCGGCCACATAATCGCTATAGGTCGGCGTGACGCTGTCGGCCTGATGCTCCCACAAATCGTCCGCCACGGCGCGTTGCCGCGCATAGAGCGGCGGGCCATGATCGGTCGGATAGGTGTAGAAGGCGCTGGTTTCGGCCATCGTCCATTTCGCGGTGCCGACGCCCACCCCGGCGCTGAGCGCAAGCCCCATGCCGACGATCGCGGCGGTACGAATGATGTCGTCCAGGCCACGTCCCTTCATCGCGATCGTCCCTGTCTCCACGCGTCATCGAATACGTGGACACTGACGGATTGTTCCGAAACCGCGGTAAGCCGTTCAAAAGGTGTTCAGTTGCGCGGGGGCAGATGCGCTATCGAACCCGCGGCTTGCCCAGCCGTGCGGAGGCAGATAACAGCGGCCCGACCCCTCCCAGAAGGGCCGTGACAGGAGATTCCGGATCATGAAGTCTATCTCGAAGCTTGCGCTGGCTGCCATGCTGTCGACCAGCGTGGTGTCGACCGCCATCGCGCTTCCGGCGGCCGCGCAGAAGAAGAACGACAAGGCGGCACAGGGCCCCAAGCTGTCGGATGCCATCCGCAAGCCGTTGGCCGCGGCGCAGACCGCGCTTACCGCGAAGGACTATCCGACCGCGCTCGCCCAGACCGCGATCGCCGAGCCGCTGGCGACGACCGATGAAGAAAAGTATTTCGTCGCCGCGATGCAGCTGCAGGCGACCGCACCGTCGAACGACCTGCAGAAGCTGGCGCCGATTCTCGACAAGCTGATCGTCAACCCGAAGACCCCGCCGGCGCAGTTGGGTCAGTACAACTTCCTGCGCGGTGAAGCCGCGTTCCAGCAGAAGAAGTACGCCGAAGCGCTGCCGTTCCTGACCAAGGCTCAGGAACTGGGTTACCAGAACGAAGCGCTGCAACTGCGCATCGCGGCGGCCAACATCGAAACCGGCAACACCGCCGGCGGCCTGGCCGCGATCGAAAAGACGATCAATGCCGAGATCGCCGCGGGCAAGAAGCCGTCGGAGGACCTGTACAACTATGCGCTCGGCCGCGTGTACCGCAAAGATCCGGCCGCTACCGCCCAGTGGTCGATGCGCAAGCTGAAGGCCTATCCGACCGCCAAGAACTGGCGCGAGGCGATCCTGATCTATCGTGACGGTGGTGCGAAGCTGGATCGTAGCCAGCAGATCGACCTGTTCCGCCTGATGCGTGCGACCAAGTCGCTCGCGGACCGCGGCGATTATCTGGAATACGCCGACCTGACCCTGATCGGCGGCTATCCGGCAGAGGCGAAGGCGGTGCTCGATGAAGGCCGGGCGACGGCTAAGATCCCGGCGAGCGACACTTCCGCGAATCGTCTGACGACCGATGCCAACACGGCGATCAAGAACGAAGGATCGCTGCCCGCGCTCGAAACCAAGGCGAAGGCCGCCGCCAATGGCAAGCTCGCCCTGTCGACCGGTGACGTCTATCTTGGCCAGGGCAACGCCGCCAAGGCGTTGGAAATGTACGCGGTGGCCAGCCAGAAGGGTGGCGTGGACGCATCGGAACTCGCGCTGCACACCGGCGCCGCCTATGCCCAGGCTGGCCAGAAGGATCAGGCGCGCACCGCTTTCCAATCGATCACCGCACCGGGTCCGCGGAAGGACATGGCGGCGTTCTGGATCCAATATCTCGACACCGGCGTGGCCGGGTCGACGACTGCCGCCGCGCAGTAAGCGACGGGCGATCACGGTTGTGATCGTGACGAAGGGGCGTCCCGTGCGGGGCGCCCCTTTTCATGTCCGCGCTTGCCGCGGCCGGCCGCTTCGCGCCACAAGGCGGGCAAGCAATTCGGGAGAGACGAGCATGGCCGACGACGAATCGATCCGCATCGAACGGCAGGGTGACGTGCTGGTCGTCACGCTCGATCGGCCCGACCGGTTGAATGCGGCGACCCCGGCGATGTTCGCGACGATCGCTGACGCGCTCACCCGTCTCGACGGTGCGCGGGCGGTCGTGCTGGCCGGAGCGGGACGGGCATTCTGCTCGGGTGCCGACATCGCAGCGTCGCAAGGGGCCGCCGATCCGGCGCTCGCGACCTATGACGCGCTGACGAAGAGCTACAACCCGACGATCCGCGCGATCGTCGATCTGGGAGTACCCGTGGTCAGCGCCGTGCGCGGGCCCGCCGCGGGCATCGGCTGCAGCCTCGCGCTGGCCGCCGATTTCTGCGTGGCGAGCGAAAGCGCCTATTTCCTCCAAGCCTTCGTCAATATCGGCCTAGTCCCCGATGGCGGGGCCAGCTGGATGCTGCCGCGCCTGATCGGGCGGGCGCGCGCGCTGGAGATGATGATGCTCGGCGAGCGCGTTCCGGCGGCGAAGGCGCTGGACTGGGGCATGGTCCACCGCGTCGTGCCCGACGAAGCGCTCGAGGCGGAGGCCTTGGCGCTCGCGCAGCGCCTGGCCGCCGGGCCGACCGTCGCGCTGCGCATGATCCGGCGTGGGGTCGCAGAAGCGCTCGAATCGACGCTGGACGAGGCGCTGGAGCGTGAGGCGCACGACCAGCGTCAGGCGCGGGGCACCGCGGATTCGCTGGAAGGCGGCATGGCTTTTCTTGCCAAGCGTAAACCGGACTTCCGCGGCCGCTGAATCTCGCTACATCGCGCATATGACTACGCACACCACGAAGATGCTGATTCTCGGCTCGGGCCCGGCGGGCCTGTCCGCCGCGATCTACGGCGCGCGCGCCGGTATGGAACCGATCGTCGTCCAAGGCATCCAGCCAGGCGGCCAGCTGACGACCACCACCGATGTCGAGAATTATCCCGGCTTCCGTGAAGTGATCCAGGGCCCGTGGCTGATGCAGGAAATGCAGGCGCAGGCCGAACATGTCGGCACGCGGATGATGTGGGACACGATCGTCGAGGTCGATTTGACCCGGCGGCCGTTTCGCCTGACGGGTGACGGTGGCGATGTGTACGAAGGCGACGTGCTGGTGATCGCTACCGGCGCACAGGCCAAATGGCTCGGACTCGACAGCGAGGAGCTGCTGAAGGGCAAGGGCGTCAGCGCCTGCGCGACCTGCGACGGTTTCTTCTATCGCGGCAAGAAGGTCGCGGTGATCGGCGGCGGCAACACCGCCGTCGAAGAGGCCTTGTACCTGACCAATCACAGCGACGACGTGACGCTGATCCACCGCCGCGATACGCTTCGTGCCGAAAAGATCCTGCAGGCGCGCCTCCACGCGAACGAGAAGATCTCGGTCCTGTGGAACAAGGAAGTCGTCCGCTTCATCGGCGAAGGCACGCCCGAGGGTCTGGTCGCGATCGAGCTGAAGGACACGGTGACCGGCGAACATTCGCGGCTGGATGTCGAAGGCGGATTCGTCGCGATCGGCCACCACCCCGCGACCGAGCTGTTCCGCGACCACCTCGCGCTCGACGACGACGGCTATATCGCGGTGGAGACGGGCTCGACCCGCACCAGCGTGCCTGGCGTGTTCGCGTGCGGCGACGTGATGGACAAGGTCTACCGTCAGGCGGTCACGGCGGCAGGCACCGGCTGCATGGCGGCGCTCGATGCCGAGCGGTTCCTGGCGGAGGCGGAGTTCGAGGCGGTCAAGGAAGCGGCGGAATAAGGGGGCTGGCCTCACCAAACACGCCGTCATCCCCGCGAAGGCGAGACCTCTGCGAAAGTAGCTGACTGGCGGTGATGGATCTGATTCACTGCTGGAGAGCAGCGGAAGGGATCGGGATGGATCAGCGTGGGTTTGCCGAGGCGTTTCTGCCGGCGAGTTTCGGTCGC
>CAJYOI010000005.1 GCA_913776045.1 uncultured Sphingomonas sp.
CACCGTCTCGAACCCGCGATGCGGATGCGGCCCGAAAGGCAGGCCGCTATTGCCTGGGGCGTAGGTCTGCGGACCATGATGGTTGAGGAACAGGAATGGATCGACCTGCTCCAGCCCCGGCCCCGGCACCGGCCGCCGCGTAACCAGATCGCCGATATCGTCGCGATGGGCAGGGTGGATGGCGGCAAGCGTGCGGGCGGTCATGCGAAAGGCTCCTTCCCGCTCAAGATGGCGGCGATGCCGCGCAGCGACAACGCCCGCAGCGGGAACGCTGCGTTTCGCACGACCATCGATACGGACAGTGGGGAGCTTCTGTTGCCCGGTGCTCCCCGTACCGCTGGAATCCCCTTCTGTTGCCCGGTGGGGTCCAACCGCGCTATTTTGGAGTAACCTTAGGCCGTGAGGCCCTCAGTTACGCCGCAATCGCGAGTGCTTCGTTATCGTTGGCACTTGTGTAATGGGCCGTTGCGGTGGTCCCATTCCGAGCGAAAGACAACGCTTTTCAACACACGTCGATCCTGGTTCGGCCCCGTCAGAAACGGTGTCCAGTACACCACCATTTATGGTGGAGCCGCCGGGTACTGCCCCCGGGTCCGCTGCGTCTATTGCACGCAATCCTTTATCGCCATAGCCGGCAGGCGAACCCACCGGCCTCATCAATATAGGGCGCGCGCGCGCGTAAGGGAAGGCCTTCACATGGCCACATTATCGTCGCAGGGGATATCGTATCATGTTGACGCAGCGTTCCCGCTACGCGCTCCGCGCGATGCTGTTCCTCGCCACGCAGAAGCCCGGCGGGCCGCCCGTGCCGATGAATCGCATCGCCGCCACCGCCAACGTGCCGCGCAAGTTCCTGGAACTGATCCTGGCCGACCTGCGCGAGGCGGGGTTCCTCCATTCGCACCGTGGGAAGGCGGGCGGATACTGCCTGTCGCGCCCGGCGTATCTCATCTCGCTGGGCGAAGTGATCCGTGTGATCGAAGGGCCGCTGGCGCTGGTCCCCTGCGTCAGCCGCACCGCCTACCGCCCGTGCACCGACTGTCGCGACGAAGCGGCGTGTGCCATCCGCCGGGCGATGGCGCGGGTGCGGGACGAGACGGCGCGGATTCTCGACGGCACCAGCCTGGCGGATGCCACCGCCGAGGAACTGGCGGCGGCCTAAGGCCGCCGCGCCCGCAACTCGTCACGAATTTCGCGCAGCAGCTGAACGTCGGTCGGCTCGACTGCCGGGGCCTCGGGCGCCTTTTCCTGTTCGAACATGCCGACCGCGCGGTTCACGACGCGCAGCAGCAGGAAGATGATGAAGGCGACGATCAGGAAATTGACCGCCTGCGTCACGAATTCGCCATAGCCGAGCAGCGGCACGCCCGCTTTCTTGAGCGCCGCATAGTCGGTCGAGCCCTGCAGATTGGCGGGCACCTCGCCCAGCACCACGAAATAGCTGGAGAAATCGAGCCCACCGAAAATCTTGCCGATCACCGGCATCAATATGTCCTCGGTCAGCGAGGTCACGATCTTGCCGAACGCCGCGCCGATGATGACCGCGATCGCCAGGTCGAGCACGTTGCCGCGCATGATGAAGGTCTTGAATTCCTTGAACATAGCCGTCCCTCCGCAGGCTGCCGAAACGATTCCCCATTGTAACGATCGGCCGTCCGCCTAAATGTTGCGCGCCTGAGGGTTAGAGGACAAGTCCCATGAAGCTTCGTGTCGCATTCGTCGGTTTCGCTGCTCTCTCGCTCTCGGCCTGTGGGCTGAACAGCGTGCCCACCGCGGAGGAAAATGCGAAGGCGCGCTGGGCCGACGTCCAGAATCAGTATCAGCGTCGCGCCGACCTGATTCCCAATCTGGTCGCGACGGTGAAGGCCGCCGGCGCGCAGGAAAAGGCGATCCTGACCGAAGTGACTCAGGCGCGCGCCTCGGCCAATCAGGTGCAGGTGTCGGGCGACGATCTGGCCGACCCGAACAAGATGGCGGCGTATCAGCGCGCGCAAGCCGGGCTGACGCTGTCGCTGCAGCGCTTGCAGGAAGCCTATCCCGAGCTGAAGAGCCAGGGCAATTACACCACGCTGATGAGCCAGCTGGAAGGCACCGAGAACCGCATCACCATCGCCCGCAACGACTACAACCAGGCGGTGCAGGCGTATAACACGCGCATCCGCACCTTCCCCGACGCGGTGGGCGCCAAGATCTTCTATGGCGCCAAGCCGCTGACGCCGTTCCAGGCGACGACCCCGAATGCGGAGGTTGCGCCGTCGGTGGCGGCGGCGTTTGGGAACAGCAACTGACCCGTTCCGTTCGAGGAGCGGACATGATGACCCACGCCTTTCACCGTTTCATGCTCGCGCTGGCGCTGCTGCTTGTCGCAGCCGTGCCGGCGTCGGCGCAGACCTTGCCCAAATTCACGGGCTTCGTCGTCGATGACGCAAACGTGCTGCCGCCCGATGTCGAGGTGTCGCTGACGCAGAAGCTCGATCAGCTTCAGAAGGACACCAAGCGTCAGGTCGTCGTCGCAACGGTTCCGTCGCTGCAGGGGTATCCGATCGAGGAATTCGGCAACAAGCTGATCCGTGCCTGGGGTGTCGGGCTGAAGGACGCCAACAACGGCGCGATTCTGCTCGTCGCGCCGAACGATCGCAAGGTGCGAATCGAGGTCGGCTATGGCTTGGAGCCGTTCCTGACCGACGCGTTTTCGAGTGTTACAATCAACCAGCAGGTGCTGCCGCGTTTCAAGGCTGGCGATATGCCCGGTGGGATCGTCGCCGGGACCGACACGATCATCGCGCAACTCCGCGCCAGTCAGGAAGAGCAGCAGGCCAAGCTCGACGCCGCGGTCAAACAGTTCGACCAGGCGAATAAGGCACAACGCCGCGGTGGCGGCGGCTTCCCGCTCGCGATCGTCTTCTGGGGCATGGTCGTCGTCTTCGTGCTGCTGTCCTTCGCCCGGCGCGGCAAGGGCCGGCGCTATCGCGATGACGGCGATTCGGGTGTCCTGCCGATCGTGCTTTGGTCGATCGCCAACGAGATCGGCCGCGAAGCGAGCCGCGGTGGCGGCATTGGTTGGGGCGGCTGGTCGGGCGGCGACAGCGATGGTGGTGGCGGCGGCTGGGGCGGCGGTGGCTTTACCGGCGGTGGCGGCGGGTCAGGCGGAGGCGGTGGCGCCTCGGGGAGCTGGTGATGCGGCTGACCGACCAGGATCGCGCGGCGGTCGCGGCGGCCGTGACAGCTGCGGAAGCCGGCACCGACGGTGAGATCGTGACGATCGTCGCGCGGCAATCCGACAAATATCACGACGTGGCGCTGCAATGGGGCGTCATCGTCATGCTGCTCGTCCTGGCGCTTCTCGCGTTGTTTCCGGGCGTGGCCGAGGGCCTGCACTTGCGCCTCGTCGACGGCTGGGCGGAGACGGTGCCGGGCAGCGCCTATTACACCATTGCGCTGGTGCTGATGGCTGCGACGTTCCTGATCTGCCGCCTGGCCTTCGCGCCGCTGGCCGTTCGCATGGCGCTGACGCCCGGAGCGACCAAGACCCGCCGGGTGCGGGCAAAGGCGCTGCAGCTATTCCGCACCGGCGCCGAGAAGCGCACCGTCGCCGCGACCGGCGTGCTGCTGTACCTGAGCCTGGCCGAACATCGCGCCGAGCTGATCGCGGATGAGGCGATTCACGGCCGCGTGCCCGATGACGTCTGGGGCCACGCGATGGCCAGCCTGATCGCGGCGGTGAAGGACGGTCGCCCCGGTGACGGCATGGCCGCGGCGGTGCGCGAGATCGGCGTGGTGCTGGCCGAGCATTTCCCGATCAGCGACGGCGACGTCAACGAACTGCCCGATCGGCTTATCGAACTGTGAGCGTTCCCGACGCCGACGCGGTCGAGGAAACCGTCTGGGAAGGCAAATGGCTGGTCGCCAAACGCCGCGGGCGGTGGGAATATGTCGGCCGCACCGGTGCGCGCGAGGCGGCCGTTATCCTTGCGATCGACAAAGACCATGTCCTGCTGGTCGATCAGCATCGCGTGCCCCTCGGCCGCCGCTGTTTGGAGTTGCCCGCGGGCCTCGTCGACGAGGGCGAGGATGTCGAGACGACCGCGGCGCGCGAACTGGAGGAGGAAACCGGCTATCGCCCGGCGCGGGTCAGCCGGATCGGCGACTTCCATTCCTCGCCCGGGATGGTCAGCGAATGCTTCACGCTGGTCCGCGCCGAGGGGCTTCAGCGGGTTTCGGCGGGTGGTGGCGAGCCTGGCGAAGGTATCACCGTCCACCGCGTACCGCTGACAGGCATAGCCGATTACATCGCAGCCCGGCGGGCGGAGGGGATGGCGATCGACGTCAAGCTGCTGATGCTATTAGGGCCGGGAATATTGGGCCTGTAGCCGCCCGTGTTCCCGCGAAGGGGGCAGACCGGAGTCACGAACCACAGCGCCCGCAACGCTGGGCTCCCGCCTTCGCGGGAGCACGTAGGTCAGCGAAAATTATCCGCGTAGGCCTGCAGCTTCAGCTTGCGTTCGGGTGCCGGCACGACGTGGTATGGCAACCCTTCCTTTTCGGCATAGGCGGTCGCCGCCTCAAGGCTCGGGAAGGTCAGCCGCAGCTGGTTGCGGGTGTCGCGCGACCCGGCCCAGCCGGTCAGCGGATCGGGGCGCTGCGGCTCGGCAGGGTCGAATTCGAGCACCCAGATCATCGTGCGGGCGCGGCCGGACTGCATGGCGTTCTTGGGACGCTGAAAGATGCGGGCTTCGGACATAAGCGTCTCCTTATCGGATACCGCGCGCGCGTGCATCCGCATTTTTGGTCCTGAGCGTGGCCGATGCCGCCGCCGGATCGTCGGGCCAGGGATGACGAGGATAGCGCCCGCGCATTTCCTTCGCCACCGCATGCCAGCTGCCTGCCCAGAAACCCGGCAGGTCGCGCGTCGTCTGGATCGGGCGCCCGGCCGGCGAGGTGAGGCTGAGCACCAAGGGCACGCGATTCTGGCCAACGCAAGGATGCTCGCCGAGGCCGAACAGCGCCTGTGGGCGCAGCTCGACGGTCGGACCGGCGTCGGCAGCATAGTCGATCTCGTGGGTCGATCCGGCCGGTGACGTGAAGCGCGGCGGCGCGAGCCGGTTCACCTGGCCCATCCCATTCCAGCCCAGCAGACTTTCCAATGCGCCCGTCAGCCCTTCGACCTGATCGAGCCGACGCTTGCCCGTGAGCAACGGTGGCAGCCAATCGTCGAGATGCGCGAGTAGCGATTCGTCGGACAGCGTATCGAGCCCGGCATAGGCGGCGCGGGTGCGAAGCGCTTCGGCCGGCGCGCTCCACGGTAGCAGCGAAAAACCGTGGCGGCGGACGCCCTCCAGCAAGGCATCGGCGATCTCGTCGGGCTTGGCAGCCGAATCGGGGCCTGAGGCGAGCTTGATCGCGCCCAGCCGTGTCTCGCGCGCGGCCGTGATGCCGCCGGTCGTGGGATCGAACTCGACGAAGCGGCGGGTCACGATGCGGTCGGCGAACAGCGCCTCGACAGTCGCACGGTCTATCTCCACCGCCGACAAGATGCGCGCGCCCGACGCCATGCCGGCAGTTTCCGCAACCGCGAGCCATTCGGCCCGGGCAAGGCTGGAGGTCGCCTCAAGCTTGAATCCGCGCCCGCCGACGGACGCCCAGGTCTCTCTTGACGCGTCGCGGCGCTTGGCGATGCGATCGGGGTAAGCGAGCGCAATCACCGTCGAAAGCCCCGCGCCCCTGTCGGGTTCGATCCCCTGAAGCGGACAGGGCGCCAGCTTGGCCCATCGCTCGGCCAGCCGGCGCCCGCCGTCCGCTCGCTGGCCGCGCTCATTCTTCCACCGCCGCAGCCGCATATCCAGATCGACGTCGGTCCCACCCAGCCCGCGCTCGCTCAGCAGCACCGCCGCCTCCGCCGCGACCCGCGCCAGTCCCATCTCGCCGGCGCGCACCAGCATGTGCGCCAGTCGCGGCGGCAGCGGCAGCGCGGCGAGCGCGCGGCCGTGGGGTGTCGGGCGGCCGTCGGCATCGATCGCCTCCAGCGTCGCCAGCCGCTGCTTCGCTTCGCTGACCGCCGCGGCACTCGGCGCGTCGAGCCAACGCAGGTCGCGTGGGTCGGCGACGCCCCAGATCGCGCACGCCAGCGTCAGCGCGGACAGGTCCGCCTCCAGGATTTCGGGCGGATCGAACCGCGGCAGGCCGGCCGTCGCCGCCTCTTCCCACAACCGATATGCCACACCCGGCCCCTGCCGTGCCGCGCGGCCGGCGCGCTGGGTCACCGCGGCTTGGCTCGCGCGCTCGGTCACCAGCCGCGTCATCCCCGCCGCGCGGTCGTAGCGCGGGCGGCGGGCGAGGCCGGAATCGACGACGATGCGGATGCCGTCGAGCGTCAGCGAGGTTTCGGCGATCGCGGTCGCCAGCACCACCTTGCGCGTGTCCGATGGCGCGATCGCGGCGCGCTGGGTGGCGGGGTCGATCTGGCCGTGGAGCTTGTGGAGCGCGATGCCGGTTATGCCCCCCAGCCGCTCCGCCGTCCGTTCGATCTCCGCGACGCCGGGCAGGAAGGCGAGCACGCCGCCCTGATCGTCGCGCAGTGCGGTCCGGACGGCGCCGGCGACGGCGTCCTCGACTCGGGCGTCGACGGTGCGGCCGATATGGCGCAGCGTCAGCGGATAGGACCGGCCTTCGCTCTCGACCACGGGTGCTCCGTCCATCAGCGCGGAAAATCGCGCTCCGTCGAGCGTGGCGGACATCGCCACCAGTCGCAGGTCGGGCCGCAGCCCCGCCTGCGCATCGAGGGCCAGCGCCAGGCCGAAGTCCGAATCGAGGCTGCGTTCATGCACTTCGTCGAACAGGACCGCCGACACGCCGGCCAGTTCGGGATCGGCCTGGATGCGGTTGACGAAGATGCCTTCGGTCACGACCGTCACGCGCGTCACCGCCGACCGCCTGCTGTCCATTCGGGTCGCATAGCCGAACGTCTTGCCGACGCTTTCGCCCGCCAGCACCGCCATGCGTTCCGCCGCGGCACGCGCGGCGAGGCGGCGGGGGCTGAGCAGCAGGATTTCGCCGGTACACCAGGGTTCGGCGAGCAGCGCGGGCGCGATAGCGGTCGTCTTGCCGGCACCCGGGGGGGCCACGACGACGGCGTTCGACGCATCGCGCAGAGCGGCGAGCAGGTCAGGCAGGACGGCGTGGATCGGCAGCGTCATGCCGCTGCTCTCGCGAAAGTTGAGAAAGTTGAGATCATAACGCCCCTTTCGCAGGGCCGCAGATGCGGCCGGCGATCGAAGGGTGACGACGGGTGATCATGCCGATCGGGTTGGCAGAAGAAGTCCAGCTTTGGAAGCAAGCGTTCCCTGGAGAGGGCCGGGTCCCAAGGGCTACCCCTCCGCCGACGCGGTGCTCCACCCGAGCCGGGGGATGGTGATCGAGCGCCGTCCGGACAGATCGGTTCGCGTCACGATGATGTCGCGGCTTTCCATGTAGCCGAGCATCCGCCGCGCGCGCCCCAGCGAGCTGGTGCCATAGGTCTGGGCGATCGCCGCGTCGTCGGGCGTCGGCAGCCCTTCGCGCGCCGACCGGGCGATCAACAGGAAGGCGCCGAGCATGTCGTCGGGCAGCCCCTGCGCGGCAGCCAACGCCTCGGCCCATTCGCCGTCCAAGGCCACGAAGATGCCCGCCCGCGCCGCCGACAGCCGCCGCGCGAAGCCGTTCACGTCGAGCGGCGGCTTGCGCACGCCCATCATCCGGCAGCGCACGCCGAAATCCTGGTAGAGCACGGCGGCCGGTTTGGTCGCGGCCTCCGGATCGGCGACGATCGCGCGGAGAGCATTCTCGACCACCACATCCGGGTCGGGCGCGTCGGGTTCGGGAAAGTCGAATCCGTTGGGGTTCGGCTGCGGTCCCAGGTCGCGTAGGACGTCGGTGACCGGCAGCGGCGGCGGGGGTGCTGGCGGGGGCGGCGGGGGCGGCAGGTCGAGATCGGCGAACAGCAGTTCGCGGGCGTCCTCGGCCGGTGCGGTCGGCAAGGGCGTCAGCTTGGGGCTCGACGAGCGCGCTGACGTCGCGACGCTGCCGATCTTCACCGTCACCGGCCGCCGCGCGATGGCGGGACCGAGGCCCAGGAACGTGCCGCGCTGCAGGTCGCGGATCGACTCCGCCTGGCGCCGCTCCATGCCCAGCAGGTCGGCCGCCCGCGCCATGTCGATGTCGAGGAAGGTGCGGCCCATCAGGAAGTTCGACGCCTCGGCCGCCACGTTCTTGCTGAGCTTTGCCAACCGCTGGGTGGCGATGACGCCGGCAAGGCCGCGCTTGCGCCCGCGCGACATCAGATTGGCCATCGCCCCCAGGCAGGTGCGGCGGACCTCTTCGCTGACTTCCACCCCGCCCGAGGGTGCGAAGATCTGCGCTTCGTCGACGACGACCAGTGCGGGATACCAATGCTCGCGGGGCGCATCGAACAGGCCGTTCAGGAAGGCGGTGGCAGAGCGCATCTGCCCCTCCATCTCCAACCCTTCTAGGCTGAGTACGACCGACGTCCGATGCTCGCGCGCACGGCCGGCGAAGCGGATCAGTTCGGGGATGGCGTAATCGACCGCCTCGATCGCGACGTGTCCATAGGCGTCGCCGAGCGTCACGAAGTCGCCCTCGGGATCGATGATGATTTGCTGGACCTGATTCGCGCTGCCCTCCAGCAGCCGGCGCAGCAGGTGCGACTTGCCCGACCCCGAATTGCCCTGAACGAGCAGACGGGTGGCGAGCAGTTCCTCGAGATCGATGGCGATCGGGCGGCCGGCGGTGTCGGTGCCCATATCGACGGCGAAGGTCATACGCCGATCCTGACGGATGCGCAGGCCATGAGCAGGATCAATATGCGCGGGCGACCGCGAACTCGACCGCCTCGATCATCGCATCCTTGGCCGCCCCGCCGTCGAACCGGCCGAGCGCATCGATCGCGCGTTGGCCATAGTGGCGCGCGCGGGCGAGCGTGTCGTCGACCGCGCGGGTCGCCTGGACGCGGCTGATCGCCTCGGCGAAATCGGCGTCGGACGAGCGGCGACCGAGCACGGCATCCTGCCAGAAGCTCCGCCCCTCCGCGTCTGCCCGCGCATAGGCGAGAATGATCGGCAGCGTCATCTTGCCTTCGCGGAAGTCGTCGCCGGCATCCTTGCCCATCGTCCCCGCGTCCGAGGTGTAGTCGATCGCATCGTCGACCAGCTGGAAAGCGATGCCGAGGTTGCGGCCGTACGCATCGAGCGCGGCTTCGTCGCTTTCCGGCCGTTCGGCGACGACCGCGGCGATGCGGCAGGCGGCGGCGAACAACGCGGCGGTCTTCGCGCCGATAATGTCGAGATAGCGTTCTTCGGAGAGGTCGATCTTGCGCACCGCGGTCAGCTGATTGACCTCGCCTTCCGCGATCACCGCGCTCGCGTTCGACAGGATCTTCAGGACCTTGAGGCTGCCGTCCTCGACCATCAGCTCGAAGGAGCGCGAGAAGAGGAAGTCGCCGACCAGCACGCTCGCCGGGTTGCCCCAGATGATGTTGGCGGTGCGGCGACCACGGCGCAGGTCGGACGAATCGACAACATCGTCGTGCAGCAGCGTCGCGGTGTGGATGAATTCCACGGCAGCGGCCAGGCGGTAGTGCCTGGTGCCTGGATAACCGAGCAGCTTGGCGCTCGCGAGCGTCAGCATCGGCCGCATCCGCTTGCCGCCGCCCGCGATCAGGTGACCGGCAAGTTCGGGGATCAGCGGAATGTCCGACTGCATCCGGTCGAGGATTTCCTTGTTGACCAGATTCATGTCGTGCGCAACCAGCGCCAGCATCGGGTCGAGCGAGGGCGGACGCTTATCGCCCAGGCGGTGGATGGTGGCGCTCATTCTGCAAAGGCAAATGGCGGGCGGGGGCAAGAAACGCAAGCCTTGCGAGGCGCGCGCGACCGCTCCAAAGACGCTATCCATGACCGACCCGACGCTGGAGCGCTATCGCCAGAGCATCGACAACATCGATGCCGCCCTCGTCTTCATGCTGGCCGAGCGGTTCAAGGTGACCCAGGCGGTCGGCCGCTACAAGGCGGAGAGCCAGCTGCCCCCGGCCGATCCCGGCCGCGAGGAGGCGCAGATCGCGCGGCTGCGCGGGCTGGCGGAACAGGCGCAGCTCGACCCGGAGTTTTCCGAGAAATTCCTGCGCTTCATCATCGATGAAGTGATCCGGCACCACGAAAAGGCGCAGCGGGGCTGAAGTAGAGCCCCCCGTTTAATCGAACGCCTCCGGCCCCATCCGCCCGGTCGCGCGCAACAGCGCGGCTTGCGCGGTCAGCACGTCGGCCCTCGCGCGGGCGACATCGAGCTGCGCCGAGCGATAGCTCTGGTCGGCAACGAGAATGTCGATCGTCGATCGCAGACCGAAGCCATATTCGGCCCGTACGCCTTTCAGCGCCAGGTCGGCCGCGGCGAGACCCGCGGTACTTGCCTGCAATCGCCCCTGCGCAGCGGTAAGCGACGCCCAGGCGGTGTCGGCGCCGCGGATCGCCTGGCGGGCGGCGGCATCGGCGGTCGCCTGTTCGGCGCGATAGGCACTCGCCGCCTGCCGGACGCGTGACGCGACGAGCCCGCCGGTCAGCAGGGGCACACGGAACGCAAGGCCCGCCCGCGCCGCACCGTCGAACCCGCGCAGGTCGCCGCTGGCGAGTTGCACCCCACGGCCGTGGCCCCCCGCCAGATCGAGCGACGGCGCGCGTTCGGCCCGCGCCTGATCGATCCGCGCGCCGGCCGCCTCGGCCGCGCGACGGCGGGCGATGAGCAGCGGATTGGCGTCGGCGGCCGTCCGCGCATCGGCGAGCGACGTGGGCAGCATGGCCGGCGCGGCAGCTGGCGCAGTCAACCTGCCTGCTTCCTGCCCGACGAGCGCGCGGTACGTGGCCGCCGCCGATGCCAGCGCGCCCTCCGCATCGGCCAGATTGGCGACGACGCTCGCGCGCTGCGCCTCCAGTTGCGCGACGTCGGTGCGGGTCCCCTGTCCCAGCCGGAACCGCGCCTGTGCCTCGGCCACCTGCGCGTCGAGCCGTTCGATCCCGACCCGCGCGACCTCGACCACCTGCTGGGTGAAGAGCAGGTCGGCATAGGCGCCGACGACACGTTCCAGGATCGCCGCTTCGGCATCGCGCAACGTTTCCGCGCCTGCGGCGACGTCCCCCTTGGCGGCACGCACTGCCGACGCCACGCGCCCGCCGGTCCAGATCGGCAGCGTCGCGGTGATGGTCCCGCTCGCCGATCGCCCGACGCCCGATCGATCGTAGCCGCCGTCGACAGCGACCCCGGCGGTCGCCCGCGCCGCGGCACGGGCCTGTTCCGGGGTTTCGGCCAGCGCCTCCTGCCGCGCGCGGGCGGCGGCGAAGTCGGGGTTCGTCGCCCAGGCCGCCGCCAAGGCCTCGCGCAAGCTCTGCCCGTGCGCCGGGGTCGCGGCCAGCAGCGCCGCGGCGATCAGTCCGCGCCTAATCATGCCGCAATGCCCAAGCCGGCGCGGCGCGGCTGGCCTTAAGCGACTGGCCGAGCACGGTCAGCACCGCGACCACTGTCGCCGCCGCAGTCGCACCGAGAAAATAGAGCGGCGACAGCGTGATCCGATCCTCGAACCCGGCAAGCCAAGTGCGCATCGCGACGAACGCCAGCGGCCAGGCGACGATGTTGGCGATCAGCACCGGCCGCAGGAACTGCCCGACCAACAGCTTGACGATATCGGTGGCCGAGGCGCCCAGCGTCTTGCGGATGCCGATCTCCTTCGTCCGCCGAGCGGTGTTAAAGGACGCTAGGCCCCAGAGGCCGACGCAGCCGATAAGGACGGCCAAGCCAGCGCCGATGCCGAACAGGCGGGTCGCACGATCGTCGGCTTCGTAGAATTGCGTCAGGCGCGTGTCGGCGGTTTCACCGTTGAAAGGCACGTCTGGAACCAGGCGCTGCCACAGCGCACGCACCGTCGGCAGCGCAGTGCGCGGATCACCGGAGAAGCGAATCGTCGCGATCGTCGTTCCGATGTCCTCGACCTTCGGATAATAGACGTAATAGGCGGGTGCGTTCGGGCTGCGCGGCGAATCGAAACGCAGGTCGTCGATGACGCCGACGATGGTCCGGGGGCGATTGCCGCCAACGGTCTTGCCGATCGCGTCTTGCGCCGATCGGATGCGCAGGCTGGCCAGGGCACGTCGGTTGACGACGACGTTCCGCCCCTTGGCCTGATCCTGATTCGATGCGTTGTCCTTGCCGTAAGCATCGTCGAACAGACGGCCGGCGATCAGACGCGCGCCGTGCGTTTCGAAGAAGCGCGGCCCCACCGCGACGACGTTCAGTGAGGGGCCGGCTCCGGCGACGCCGGGCAAGGGCACGTTGTCGCTGTTGCTTTCGCCGCTGCCACCGACCGAGGCATTGGCGAAGGTGACGTCGCGGACCTGCGGCAAGCTGCGTAAGGCGCTGAGCAGCGCAGGCTTGTTCGCCGGCTTGACCAGCGAGTCCGCCATCGACGTGACGACCAGCAATCCCTCGCGCTTGAAGCCGAGGTCGGTCTGCCGGACATAGCGGGTCTGCGCGATCAGGACGGCCGTGCCGATCATGAATGCGATAGCCAGACCGAACTGCGCCACCACCAGCGTTTCACGAACACGGGTCCCGGTACGACCGCCGCCGGGCGAGCGCGCCGAAGCCAGCACCGCGGCCGCGGGAAAGCGTGACAGCAGCAGGGCCGGATACAGGCCGGCCACGACGCCGACGACGATCGTCAGCCCGATGAGCGCAGGCACGACGACGCCATAGGGAATCGTCAGCGTCAGCCCGCCTGCCGCATTGACCAACGGCAGGCCCAGTTCGGCGATGATGAGGCCGCCCAAGGCGGCGATCGCGACCGTCAGAATGGCCTCGCCCAGAAACTGGCGGATCAGCGCCTGTCGGCTGGCGCCCAACACCTTGCGCATGGCAACTTCGCGCGCGCGCAATCCGGCGCGTGCTGTTGCCAAGTTCACATAATTGACGATCGCGATCAGCAACGTCAGCAGCCCCACCAGGCCCAGCGTGGTGACGGTCGTCGTCTTGCTGTTGCTTTCCTGCCCCTGCGGTTCGAGGTGCAGGCGCGTCAGCGGCAACAACCGCAACTGCTGGAAGGCGGACGGCTTCTCGCCGGGGGACGCCAGTGCCGTCCCGCGACGGTCGACGAAGGCGGTCAGCTTGCCTTCAAACGCGCGCGCCGCGGCGGGATCGTCGAAGCGCAGATAGGTCTGCAATGTCGTGCTGCCCCAGCGATACCAGTTCTTTGACGGCGGCGTCCGCGGCATCGGGACCAGGATCGACAGTTTCAGGTCGCTGTTCGCGGGCAGGGTACGGAAGACGCCCGTCACCCGGTAGGCCTGCGCGCTGTCCACCGCCACGGTCAGCGGCTGGCCGACCGGATCGCGATCACCGAAATATTTGCGTGCGATGACCTCGTCGATCACGACATCGCCAGGCTGTGCAAGCGCGGTCGCCGCCGAACCCCGCACAAGGGGTATCGGCAATACACTGAAAAAGCTCGGATCGACCTGCGCGATATTTTCGCTCGTCGCACGCCCGTCACGCAGCACCGTGCCGCCGCCCTGCCCGCCCCGGATGCGCGTGCCGATCGTGCCCGGAAAATCCTCGCGCAACTGATCGAGCAGGCCGCCCATCGTATGGGGATAGGCCCCGTTTGCCGGGCTTTCCGGCAACGTCCAGTTGGTCTGGACGATGTAGACCTTCTGATAGTCCGGCAGCCATTTCTCGAAGCTCGTCTCGAACCGAACGTACAGGCCCAGCACGAGGAACACCGCGATCCCCACCGCCAGCCCGCCGATGTTGAGCGCGGCGTAGAGCTTGTGGCGGACGAGCGAGCGGTAGAGCGACAGGAGCGCGAAGCGATTCATGGGCGCGGGGCCTTTGGCAAAAGGAAGAGGATCAGCCGCAGTGGACGGTCGCGGTGCCGCCCTTGCGGATGGTGCAGGTGGCAGACCCATCGATGCGGACGCTGCCCGATCCGCCGGCGCGGACGTACGCCGTGGTGGTGGCCGCCGCCGTGACCGCGCCCGACCCGCCGAGATCGACCGTAATGTCGCGAGTCGCGAGGCGCCGGGTATCGATCCGGCCCGATCCGCCGAGCGCCAGCTTGACCGTATCGGCGCGGCCGGTAGCAGAGATCGTGCCCGATCCCGACAGGTCGAAGGTCGCGGTGCGCGCGGCCAGCGTATCGAGGATCAGGCTGCCCGATCCGCCCAGCCGGCCGGTGAAACCGTCGCTCGCGACGCCGTCGACGCGAATGCTGCCCGACCCGGACAGGTTCGCCGCGCGCAGGGCCGGCATGACGACGGTCACGGTCGCGCCGCGATCATTGTAGCGGCCCGGGCGGCGATCGACGCGCAGCGTACCGCCGCGGACGGAGACGTCGAGCGCGGCGACCGCACGCGGATCGCCAGCGGCGGTGATTGAGAAGCGGGCTCCCCGCATCACGCGGATCGCGTCGGACGAGTCGAGCTCGACTGCGTCGAAGCCCTTCACGTCGAAGCGGCGTTCGGGCCCCTGAGCGATCGCGGCGGTGGCGGCGAGCAGCAGGGCGGCG
Source organism: uncultured Sphingomonas sp. (assembly GCA_913776045.1). Lineage (GTDB taxonomy): Bacteria > Pseudomonadota > Alphaproteobacteria > Sphingomonadales > Sphingomonadaceae > Sphingomonas. The sequence goes on from CAJYOI010000005.1 coordinate 14,597, forward strand.
GTGGTGGCGGTACGGATCATGGTCAAGTCTCCCTCAGGTCAGGTCAGATCGCGCGCATGGCGCTGGCGACGATGCGGCCATCGAGCATGTCGATGCGGCGCTTCGCCATGTCGGCGTGGCTGGGCGAGTGGGTGACCATGATGATCGTCGCGCCAGCGTCGTTCAGGCCGGTCAGGATGTTCATCACCTGCTCGCCATTGGCGGTGTCGAGGTTGCCGGTCGGCTCGTCGGCCAGGATCAGCTTCGGGTCGCCGACGATGGCGCGGGCGATGGCGGCGCGCTGCTGCTGGCCGCCCGACAATTGGTGCGGGAAGTGGCGGGCACGGTGCGCGATACCGACCTTGTCCATCGCGGCGGCGACGCGCCCCTTCCGGTCGCCGGCGTCGCTGCGGTACGCGAGGCCGAGCGCCACATTCTCCTCGATCGTCAGTTCGTCGATCAGGTTGAAGCTTTGGAACACGAAGCCGAGCGTGCTGCCCCGGAACTTCGCCAGCTCGCCCTCGTCGAGCGCCGCCAGGTCGCGGTCGCCGAACAGATAGCGCCCGGCGGTCGAGCGATCGACGGTGCCCAGCGTGTTGAGCAGGGTCGACTTGCCGCAGCCCGATGGCCCCATGATCGCCAGGAACTCCCCTTGGCCGACGTGTAGGTCGATGTCGTGCAGCGCGGTCGTCTCGACCTCGTCGGAGACGTAGCGGCGCTGGATGCCTTCCATGCGGATCATCTGTCTGTTCCCCTATCGGATGTTCAGGATGTCGCCCTTCACGGACGATGTGTTGGTGGTGATGATGCGGTCGCCGGCGGTCAGGCCGGAGAGGATCTCGACCTGTTCGGGATTGCGCCGGCCAGTCTTGATGCTGCGGCGGCGGGCATGTGCGCCATCGGCGTCGAGCACGAAGGCCGACGTGCCGCCGCCCGCTTCCAGCCAGCCGCCGATTGGGGCGATCAGCGCGCGGCTCGCGGCGCCCAGGGTGATTCGGATATCGATCGTCTGGCCGCGATTGAGGCCCTTTGGCGCGCCATCGAAGGTCAGCTCGACACGGAAGCGGCCGTCCTTCACAGCCGGCAGCACCTTCGACACGGCCAGCGCAAGCCCGTCCGCCGTCCTTGCGCGCTGGCCGACTGCAACCCGACCAAGGTAGAATTCATCGACGTCGGCCTCCAGCTTCCACGATCCTTCGCTGTCGACCTGCCCTGCGGGGTCCCCGGCTTTCAGCGTCTGGCCGGGCTGCAGCGTGAAGTTGGTCAGGCGACCGCCGGCCGGCGCGCGGATCGTCAGCGCCTCCAGCCCGGCGCGGACGGCCGATAGATTGCCGGCCAGGCGCCCCTGCGTTTCATTGAGGCGTGCCGACTGGGTCGCGGTGATCCGCGCCTCGGTCGCGCGGCCGGTGCGCAGCTGAGCGAGGCGGCGCTCCTGATATCTGGCCTCCTCCTCGAAGCTCTTCACGCCCGCATCCGAGAGGAAGCCCTTGTCGTGGAGCTGCTGGCGGATCGACAGGTCGCGGCGCGCCTTGATCAGGTCGTATTCGGCCTGCGCGACCTGCGCGGCGCGATCGAGCCGATTGCGCTCAATCCCCAGCCCTTCGCTCGCGACGCCGCCCAGCTGGCTGGCGATCTGTGCCTCCCGCGTCAGCACGTCCAACCGGAGTTCGGGATTGGCCAGCGTCGCGATCGGCTGGCCAGCGGTGACCATCGTGCCGTCCTGCACCAGCAACCGCTCGACCTGTCCGCCCGCAAGCACGCCGACCAAGGTCGTCACCCGCGGCGCGACGGTCGCGCGGACGGGCAAATAGTCGTCGAATGCGGCGCGGGTCACCTCGCCGGTTTCGAGCGCGTCGGCGGCGATGTCGGTCGATCCGGCGGCGGGCAGGAAGCGCCACAGGGCGATTGCCGCGACGACGGCCATCGCGGCGATCCACGTCACGGGGCGCCGCCACCACGGTCGCGGCGGGCGCTGAACCTTGCGGTCCATCGCAGCGCCCGGGGATGGGATTGCACCTTGGCTGGCTTCGGTCATCATGGGGCGAGTGTCACCCAACAGGGCCGAAACACCTAAAGCGTTATGAATTCAGGATTTTCCTCGCAAAGCCCGATCGGCGACCGTCCACGTCCGGACGCACTGTCCAGGAATGGACAGTCGCAGGCCCCGTCAAGCGGGCTATCGACCCTGCTGGTCGACGACAATATCCGCGTCGCCGAATCGCTGGGTATCGCGCTCGAACTGGCCGGCCATCGCTACGACATCGCAGCAGGACCCGAAGAAGCGTTCTCGCGTCTGGCCGCACGGCGTTACGACGCGATCCTGCTCGACATGAACTATACGCCCGGCCGAACGAGCGGCGACGAAGGGCTGACGGTGCTGGCGCGCATCCTGGCCGAAGACCCGGCCGCCTGCGTCATCGTCATAACCGCGCACAGCGGCATCCGCATCGCGGTGTCGGCGATGCAGGCGGGCGCGCGTGATTTCGTGATGAAGCCATGGCGCAATGCCGAGCTGGTCGAGAAGATCGAGGCAGCCGTGGCGCAGGGGCCGACCGTCGCCGCCACTCCTACCCCGCCAGCCGCTGCCGAACCGGCCCGCCTGCTCGGCGACAGCGCCGCGATCGCGCGGGTGCGCGACCTGATCGCGCGGGTCGGCCCGACCGCCGCCGGCGTGCTGGTGACCGGGCCGTCAGGATCGGGACGCAGTCTGGTCGCCGCCGCCCTCCATGCCGCCTCACCGCATGCGGCCGGGCCGATCGTGCGGATCGACCTGCGCGATGCCGCTGCCTGGGATCGGATGACGGGAGCGACCGGCACACTGCTGCTGCGCCACCCCGACCGGATCGACGCGGTCGCGCAGGAAAGGTTGCTCGACCGACTGCCGGCCGGCGCCCGGACGATCGCCATCGCCGACACGCCCGCCGCAATCACGCCGGCGCTCGCCCGGCGGATCGCAGCGATCGCGATTCCGGTGCCGCCGCTGCACGAACGCGGCGGCGATGCGCTGCTGCTCGCCCGCCACTTCGCGCGGCTGGCGGCGGATCGTTTTGGACTGGCGCCACCGCGCTTCACCGCGGATTCCGAAGCGGTGATCGCCGAGACGAACTGGGCCGACGATGCACGCGGACTGGCCGCCGCAGTGGAGCGCGCGGTGCTGCTCGGCGACGGGATCATCGACGCGCCACTCCTCGCCCCCACGGCGACCGTAGCGACGCCGGAGCTTCCGCAGGGTACGCGATACGATCTCGATTCGGTCGAGCGCGCGATGATCGAGGCGGCGTTGCGCGAGCATCACCACAATGTCAGCCACGCCGCGACCGCGCTGGGGCTGAGTCGGGGTGCGCTCTATCGTCGGATGGCGCGCTATGGGCTGTAAGCCAACGCACGAACGAGGGGATGGGTGATGGGTCAGATGCACCCGCACCAGGCATTCGGTCAGGCGCTGACCGGCGTCGTCCTGACGGCGGCAGGCGCCGCGATGGTCCTGGCGTGGCACGCGGGACTGTGGGGGACGCTGGCGGGAGCCGTGCTGGCGACGGGCTGGCTGATCGGATTGGGCTGTTGGACGACGCTCCGGGCACCTCTGGCCGACGATCCCGCTCCTACCCCCGATCGCTTGCCCGATGGTGCGCTGCTGCACGCCTTGCTCGATCAGGTCCCGGTGCCGCTCGTCCGCCGCGACGTCGGCGGCGCGCGAGCACTCAACCGGTCGGCGCGCGCGCTGTTCGCGACCGACGACCGCATCCTGCCGGTGCCCGAGGCGCTGACGAGCGACACGGCGCGCCACCTGCGCCACGAAGGGCGTCGTTTCCGCATCGATCGCGTCGACAGCGTCCGCGGCCCCGCGCTGGCGGTGCTGATCAACGTCGATGCCGAGGAGCGCGCCGCGGAAGCGCGGGCGGACGACGAGATGATCGATATCCTGGGCCACGAATTGCTGAACGGCCTGTCGCCGGTCGTGTCGCTCGCCGACAGTGCCGTCGTGGCGGCCGAGCGCGCGGACCCGAAACTATCGGCGATCCTCGCCACGCTCGCCCGGCGGATCGAAGGGCTGGAACGTTTCACTCAGGCCTATCGCATGCTTGCGCGCCTGCCCGAGCCAGTCCCGGCGCCGGTCGCGCTTGCCGAGTTGCTGGAGGATATCGCCCGGCTGTTCAGGCATCGCTTCCGCGACGCAGTGACGCTGGAAACACAGCTGTCAGGCGGCCCGGGTGCGGCGATCGATCGCGATCAGATGACGCAGGCGATCTGGGCCTTGCTGCAGAATGCCGGGGAGGCGGCACTGGCCGGCGCGGGGCCGGCAACGGTCACGCTGACGCTGGTCGCCGACGAAGCGGAGCTGCTTATCGATGTCCGCGACACGGGGGCAGGGGTGGCAGCGCCGGAGCGCGCGCGAATCTTCCGACCGTTCCATACGACCAAGCCGGAGGGGTCAGGCATCGGCCTGACGCTTGCCCGCCGCATCGCCCGCGCGCATGGCGGCGACCTGGTCTTGCTGCCGGAAGTGCCGACGGCCTTCCGCCTGACGGTTCCCGGGTCGCGGGCCGCCGGAGGCGATCAGTTGGCGATGTCGTAGGTCGCCGTCGCGGGATAGACTCCTTCGACCATGCCGCGCTGGATGCGCCGGGCCATGCTCTCCAGCGTGATGTCACCGAGTGCCGCCTGCGGATCATCGAGGCGGCGCAGCACGCCGGCGATGGCCAGCTGAGCCTGCGTCAGCTGGTCGATCTTCTGCAGGCTGGTCATGTGCCGGCGCAGCGTCGCTTCGTCGGCGCCCAGATCATAGGCGAGATCGGCGAGCACCTTGGAGGCGAGCACGAGTTCCTCGGCCAAGGCCTCGGGCAACGACAGGCCGCGGTCGTCGGAAACCGCGCGCGCCATCATTTCGAACACATCTTCAGGATCGACGCCGGCAGCGCGCCCGGGGGTACCGGCTGCGACGTGATGTTGCGCGACAAGGTATAGGCGCCGGCACCGGCCGCCGCGTCGGGCGTGAAGGCATAGCTGCCGGCACCGTTCAGCGCCTTCAGCCCCCCGCCACCATCTTCGTTGCCGTCCATCAGCAGCACGCCGACCGCGTTATTGCCCGCCGCCTTGGCCGCGGCGGCGAACAGCAGCGAGATCGACGGCCGCTCGCCCGCCACGGGCTCGCGCGCCAGGAAGCGGATGTGGCCGTCGGGCCAGGCGTCGACCACCATGTGATGCTCGCCCGCCGGCGCGAAATAAACATGGCCCTGCTCGATCTTCATGCCGTCCGCCGCAACGACGACCTTGGGCGCGACCTGTTCGTTCAGCTTGGCGACCATGCCGTCGACCAGCCCTTCGCCCAGATGCTGGACGACCAGCGTCGGCGGGCAGTTTGCGGGGAAGCCACCCAAGATCTCGAAGAACTTGGTCGTGCTTGACGCGTCGCCGCCCAGAACGACCAGGCGCCCGTTCCAGTTGATCGGCGGCGTGGCCTTCACGACCGGAGCCCTACCCTTCAGCTCGACGTTCTTCGCCGCCTTGATCCGCTTGCCGAGCTTCACGATGATCGATTCGAGTTCCTTTGGCGCCGCCACCTTGGGCTTGGGGAAACAATCGATCGCACCCAGCCGCAGCGCCTCTATCGAATCCGCCGCGCCATCGGTCGTGCGGGTCGAGAACATGATGACCGGCATCGGCTTGGTTTCCATGATCTCGGCCAGATATTCCAGGCCGCTCATGCCCGGCATCTCGACGTCGAGCGTCATGACATCCGGACGGCATTCGGCAACCATCTCACGCGCTTCCGCGGCTCCATCGGCGAGGCCGACGATGGTGACGTTCGGAATTTTCTCCAGCGCGCCGGAGATGAGCGCCCGCATGGTGAGCGAGTCATCGACCACGAGAACCTTGGTGGCAGCCATCGCAATATGCTTTCAGTCTTGGGAAACGGTTGGACTTCGCGGCCGGGTCAGGCGGCCTCGGCCAGGTTCGGCTCGTCGATCAGCCGGTCGAGCGCCAGCACCAGGATCATGCGGTCGTCGATCGTCGCGACGCCGTCCAGAAAGCGTGCGGATTCGGCATCGCCCGTGTCGGGCAGCGGCTGCATCTGCTCGGCTGGCACCGACACGATGTCGTTTACCGCATCGACGATGATGCCCTGCAGCTGTTCGCCGATGCGCACGACGACGATGACGTGACGCGCGGTCGGTTCGGTCGTGCCCCAGCCCAGGCGCGCGCGCAGGTCGAGCACCGGCAGCACGACGCCGCGCAGGTTGACCACGCCGCGGACATAGGAGGGCACGTTCGGCAGCGGCGTCGCCGGCGACCATGCGCGAATCTCGCGGATCGCCATGATATCGACGCCGAGAGCCTGGTCGCCGAGTTCGAAGGTGATGAGTTGGCGGGACATGACAGGGGCCTCCTACGCAGCAATCAGTGCAGCACGCGGCGGATCGCCGCGGCCAGCTTTTCGGGATGGAACGGTTTGACGATCCAGCCAGTCGCCCCGGCATCGCGCGCGCGCTGCTTCTTCTCGTCGGAGCTTTCGGTCGTCAGCACCAGGATCGGCAGGCCGCGCCGCCCCTGCCCGCGCACTTCCGAAATCAGGCCGAAGCCATCCATTCGCGGCATGTTGATGTCGGTAATCAGCAGGTCGGGCTCGACATGTGCCTGGTCCAAGGTTTCGAGTGCGTGGACGCCGTCCTCGGCCTCGATCACGTCATAGCCCAGGTCGGTCAGCGCGACACGCAGCAGCATCCGCATGCTGGGCGAATCGTCGACGGTCATGATCGTCTTGGTCACGTCTTCGGTCCTTCGCGGTAGAATCTAGTTATCAGAAGAATTCGACATCGCCCGTCGTCGCCGGCTGGATAACCGGACGCGGCGCGCTCTGCTGGCGGATGGCCTCGGTGACGGAGCGGCAGCGCGCCAGACCCGCGGCCGGGCGAAACTCGACCCGCCGCGCGCTCGATCCGCCGACATCCTCGCCCACCAGGGCAATGCGTTCGTTGCGCAAGAAACTGCGCGCAAATTCGATATTGGTGCCTCCGATATCGCGAAATCCCTGACGCATCGTTGCGCCGCCGAAAATTCGCGCCTTCAACCGGTGCCGCGCCGCGCCCATCGACAGCATCGCGTTGATCAGCACTTCCATCGCATAGACGCCGTAGCGCTGCATCGATGCCGGGTCGGACGCGGTCCCATCGGCCAGCAGATAGTGATTGATACCGCCGACATGCGCGACCGGATCGTAGAAACACGCCGCCACGCAGCTGCCGAGCACCGTCGTCAGCACGAGATCGGTTTCGTTCGAGACGCGCGTTTCGCCCTGCGCCACAGTGGCGCGACGAAAGCCGTCGCGGGCGGCGAGCGCGCTCATGCCGCACATTCCGTCAGGATGCGCGGCGCGATGCGGCGCAGCGGATGCTGTTCTACGACCGCGCCGATGTCGAAGGCGACGGCGGGCATGCCATAGACGACGCTGGTCGCCTTGTCCTGGCCGATGGTCATCGCGCCGGCGGTGCGCATCGCCTTCAACCCTTCGGCCCCGTCGCCGCCCATCCCGGTCAGGATCACGCCGACCGCGTCGCGACCGGCAACCTTCGCAACCGAATGGAACAGCTTGTCGACCGACGGGCGGTGGCCGTTGACCTTGTCGCCCTCGACCAGGCGGCAGTAACGCCGCGCGCCGTCGCCGGCGATTTCCAGATGCCGCTCGCCGCCAGGCGCCAGATAGACACGTCCCACTTCGAGCGGCGCGCCAGGACGCGCTTCCGACACGGTCGGCTTGCACAGTCGGTCGAGCCGGGCGGCAAAGCTCGGCGTGAAGCTGGCCGGCATATGCTGGGTAATGACGGTCGGCGGGCAATTGGCCGGAAATTCCGAGAGCAGCGCGATCAGCGTTTCGACCCCACCGGTCGACGCGCCGATCGCGATCATGCTGTTGGCGCGTGGCGTGAACAGCTTGCCGGCGACCGGCGCAATGGGAGCGGGCGCAGCCACCGGGCTCGGGGCCGGGGCCATGTCGCGCGGCCGGGCGACCTGAGCGCGCGCGGCGGCGCGGACCAGATCCGAAAGGTTCGGCTCGCCATAGCCGCCCGAGGGGCCGAGCTGCAGCCGCGCCTTGTCGTAACAATCGAACGCCCCCAGTTCCAGCGCCGCCAGGCTCACGTCCGCGCCGGCCGACGTCAGCGTCGATAGCATCACGACCGGGGTCGGACGCAGGCGCATCAGCCGTTCGAGAAACTCCAGGCCGTTCATCCCCGGCATTTCGACGTCCAGCGTGACGACGTCGGGGTTCAGCGCTTTGATCTGCGCGCGCGCCTCGTTCGCGTCATGCGCGACGCCCACCACCTCGATCTCGGGATCGGCGGCGAGCTTGCGCCCGATCAGGGCGTGCATCGTCGGTGAGTCGTCGACGATCAGCGTGCGGACGGTCATGCCGACACCTTCAGATACGCGGTGCGCCCGACGCACTTGAACCGCTGCTCGACCCGGCCGAGCAGCCGTTCGGAATGACCGATGTACAGCATCCCGCCGACCTCGAGCTGGTCGGCGAGCCGCGCCTGGAGGCGGGCCTTCGTCGGTTCGTCGAAATAGATCATGACGTTGCGGCAGAAGATTGCGTCGAACTTGCCGCGCATCGGCCAGTCGCCCAGCAGGTTGAGCGCACGGAAGCTGATCGCGTCGCGCAGCAACGGGTCGATCGCCTGGACATCACCATTACCGGTCACCCATGTCCGGCGCAGATCGTCGGGAATTGTGCGCAGCGTAGGCGCAGCATAACGCCCCGTCCGCGCGGTGGCGATGACGCTGGGCGACACATCGGTCGCCAGCATCCGGATGTCGCGCTTCAGCATCCGTTGCGCGCCGGCCCGGTCGGTGCCGAACATCGCCATCAGCCAGGTGTAAGGCTCCTCGCCGCTAGAACACGCCGCCGACCACAGTCGTACACGGCCGCCGCTGGTCAGTCGCGTGGACAGGTTGGGCCACATCCGCTCGACGAAGTCGTCGAAATGGTGGCTTTCGCGGAAGAAGCTGGTGTGGTTGGTCGTCAGAGCGTCGATCATCCGCGCCTTTTCCGCCGCGTCGCGGCCGACCAGTGCGACATAATCGCCGACGCTCCTCAATCCGCACGCGCGCACCCGCGGCGCCAGCCGGCCATAGACCAGCTGCGCCTTGCCCTCAGGCAGCAGGATGCCGACTTCGCCGTAGACGATCTCCGCGACCGCACGATGATCCGCCGCTTCATAGGCGAATTCGCGCTGGCGCTCGGCGCCGGACAGGGCAGCGGCTGCGCTCACGCGGCCTTCGCCATCTGCGCGCGCGCGCCTGACCGGCCACGTGCGGTCAGCGCATCGACATCGATGATCAGCGCGACACGCCCGTCGCCCAGGATCGTCGCTCCGGCGATGCCGTCGATCGCCTGGAAATTGGATTCCAGGCTCTTCACGACGACCTGCCGCTGGTCCTGGATCGAATCGACCATCAACGCGGCCTGGCCCATGTCGCCGTCGACGACGATCAGCACCGACCCCATCGGGTCGCGGTTGGCATCCGGGATGCCCAAGTGGTCACAGACCGGCAGCACCGGGACGTAGGACCCGCGCACGTCGAGCACCGACCCATGGGGACCGAGCGCATTCAGCATGTCGGGCGACGGCCGCACGCTTTCGACGATGTGACTGAGCGGGATGACATAGGTCTGGCTGCCGACCGTCACGATCATGCCGTCGACGACTGCAAGCGTCAGCGGCAGGCTGAGCGAGAAGCTCGACCCCGCCCCCTTCTGCGACTGGATGCCGATGCGACCGCCCAGCGCCTGAATGTTCTTGCGCACGACGTCCATGCCGACGCCGCGGCCCGACACGTTGGTGATGGTCGCCGCGGTCGAGAAGCCCGGCGCGAAGATTAGATTGTCGATGTCCTCGTCGCTCAGCGTCGCATCGGCGTGGACGATGCCGCGCTCGATCGCCTTGGCGCGGACACGCTCGCGGTCGATGCCCTTGCCGTCGTCGGCGACGGTGATGACGATGCGCCCCGACTGATGTGCGGCCGAGAGGCGGACGACGCCTTCGGCCGGCTTGCCGGCGGCGACGCGTTCCTCGGGCGATTCCAGCCCGTGGTCGACGGCGTTGCGGATCAGATGCGTCAGCGGTTCGCCGATACGTTCGACGACGGTCTTGTCGACCTCGGTCATTTCGCCTTCGACGTCCAGGCGGACGCGCTTGCCGGTTTCACCTTCCAGTTCGCGGATGATGCGCGGCACGCGGCTGAACACGGTCTTCATCGGCTGCGCGCGGATCGCCATCGTCGATTCCTGCAGCTCGCGCGTCAGATGCTCGAGGTCGGTCATCTCGGGCGTGCCGCTCATGTCGAATTCCGACAGACGCTGCGCGAGCATCGCTTGAGTTATGACGAGTTCGCCAACGAGATTGACGAGGCGGTCGAGCTTGTCGAGGTCGACGCGGATCGTCTGCGCAACGACCGCAGCTTGCGTCGGACGCGCAGCGGCGGCCGGGGTCGGGGCGGCAGCGGGCTTGGGCGTCGAGGCCGGGGCGGGCGCGACCGCAACCAGCTTCGGCGCAGGCGACGGTGGGGCGACGACCGGTGCGACGGATGCCGCGACCGGGACCGCCGGCGCATCGCCGCGCCCGAGCGTGATCGCGCAGGCATCCGTGAATTCGAAGGCGGCGCGGATGTCGTCTTCGGCGACATGGCCGGGCAGCGCGACGGTCCACGTCAGATAGGCGCATTCCGGATCCATCGCCTCGAGGGTCGGGACGGCGGAGGTATCGCACGCGGTCACGACACCGCCGAGATAGGCGAGCTCGCGCAACAGCAGCAGCGGTTCGGCGCCGTTGTCGAAGGCATTGGCGGTCGGGCGATAGGTCAGCTGCCAGCCGCCGGGCGTGGCGGGCGCATCGGCCAGCGCGTCGAACGCGGCGAGATCGAAGTCCGCGACAGGCGCCGCGACGACCGCGTTGGTGGCCGGGGTGACATCGCCCAGCATCGACATCAGGTCGTCGAAGTCGTCACCCGCCGACGATGCAGCGACGACGTCGTCAAGCATCGCGAACGCGTCATCGTCAAGCGCCGCCGCGGGGGCATCACCGCCGACGGTCTGGCCGTTTGCCGCCGCCTCCAGCCGTTCCAGCATCTGCGCGTCCGATGGCGTGTGACTGCCGTCGCGGGCGGCCGCAACATGATCAGACAACAGGTCGAACGCGACCATCACCAGGTCGAGCAGGTCCGGCGTCAGCTCCAGCGTGCCGTCGCGGATGCGATCGAGCAAAGTCTCGTAGTGATGGGTATAGGCTTGCAGCCGCTCTAAGCCGAACGCCCCCGCGCCGCCCTTGATCGAATGGACGCAGCGGAACACGGCATTGATCGTCTCGCCGTCACGGTCACCGTCGCGCAGGGCCGCGAAACTCGCTTCCATGCCGGCCAGGCCTTCTTCGCATTCCTGGAAGAAGATCTGCTGGATTGCATCGAGATCCATCGGATAACTCCCCCGCCTCAGGCGGCAAGCAGCGGACGGAGACCGGCGAGGATCGCCATATTCGCCAGCTTGTCGCTGGGTTCGTCGATGCGGAAGGTCAGACCCGCCCCCACCGCCGCAGCCTGCGCGGCGACCAGGACCTGCAGGCAGGCCTGCCCGGTCCGTTCCACCCCACTACCGTCGATCACGATCGGCCGGCCGCCGTCGACCGCCTTGCGAAGCTCAGCCCGCAAGGGGCCCGCCGCAGCGGTGTCGAGGATGGAGGTGAGGGCGATAGTCATGACGTGAAAGCTCCTGAACGGATAGGGCGCGGCGGGGGGGGCGGGCGGCGGGTCAGAATTCCGACCAGTCGTCCTCCGCCACCGCGGCCGCGGCCGATCCGCCGCCGCCGACGGCGACCCATTTGCGGGCCGTGCGGGCAATGTCGCGACCGACCTGCGCGGCGCGGGTCTGAAGGGCGTGGACGGTGTTCTGGCTGGCGGCGAGCCCGTGCGGTGCATCGCTGAGACGGAACCGGCCGACCTGCCGCGCCAGCGATTCGGCTTCCTCGGCCAAACTGCGCGCGGCGGCGGTCGCCTGTTCCACCATAGCGGCGTTCTGCTGGGTCACGCCGTCCATTTCGGAGACCGCGGTGTTCACCTGCTGCAGGCCGTTCGCCTGCTGCGATGCCGACGATGCGATCGTGCCGACCAGCGCACTGATCTCGCCGATGCGACCAATGATGCGCTGCAACGCCTTGCCCGTCTCGCTGACCAGTTCGACGCCGACTTCGACCTGTTCGGATGAGGCGATGATCTTGGCCTTCACGTCCTTCGCCGCATCGGCCGAGCGCTGGGCCAGCGCCCGGACCTCGGACGCCACAACCGCAAAGCCCCTGCCCGCGTCGCCGGCGCGCGCCGCCTCGACACCCGCGTTTAACGCCAGCAGGTTGGTCTGGAAGGCGATGCCGTCGATGACGCTGATGATCTCGCTGATTTCGCTTGAGGCCCGCTCGATACCGCTCATCGCGTCGACAGCGCGGCGGACGACGTCGCCCGACTGCTCGGCCTCTTCGCGGGCCTCTGCCACGACCGCGTTGGTCCGGGTAGCACCGGCGGCCGTTTCGCGTACCGTCCCGGTGATCTCGTCCATCGCCGCTGCGGTTTCCTCCAGGCTCGCGGCCTGCTGTTCGGTCCGCTGCGACAGATCGTCCGACGCTTGGCGAATGTCGCTGGCGCCGTTGCTGATGCCCGAGGTCGCGTTGCTGACCGCGCTCATGACTTCGCTGACGGCATCCATCGCACCGTTGAAATCGGTCCGCAGACGCTCGAACTCGGCCGGAAAGGGCTCGGTGATGCGGTAGGTCAAATCGCCGCTGGCCAGCTTCGACAGGCCGGCTCCAAGCGAGGAAACGATCGCCTCCTTGGTAATTTTCAGCGTCTGACCGTTTGCACGGAAGGTTTCCATAGCGGTCGCCATGCGACCCACGCAGTCACGGTGATCGGCGAATCGAATGGGTGTATCAAATTCGTCGCGGGCCAGACCCTCCATCCGGACCACCGTCGTGACATAGGGGTCGCAAACCGCCTTTTTCGATGCCAGCGCGACGCCCACTACACAGGCGAGCGCACCAACGGCGATGGCGACCAACGTGGACGGCGCTGCAACACCCGCGGTCGCCAGCCAGGTCGTGGCAACAGGAACCGCAACAAGAATCGTATACAGGCCGGTGAGCACGTCGAACTTACGGCGCACCGGAGCATTCGCGTAGAACCAGTGAAGCATTTCACTTCCCTCCCTTCGCATCCGATGCTCACGCGGCCACCCCCCGTTGCCGCAGAGATTCGGAATCCCGCGTCGGTGCTACGAACAAATGCCTAAGTTTGATTTAACTACGACTGCCCGGCTTCAAGTCGCCACTGCTGCGGTGACCCGTCAGAATTCGGACCAGTCGTCCTCGGCGACAGCCGGTGCGACCGCTGTCGAGCCGCCACCACCGACCGCGACCCATTTGCGAGTCGTACGAGCGATGTCGCGGCCGGCCTGCGCGGCGCGGGTCTGAAGCGTGTGGACGTTATTCTGGCTCGCAGCGGGTACGCGCTGCGTTTCGTCGAGGCGGAAACGCGAAACCTGGCGGGCGAGCGCGTCGGCTTCCTCGGCCAGGCTGCGGGCAGCGGCGGTCGCCTGTTCGACCATCGCGGCATTCTGCTGGGTTACGCCGTCCATTTCGGAAACCGCGGTGTTGACCTGCTGCAGGCCGTTCGCCTGCTGCGACGCCGACGATGCGATCGTGCCGACCAGCGCGCTGATGTCGCCGATGCGGCTGATGATCCGCTGTAGTGCCTTGCCCGTTTCACTGACCAGTTCCACGCCGACTTCGACCTGTTCGGACGAGGCCATGATCTTGGCCTTGACGTCCTTCGCCGCATCGGCCGATCGCTGGGCGAGCGCGCGGACTTCGGATGCGACGACGGCGAAGCCCTTGCCCGCGTCACCGGCGCGTGCCGCCTCGACGCCGGCGTTGAGTGCCAGCAGATTGGTCTGAAACGCGATGCCGTCGATGACGGTGATGATCTCGCTGATTTCGGTCGAGGCACGCTCGATGCCGCTCATCGCATCGACCGCGCGACGGACGACGTCGCCCGACTGCTCAGCCTCTTCGCGCGCTTCGGCGACGACCGCATTGGCGCGCGTGGCCCCCGCCGCTGTCTCGCGTACCGTCCCGGTGATCTCGTCCATCGCCGCAGCGGTTTCCTCCAGGCTCGCGGCCTGCTGTTCGGTGCGCTGCGACAGATCGTCCGACGCCTGGCGAATGTCGCTGGCACCGTTGTTGATGCCCGCGGTCGCTTCACTGACGGCGGTCATCGTTTCGCTCATCGCGTCCATCGCGCGATTGAAGTCGAACCGCAGGCGATCATAGTCCGCCGGGAACGGCTCGTTGATGCGGTAGGTCAGGTCGCTGCTCGCCAGTTTCGACAGGCCACCGCCCAGAGCAGCGACGATCTGCTCCTGCGCGGCGCTGGCCGTTCGCACGATCGCGCCATTGGCACGGAAGACTTCCATAGCACGCGCCATGCGACCGACGCAGTCGCGATGCTCGTGGAAGGTGATCGGGGTGTCGAGGTCGCCGGCAGCGATGCCCTCCATACGGACAACAGAAGCGACATAGGGATCGCACACCGCTTTCTTCGACCACAAGGCAATCGCGATGATGCCGCCCAGCGCACCGCCCGCGGCAGCCAGAAGCGCGGTCGGCGCCACGGTGCCGGTGATCGCGAGCCACGTCGTCGCGACCGGAACTGCGCCGAGGGTGGTATAGACACCCGTCAGAACATCGAACTTTCGACGGATCGGCGCATTTGCGTAAAACCAGTGAAACACGTTTCAGTCTCCTGTTCCCATCGGGTGATGGGAGTGGCGCAGAGAGGCCGCACCACCAGCGATCGACGATCGGCGTAGGCATGAACGGATAAATTTCGATTAATAATGTCAGCTGCGATTTCTCGCGGATTTCGCGCATCCGAGCACGACCGGTCAGGGGAACCGAGAACGTGAAAATGACTCTCACGAATGATTGCAAATGGATGCGGAGGCTTCTCGTCACACCGCGTTGGTCGGTTGACGCGGCGGCGGCCGATCGGCTGAACGGATATCGATGACAGAGATTGAAATTCTCGACCGTTTGCGCCGGCTGCCTTTGCACCCGGGTGCACTCGATCTGCGCGACGATGCCGCCCGAATCGGTGACCTGGTGCTGA
Source organism: uncultured Sphingomonas sp. (assembly GCA_913776045.1). Lineage (GTDB taxonomy): Bacteria > Pseudomonadota > Alphaproteobacteria > Sphingomonadales > Sphingomonadaceae > Sphingomonas. Next base: position 29,780 of record CAJYOI010000005.1, read on the forward strand.
CGAGCGACCTGATGGTCGAGACTGTGCATTTCCTGGCCGACGATCCGGCGGGTGACGTCGCCTGGAAACTGCTCGCGGTGAATCTGTCCGACCTTGCGGCCAAGGGGGCAACGCCGGAGGGCGTCCTTCTGGGGATGCCGCTCGGCGATCCGGCATGGGACGCGGCGTTCCTCGATGGATTCGACGCCGCGCTTCGGATGTTTGGCTGCACGTTGCTCGGCGGGGACACGGTGTCGGGCGGGCGGACCTTCGCGGTGACCGCGATCGGCCGCGCGGCGACCGCGCCGGTGCGCAGCGGCGCGCAGACGGGCGACGGCCTATGGGTGACCGGCACGATCGGCGATGCCGGCGCCGGTCTGGCGATCGCACGCGGTGCGGACGGCCCCGCGACCCTGCTCGAGCGCTATCGCCGGCCGACGCCGCGATTGGCCGAAGGACAGCGGCTCGCGCGCCACGTCAGCGCGATGATGGACGTGTCCGACGGGTTGCTGATCGACGCCACGCGCATGGCAAAGGAAAGTGGATGCGGCGTGACGATCGATCTCGCCAGGGTCCCGCTGTCAGACGCCTACAGCGCCTGGAGCGGTGACCGGGTGGCTGCGGCGATCGCGGGTGATGATTACGAGTTGCTCTTCGCGCTGCCGGCCAACGAACACCCCGCCGTGTCGGCGACGCGGATCGGGCAGTTCACGCAGGATGCCGGCCTGACGCTGACGGATGCTGGCACCCCTATCCCGCTGCCCGCAAAGCTCGGCTGGCTGCACGCCTGACCGGCGCGGCTTGCACGCCGCCGATCGCCCCTATAGCCTCCCTCTCCTTGATCTCGGACCCAGCCGTCAAAAGAGCCGGGCCGTTTCCTGACTGTGTGCTCGCGTAGCGTTGCGTGAAGGAATTAGGGGAAGATCGCCTATGACAATCGTCTATCTGGCCATCGCGTGCGGCGTCATCGCCGTGCTCTATGGCCTCGTCACCAGCTCGCAGGTGCTGAAAAGCCCCGCGGGCGATGCCAAGATGCAGGACATCGCCGCCGCCATCCAGGAAGGCGCCAAGGCCTATCTCGGCCGCCAATATACCACCATCGCCATCGTCGGCGTCGTCGTTGCCGCCGTGCTGTTCCTGACGCTCGGCACCATCTCCCTTGCCGGATTCCTGATCGGCGCGGTGCTGTCGGGTGTCGCCGGTTACGTCGGCATGCATATCTCGGTGCGCGCCAACGTCCGTACCGCGGAGGCTGCACGCGGATCGCTCCAGGGCGGGCTGACCATGGCGTTCCGCTCGGGTGCGATCACCGGCATGCTGGTGGCGGGCCTGGGCCTGCTCTCGATCGCCGGCATCTTCTGGTATCTCGTCGGCCCGGCCGGTGTCGCGCCCAACGACCGTGAAGTGATTGAGGCGCTGACCGCCCTGGCCTTCGGCGCGTCGCTGATCTCGATCTTCGCGCGTCTGGGCGGCGGCATCTTCACCAAGGCCGCCGACGTCGGCGCCGACCTGGTCGGCAAGGTCGAGGCGGGCATTCCGGAGGACGACCCCCGCAACCCCGCGGTCATCGCCGATAACGTCGGCGACAACGTCGGCGACTGCGCCGGCATGGCCGCCGACCTATTCGAGACATACGTCGTCACCATCGGCCTGACGATGGTGTCGATCGCGCTCCTCGTGAAGGCATCGTCGGCCGAGCTGCTGACGCTGATGTCGGTCCCGCTGCTGGTCGGCGGGGTGTGCATCGTCACCTCGATCATCGGGACGTATTTTGTCCGGCTGGGGTCGAAGGGCTCGATCATGGGCGCGCTCTACAAGGGCTTCTGGGTCACCGTCGGCCTGTCGGTTTTCGCGATTTACGGCGTGTTCCAATATGCATTCGGCGACCTGAACGCGGTGATAGGCGGCGCGGGCTTCCTGGAAGGGGCAACGGACACGCTGACGACCGAAGCGGTGCTCGGCGCACAGGCGGTCGGCAGCCAGGCGTTCACCGCGCTCGACCTGTTCTGCTGCATGATGATCGGGCTGGCCGTCACCGGCCTGCTCGTCTGGATCACCGAATATTACACCGGCACCGCCTATCGCCCGGTCAAGTCGATCGCCAAAGCGTCCGAAACCGGCCACGGCACCAACGTCATCCAGGGCCTGGCGATCAGCCTGGAATCGACCGCGCTGCCGACGCTGGTCATCGTTGTCGCGGTCATCGCGACCTACCAGCTGGCAGGCATCATCGGGGTCGCGTTCGCGGCGACGTCGCTGCTGGCGCTGGCCGGGATGGTCGTCGCGCTGGACGCCTATGGCCCGGTGACGGACAACGCCGGGGGCATTGCCGAGATGGCGGGGCTGCCCGACGACGTGCGGCACCGCACCGACGCGCTCGACGCGGTGGGCAACACGACGAAGGCGGTAACGAAGGGCTATGCCATCGGCTCGGCCGCGCTCGCTGCACTCGTGCTGTTCGGCGCCTACACGACCGACCTCAAGGAGTTCTTCCCCGACGTCACGGTCGATTTCAGCCTGAGCAATCCGTACGTCATCGTCGGTCTGCTGCTCGGCGCGCTGCTGCCGTATCTGTTCGGCGCGTTCGGCATGACTGCGGTCGGCCGCGCGGCGGGCAGCGTGGTGCAGGACGTCCGCGACCAGTTCCGCGACAATCCAGGGATCATGGAAGGAACCAGCCGGCCCAATTACGGCCGCACAGTCGACATCGTGACGCGGGCGGCGATCAAGGAGATGATCATCCCCTCGTTGCTGCCGGTCGTCAGCCCGATCGCGGTATACTTCATCGTTCGGGCAGTGGCGGGTCAGGCGCAGGGCTTCGCTGCGCTCGGCGCGATGCTGCTGGGCGTGATCGTGTCGGGCCTGTTCGTCGCGATCTCGATGACCAGCGGCGGCGGCGCGTGGGACAATGCCAAGAAATATATCGAGGACGGCAACCACGGCGGCAAGGGGTCGGAGGCGCACAAGGCCGCGGTCACCGGCGACACGGTGGGCGATCCGTACAAGGATACGGCGGGTCCGGCGGTCAACCCGATGATCAAGATCACCAATATCGTCGCGCTGCTGCTGCTGGCAGCGCTAGCTGGCAGCGCAGGCTGACGCCCCGCGTCGGCAAGCGCGACCGGCCGGCGGGGGCGGCAGAGCGCCCCCGACCGACGGCGCGGCTTCGCCGCGTCGCTTAGAGCGGCTTCCGATCGCTCTAGCCGGTCTCAGCCGGTACCTTTTCCGAAAACGGCACATCCGGCACAGTCCCGCCCGGGACTCCGCTTGCCCCGGCACCCCCGCCTCCATAGGCCGGCATGCAACAAAGGGGACACGTCCATGAAAACACTCGCCTTCGTCGCACTCGCGAGCGTCGCTCTGCCAGCGGCCGCACAGCAGACTCACACCACCGTTACCCGCACGACGCGCCCGGGCGTGGTCGTCACGACCCATACCGGCGGCTACCCGGTCTATGCCGCGCCGGTCCCGCAGGACGGCCCGTACCTGCCCTACGAGCCGCTGCCGAGCGACGCCGACGTCTTCGGCGGACTGCGCTTGGAGGTCCAGGCGGGTTATGACCGGCTGAGCGGCGACATCGTCACCAAGGAAGGCGTGACCTACGGCGGCGAGGCGGGTTTCGACGTGCCGGTCGGTCGCGCGTTGCTGATCGGCGGCTATGTCGGTGCCGAGGGTTCGTCGGGCGAGGCGTGCACCACATTGATCGGCGCGACCAACTGCTACCGCGCGCCGCTGTCGCTGACCGCGGGCGGCCGCGTCGGCATCGCGGTCAGCCCGACTACGTTGCTGTACGTGAAGGGCGGCTATACCCGCGGCCGCATCGCCTATGATTCGACGCGCACGACCAATCCGCCGAGCGTGCTCAGCCTGCGCCAGAATCTGAACGGCTATCATTTGGGTGGCGGCGTCGAACAGCAGTTCGGCCCCAGCGCCTATGGCAAGATCGAATATGTCTACACGAAGCTGCGCGGCTTCGACGTGACAACGCTGCCGGGACCGACCGAGGATTTCGACCGGCACCAGGTCAAGCTGGGCCTGGGCGTCCGGATGTGATGCATACGACCGCGGGGTCGGTCCCCGCGGTCACCCTGATTGTGTGGCGTCCTCATCTTGGCGCGATGCAGGCGTTCCTCGACAAGCATAGCCCTGCGTAATTTCGCTCCTCTTTCCTTTTCGCCGCTCTCGGCGTATGGGCGCGGCCAGCTTTTACGTCTGATTTTCAAAAGAGGTTGCCGTTTGGCCAAGGAAGAACTGCTCGAAATGCGCGGCCAGGTGGTCGAGCTTCTGCCCAACGCGATGTTCCGCGTGCGGCTGGAGAACGACCATGAGATCCTGGGTCACACCGCAGGCAAGATGCGCAAGAACCGCATCCGCGTCCTCGTCGGCGACGAGGTGCTGGTCGAGCTGACTCCCTACGACCTGACCAAGGGGCGCATCACCTACCGCTTCATGCCGGGTCGCGGCGGTCCCGGGCCGCAATAAGCTTGTCCGACATGAGCGCGCCCGCGCTCGTTCTGGCATCGACCTCTCCGCGCCGGCTTGAGCTCCTGGCGCGTATCGGCGTCGTGCCCGCGCGCGTCGCTGCCCCCGACATCGACGAAACGCCGCTGAAGGGCGAGGCTCCTGCCGCCTATGTCGCGCGGCTTGCCGAGGGCAAGGCACGCGCGGTGGAGCGTGGTGCGAACGAGATCGTGCTGGCCGGGGATACGACGGTCGCCGTCGGCACGCGCATCCTGGAGAAGCCCGTCGACGAGGCCGACTTGCGCCGCATGCTCGCCTTGCTGTCGGGGCGGCGGCATCGCTGCATTTCGGGCCTGTGCGTCATCGACCGCGACGGTCGCGCGCGGGTACGGTCGGTCAGCACGGTGGTCGCCTTCAAGCGGCTTAGCGATGCTGAGATCGACTGGTACGTCGCCAGCGGCGAAGGCATGGGCAAGGCGGGCGGCTATGCCATCCAGGGCCGGGCGGAAACGTTCGTGCGCTTTCTCTCGGGGTCGCATTCGGCGGTCGTCGGCCTGCCGCTGTTCGAGGCGCGGGGGCTGCTCGAAGCATCGGGTTGGGTGTTTGCGTGAAAAGCGGGATAATCCGTTCTGTACTCCGTTCATGCAGAGCGTGTCGAAGCACCGTTCCGCGCTAGGCTCGTCCACCGCTCGCGGCACAAAACACGGATTTGGAGTGACGCGTGGGGCATTCCATGCCTGAATGGTTCATCGAACACGGCATCGGCGAAACCCGCGCCGCGCTTATCGATGGCGACACCATCCTCGAAGCGCGAATATTGCCCGATGGTGAGCTGATCGCCGGCACGATCCTACGCGCCCGCCTGATCGCGCGCATGCTGGAGCGCGGGCAAGGTATCGTTGCCTGGAGCGGCGGCGAAGCGCTGGTCGCTCCCCTTCCCACCGGCGTCACGCAGGGTGCGGAGACGTTGGTCGAGATCACCCGCCCGGCCATTTCCGAACCCGGCAAGCCCAAGCGCGCGCGCGCTCGGCCAGCCCGCCCCGATGCCCGCGAAGGCGACGCCGCCGCGGACCTGCCCGCCGGCACTATCCTGCGCCACACCGACACCGACCGATTCGAAGCTGCCGGCTGGTCCGAACTGCTCGAGGAAGCCGCGACCGGCCACGCGAGCTTCTCCAGCGGCGCGCTCGACATAGCGCTGACGCCCGCGATGACGCTGATCGACATCGACGGCACGCTGTCCCCCGCCGCGCTGACGATGGCCGGCGCGACCGCAGCGGCGAACGCCATCCGCCGCCTCGACCTCACCGGCTCGATCGGGATCGACCTCCCCGGCACCGACAAGGCCACGCGCACCGCCGCGGCTGAGGCGATTGATGCCATCCTGCCGCAACCGTTCGAGCGCACCGGGGTCAACGGCTTCGGCTTCGTACAGATCGTCCGCCCGCGCCGGCGCCGGTCGCTGCCTGAAATCTACGCGATGGACGGCGCCCTCACCCACGCCCGCGCGCTGCTACGCCGCGCCGAGCGCAGCCCCGGCATCGGCGAACGCATCCTGACCGCCGCCCCCGCGGTCACCGGCGAAATTGAATCACGCCCCGCATGGATCGAGGAGCTCGCCCGTCGCACCGGTACGGCGGTCGTCTTGCGGGCCGACCCCATGCTCGCCATATCCGCAGGGCATGTCCAAGCCCGTCACGCGTAACCTCTGCCCGGTCTGCTCCAAGCCGTCGTCGGCGCAGCACACCCCCTTCTGTTCGCAAGGCTGCCGCGACCGCGACCTGCTGCAATGGCTGGGCGAAGGGTACCGAATTCCGGGGCCGCCCGCCGATCCGGGGCTAGACACGCTCGATTCCCGCGACTAAAGGCAGCGCTCTTTCGCGGCCCGTCCGCCGAAATGCCTAGGTAGCTCAGTTGGTAGAGCATGCGACTGAAAATCGCAGTGTCGGCGGTTCGATCCCGTCCCTAGGCACCATTTCCCCCGATCGCCCCGACCGACATGCGCGCTTCGGGATATGTGACGACGTGATGCGACACGATATCGTCGATCTGCGCACGTAACCGCGCGCCACCTTGCGCACTGTCCTCTTCGATACTCACAACGACCGAAAGCCCGGTCGAGTCGAGCGTGGCGGAGCGTGGCAGATCGCAAGTCCGCCTGACGCCCGACGTCGGCGCCGGATCGAGGAAGGTCACCTCCCGATGGCCTTCACGCTCCCTGCGGCTTCCCGCTCCCACGACGGATCCGCGACGTCAGTCGGTGGCGCAAACAGCGTTCCCCGTCAGGAGGAACCGGCGCCATTCGGACCAGGTCTGGCCATCGATATGGTCGCACATCAGGCAGCCGGAGGTCTGATAGGGACCGGAGGCAACCTGCGTGCGAAAGGCGACGCATGGCCGCCCGTTGGTCGCGCCGGTGCGGCCGAGGTCGGTCGCATGATCGTCGAAGGCGCCGGAATGAAAACGCGTCGGACGAAAGGCCTCTCCGCCCGACGATCGCTGCGCCACCCCCTTCTGCTAAAAGAACGGCGGCTATACGCGAGCACTATGCGAATCCCGGGAATCGCTCTCGAATTGCTACGCGGCATGGGCCTAATCGCGCATCCCTGAAGGCATCGTCATCCGACGAACTGCCGTTCGAAGGGATGCATGATGAAGTCTCGTTTGGTTGCGGCAGCGGTCTCGTGTCTGGCGCTGCCCGCAGTGGCGCAGGCGCAGTCGACGCCGAATGTTAAGGCCGCGGCCGCAGCGGAAACCGCCCAGCCGCCTGCCATCACCGTCAGCGGGTCGGCGACCATCGCGTCCGACTATCGCTTTCGCGGCGTGTCGCAGTCCGACCGGGAGATGGCGGTGCAGGGCGGCGTCACGGTCGCGCACGAGAGTGGCGTGTACGCGGGCGTGTGGGGTTCGAACCTCGCCGGCTGGGGCACGTTCGGCGGAGCGAACATGGAGCTCGACCTGATCGGCGGATACAAGATGCCGGTCGGCAGCGGCACGCTCGACGTCGGGCTGACGTGGTACATGTACCCGGGCGGCGCGGATAAGACCGACTTCGCGGAACCCTATGCGAAGCTGACCGGAACTACGGGTCCGGCGACGCTGACTGCGGGCGTCGCCTATGCGCCCAAGCAGCAGGCGATCGGCAAATGGTATGCGACCGGTGCCGCTGCGGCAGCGGGTACGTACACCACGCCAGGCGCGAAGGACGACAACCTCTACCTTTGGGGTGACGGCGCCGCCGCGATTCCGGGTACGCCGATCACCGCCAAGGCGCACGTCGGTCATAGCTGGGGCCAGAACGGCCTGGGACCCAACGCAACCGCGGTGTCTCCGACCGGGCGCTACTGGGACTGGTCGCTCGGCGCGGACGCGACGTGGCGGAACCTGACCTTCAACGTCAGCTACGTTGATACGGACATTTCGGATCGCGAGGCGGCATATCTGCGCCCCAGCTTCAGCGAGGGTCAGGACGGCACCGGCAACATCGCCGGCAGCGCCCTCGTCGTGTCGCTGACCGCCGCCTTCTGATCGAACGGGAACACCTCCATGCAGGACTTCATCTGGGTCGCGATCATCATCGGGCTTGTCGCGCTGACGCTCGCCTACGCCCGCCTGTGCGACAACGCGTGACGGAGGGATTGCGATGACACTCGACCTCTGGCTCGCCGCGCTGACCGCGCTCGGCCTCCTCGTCTATCTCGTGGGCGTGCTGATCCGCCCCGAACGCTTCTGAAGGGAGCGGATCCATGACACTTCAGGGCTGGTTCCTGATTCTCCTTTTCGTCGGCATCCTGCTGGCGCTCACCAAGCCGGTGGGGCTGTGGCTCCACGCGCTTTACGAGGGGCGGCGCACGCCGCTGCATGTCGTGCTCTCGCCCGTCGAGCGCGGCTTCTACAAGCTCGCGGGCATCGACCCGAACGCCGAGCAGGGCTGGCGCCGCTACGCGCTCCACATGCTCGTCTTCAACGTCGCGCTGCTGCTGCTCACCTACGCGGTGCTCCGGCTGCAGGGCGTGCTCCCGGGCAACCCGCAGGGGCTCGCTGGACTGTCGAGCGACCTAGCGTTCAACACCGCGGTCAGCTTCACCACCAATACGAACTGGCAGAGCTATGGCGGCGAGGGCACCATGTCGAACCTCAGCCAGATGCTGGGCCTGACGATTCACAATTTTCTGAGTGCCGCGACCGGCATCGCGCTGGCGTTCGCACTGTTCCGCGGGTTCGCGCGGCGTGAAGCGAAGGCGATCGGCAACTTCTGGGCCGATGTCACCCGGATCACGCTGTACCTGCTGCTGCCGATCTGCATCGTGTACACGCTGTTCCTGATCGCGAGCGGCGTGCCGCAGACGATGACGGGCACGGTCGACGTGAACACGCTGGAGGGTGTGCGCCAGTCGATCCTGCTCGGCCCCGTCGCCAGCCAGGAAGCGATCAAGATGCTCGGCACCAACGGTGGCGGCTTCTTCAACGCCAACTCCGCGCACCCCTTCGAGAACCCGACCGCGCTCACCAACCTCGTCCAGATGCTGTCGATCTTCGTCATCGGCTTCGGCCTGACGTGGACGTTCGGCAAGGCCGTCGGCAACACGCGCCAGGGCTGGGCGATCCTGTCGGCGATGGTGATCCTGTTCCTCGCGGGCGTTACCGTCACCTATGCCCAAGAAGCCGCGGGCAACCCGGTGCTGCACAGCCTGGGCGTCGCGGGCGGTAATATGGAGGGCAAGGAAGTCCGCTTCGGCATCGCCGCCAGCGCGCTCTTCTCCATCGTGACCACCGCAGCGTCGTGCGGGGCAGTCAACGGGATGCTCGACAGCTTCACACCGTTGGGTGGCATGGTTCCGCTGTTCAACATGCAATTGGGCGAGGTCGTGATCGGCGGCGTCGGCGCAGGAATCTACGGCTTCCTGCTGTTCGCGATCCTGGCGGTATTCGTGGCGGGCCTGATGGTCGGCCGCACGCCCGAATATGTCGGCAAGAAGATCGAGAGCCGCGAGGTGAAGCTCGCGGTCCTGGCGATCGCGGTGCTGCCGCTCGTCATCCTGGGGCTGACCGCCCTGTCATCGGTCCTGCAGCAGGGTCTGGCCGGTCCGCTGAACAAGGGGCCGCACGGCTTCTCCGAGATCCTCTACGCCTTCACCAGCGCGGTCGGGAACAACGGATCGGCGTTTGCGGGGCTTACCGCCAACACGCCTTATTACAACGGCCTGCTGGGCGTCGCGATGTGGTTCGGCCGCTTCTTCGTGATCGTACCGATGCTGGCGATCGCCGGCAGCCTCGCTGCCAAGAAATACACGCCGGAGAGTGCGGGGTCCTTCCCCACGACCGGCGGTCTCTGGGTCGGCCTGCTCGTCGGGATCATCCTGATCCTGGGCGGTCTCACTTTCCTGCCGAGCCTCGCGCTCGGTCCCATCGCCGATCATCTCGCGATGATCCGCGGCCAGCTGTTCTGATCGGGTCCAAAATGGCTAAGACCGAAACCAAGAGCCTGTTCACCGCCGACCTCGTCGTGCCGGCGATCAAGGGTTCGTTCCTCAAGCTCTCGCCGCGGGAACTCGTGCGTAACCCGGTGATGTTCGTCACCGCCGCCGTCGCCCTGCTGATGACGGTCCTGCTCGTCCTTGGTCAGGACGATCTTTCCACCGCGTTCAAGGCGCAACTGGCCGTCTGGCTGTGGCTGACGGTGCTGTTCGGCACCTTCGCCGAGGCGCTGGCGGAAGGTCGCGGCAAGGCACAGGCAGCGTCCCTGCGCGCCACCAAGGCCGAACTGGTCGCCAAGCGGCTGAAGGGCGACGGGCGTCAATATGACGACGTCCCCGCCAGCCAGTTGAAGGTCGGCGACATCGTGCTGGTCGAGACGAATGACCTGATCCCCTCGGACGGAGAGGTCGTGTCGGGCGTGGCGAGCGTCAACGAGGCCGCGATCACGGGTGAATCCGCGCCGGTCATCCGCGAGGCCGGCGGCGACCGTTCGGCGGTGACCGCGGGTACCCGCGTCATTTCCGACGAGATCCGCGTCAAGGTGACGGTGGAGCCCGGCAAGGGCTTCCTCGACCGCATGATCGCGTTGGTCGAGGGCGCCGAACGGCAGAAGACCCCGAACGAGGTCGCGCTGACGATCCTGCTCGTCGGGCTGACGATCATCTTCCTGATCGCGGTCGGCACCATTCCGGGCTTCGCCAGCTACGCGGGCGGCAGCATTCCGGTCGCGATTCTGGCGGCGCTGCTCATCACCCTCATCCCGACCACAATCGCCGCGCTGCTGTCGGCGATCGGCATCGCGGGCATGGACCGGCTGGTGCGCTTCAACGTGCTCGCAAAGTCGGGCCGCGCGGTCGAGGCCGCCGGCGACGTCGACGTCCTGCTGCTCGACAAGACGGGCACGATCACGATCGGCGACCGTCAGGCGAGCGAATTCCGCAGTGTCGGTGGCACCAGCGACGCCGAACTGGCGGAGGCGGCATTGCTCGCCAGTCTGGCCGACGAGACGCCCGAAGGTCGCTCGATCGTCGTGCTGGCGCGCGAGAAGTTCAGTCTCCAGCGGCCGATGCCCGACGGGGCGGAGGTGATCCCCTTCACCGCGCAGACCCGCGTCTCGGGCGTCCGCTTCGGCGATACGCTGATCCAGAAGGGGGCGGTGGATTCGATTCTGCGGGCCAACGCAGGCTCCGGCGAGACCGCTGCGGCAACCGAACTGCGCCGCATCACCGACGAAATCGCGCGCGCCGGCGGCACGCCGCTTGCCGTCGCCAAGGACGGGCGCCTACTCGGGGCAATCTTCCTAAAGGACGTGGTGAAGGCGGGCATTCGCGAGCGCTTCGGCGAACTGCGCACGATGGGCATCCGCACGGTGATGATTACCGGCGACAACCCGCTGACCGCTGCGGCAATCGCCGCCGAAGCCGGCGTCGACGATTTCCTGGCCCAAGCGACGCCTGAGGACAAATTGGCGCTGATTCGCAAGGAACAGGCGGGCGGCAAGCTGGTCGCGATGTGCGGCGACGGCACCAACGACGCCCCCGCCCTTGCCCAGGCCGACGTCGGCGTCGCGATGAACACCGGCACGCAGGCCGCGCGCGAGGCGGGCAACATGGTCGATCTCGACAGCGATCCGACCAAGCTGATCGAGGTCGTCGGCCTCGGCAAGCAGCTGCTGATGACGCGCGGGGCACTGACGACCTTCTCGGTCGCGAACGACGTCGCGAAATATTTCGCGATCATCCCGGCGATGTTCGTCGCGCTCTATCCGGGTCTCGGCGTGCTCAACGTGATGGGGCTGGCGACGCCGGAGTCGGCGATCCTGAGCGCGATCATCTTCAACGCGCTCATCATCCCGCTGCTGGTGCCGCTGGCGCTCAAGGGCGTCGCCTACAAGCCGATGGCGGCGGGACCGCTGCTGGCGCGCAACCTTGCCGTCTACGGCCTCGGTGGCCTCGTCGCCCCGTTCGTCGGCATCAAGCTCATCGACCTCGTGGTCGGCGGCCTCGGCCTCGCGTAAAGGACCAGATACATGGGTAAGGATTTCTCTTCCGCGCTGCGGCCCGCGATCGTCATGACGATCCTGTTCGCCGCCCTCCTCGGACTCGCCTACCCGCTGGCGATGACGGGCATCGGCCAGGCGATCTTCCCGAACCAGGCCAACGGCAGCCTCGTTCGCGACTCCGGTGGTCGCGTGATCGGCTCGAGCGTCGTCGGTCAGGCATTCACGAGCGCCCGCTATTTCCAGACGCGCCCGTCCGCCGCCGGCAAGGGCTATGACGGGCTCGCCTCGTCGGGCTCGAACCTCGGCCCAACATCGCAGGCACTGGTCGACCGCGTGAAGCCGGACCTCGAGAAGCGCCGCGCCGAGGGCGTTACCGGCGGGATGCCCGCCGACCTCATGACCGCGAGCGGCTCCGGCCTCGACCCCGACTTGTCGCCCGCCGCCGCGCTGGCGCAGGCGCCGCGCGTCGCGCAGGTGCGCGGCTTGCCGGTCGAGCGCGTCCGCGGTCTCGTCACGGCGAATATAGAAACGTCGCTGTTCGGCGATCCTCACGTCAACGTGTTCGCGCTTAACCGCGCGCTGGACGCCGTCGGACGCTGATGCCCGAAGGAACGCGCCCCGATCCGGATGCCCTCCTGCGCGCCGCCGCGCAGGAGGGTCGGGGGCGCCTGAAGATCTTTCTCGGTGCCGCCCCCGGTGTCGGTAAGACCTACGAGATGCTTTCCGAAGCCGCCGCGCGGAAACGTGACGGCGTCGACGTCGTCATCGGCGTGGTCGAGACGCACGGCCGCGCCGAGACCGAAGCGCTGCTGCGCGGCCACGAGATCATGCCGCGCCGCGAGGTGCCTTACGAGGGCCGCACGCTGCACGAAATGGATCTCGACGCCATCCTGCAGCGCGCGCCACGGCTCGTGCTGGTGGATGAGCTGGCGCACACCAACGCACCCGGCAACCGCCATCCGAAGCGTTATCAGGATGTCGAGGAATTGCTGGTAGCGGGGATCGACGTCTATTCGACCGTCAACATCCAGCACGTCGAGAGCCTGAACGACATCGTCGCCAGCTTCACCCGCGTCCGCGTGCGCGAAACGGTGCCCGACAGCACCCTCGAGCAGGCGGAGATCGAGGTCGTCGACATTCCGCCCGACGAACTGATCGAGCGGCTGAAGGCGGGCAAGGTCTATCTGCCCGCCGAGGCGACGCGCGCGCTTAGCCACTTCTTCTCGAAATCGAACCTGTCGGCACTGCGCGAACTGGCGCTGCGTCGCGCGGCGCAGGCGGTCGATGCGCGGATGCTGGACGACGTCCGGGCCTTGGGGCTCGGCGGCACTTGGGCGGGCAGCGAGCGGATCGTCGTCGCGATCAGCGAGTTGCCCGGTTGCGACGCGCTGGTTCGCGCCGCCAAACGCGTTGCCGATGGTCTTCGTGGACCCTGGACGGCGGTGTTCATCGAGACGCCCCGGGCCGCGCACTTCACCGACGAGCAGCATGCGCGCGTCGCTGCGTCGATGACGCTCGCGACCCAGCTGGGCGGCGCGGTCGCCACAGTGCCTGCCGAAAGCGTCGTGAAGGGTATCCAGTACGTCCTGCTCGACCTGCGTGCGACGCAGCTGGTACTCGGCAAGTCGAACCGTTCGCGCTGGTTCGAGCTTCGTCACGGCTCGGTCGTCGATACGCTGGTCCGCGACACGCCGGACGTCACCGTCCACGTCCTGCCGATGCCGGCCGCCCGGCCCTCGCGACAGTCCACCCGGCGTCGGGCGGGCCAGTGGGGCTCTCCTTGGGGCTATGCGATCACGACCGCGATGGTGGCGGGCGTCACCGGCCTCGCCACCACGCTGTTCCAGATCCTCGACCTCGGCAATGTCGCGCTGCTGTACCTCTTGCCGGTGATGGCGGCCGCCAGCTTCTTCGGCCTGCGAACAGGATTGTTCGCCGGAATCGCATCGAGCCTCGCCTACAATTTCTTCTTCCTGCCGCCAACCGGCACGTTGACGATCAACAATCCGGAAAATGTGGTGTCGGCCCTGGTGCTGCTCGGCATCGCCGTCGCCACCAGCCAGTTGACCGCGCGGGTGCGCGCGCAGGCGGACCTTGCCGCGGCGAGTGCGCGCACGAACGCCATCCTCGCCGGCTTCCTGCGCCAGATCGCCGGGGTCAACGACCTCGATGTCGCGGCGCAGATGATCTGCGACGACATCGCCCGGCTGCTCGACGTCCAGGTCGTGCTGCTCACCCGGTCGGGCGGTTCAGACTTGGACCTCCTCGCTGCCAGCGATCCGGCGTATCGACTCGATACGATGGACACTGCCGCGGCCAGCTGGGCGTTCGACACCGGGAACCCCGCGGGCAGGGGATCAGGCACGCTTACCGCATCCGAATGGCTGTTCCAGCCGATGACGGCGGGGGGGAGCGTGCTGGGCGTGATCGGCGTCGCCAGCGACCGGACGGGCAGCCCGGTGCGCGCCGACCAACTGCCGCTGCTCAGTAGCCTGATCGATCAGGCGTCGCTCGTCCTCGAACGCCTGCGGCTGCAGATCGAGATGCAGGATGTAGAGACGGTCCGCACGCGCGATCGGCTGCGCGCCGCCCTGCTCTCCTCGGTCAGTCACGACCTACGCACACCGTTGACCGCGGTGATCGTCGCGGCAGCACAGCTGCGCGACGGTGCAACCCCTGAGCTCATCGGTACGATCGAGAGCGAGGCGCAGCGGCTCAACCGCTTCGTTGCCAACCTGCTGGATATGGCGCGGGTCGAGGCGGGGGCGCTCAAGCTCAATGTCGAGCCGACCGACTTGAGCGACGCGGTGACGGGCGCGGCACACGACGCCCGGCGCGCGCTTGAGGGGCATGACGTCCGTCTCGACGTGCCGCCCGACCTGCCGCTGGTTCGCGCCGACCCGCAGCTGCTGCATCACTGCCTGCTCAATCTGCTCGACAATGCCGGGCGCTACGGCGAGCCCGGCACGACCATCGTGATCGAGGGTCACCACCGCTACGGCGAACTGCGCCTTGCCGTGCTGGACCACGGCCCCGGTCTGCCGCCGGGCCGCGAAAGCGAGGTGTTCGAGACGTTCCGGCGGCTCGAAGGCTCGGACCGCGCGATCGGCGGCACCGGGCTCGGCCTTGCGATCGTCAAGGCATTCGCCGAAGCGATGGGGATGATCGTCGAAGCCGCCAACCGCCCCGACGGTACCGGGGCCGCCTTCACGCTGGTCTTCCCGGCCCCACTCATCGTCCGCGACCCCGCCGTCGAAAGCACTTTTTGAGATGTCAGCCAAGATTCTCGTCGTGGATGACGATGCGGCAATCCGCCGCCTCCTGCGCAACACGTTGCTGCGCGTGGGCTATGTCGTCTTGGAGGCGGGCGATGCGAAGGATGCGTTGCGCCAGACGGCGGTCGAGCAACCCGACGCTGTCCTGCTCGACTTAGGGCTGCCCGACCGTGACGGCCTCAGCCTGATCCCGCAGTTACACGCTCGACCCGGTATCGCCGTCCTCGTGGTGTCCGCTCGAGAGGCCGTCGACGAGAAAGTCGCCGCGCTCGATCTCGGCGCGGTCGATTTCGTGACGAAGCCGTTCGACACCGACGAATTGCTCGCGCGCCTGCGGGTCGCCCTGCGCCATCAGGGGGCAACGGAGCCCCAGAAAGTGGTCCAGCGAGGCCATCTCAGCATCGATCTCGACCGAAGGATCGTCAGCCGTGACGGTGCAGAGGTTCACCTGACCCGCAAGGAATATGACGTGCTCGCGGTCCTGGCGAAACACATCGGGCGCGTGGTGACGCACGATCGGCTGCTCGACACATGCTGGGGCGCCGACGAGGATCCACGCGTCGAGTATCTTCGAATCGTCGTCCGAAATCTGCGTCAGAAGCTGGAAGCGCCGGCGCCGGTCGGCAGCGTGATCGCCAATGAACTGGGCGTAGGCTATCGGCTGCGCTCCGATGCTTGATAACAAGCGGGCGATCGCCCTCCGTCACCGCCGATCCTTACATCGCCGACCCACGCGCGCGGTCGATCTGCTCCAGCGACTTGCCTTCGTTGCGCGGCGCCCAGATCAGTCCGATCACGCCCGACACGACCAGGAAACCGGTCAGGATCCACGCCAATACGGTGAAATCGTAGGCCGCGAGCGTCGGCACCGCGAGGCTCCAAATGCCGAGGCCGATGCGCACGATCGCAAAGGTCAGCCCCTGCGCGGTCGAGCGAATCGCGGTCGGGAACAGCTCCGCCGACCATAGCTGGAAAAAGCTCTGCGCGCCGAAGCCGCCGGCGACACCCATGATGACGATATGCGCGATGACGATTTCCAGCCTGAAGCCGAAGATCGCCAGCAACGCCATGCCGACGACGTGCAACGCGGCGGAAATGCCGAACAGCACCCGCTGATTGACGCGATCCGACAGTGTCATGAAGATGCCGAGGATCGAGAGCATGCCGATCAGGAAATAGCTCGCCGGCAGCATCGTCGCGGTCCATTCGGGCAGGTTGTTCCGCTCGATCAGATAGGGCGTGAAGAAGCCGTTATAGCCCGCCCAAAGGTTCCAGAAGCCGTACATGGCGGCAAGGAAGAGGACCGAGCCGAGGTACGGTGCACGAAGCAGCTGGCGCCAGTCGCGCTGCGACGTCGCTTCAACGGACGCCACCTGCGCCTCCTCCCACCGCTGCGATTCGCGCATTTTAGAGCGCAGGAAGGTGAGGCCCAGCGCCAGCACCAGCAGGTGGATGAACAGCCAACGCACGCCGTCGAGGCCGAAGGGTTTGAGGAAATAGGCCGCCACCAACACCGCGACCGGCCCGAGATACCAGAGCAGTTGCGCGACGCCTGAATGCGCGCCGCGCTTCTTGTCGGGCGCCTGCTCGGCGATCAGCGACCAGGAGGCGGGAATGTCGGCACCGACCGCAAGGCCGACCAGCACGAATCCAAGCACGATCATCCACGGCGCGGAGGCAAACACCAGCCACGCCATGCCGAAGGCGTAGAACAGCATGTCGTACTGGTAGATTTTCTTGCGGCCGAACTTGTCGCACAGCACGCCCCCGATCAGCGCCCCGACGCCGGCCGAAATCGCGTTCGCGCTGAATGCGGCGATCAGGCCGATGAAGCTGTCGGACAGACCGTAGATGTCCTTCCACAGCGCCAGCGCCACCGACCCTGCGACGATCGAGCCCGCGTCGATGTAATTGGCGAGCCCGGCCAGAATCGTGTCCCGCCAGCTTTCGGTCTGTTGATCCGACACGCCCGTCTCCCCTCCCGTGATGATGTGGCGGATCGGTGCTTGGCTAAGCGCTCGATCCTGTCCTACACTATGGCTACACATCCCGTTTGATGGGAGCAAGGGGAGAGGATCATGGCGATCAAACGAATTCCGCTCGCGTTGGCGTTTGGCACGCTGTCGGTTTCAACGCCGGTGACACCGGTAACCGGTCGCGTCATCGGCATGAATCAGCCAGCTGAGTCGGTAACCGCGGCACGGATCGCCCGACTCCCAGCGAAGGATCGGGCGGCCTGGTCCGCCTATCTCCTGCGATCGCAGGTGCAGATGGGCGTCGACAAGGCCGCGCTGGCCGCCGAACGCAGAGCCGGTGCGCCCGTGCCGCCACAACCGGCGACCGGCAACGGCGAAAAGACCATGCCACTAGATCGTGACGCTGCCTGGTATGCCGGGCCGGAGGCACGCCATGTCGCCGACGTCATCCTGAGCTTCCAGACGCCCGCCGGCGGCTGGGGCAAGAACCAGCCACGGGATGGCGCACTCCGTCAGCCAGGCCAATTCTATGTCTCGAACAACGCGAACCCGGCGGCGACCGCGGGTGATTTCGATGCGGCGGAGGCGTGGCATTATGTCGGCACGATCGACAATGACGCGACGATCACCGAGACGCGCTTCCTCGCCAAGGTGGCGGCCGCCCTGTCCGGCGCGGCCGGCGATCGGTACCGCGCGGGTGCCAGCCGCGGACTGCGCTATCTACTTGCCGCGCAATATCCCAACGGCGGGTGGCCGCAGGTGTGGCCGCTGGAGGGTGGCTATCACGATGCGATCACGCTGAACGACAATGCAATGGCGCAGGTGCTGACGCTGATGACCGACGCCGCAGCCGGGCGCGGCGACTTCGCAGTGCTGCCCATGGACCTGAAGCGCGCGGCGGCCGCTGCGACTGCGCGTGGGATCGACTGCCTGCTGCGCATGCAGGTGGTGGTGAACGGCCGCAAGACCGGCTGGGGGCAGCAGCATGATGCGCTGACGCTGCGCATCACATCCGCCCGCAACTACGAACCCGCCGCGCTCGCCGCGCCTGAAAGCGCCGCGATCCTGCGCTACCTGATGCACCTGCCGCTCACTCCGACGATCGCGCAGGCGGTCGAGGCCGGGATCGCCTGGCTGAAGGCGAGCGCGATTGTCGGCCAAGCCTGGCGCGACGCAGGCGACGGGCAAGGCCGCCGCCTGATCCCCGACCCCGCCGCGCGGATGCTCTGGGCGCGCTTCTATACGCTCGACGGCAACCGCCCCATCTTCGGCGACCGCGACAAGACGCTGCACGACGACGTGATGGAAATCAGCCCCGGCCGACGCCGCGGCTATGCGTGGTTCGGAACGGGACCGCAGTCGGCGCTGGCCGAATATGCGGCGTGGAGTGCGCGACGCTGACGTCGATCGGATAGCTGACGCAAAACTTCGTATCACTAATAAAACCTGTTTCCATTTGTTGGGATTTGTCGTACGAATCGATCAGCGGGTAATCGGTGTCATGGTGGAGATACATGCCGATCCGCGAAGGGGAGAATCGTTTTAGCGCAGCGATTTGCGGAGCAATGCCGCGCGTCCGTCGACCATCGACGTCGCACGACTCCGATTCCGTATTTCTCAGCGCCGGGCGGTTGAGCGAACCGAGGGAAGCTCGGTCGTGAGAGGAGAGGATGATGAACGACTTTGCGACCCGTCGACGTGCCGCGCGGGCTGGTGCCTCGCTGATGGCGCTGGTGATCGCATCGGTGACGACAGCCGCCGCAGCGCAGAGTACGTCGGCGCCCGCGTCTGTGGCTCAGATGCCACCACGCCCGTCGACCAGCAACGTCGCGCCGACGCAGACCGCGCCGGTCGGTGGACCAGGCATTGCGAACAGCACGGTGCCGAATAATGAAATGGTGTCCGCCCCCCAGACCGTCGTCACGCGCGTGCCTGATCCGGTCAACGAAGGCGAAGTGCTGGTCGTCGGCGTGCGCCAGGCAGAGGCCTCTGCGATCGAGCGCAAGCGCACAGCGCGCACCGCGCAGGATTCGATCGTCGCCGACGACGTCGGCCAGTTTCCGGACAAGAATGCCGCCGAAGCCATTGCGCGCATCGCCGGCGTCGCGCTGGACGTGGGTGACGACGGCCAACAGGGCGGCTTCACTATCCGCGGCCAGGCCGCCGATCTCATCCGCGTCGAGGTCGACGGCATGACGGCCCTTCCCGCCAACGGCGACAATGGCGGCCGCGCCGTCGGCATTTCAGACATTTCGTCGGATCTTATCAAGAGCGTCGATGTGGTGAAGGGCCAAACCGCCGACATGACGCCGGGTGGCGTCGGCGGCACGGTGCGGATCGAACAACGCAACGGCTTGGATTTCAAGAAGCCGCTCTATCGCCTGAACGTGCAAGGCCGCCAAGACACGCTGAACGGCCGCTGGGCACCACGCATCAATGCGGTCGTCGCGGGGAAGTTTTTCGGCGACGATCTTGGCCTGCTTTTCAACGGCACCTATGAGCAGCAGCGGCTGACCACCGACTTTGCGCGCGTATCGAATAAGCAGGCGGGTTATCTCCCGCTCGGCGACCACGACAATTCGCCCGAGAAGAGCTTCACCACGCCATTCGATCCGGTGGCAGCTGCGGTGACCACGAAAGCCGGCTGCGCCGCACTGACGGACTCGAACACCATTCGCAGCCGCCTCAATTGTTACGCGCAGTGGGAGGACTTCCTACCATCATTACCGCGCTACGGTCGCGGCGTCCGCGATGACAAGCGGCTGTCGTTGCAGGTTCGCGCCGACTGGCGCGCGACCCGCAATCTGACGCTGTTCGCGTCCTACAACCCCAATATCCGCCATTACAGCTCGCAGGATTTCAATCTGAGCGTTGCGGCCCCGAGCGGAACAACCAACTCAAACGGCGCGATCTCAACCAACATCACGAACGTTCAGGTCAATGCGAACCACTATGTCACGCAATATGACATGGTTCGCGGCACCGGGAATGGCACGGTGTCCGCCCTGAACTGGTCCAGTCAGGTCCGCGACCTGCAACGTGACACGGCCCAGCATTACGGACAGGCAGGCGCCGATTGGTTCATCGGCCGCTGGACGATCAAGGCCCGCGCGCAATACAGCTATGCCAAGGCCGAGCGCGAAGACGAGGCCTTCACCTTCAACGCAGCCTTGCCGTCGGCGCGATTCAATCTAGTGCCTGAAAACGGCCTGTGGAACATCAGCGTCCCGTCGACGATCGACTTGAGCAGCCCGCAAGCCTATTACCCCGTGTTGGGGTCGAACGGCCGGAGCGCGACCTCACAGCTCGAATATACACCGTTCGCTGACAAGAACAGCGAATGGAATTTCCAGTTCGATGTCGCGCGCCAGTTCGTCGACTTCGGCCCGCTGACGCAATTGAAGTTCGGCGCGCAACGCCGGACACGCGACAATCAGAGCTATCGCCATGACGGATCGACGATCTCGCCCGGCGTCGTGCTGTCGAGCGCCCGCAGCCTCGACCTGCTGCAATATTGCGTGCCATCAGCCGCACCTTCCACCATGCCGTGCGTTTTCGGATCGGCCCGCCGAAATACCAGCAGCACGGCGTCGGAACAGCTTTCCAAGATCCACAACCTGACACAGGAGCAGTACCAGGAGATCATCAACGCCAGCCTGATTACGCTGCCCGGCCGCAACTTCTTCTCCGGTCTACCCGGGCGAGGCTCGCTCATCGATTCATGGAGCGGTTACGACGCAAAGGTGTTCTTCGATACGCTATCGAAATACGCCGATCTGAGCGCGCACAACCCGAACTGTCTCTACGAATGCATCGCGTCGGACGGCAAGACGTACAAGCGACCGACCTACGACACGACCGAAAAGACTTTCTCGGCCTATGCGATGGCGGACTTCGAAATGCCGATCTTCGACGCGCGGCTGGATGGCAACATCGGCGTGCGGTACCAGCGAATCGGCGTCGATGCCGAACCGGTCATCAACTTTGCCAATCGCGTCGCGGTACCAACGACCAACAGCGCAACCGGCCTACCAGGCTATACCATCACCGACGTCTTCACGAGCCGTCAGGTCGGCCAAGTCAAGCGGACGTCGGAAGACTGGCTGCCCAGTCTCAACCTTGCGCTGTGGGCGTATGACACGCTCGCCCTGCGCTATTCGATCGCTTTGCAACGGGCCCGTCCGAGCATCCAGCAACTGACCGGAAGCTCAGCCGTCACCTGCGGCAAGATCAACGATGCCGATCGTGCCGCACTTGAAGCGCTTCTGGCCACCAATCCAGGCGCGATCGACGATGGCAATCCCGACACGGACGACGAGGATGAAGCAGCGAACGTCATCGACAATTTCGTCAATCGGTGCGGCGGCCGGATCGGAAATCCTGAGCTGAAGGGCTATGGCGCGCTGACGCAGAACCTGTCGCTCGAATGGTATCCGAACCGCCAGACCCAGCTGACCGCCGCGGTCTATTCGATCGACGTACGTTCGGGACGGCCGGAGGGCGATACGATCCCACAATATTCCCTGAACGACACGACATATCAGGTCTCAACTTACCGTGATGGCCCCAGCGGACTGAAGACAACCGGGTTCGAGATCGCCGGCCGAACAGCCTTCACCTTCCTACCAAGCTTCCTGAAATATTTAGGCGGCGGCTTCAACTATTCATATTCACGTACAAATGAGAAGAATACTGCAATAGATTTGTTTTCGCGCGAAGCCCTTCCGCCTCGCGGACAGTCAGCCTATTATTATAATATTAATGCATGGTATGATGATGGGCGTCTGAATGCCCGCATTGCCTATCAGGCACGCGCAAACTACTATGATCGCACAGAATCAGATGGCATCAACAGGATCCCTGCTGGTTTCGGTGTAGACGACAGCGGGACAAGCGCGTACTTCAAGATGGTTTCACCGATCTTCAAAACTGCCGTGAAGACCATCGATGCGCGTGCATCTTACAAGCTGAACGATATGTTCCAGCTATTTGTCGAGGGCAAGAATCTTACGGACAACGCTTACACGCGTTACACGACCGATCGTTATCGCAAGATAGACGATAAAGGTACGCCGTACGTCTACGACACACTCTTCTCGGGCCGCACCTATTACATCGGTGCGATAGCAACCTTCTGACTTCCCCCTCCCGGGGTCCCCTTGGCCCGGCTTCCTCATGGAGGCCGGGTTTTTTGTTGGGCGTCAGTCCTGGATTGTCGCGGCGAGCAACCCGATCACCACATCGTTCGCCCGCGCGCGCAAGGTCAGTGATTTCAGCGGGCGGTTGGGATCGAGCGCCAGGCCGAGCACGGTCGCGGCACCGCCCTTCACCCGCTGTTCGGTGCCCTCGCTGCCGCCAGCCTCACCGCCGCGGCGGACGCGGGCGGTGGCCAGGTCGACGCGCAGCGGCGATAGGCCGGGGACGCGGAACTGATAATCGTCGATCAGGTAATCGCGCTCGATCGGCCACCAGGTCGTCGGATTGCGAAGCGCCAGCCTCGCGGTGCCGCCGTCGGCGTAGGTGACGATGATCTCGCCGTTATCGATGCGGCTCTGCATCGCGTTGGTGCTGCCGGCCATCAGCAGGCGCAGGAAACGACCTGTGCCGGTGAGCGGCATCGTCGCTTCGGCGGGATAGTTCGACCATTTCGACACGAACAGCGCGTTGCGCCCCGTCACCGGCGTCGCGAAACGGCCGCCATCGGGAAGGCGGAGCTCGCCCCCGCCGGCGCGTAGGCCGCCGTCGTCGATCTCGGCGGTGGCGTTGACGTGCCCCGCCCATGCGCCGAGCCCTTGCGCTGGAAGTGCGAGCGACGCGAAGGGGGAGCGCGGCGTGCGGTATTTCCCGGGCGCGAAGATGTTAGTGACGTCGTCGTTGAACGCCGCCGTCAGGTCGATGGTGCGCTGTGCACCTGCGGGCGCGCGGTCGACGACAGTCGGCTCAGACATGCGCGTCGGCGCGGCGCCGACGGGTGCCCACCATGTCATAGCCCCCTGCCGTCTCCGGACGAAGCCCGACCCCGGCGTCGTCGTCGCCGCGATCGGCTTGCCCGACCAGCGGACCTGGACGCTCGCCTCGGCACTAAACGGCACGTCGATCAGGATCGCAGGTGCGCCGACCGCTTCGGTGTCGATCGACCAGAGGGCGGGCTTGCCGTCTACCGTGATAGTCGCATCGTCGCGCCGAGCGGGCAGGCGCAGACGAAGCGTGGCGAAGCGGTTCGCCGACTGGCGCACTGTCCAGCGATCGACTCCGTCCGCGCGCCGGAACGTCACGCTTAGGTCGGGATGCGTCAGCGCAGCATGGTCCCACGCAGCGGGCAGGCCGGGCCGCAGCGTCAACCGCTTGGCCAACGCATCGGGCGTCACGCCGAACAGCCCCTCGACGACCGTGCGCGCCATCACACCCGACCCGTCGGCGAAGTCGCGCTGCGCCTCTCGTCTGTAGACGTCGAGGTAGTTAATCGACCCGACGTTGCCCGGGCTGATCCCCATGTACATGCTGGCGAGCAGCGCACCCTTGGTCAGCGTGAAGGCCTCTTCGCCGCGCCCCGCCTGCCATAGCGCAAGTGCGGTATGCAGGTTCTCGCCCATCACGACGTTGTTGACCGACCAGGTGTAGGGCATCCAGTCGGAGGATGCGTAGACGCCATAGGCTCGGTCGGTGGGTACGCCTGGGCCGGCGACCGGCAGGCGCGGCATGTCGCGCGCGACGGCATCGGCCATCCGCCACGCTTCTTGCGGCGTCGGCACGCCCGAATCGACCGTGTGGTAGAAGCTCCACAGCCCTGCGCTCGGGTGCAGTGCGCGCTCACCCAGCCCGTCGCGATATTCGGCGAAGCTGCCGACACGTGGCTGCCAGAGCTCGGCGCGCATCGCCTTGCCGATCGCTGCCGCCTCGCGCTCATACGGCGCGGCGTCCTTCCCCAGCGCACGGGCCATGCGGGCGGCCTCGCGGTTGTGGAACAGGTTGTAGGCCGACGCATAGGCGACGCCGCCGCCCGAATATTGGATGTCGTCGCTCGCCCAGATCTGGGCATAAGCCTCGTACAGCGGCCCGCCGGCGAAGGGGCGGCGGAACAGGCGGCGCTCCCAGGCCAGATGCCGCTCGATCACCGGCCACGCCTCGCGCGCAAAATCCAGATCGCCGGTCCAGGCAAGGTGGCGGAACAGCGCGTCGATGAAGACCGCGTTCATGTCGTAGTGCGAGTTCGACAGGTCGCCGTTCGAATGGAGCGCGGCTTCGTTGCGCGCGAAATTGCTGTCGGCGTCGGCCGGCGGAATGGCGGCGGGGATGGCTGAGACATTCTGCCGCGGCAGCCACGCGCGGAAGTTCGCCCGCGCGCGATCATGCCAGCCGAGCGCGTCGAGCGCGTAAGGTCCACGCCAGCCGAGCAGCTTCGTCCGCCACGCGACCGCACCGTGCATGATCGCCGACTGCGGCGCATCCCACACCGCGTCGGCGGCGATGTTGAGCGCCCCCACCGCGGCATCGAGCCATGGGTCGGGTGTCGCGATCCGCACGCGGTTACGCACCTCGGCGGCATGGGTGCGGGCAGCCTCGAACACTGCGGGAAGCTCCGTCGGGGCATAGCGCGGTGCGAGTGGCGGCAGCGGTGCGGCCGCGCGACGGTCGGCGCTGACCGCGGCATAGGTCGACAGGTCCGCGTTCGCGGCCGCCGCGTAGCTGCGGCGCTGAAGGATCAGGAAGGCCCCGGCCCCGGTCAGATCCAGCGTCCCGGCGACGACCGGACGCTTCGGACTGGCGCCGCGCGTGATTGCCGCAGCGGCATCGGTCCACGCCTCGCCCTTGTGAAAGCCGCTGACCGCGCCATTCAGCAAGGTCCCGAAGATCGTTCCCGGTGGACCCTCGACACTGAAACCGTGGAGATCGAGGATGGGCGTGTTGCGTTCGGCGAACTCCGGTCGGAAGGCGAACCAGTCGCTGATTGGGATGCTCTCCGTCCCGATGTCGCCATCGCGTTTGCCGCGTTGGCCGTTGACCCCGCCGAACCGCCACGCAAGCGTCATCCCGGCCGGAACCCCCGTTCCGATAACGCGAACCGCCGCTCCCTCGGTCGCTGCGAGCGCGACCAGGGTCAACGTGATCTCACCCCCGGCCAAGCGCGGGTCGGTGATGCGATAGTCGAGTTCGCCGGGGCGATAGCGTGTCGTGATGCTCTTCGCATCGTGCAGCCACCACCGCGTGCCGTCCGACGCCTGCACCGCAAAGCGCAGATTGCCGCCGCGACCCGGCAGGTAGAGCACGAATTCCGGCCGGTCGCCGCCATCGACACGGAATGCGGTGTTGCCGCCGTATAGCGGGCGATTGAACCGCTCGGTGCCGTTCTCGATGACGAAGGCATCGCCATCCGGTCGGTAGCGGATCGGGCGGTCGAGCGCTCCCGCCCGGTTGGGCTGGAGCGCTTCGGTCGCGACCAGGGTCTGCGTGTGCGCAGGACCTGCCGACGCGAGGAGCGCGGTGGCGAGCAGGGCGGCGCGAGGAGTCATGGTCGATGCCCTTGGATTGGACGATACGAATAATGCCCGTCGTCATCCCGACGAACGTCAGAATCCAGAGCCACACGCCGATCCGCTGTTTGCTCTGTATCCCGGATCGGGTCCGGGACGACGGCGGATGGGCCCGAGTCAGCCCTTCACGCGCGCCTGCCACGCCGGATAGGCCGCGATTGCGCGCTTGGGTACGTCCATCCACCAGCTATAGCCGTTGCGGCGCCCTTCGGAGATGCCGTTGACGTCGTCGTGGATCGACTTGTCCTTGTCGCCGAAGATCGGCTTGCCGGTGACGAGGTCGTAGTTGCGCGACCACAGCCGCCCCGCCCCCGGCTTCGGCAGCAGCTTGCGCCCTTCCGGCGTGCGGGTGAAGGCGACGTCGTACACCGCGACCGATGTGAGCCACGCGACGCCGGCGTCGATTGCGGCGCGCACGGCCGGGGTCGGGCGGGGTGCGCGCATCAGAAACATCAGAATGTCGGTCGTCTCGCCGCTGGCGATCGAGCGCGGTTCGTAGTTGCGGGCGGAGATCGGCGCGAGCGTCAGCGCATCGACCTGTTGCGGCCAGCCGGTCAGCCGGCCGTTCTGGCGGACCTGCGCGCGCAGGATGACGTCGGTCGCGCGGGCGACGGCGGTGCGCGCCTTCGCCCGCAGGTCGGCGGGGACGAAGCGATAGCCGGCATCCTCGCCCACATCCTCCAGCAGCATGGCGACGAGCGCCACGCCATTGTCGTTGAAGGTGATGCCGTCGTGGAAGCCGCCCTCCAGCGGATAGACCTGCGGCCAACCGCCGTTGGGATATTGCGCGGCGAGCAGGTAGCGCACGCCCTTCACGAAACTGGCGCGATAGCGATCGCCGTCGCGGCCCGGCAGGGCGGTCGCGAGGCGGCCGAGATAGTGCATCTCGTGCGTCGTCGCGTCATTGTCGATCGTGCCGACGAAGGTCCAGAACCGGTCGACCGGCGCATCGAAGTTGGTGGGATCGAGCACCATCGTCTCGGCGTCGTTGGCATAGCGCTGGCCGCGCAGTCGCGCCGGGCCGCCGCGGTCCTGGTTCTTGCTCCACCCGCCGGCCGGCGTCTGGAAGCTGACGATGGTGTCGCCGATCCGCTTTGCCTCAGCCGAGGTATACCACGCCGCATCGCGGTCGAGTGGAGCGGCGCGATGTCCGCCGCCCTTGGCGATCGGGGGCGGCGGGGGCGTTTCGCCAGGACGGAGTTCGGCGGCAAGCGACGCGCGGTCGGCGCGCATCGCGGCTTCGGAGCGAGTGAGATAGGCGAGCCAAGCGGCGCGCTCGCGCACCGGCAGGGTCGCGATGCGTTCGCGGGTCAGCGATTGCGCCGGCTGGTTGGTGCCGATGACCTTGGCCATCACCGGCCAAGCGAGCGGGACGGCCGCTGCCACCAGTGTCAACGCCCCGAACTTACCGATCTTTGCCCACATGACCCTCTCCTCTTTCGGTCGCGGCAAGATTTTCCTAGCATGCGAACCTTGTTCCCATTATTTCACCTGTCAAAGCCTGTTTTACAATCAGAATCGGCAGGCGATCGGGGGAATTCCCCTGATCCAGGACAAGCGCCAGGCCAAACCGACGCTGTTTTGACACCGGTGTCCCAGCCTGTGGGACGGAGAGGAGATGCAATGCCACGGTCGTTCGGAGTCGCCGCCGGAATCATCGCGACCACGCTGACCGCGAGCGTTCTGTCCGCCCAGCCGATCGACCGCGCCGCGCTGGTCCGCCGGCATGCGATCACGCTGACCGCGCCCGACCCGCACGCTCCGGTGATGCTCGGCAACGGGGCGCTGGGGTTCACCGCCGACATCACCGGGCTGCAGAGTTTCCCGAGCCTCTATTCCGAACTCGCGCCCCTGCTGACGATGGCGCAATGGGCGTGGCACAGCTTCCCCAACCCCAAGGGCTATACCGAGGCCGACGGACTGGTGCAGGTACCGGTCCCCGGGCGAGGCGAGCAGCCGTACGCCTGGATGAAGAGCTTCGACGCGGTCCAGACCAATCCGACGCTCGGCTGGCTGCGCGCGAACCCGCATCGCATCTCGCTCGGCCGGATCACGATGACGATCGACGGCGCAGCGCCCGATCCGGCGAAGCTGACGCAGACCCACCAGACGCTCGACCTGTGGACGGGGACGTTGACCAGCCGGTTCGTCTATGCCGGCCAGCCGGTGACGGTGGTAACGCGCGTCCACCCGACGCAGGACCTGATCGAGGCCGACGTGACGTCGCCCCTGGTCGCCAGCGGACGCCTGGCGGTCAGCGTGCGCTATCCGGGCGTTAGCGATGCGATCAATCCCGATCCGTCGCGTTGGGACACCGGCGGGACGACCGCGATCCTCGCCCGGACGCCGGGCCGCATCCGCCTGTCGCGCACGATCGACGCGACGCGATACTGGTCAACCGTCGTCGCCAATGGCGGGGTGGCGCAAAGCGGCCCCGCATCCGTACGCGCGAGCGGCACCGGCAACCGCCTGAGCGTCGCCGTGCGCTTCGAACGCAGCGCCACCGCGCCCGCCACGCCCGCGCTCGGCGCGACAGCCACCGCGACCCCGGCGGCGTGGCGGCGGTTCTGGACGACGGGCGGCGCTGTCGATTTTTCGGGCAGCACCGACCCGCGCGCAGCAGAACTCGAACGCCGCGTCGTGCTGTCGCAGTATCTGTCCGCGATCAACGGCGCGGGCGAATTGCCGCCGCAGGAGGAGGGGCTGTTCTCGGACAGCTGGTTCGGCAAGTTTCACCTGGAAATGCACCCATGGCACGCCGCATGGCAGGCGATGTGGGGGCGGCCCGAGCTGCTCGAGCGGAGTCTCGGCTGGTACGTCCGCCACCTGCCCAAGGCGCGTGAGGAGGCCGCGCGCCACCGCATCGCCGGCGCCTGGTGGCCGAAGATGGTCGGGCCGGAGGGGCGCAACAGCCCGAGCCCGGTGTCCCCGTTCCTGATGTGGCAGCAGCCGCACCCGATCCTGCTCGCCGAACTCGTCTGGCGCACCCGCCGCGACCGCCCGACGCTCGACCGCTATGCACAGCTGGTCGAGGAGACCGCGACCCTGCTCGCCGACTGGCCGCTGGACGGCCGCGACCTGGGGCCGCCGCTGATTCCGGCGCAGGAGAATTACGACCCGCTGACGACGCAGAACCCGACGTTCGAGGTCGAATATTTCCGCTGGGGACTGACCACGGCGCAGGCCTGGCGCGAACGCCGGGGCCTGAAGCGCCGCGCCGACTGGGACCGGACGCTTGCCCGCATCGCCCCGCCGCCGACGCGCGATGGGCTGTACCTGCCGGTCGAAAGCCTGTCCGATTTCTGGCGCATCGCCGCCTCGGCAGAATGCAAGGGCAAGGCCGAGGCGCTGCCGTGCCGCAATCGCGATCACCCGTCGTTCCTGATGGCGTACGGCTTCATTCCGGGCGCGCGGATCGATCCGGCGACGATGCGCCGCACCTTTGCCGCGACCGAAGCGCATTGGGACCTGCGCCAGACCTGGGGCTGGGATTTCCCGATGATGGCGATGACCGCGGCACGGCTGGGGATGCCTGACAAGGCCGTCGACTGGCTGTTCGCGGCCCAGAAGAACAATCAATGGGGCGTGACCGGGATGACGCCGCGCGTGCACCTGGACGCGCATGCCGCGGACCTGGTGCCAACCAGCGGCGGGGCGGGCGGGGTCGCGATGGCGAAGAACCCCGATGGTCCGGGCTACAAGCGCGCGGCCGAAACCTATTTCCCCTCCAACGGCGCGCTGCTGATGGCGGTCGGGCTGATGGCGGGCGGCTGGGACGGGTCGCACGGCCCCGCGCCCGGATTCCCCCGGACCGGCTGGCGCGTCCGCGCCGAAGGCCTGACCCCCGCGCCATGAAGGACAAAGCGATGACGAATGAAAGCCGGCGCGACGTGCTGAAGGGTCTGGTGGGCGGATCGGTGGCCCTCGCCGCGACGCAGGTCGCCGCGCAGACCCCCGCCCCGAGGCCCGCCGGCCCGCCCCCGCGCGAGTGGGTGGACCCGAAGACCGGCCACCGCATCGTCCGGCTCAGCCCCGATGGCGGCGGCGGCAAGCTGTATTTCTACAAGAACAGCTTCAGCCCCCAAGGCGACCTGATGGCGATGTCGGTGCCCGAGGGGATCGCGGTCGTCGACCTGAAGACGCGCAAGCTGCGCACGCTGGTCGCCGATACGCGTGCCGAGTTGATGTTCACGGCACGCCGGTCGCGTACATTGTTCTATTCAATCAGCGACCCCGGCGAGGCGCAGCCGATGGACCGGGCGCGCACGATCTTCGCGGTCGATATCGACAGCGGCAAGGCGCGGCAGGTCGCGCGGATGCCGAACGGCGTCATCAATTCGCTGAACGCCGACGACACGCTGATGCTGGGCTTCGTCGCGTACGGCTCGCAGCCGCTGCAGCCCGGCGTCGCCGACGTGCGCAACCGTAAGTTCGACCAGGCCGAATATGCCGCGACCGGGCCGGATGGAAAGCCGCTCAACTTCGCCAAGGCCAAGGGCGTGCGGATGCTCCAGCGCTGGGCGGCGCGATACCCGATGGAAATCTTCGTCCTCGACCTGAAAACCGGCCAGCGGCGCGTCATCCACAAGACCAACGAATGGATCGGCCACACCCAATTCTCGCCGACCGACCCGAGCCGCATCATCTTCTGCCACGAAGGGCCATGGGACCGCGTCGACCGGATGTGGACGATGCGCATCGACGGCAGCGACCTGCGCCGCACGCACGATCGGACGATGAATTTCGAAATCTTCGGCCACGAATGGTTCGGGGCGGACGGGCGCGAGGTGTTCTACGATCTTCAGACCCCGCGGGGTCAGGTGTTCTGGGTCGCCTCGGTCGATCTGGCGATGGGCAAGCGCGTCTACCGGCTGGTCGATCGCGACGATTGGGGCGTGCATTTCAACCGGTCGATGGACGGGAAGCTGTTCGCCAGCGACGGGGGCGATGCCGACATGGTCGCGCATGCGCAGGACGGCAAATGGCTGTCGCTGCTCCGCCCCGAACCGGTGCCCGATGCCGAGCCGGAGAACTACCGCGGCGACCTGATTACCTGCGAAGTGATGCGGCGCGAGCGGTTGGTCGATCTGTCGGCGCATGATTATCGGCTGGAGCCGAATTTGACCTTCACGCCGGATGGCCAGTGGATCGTGTTCGTGTCGAACATGCATGGCGCCAACCATGTGTACGCGGTTGAGGTCGCGAAGGCGTGAGGTACACCTTCGAAATTGCTCAGCCCCTCCCCTGAAGGGGAGGGATGAAAGATGCCTATCGCCTTCGATTTCTCGCTTCCGGCTTCTGTAGGACGTAATCTCATGCGCCTCCCTCTCACCGCGATCGCCCTCACCCTCGCCACACCCGCCACCGCGCAGGTCCCGCCGGGCATCGACGCCGCCTGGCTGACCCCGCTCCCGCGCCCGGCGATCGTCACCGACCGACTGCCGACCCGCGAGGAAGCGGTGCGGATGGCCGAATATGTCTCCGCCGCGCAGATCGCGTCGATGGCGAGCAAGCCGATCCCCGTATCGACCGGCGGCGCGCTCGATCACATGTCGTCGAACTGGGTGTCGGCGGCATATTACGTCGGCGCGGCGCGGCTGGCGCGCGTGTCGGAGGATCCGCGGACATTGCGCTTCCTGACCGCCGTCGCCGAGCATTACAATTACAGCGTCCGCGGCGCGAAGTCGGGGGCGACGATGCTCAACGCCGACGATATCGCGATCGGCGACCTGTACGCCGAGCTCTATTCGCGACGGCGGCAGGAGGGAACGATCCTGCCGCTTCGCCAGCGGCTCGACTGGCAGGTCCCGCATCTGGCGCGCAGTACCGAGACGCCGGCGCTGATCTGGTGGTGGTGCGACGCGCTGTTCATGGCGCCTCCGGTGCTGGCGCGGATGTCGGCGATCACGCGCGATCCGAAATATCTCGCCGCCGCGGACAAGGAATGGCGCCGGACCGCAAGACTGCTGTGGTCGCCGCAGCATCGACTGTTCTTCCGCGATGCGCGGTTCCTCGATCGGAAGGAGGCCAACGGCCAGCCGATCTTCTGGTCGCGCGGCAATGGCTGGGTCGTCGGCGGGCTGGCACGCTGGCTGGAGGCGATGCCGGCCGATTATGTCGGCCGCGCCTATTACACCGACCTGTTCCGCACTTTGATGGGTCGGATCGGGGAGCTCCAGCGCGCGGACGGGCTGTGGCCCGCCAGCCTGCTCGCGCCCGACGCCTATCCCGAAGCCGAGACGTCGGGCTCCGCCTTCTTCGTCTATGGCATGGCGTGGGGGATCAACCATGGGCTGCTCGACCGGACGACCTATCTGCCGCGGGTGCTCAAGGGTTGGGCGGCGCTCAATCGTCAGCTGACACCCGACGGCCAGTTGGGCGCTGCGCAGAAGACCGGGGACCAGCCGGTCCACACCCGGCCTGAGGAAACCGGACCCTATGCCAATGGCGCCTACATCCTCGCCGCGCTTGAGATCGCCGATCTGAACGGTCCGGTGCAGACGCTGCCGCAGGCCGAGCCGGGTCCCGATACGCCCGCGCGCATCGCCGCGACCACTCCGCAGCCGCCGGCGCCGGCGACCGTCGTCGGTGCCGCGGAACAGGCCCGGCGCGCCGAGGAAATGGCGGCGGTAGCGAAGCTCAGCTACGAACCCGCGACGCTCGGCCGTGCGCCCGAGGTGGCACCGCTCGCGCCCCCGCCGCCCGCCGAACAGCGCCGCCGCGCGGTCGCCCGCTTCGCGCCCGACCGGCTCGACGACCTGTTGTGGGAGAACGACCTGGTCGCGCACCGCATCTACGGCCCCGCGTTGGAAGCGAAGGAGCCGCCGTCGGGATCGGGCATCGACGCCTGGGCGAAGCGCGTGCGCTGGCCGTTCATGGACCGGCAGCTGAAGTTTCCCAACTACCACACCGACCGCGGCGAGGGCCTCGACTTCTATGACGTCGGCCGCACCCGCGGCGCCGGGGGTCTGGGCATCTGGTACCAGAACAAGCTGTGGACCAGCCGCAATTTCTCGACGTACCGCATCGCGCAGACGGGTGGCGACGTGGCGCGGTTCAGCGTCGATTATCGCCCCTGGCCGGTCGATGTCGTGCGCAAGGTGTGGGAAACGCGCGAATTCTCGCTGCCGCTCGGCACGCATTTCACACAGATGCGATCGACGCTGCAATCGGACAGCACGGACCCGCTGATCGTCGGTATCGGCATCGGCAAGGTCGGCGCGGCCGGAACCCGCCCGACGATCATTCGCGACCGGGCGAACGGGCGGATGATCTTCTGGGGAGCGGACGACGCCGATCACGGGCGGATGGGTCTCGCCGTTCTGGTCGATCCGAAGATGGTCGCCGGCTTTGCCGAGGATGCGGAGAACTACCTGATCCTCCTGCGCGTCACGCCGGGCCAGCCGTTCACCTATTATACCGGATCGGCCTGGGACCGGGGCGGCGACGTGCCCGACCAGGCGGCTTGGGAGGCGATGGTAGCGAAGGAACGGCCTGTCTTCTGACGATTGAGCGCTGCGGCCGGGGCGGGTAAAGGGCGGGTGTGTTCCCGACCCCGCTGCCCTACCGCGTCCTCGCGCTCTACCGCTTCACGCCCTTCGCCGATCCGGCGGCGATCAAGCCGGCGTTGCTCGAGGTGTGCGAGGCGAACGATGTCCACGGCACGCTGCTGCTGGCGACCGAGGGGCTGAACGGGACGATCGCGGGCAGCGATGCGGGCGTGCAGGCAGTGCTCGATCATTTGCGCAATTTGCCGGGCTGCGCCGACCTGTCGGGCCGCGAAAGCCGGGCCGCGACCGCGCCGTTCCACCGCATGAAGGTACGCATCAAGCGCGAGATCGTGACGATGGGGGTGCCGGAGGTGGATGCGTCCGACGCCGGCAATTACGTCGCGCCGGCGGACTGGAACGCGCTGATCGCCGATCCCGACACCGTCGTCGTCGACACCCGCAACGCGTATGAAGTGCGGATCGGGACGTTCGCAGGCGCCGTCGACCCCGCGACAGACAGCTTCCGCGACTTTCCGGCGTGGGTGCGCGAGAACCGCGCCGCCCTAGAGGGCAAGCGGATCGCGATGTTCTGCACCGGCGGCATCCGCTGCGAAAAGGCGACCGCGCTGGTGAAGGCCGAAGGATTCGAGGACGTCCACCACCTGCAGGGCGGCATCCTGAACTATCTGGAGCATGTGCCGCCGGCCGAAAGCCTGTGGCGCGGCGAATGTTTCGTGTTCGACGAACGGGTCGCGGTCGGCCACGGGCTGGAACTCGGCACCCACGGCCTGTGTCGCGCCTGCCGGATGCCGGTCAGCGCCGAAGACCGGGCGTCACCGCTGTACGAAGACGGCGTCGCCTGCCCCGCGTGCCACGATCAGCGCGACGCGGCGCAGCGCGCGGGCTATGCCGAACGGGCGAAGCAGGCGGCGCTCGCCGAAGCGCGCGGCGAGCGGCACGTGGGGCAACGGTCGGTCAGACCGTGAAGCTTTCCCCACACCCGCACGCGCCCTTGGCGTTCGGATTGTTGAACACGAAGCCCGCGGCGAAGTCGTCCTCGACCCAGTCCATCGTCGATCCGACGAGGTACAGCACCGACGCGCCGTCGACGTAGAGCGTGCCGCCCGGCGTCTGGATCGCTTCGTCGAACGGCTTGGCCTCGGTCACGTAATCGACCGAATAGGCCAAGCCCGAACAGCCGCGCCGCGGGGTCGACAGCTTGACGCCGATCGCGCCTTCGGGCGCGCGCGACATCAGGTCGGCGACGCGGGCTTCGGCGCCGGGGGTCAGGTTCAGCACCGCGGGACGCGGGCGGGCAGTCGTCGCCATCAGAGCATTCCCAGTTCGAGCTTGGCCTCGTCGCTCATCTTCGACGGGTCCCAGGGCGGATCCCAGACGAGGTTGACGTCGACCGTCCCGACGCCGGGCACCGCGCCGACGCGCAGTTCGACTTCGGCGGGCATCGATTCGGCCACCGGGCAATGCGGCGTGGTGAGCGTCATCGTCACCACCGCGTGACCGTCGTCGGTCACCTCGACATTGTAGATCAGCCCCAGCTCATAGATGTTCACCGGGATTTCTGGGTCGAAGATGTCCTTCAGCGCGGCGATGATCCCGTCATAGGTTTCGCCACCGGGCTCGCCGGCCTTCAGACCCTGCGGCTTTTCAGCCAGAAAGCCGGACAGGTAATCGCGCTTCCGCTCCCCGCTCTCGACCGCATCCTCGACCCGCGCACGCGGCGGCGGGGCCACGGCGTCCACTTCCTCGACAGCGAAACGCTCGCTCATCCGAATATCCTCGTCACTCGTTCGATCCCCTTCACCAGCGCCTCGACGTCGGCGGGGGAATTATAGACACCGAAGCTCGCCCGCGCGGTCGCGGGTACGCCCAGCAGGTCCATCAGGGGCTGCGCGCAATGATGCCCGGCGCGGATCGCCACCCGGCTTTCGTCCAAGATGGTCCCGATGTCGTGCGGATGCACCCCATGAATCGCGAAACTCACGATTCCGGCCGAATCCTCCGGCCC
This sequence comes from uncultured Sphingomonas sp., assembly GCA_913776045.1. GTDB lineage: Bacteria > Pseudomonadota > Alphaproteobacteria > Sphingomonadales > Sphingomonadaceae > Sphingomonas. Next base: position 64,998 of record CAJYOI010000005.1, read on the forward strand.
GAACAGCGAGACCGAATTGAGCCCGGCCAATGCCTCGCGCGTGGCCCGGACCAGCGCGGTTTCGTGCGCGTGGATGCGGTCGAGGCCGATGTCGCTGACATAATCGATCGCGGCGTGAAGCCCGAGCACGCCGACGATATGCGGCGTCCCCGCCTCGAACCGCGTCGGTGCGGGGGCATAGGTGGTGCGCTCGAAGCTCACCTTGTCGATCATCGACCCGCCGCCTTGGTACGGCGGCATCGCATCGAGCAGTTCGGCCCGGCCCCACAGCACGCCGATGCCGGTCGGGCCGTAGAGCTTGTGCCCCGAGAACACGTAGAAGTCGCAGTCGAGCGCGCGCACGTCGACGCCGAGGCGCGCGACCGCCTGACAGCCATCGACCAGCAATTTCGCACCGACACCATGCGCCAGATCAGCGGCGCGGCGGACATCGAGGACCGAACCGAGCACGTTCGACACATGCGCCAGCGCGACCAGCTTGTGTGCCGGCGTCAGCATGCGCTCACAAGCGTCCAGATCGATGCGGTGATCGGCGGTCAGCGGGACGACGTCGATCGCCAAGCCCCTGGCTTCGGCGACCATCTGCCACGGCACGATGTTGGAGTGATGCTCGAGCGCGGAAAGCAGGATGCGATCGCCGGCTTTCAGCTGCGTGCCGGCCCAGCATTGCGCGACGAGGTTGATCCCCTCGGTCGCGCCGCGGACGAAGACGATCTCGTTTTCGCCCGCGCCGATGAAGCTGGCGACGCGGCGGCGCGCGGCCTCATAGGCGAGCGTCATGTCGGCCGACCGCTGATACACGCCGCGGTGGACGGTCGCGTAATCCTGCGCATAGCCGCGCGTGATCGCATCGATCACCGGGCGCGGCTTCTGCGCGGTCGCGGCGGTGTCGAGATAGGCCCAGCCTTCGGGGATGGCGGGGAAGTCGGCGACCGCATCCAATTCCTCCCCGGCACGGGGAGGGGGACTGCGATGCGCAGCGTCGGGGTGGAGGGGGTTCTCCGCGAGGGATGCACTGTGAGGCGGCCCCCCTCCACCACCGGCTTCGCCGGCGGTCCTCCCCGTGCCGGGGAGGATTTGGGTGGCATCACTCACAGCGCGGTCTCCAGCCACCGGTCGGCATCCGCAACAAATGCTTCCCGCACCGTCTCGTCGCCGATCCGCTCCAGCGCGTCGGCCACGAACGCGCGCGTCAGCAGCGCCTTGGCGCGCGCGGGCGGGATGCCGCGGCTTTCGAGGTAGAACAGCGCGCGTGCGTCGAGTTCGCCCACGGTCGCGCCGTGCGCACACTTCACGTCGTCGGCGAAGATCTCCAGCTCGGGCTTCAGGTTCACCGTCGCGGTCCGTTGCAGCAGCAGCCCGCGCAGCGACTGCTCACCATCGGTCTTCTGCGCATCACGCGCGACCTCGACCGCGGCGGCGAGGCTGGCGGTGGAGGTGTCCGCCGCGACCGCGCGCCACGTCTGGTGGCTGCTGCCATGCGGCTGGGCGTGGCGCACGCGGACAGCGCACTCCTGACGCTGCGCGCCGCGGGTCAGTAACGTGCCGCCCATCTCGGCATACGCCTCTACGCCATCGAGCGCGATCGCCGCGTCGAAGCGCGTCCCCATGCCGCCGGCGCCGAGGAAGGTCGCGACATAGCTCGCGCCCTGTCCGACCGACACTTCGTCGCGCGTCGACACGAAGCCTGCGTCGGCGACGACCCGCACCGCGCGTTGCAACCGGGCGGAGCGGGCGAGCTCAACCTGGACCAGCCGGTTCGCCCAGCCGGTGCCGACATAGCTTTCGACGATCGTCGCAACCGCGTCCTCACACAACCGGATGCGCGCGGGCAGATGGTTTTCGCCACCGGTCGAGACATGGACGATCTCGACCGCCGTCTCGGCCTCCGCGGCGTCCAGCGTCAGCGACCAGCCGGTCCCGCTCGCCTGTGCGCCGAGCGGGTGCGCGGTCGTCATGTCGAGTGCTTCGACGACCAGCCGTCCGGGGTTGCTCTGCTCGGGTGCGAAGACGCCGTCGACGAACACCAGCCGCGGGCCGTCGAGGCCAAGCGAGGCAGAAGCCGGCGCGACCGAGCGCTCGCTGGCCGCCGCAGCGCGCAGCGCCTCAAGATCAGCCCAGCGCCAAGATTCTTCCCGCGTCGAGGGAAGCGTTACCGTCGCCATCGTCACGCCCCCGCCCGCTTGGCGACGAGCGCCGCGATGCCGGTCTTGCGTTCGCTCTCGACGCATTTCGCCAGTTCGCCGTTCAGCGCCGCCAGCATGACCTTCTTCACCTCCGGCCGGATCGCGCGGTCCTGTGCGCCCGCGTAGCGCGACTCGAACTGCGGCACGCACCGTTCCATCGCGGCGCAGCCGATGCGGTCGATTTGCAAATCGCCGGTCGACTTGCGCGTCTTGCAGGTGCCATCGCTCAGCGAGCCGCGCCAATTCTGCAACCGCGCGCCGATCGTTGCGCCGTCATCGACCGCAGGTGCGGCCTGTAGCATCAGGAGAGCCGCGAGGATCACGCCGCGACCGCCCCGTAACCTTCGCGCTCCAGCTCCAGCGCCAGCTCGGGCCCGCCCGAGCGCGTGATGCGGCCGTCGGCGAGCACATGGACGCGGTCCGGCTGCACGTAATCGAGCAGCCGCTGATAATGGGTAATCAGCAGCACCGCCTTGTCGGGCTTGCGCATGATGCGGTTGATGCCGTCGCCGACGATGCGCAGCGCGTCGATGTCGAGGCCGGAGTCGGTCTCGTCGAGGATCGCGAACTTCGGCGCGATGATGCCCATCTGCACCATCTCGTTGCGCTTCTTCTCGCCACCCGAGAAGCCGACGTTGACCGGACGCTTCAGCATGTCCTGCGGGAGCCCCAAGTCGTCCGCCTGCGCGCGCGCGAGCTTCAGGAAGTCGCCGCCCGACAGCGGCTTCTCGTCGCGAGTCGCGCGCTGGGCGTTCAGGCTCTCGCGCAGGAACTGGACGTTCGACACGCCGGGGATCTCGACCGGGTACTGGAAGCCAAGGAACACGCCGGCGGCGGCACGCTCATGCGGTTCGAGTTCGAGCAGGTCTTGGCCGTCGAAGGTCACCGACCCCTCGATCACCTCGTAACCCGGCCGCCCGCCCAGCACATAGCCGAGCGTCGATTTGCCCGCGCCGTTCGGCCCCATGATCGCGTGGATCTCGCCCGCGTTGACCTCGAGGCTGAGGCCCTTGAGGATCGGCTTGCCGTCGATTTCGGCGTGGAGGTTTTCAATCTTGAGCATCAACGAAGCCTTCGGTCCAATTATCCTGATCGACGTCATATTCGTCGGTCTGAAACCCATCGGGATGATCTGAAAATCCGGGTCGCAACCTCAATCGGGCAACGGCAGCCATGGCTGCGTCGGGAGTTGAATAGACGCCAATCAACTTGGCATCTTCCGCGTCCTCATCGTCGCTGCGAACGTGCCAGAGCAAGTGAACGACACTCACCCCACACTCCCCTCAAGCGAAATCCCAAGCAGCTTCTGCGCCTCGACCGCAAACTCCATCGGCAACTGCTGCAACACCTCACGCGCGAAGCCGTTGACGATGAGCGCGACCGCCGCTTCCTGGTCGAGCCCGCGCGACATGGCGTAGAACAGCTGGTCCTCGCTGATCTTCGACGTGGCCGCCTCATGCTCGATCTGCGCCGACGGATTGCGGACCTCGATGTACGGCACGGTGTGCGCGCCGCATTGGTCCCCGAGCAGCAGCGAATCGCATTGGGTGAAGTTGCGCACGCCCTCCGCATTCGGCGCGACGCGGACCAACCCGCGATAGGTGTTGTCGCTGCGGCCGGCCGAAATCCCCTTGGACACGATCGTCGATCGGCTACCCTTGCCGTTGTGGATCATCTTCGTGCCGGTGTCGGCCTGCTGGCGGTTGTTGGTCACCGCCACCGAGTAGAATTCGCCGACCGAATCCTCGCCGTTCAGCACGCATGACGGGTATTTCCACGTAACCGCCGAGCCGGTCTCGACCTGGGTCCAGCTGACCTTGCTGCGCTTGCCCTGACACAGCGCGCGCTTGGTCACGAAATTATAGATGCCGCCCTTGCCGTTCTCGTCGCCGGGATACCAGTTCTGGACCGTGCTGTACTTGATCTCGGCATCGTCGAGCGCGACCAGTTCGACGACCGCAGCATGCAACTGGTTCTCGTCGCGCATCGGGGCGGTGCAGCCCTCAAGATACGAGACGTACGCGCCCTTATCGGCGACGATCAAAGTGCGTTCGAACTGGCCGGTGTTCTCGGCATTGATGCGGAAGTAGGTGCTAAGCTCCATCGGGCAGCGGACGCCCTCCGGAATGTAGACGAACGTCCCGTCGCTGAACACCGCGCAGTTGAGTGTCGCGAAGTAGTTGTCGTGCATCGGCACGACCTTGCCGAGCCACTTCTTCACCAGCTCGGGATATTCGCGGATCGCCTCACTGATCGACCGGAAGATGACGCCGGCGGCTTCCAGCTCGGCGCGAAACGTCGTCGCGACGCTGACCGAATCGAACACCGCATCGACCGCGACCTTGCGCGCGCCCTCGACCCCGGCGAGCACCTTCTGCTCCTCGATCGGGATGCCGAGCTTTTCGTAGACGCGCTTGATCTCGGGATCGAGCTCGTCGAGCGACGAAATCGTCGGCTTCGCCTTCGGCTCGGCGTAATAATAGGCGTCCTGGTAATCGATCGGGTCGATATTCAGCTTCGCCCAGTCAGGCTGCTCCATCGTCTGCCACAGCCGAAACGCCTTCAGCCGCCAGTCGAGCATCCACTGCGGCTCGTTCTTCTTGGCGCTGATGTAGCGGACGGTGTCCTCGGACAGGCCCTTGGGCGCGAATTCCTGCTCGATGTCCGAGCTGAAGCCCCATTCGTACTTCTTGTTCGCGGCCTCGTAAGCCTCGGCATTCTTCGTAGCCATGATCTTAAACCTGTTCCCCGGCGAAGGCCGGGGTCCAGCCTCCGACCGGTTGCGACTGGACCCCGGCCTTGGGTCCCATCAAAGTAGTACTTTGATGGGTACCCTGCGCCGGGGAACTGAGTTGGGTAAGCGTGATGCCGGCAAGCGCCGATCGCACCGCGCCGTTGACCGTACCCATATGCGGCCGGACGTGGCACGTGCCGCCTACCGCACAATCATGGCTCGCCGGATCGACGCAGGTGGTGAGCCCGATCGGCCCCTCGATCGCCTCGACGATATCGGCCAGCGTGATCGTCGCCGGCGGCCGTGCGAGGCGGAAGCCCCCGCCGGTCCCGCGCGCGCTGTCGATCAGCCCGGCGGCGCTGAGGCGGCTGACGAGCTTCTGCACGGTCGGCAGCGGCAGGCCGGTCTCCTCGGCGATGACGGTCGCGTTCAGCCGGCCCGACACGCCGCAGTGCCGCGCGGCGGCTGCGAGCAGCACCACGGCATAATCGGCTTGGGCGGTCAGGCGCATTGTTGCGAGCGGCTCTCAAATCGGAGGGAATCGTTCCGATTGGGCAGATAGGGGGTTGGGGTGCGTTGCACAACCCGTAGCGGCGGACAGCAAAACGCCCGCCCGGTCACTTGGGACCGGACGGGCAGGCACCCTCTCCAGGGAGTCTCAGGTCAGCCCAGTCGGCCCAGCCGGTGGTACAGGTTGCTGAACTTCGCCGAACGCGGTTCGTCGGCGATCTTGCGGACGTAATCGGCGACGGCTTCCTTCATCAGGCCGAAGTCCTCGGTCGAGAAGACGGCGCGGCTGCGTTGCGGTTCGTTGGTCATCGTCTCGTCTCCTTATGCGGCTTGCTTGGTGAACTGATCGGCTTCGGTGCTTTCCGAATAGGCGGTGGTCGAACTGCTGCCCCCGGCGAGTGTCGTGGCGACGAGGTCGAAGTATCCGGTGCCGACCTCGCGCTGGTGCTTGGTCGCGGTGTAACCATCGGCTTCGGCGGCGAATTCGGCCTGTTGCAGCTCCGAATAGGCCGCCATCCCGCGGTCCTTGTACCCGCGCGCCAGCTCGAACATGCCGTAGTTGAGCTGGTGGAAGCCGGCGAGCGTGACGAACTGGAACTTGTACCCCATCGCCCCGATCTCACGCTGGAAACGGGCGATGTCGTCGCGGTCGAGGTTCTTTTCCCAGTTGAAGCTGGGCGAGCAATTATACGCCAGCATCTTGTCCGGAAACTCCTTCTTGATCGCCTCGGCGAAGCGCCGCGCGTCGTCCATGTTCGGCTTCGATGTCTCCCACCACAGCAGGTCGGCGTGTTCGGCGAAGGCGAGGCCACGCTTGATGCAATGGTCGACGCCGGTACCGTCCTTCAGGCGGTAGAAGCCCTCGGGCGTGCGTTCGCCGGTCAGGAATTCGCGGTCGCGGTCGTCGATGTCGCTGGTGATGAGCCGCGCCGATTCCGCGTCCGTCCGGGCGCAGATGATCGTCGGCACGCCGCTGACGTCCGCCGCGAGGCGCGCCGCATCGAGGTTGCGGATATGCGCCTGGGTCGGGATCAGCACCTTGCCGCCCAGATGGCCGCACTTCTTCTCGGCGGCCAGCTGGTCCTCGTAGTGCACGCCCGCCGCTCCGGCCGCGATGTACGCCTTCATGATCTCGAAGCAGTTGAGGGGGCCGCCGAAGCCGGCTTCGGCATCCGCGACGATCGGCGCCAACCAGTCGCGGGTCGCCCCACCCTCGCTATGTTCGATCTGGTCGGCGCGCAGCAGCGCATTGTTGATCCGCCGCGCCAGCTCCGGCCCGGCGTTGGCGGGATAGAGCGACTGGTCGGGGTACATCGCGCCAGCGGTGTTGGCGTCGGCCGCAACCTGCCAGCCCGACAGATAGATCGCCTTCAGCCCCGCACGGACCTGCTGCATCGCCTGGTTGCCGCTCATCGCGCCCAGCGAATTGATATAGGGTTCGCTCTGAAGCAGTTCCCACAGCTTCAGCGCGCCGCGCCGGGCAAGGCTGTGCTCGATCGGCACCGATCCGCGCAGCCGCTCGACATCGGCGGGCGTGTAGGGGCGCACGATGCCGTCGAAGCGGCCCTTGGGCGCGGGAACCAGATCTTCGAACGTCGTCGTCATGTGTCGTCCCTTCGTTGTGTTCGGATAATGACGGCGGGGTAACGGACAATCTTCGCGACAGAACAGCCTGAAATTGACAGGACCGAGGTCGTCGGGTCGGTGTCTATCGCGCTACTTGATGTCGCGTTGTAAAATCTTCACAACGCCGCAATGGCTGATCGCAAGCTGTTCGCCGGATACGCCGTCCGCCGCCTTCGTCGCGGGGCCGCCCTAACGCAGGCGGCGATGGCCGAAATGCTGGGGATTTCGCCCAGCTACCTGAACCTCGTCGAGCGCAATCAGCGGCCGGTGTCGGCCAGCCTGTTGCTGGCGCTGGCCGAACGCTTCGACTTCGATCCACGTACCCTGGCCGCGGGCGAGCCCGGTGGCGGCGCCGAGGCGATCCGGCGGCGGCTGGCCGATCCGATCTTCGCCGACCTGGAGATCGACCGCGCCGAGCTGGAGGAGTGGCTGGTCGGCGCGCCCGGCGGGGCGGAGGCGTTCGCCCGCGCCTATGACCGCGGCGGCGGGAGCGCGACCGCGGCAGAACCCGTCGACGCCGGCACCGCCGTCCGCCGCGAGATCGAACGCTGGCGCAACCATTTCGCCGACCTCGACGCCGCCGCCGAAGCACTGGCCGACGAACTGCGCCAGGGCGCCGGCGACCTGTTCGGCAGCCTCGCCGACCGGCTGCGGGTCAAGCACCAGCTCTCCATCCGCATCCTGCCGCTGGAAGTGCTGACCGACGTCCGCGTCCGCATCGACCTCCACGCGCGGCAGATCCAGCTGTCCGAGACGCTCGACCCGCCGAGCCGCGTCTTCGCGCTCGCCCGCCACCTCGGCCAGATCGAGGCGCGCGCGGAGATCGATGCCCTCGTCCGCGGCGCCGGCTTTGTTGATCGCACGGCGGACAAACTCTACCGCCGCCACCTGACCGGCTATTACGCCGCTGCGGTGATGATGCCCTACGCCCGCTTCCTGCGCGCGTGCGAGGCGACCGGATACGACCTCGACCTGATCCGCCGCCGCTTCGGCGCGTCGCCCGAGCAGGTCGCGCACCGGCTGACGACGCTCAGCCGCGTCGGCGCGCGCGGCCTGCCCTTCTTCATGCTGCGCACCGATCGCGCGGGTCAGGTGTCGAAGCGATTCGCCGGGGCGAGCAACGCGCCGCTGGTCGAGGGGCCAGGGCTGTGCCCGCTGCTCGACACCTTCACCGTCTTCCAGCGCCCCGACGAGCGCATCGTCCAGCTCGTCGCGCTGGAAGACGGCAGCCGCTGGTTCACCTCGTCGCGCTGCGTCGGCCCGCCTGGCGGCTGGCAAGGCGCCGTCCGCGCGCGCTTCGCGGTGACTCTGGGCCTCGCCGCCGATGCCGCCGGCACGCTCGCCGCCGCGCGCGGCCTCGACCTGGCCGGCGAAGCCACGCCCGTCGGTCTGGGCTGCCGCGCCTGCACCCGCCCCGACTGCCCTCAACGCTCCGCCGCGCCTGCGGGCCGCGCGCTGATCGTCAGCGATCGAGAAGCGGGGGTGTCACCGTTCAGCTTCGCGCAGGATTAGCCGGGGTGTTTGGGCAGGATCAGCGCGAACAGGTCGGCGGTTCGGCCTTTGGCGCCGCCGCCCGGGAAATGGGTCTGTCGGCTCCGTTCCGGCGTGATGGTTTCGAACGTTATCGTGAACACGCTTGGCGGTGGCGGGCCGCCGGCGGGGTCGTACCAGCCGGACGTCGGCTCGGCGTAGAAACAGGGATCGGCCAAGATGGAATCGACCGCACGTCCGTCCTCGATGGATAAGGTCCATGCCCGGCGAGACGTTGGCTGAATCGGGGCATCTTTCCCCCAGAGGCGGCTACGCCCGACCTCGGTGCCGCTCCACAGCCCTGCGGCGTCGCGGGTCAGGACGATACTGTACCAATAGTCCACGAGGTGGCCGCCGGTTGCGTAGAAGCGGATCTGCGTCGGAGCCTCGGGCATGGGCGCGTTCAGCGCCGATCGCAGCGCCCGATGCTCAGGCAGCCCGCTCGGTTGCGGTGCCCAAGACGAGTCGGGCAATCGAGCCAGCGCCTCGGCAACCGGACCGCAGCCCTTCAGGACCGCCCGCGCCGCCGTGGCCGCCAGCACCGGATCCTCAATCGGGCTCGGCATCAGTGTCAGATACGCCGCGAGCAAGCCGCTCATCATGCCTCCGTCTTCCAATCTACCCGCACCACAGCGCGCCATGCTTCAGCCGCGGTTTGCCGCACGAACCGTCGGGCACCGGCAGCGGTGCCCCCGGTTTCCACAGCCCGAGCCGGCGCTGAAGGCCCGGCGTTTCGGAATCGATCACCGCCACCGGATTGCCATCGCCATAGCGTGTCGCGCTGCGATAGCGCAGTATCTGCGCATAGCGGCCGGCCGCGCCGAGCCGGTTGACGGTGATCCAGAAGGCGTAGGGTGCATCCGCAGTCGGCTCGGCCGAGACGATCGCACCGCGTAGCGGGCCGCGATCAATGTAGCGGACCTCTTGATTGTTGTTGCTGCCCGTCTGCTTGGAATAGACCATCACGAAAGTATCCGTGGCGCGATCATAGGCCAGAGCCATGGTCCCGATCAGCCGATCGCCGTTCCCGCCGGGCAGGCTCGCTGCCTGAACCAGCAGGATGGGCCGGTTCGGCCGCGCAAGAACGATGCGGGCGGCGAGCAGATAGTGCGGGCGGTCGAACGGCCCGGCTGCGGCGCGCGCGGTCAGGATGGTGTCGAGCGCGGGCCGGCAGGTCCTGCCGCCGTCGCGCGTCAAGCAAAGCCGCACTTCGCCCGGCGCCTTCTCGGTCCCGTCCCCCCGCGGATCATCGACCGGCGGCCCTTGGGTGACGAGAAAGCGCCACCCCTCGGGCGCACGAAATTTGGCGGAGAGCGGCAGGTCGGCGAGCGTGGGCTGCGTCACGGGCGTCACGCCCGGCGCGACGACGAGGCTCAAGCATCCCAGCAGCAACGTCATCGCCTTCTCCCGGCCGTCACCGCCGCATCGCCGCCATCGCGAGGCCCGCCGTCATCACCGCCCCGCCCCCGGCGCGCTGTGTCCATTTGCGGACACCCGGCCGGCGGATCATGCCCGACGCGGTCGAGGCGGTCAGGGCATAGAGCGTGTCGGTGGTCGCCGCGATCAGGACATAAGTCGCGATCAGCAGCGCCGCCTGCGGGACATAGGCCGCGTCGGGGCGGATGAACTGCGTGGCGAAGGCGATGAAGAACAGGATCGTCTTGGGATGGAAGGTGCCGACCACGACGTTGGTCAGGAACGCCGCGCGCGCGCTGACCGGACGCCGCGTGGCATCGTCGGTATCGGATGCGCGGCTGCGCAGGATCGCAAGTGCGCCGATCACGATCAGATAGATGGCGCCTGCCCATTTCAGGATAATGAAGGCCAGCGCCGATGTTTCGAGGATCGCCCCGGCACCGGCAAGGGACACCGTCATCGCGACGAGATTGCCGACCGCCATCCCCGCGACCGAGGCGAGCGCGGTGCGACGCCCCGAACTGAGCGCAAACCCGATGATGCTGGCTACCCCGGGGCCGGGGATCAGCGCCATGATCAGCGACGCCAGGGCGAAGGCGAGCCAGAGGTGCAGGTCGATCATGCTGGACTGTTCCGATCCGAGGACGGAAGCGCGTCGAGGAAGGGTGCCGCAATCTCAGGCGTGATCCGCAGCAATCGCCCGCTCGCCTTGTCGAGCAGGGCCCAGGTCGTCCGCGCCGCTACCTTCACCTTGCCGTCGTCGCCGGTAAAGCGGACGTGACGGTCGAAGCGGGCGCCCTTGGGGGCGTCGCCGACCCAGGTTTCGCCGGTCACGCTTTCGCCGGCGACCAAATTGCCGCGATAGTCGATCTCGTGGCGGACGACGACCCAGATATAGGCGTCCTGATGCTCCGATGGCGCGACCGCGGCCCAGTGGGCGACGGCGATGTCCTGGATCCAGCGCACCCATTCGGCATTGTTGACGTGGCCGAGTTCGTCGATGTGCTCGCGCTGAGCGGTGAAGCGGCGGGTGAACGGCGTCATACGCCTTTCTACCGCGTTTGCGCCGGTGGCGGAAATGCGAAAGCGCCCCGACCACGAGGTCGAGACGCTCTGGCCGTTCGGTAGGTTGATTAGCGCGAGGCGACCTGCACGGCCTTCGCGCGGGCGGCGACCTGGACGTGGACCGGGTCGATCGCGACGCCGCGCTGGCTCCAGCCCTTCTGGTCGTGGCAGTCGCCACGGCGGATCAGGCGGTTGGCATAGGTGCCGGCGATGCCCCACCCGCTGCGGATGCAGTAGCGATCGGCATCGGCCTGCTGCGTCAGCGTGATCGCGTCGAACGCGCGGGACTGCGCGGCGGCGGGGGCGGCGGTGGCGATCAGGCTGGCGGCGGTGGCGGCGATCAGGGCGGTGGTCTTGGTCATAATGTGTCTCCTTCTGCGTTGCTCGGCGCTGTTTCGCGCTGCACGAAGGAGGCGTTGCAGGAGGTGTGCCAGACTAATAAGTCACTGTTCCAAGACGCTTTTGTCGAAGGGGTGCCTTAGTTTGGCAAATCGGGAGCGAAAATCTCGCCAATCTTCGGCGCACCACACCGCAAAAGGTTAGCAAAACAAAACGCCCCGGCATCGCTGCCAGGGCGTCTCGCTTCAGCCGGAGGCTGTCGTCGGATCGATCAGTCGATCTTCGGCAGCGTCTCGAACTGGTGGTACGGCGGCGGCGAGCTGAGCGTCCACTCCAGGGTGGTCGCCCCTTCGCCCCAGGGATTGTCGCCCGCCTTCTTGCCCGCGATCAACGACCAGATCAGGTTGACGAAGAAGATCGCCATACCGGCCGCCATGATCATGTAGCCGATCGTGGCGATGTTGTTGAAGTGGGCGTAGGCATCCGGATAGTCCGGGTAACGACGCGGCATGCCCTGCAGACCCAGGAAATGCATCGGGAAGAACAGGATGTTCACGCCGATGAAGAACACCCAGAAGTGCAGCTGCCCCAGGAATTCGTTCATCATCTTGCCACTCATCTTCGGGAACCAATACGTGAACCCGGCGAACAGCGAGAAGACCGCACCCAGCGACAACACATAGTGGAAGTGGGCGACGACGTAATAGGTGTCCTGCATGTAATCGTCGACGCCGCCGTTGGCGAGGACGACGCCGGTGACACCACCGACGGTGAACATGAAGATGAAGCCGATCGCCCACACCATCGGGGTCGGGAAGCGCATCGACCCGCCCCACATCGTCGCGATCCACGAGAAGATCTTGATGCCGGTCGGAACCGCGATGACCATCGTCGCCGCGGTGAAGTACATCTTGGTGTTCACGCTGAGGCCGGTCGTGAACATGTGGTGCGCCCACACGACGAAGCCGACGACACCGATCGCGACCATGGCGTAGGCCATGCCGAGGTAGCCGAACACCGGCTTGCGGCTGAAGGTCGCGACGATGTGGCTGATGATGCCGAAGCCCGGCAGGATCATGATATACACTTCGGGGTGGCCGAAGAACCAGAACAGATGCTGGTACAGCACCGGGTTACCGCCGCCAGCCGGATCGAAGAAGGTCGTGCCGAAGTTGCGGTCGGTCAGCAGCATCGTGATGGCCGCGGCCAGCACGGGAAGGGCGAGCAGCAGCAGGAACGCGGTGACCAGGATCGACCAGGCGAACAGCGGCATCTTGTGCAGCGTCATGCCCGGTGCGCGCATGTTGAAGATGGTCGTGATGAAGTTGATCGCACCCAGGATCGACGATGCGCCGGCCAAGTGGAGCGACAGGATCGCCATGTCCGTCGACGGCCCTGGCTCACCATAGGTCGACAGCGGCGCATAGAGCGTCCAGCCATTGCCTGCGCCGCCGAAGAACGGCGATGCCAGCAGCAGCAGGAACGACGGCACCAGCAGCCAGAACGAAATGTTGTTCATGCGCGGGAACGCCATGTCCGGCGCACCGATCATGATCGGCACGAACCAGTTGCCGAACCCGCCGACCATCGCCGGCATGACCATGAAGAACACCATGATCAGGCCGTGCGCGGTGATGAGCACGTTCCAGAAGTGCAGCGCCTCGTCGAAGCTGACTGTGCCGCCGTGCAGCACGCCGGCCCAGGCGGGCAGATACTGAATGCCCGGGTGCATCAGTTCGGCGCGCATCAGGCCGGAAATGCCGCCGCCGATGATCCCCGCCACAATGGCGAAGATCAGGTACAGCGTGCCGATATCCTTGTGATTGGTCGACAGGAACCAGCGGGCGAAGAAGCCCGGCTTGTGATCGGCATCGTGATGATGCGCGTCATGGGCGTGACCGTGCGCGTCGAACGCGGACGGGGTGAGCGCGGTATCGGTCATCGGTTAGTTTCCACGAGCGCCGAACGCGCCTTGGGTGGCGGTTGCGGCCTGGTTCGAAGTGGCGGGAGTTTCGGTCGTGTTGACGACGGCATCGGTACCGTTCGCCGGAACGATGGCGCTGGCCGGGGTGGCGGTGTCGTCGGTGCCGGCGGCATTGCCGTTCAGATTGGCCGCGGTCGTCGTCGGGGCCGCGGCGCCCGGCATCTTGCCGCCCTTGGCCGCGATCCAGGCGGCGAACTGCTGCGGCGTCACCGCTTCGACCGCGATCGGCATATAGGCGTGACGCGCGCCGCACAGTTCGGAGCACTGGCCGAAATAGAGGCCCGGCTTCTCGATGGTGAAGCTGGTTTCGTTGATGCGGCCCGGAATCGCATCGAGCTTGATCCAGAACGCCGGGACCGCCCAGCTGTGGATCACGTCGGCGGCAGTCGTCAGCAGGCGGATCGGCACGCCGACCGGCAGGACGATACGGTTGTCGACCGCCAGCAGGCGGGGACCATCGGCGTCGGTGCGGAAGCGGGTGCCGGCCGGAACCTCGCTACGCTCCTTCAGCATGTTCGCGGTGATCTGCACCCCGCCATGATCGGGATATTCATAGGTCCAGTACCACTGGTTGCCGGTCGCCTTCAGCGTGACGGCACCAGCAGGGGCCGGCTTGAACTGCGCGGCGAGCAGACGGATCGACGGGACCGCGATCGCGACCAGGATCAGGACCGGAACCAGCGTCCAGATCACTTCGATCGCGGTGTTGTGGCTGGTCTTCGACGGGCTCGGGTTCGCCTTCGCGCGGAACCGGATCATCGCGTAGACGAGGAGTGCGAGGACGATCAGCGAGATGATCGTGATGAGCGGCACCAGCCACACGTCATGGAAATGACGCGCCTGGCGGCCGGTCGGCGTGACCTGCGTCTGCATCCCGAACCAGCCGTCGGAGGGCTGGCCGACATGTTCGACCGGGGTGATCAGCGGCGTGCCGTCGGCGGCCAGCAGCGGATCGGCCGGCTTGGCGGCCGGAGTCGCAGCGGCAGCCGGCGCAGCGGCCGCAGGCGCGGAGTCCGTCGCGGCGGCGGCGGCGGCCGGCGCGGCAGTATTCGCCGGAGCGGCTACGGCTCCCGTTCCCGCGAGCACGAGCCCGGCGGCGGCGATGATCGTCTTCAGACCAGTCATGCGCATCTGTGTTTAGCCCAAGTCCCTGTTCGATAGCGGCAGGCGTGCACGCGCCGCTGGGCCCGAAAGAAAAGGCCCGATCCCGACGGCCTATACGCGGGGGATGCCAATGCCTCAAGCGCCCAGCGTTACGCTTTTTGCGTCGAGTGCCCCGGGCGCCGTTGCGATGGACGTTTCGGCTCCCTATGCGCGGCGCATGACCGAAGATCAGGTGCTCGACGAATTCCGTGCGGCCGAAGCGCTGCTGGAGGGCCATTTCATCCTGTCGTCGGGACTGCGCTCGCCCCGCTACCTGCAATGCGCGCGCGTCCTGATGGACCCGAAGCGCGCCGCGCGGCTGACCGACGCGCTAGCGGCCACGCTGCCGGCGGAGCTCAAGATCGACGCGGTCGTGTCGCCGGCGATGGGCGGCGTGATCGCGGGGCACGAGATGGGGCGGTCGCTGGGCGTGCCGGCGATGTTCCTGGAACGCCCCACCGGCACCTTCGAGCTGCGCCGCGGGTTTCGCCTGGAGCCGGGCACGCGGGTGCTGATGATGGAGGATGTCGTGACGACCGGCCTGTCGAGCCGCGAGGCGATGAAGGCTATCGCCGCCGGCGGCGGCGTCGTCGTCGCCGCCGCCGCGCTGGTCGACCGGTCGAACGGCAAGGCGGACTTCGACGTGCCCTTCTATCCGCTGATCCGCATCGACGTGCCGAGCTACTCGACCGACGCCCTCCCGCCCGAACTTGCAGCGATCCCGCCGATCAAGCCCGGGAGCCGGGCGGCATGACGGCGAACGACCTGCGCCTGGGCGTCAACATCGACCATGTCGCGACCGTGCGCAACGCCCGCGGCAGCGGCTATCCCGATCCGGTGCGGGCGGCGTTTCTGGCGGCGGAAGCGGGCGCCGACGGCATCACCGCGCACCTGCGCGAGGATCGCCGGCACATCACCGACGACGACATCGCGCGGCTGTCTGACGGCCTGCCGATCCCCTTGAACCTGGAAATGGCGGCGACGCAAGAGATGCTGGCCATCGCGCTGCGTCACCAGCCGCACGCCGCCTGCATTGTCCCCGAACGCCGCGAGGAGCGGACGACCGAGGGCGGGCTCGACGCCGCCGGCCAGCACAATCATCTGGCGCCGATGGTCAGCGCGCTGAGCGACGCCCGCATCCGCGTGTCGCTGTTCATCGAACCCGATCCGCGCCAGATCGAAGCGGCGATCCGGCTGCAGGCGCCGGTCGTCGAACTCCATACCGGCCGCTATGCCGAACTGTCCGGTGACGCACAGACCGCCGAACTGCGCCGCATCGCCGATGCCGCGGCGCTGGCGGCGAAGAACGGAATCGAGGTCCATGCCGGGCACGGGCTGACGTTCGACAATGTCGTACCCATCGCCGCGATCCCGCAGGTGCGCGAGTTGAATATCGGGCATTTCCTGATCGGCGAGGCGATTTTCGACGGACTGGGCCCGGTGGTGCGGCGGATGCGTGATCTGATGGATTCGGCGCGGTGAATCCTCCCCGGCACGGGGAGGGGGACCGCCGACCGCAGGTAGGTGGTGGAGGGGGATCGCCGGGGGCGGCTCGTTCGTGGCCCGCCCCCTCCACCATCGCTGCGCGATGGTACCCCTCCCCGTGCCGGGGAGGATTTTGATGATTATCGGCCTCGGCTCCGATCTCTGCAACATCGAGCGGATTCAGTCCTCGCTCGATCGCTTCGGCGCGCGGTTCGAGGCGCGGTGCTTTACCGACGTCGAGCGCGCCAAGGCCGACCGCCGCCCCTTCACCAAGGCGGGCACCCTCGCCAGGCGCTTCGCCGCCAAGGAGGCGTTCTCCAAGGCGGTCGGCACCGGCTTCGCGCGCGGCGTGTTCATGAAGGACATCGGCGTCGTGAACCGCCCCGGCGGCGCACCGACGCTTGCGCTGACCGGGGGTGCGAAGGCGAGGCTTGACGCCATGACTCCCGAGGGCCACGTCGCGGTGGTACATTTGACGCTGACCGACGACCATCCCTGGGCGCAGGCTTTCGTCATCATCGAGGCGATCAAGGAAGGGTGATGGCGGACGATTTGGCGATCAATTCCGGCCCTGCGACCGACGTGCGCGTCGACGGCGGCGAACCGGCACCGGTCGTGCGCAGGACCGACTGGTGGGCCGAGCTGAAGGGCTTGCTCTGGCTGATCGTCGCGGTGCTCGGCTTTCACAGCCTGGTCGCCAAGCCCTTCTACATCCCGTCCGAATCGATGATGCCGGGGCTGCTGGTCGGCGACCGGCTGGTCGTGACGAAGTTCCCGTATGGCTACAGCTTCGTCACCCCGACCTTCCACCTGCTACCGTTCATGAAGGGCCGGCTGTTGGGGTCGCTGCCCGAACGCGGCGACGTGGTGATCGTAACCCCGCCGGGCACCCGCACCGATTACATCAAGCGCGTCATCGGCCTGCCGGGCGACCGGCTGGAGGTGCGCGGGGGCGTCGTGTTCCTGAACGGTCGCGAAGTGCCGCGCCGCGCGATGGGCGACCGGTTGCTGCCGATCGATCCGAACAACCAGTGCACCAGCTATGGCCCCGACGCGATCATCCGCGGCGCCGACGGGCGCGAGATGTGCCGCCTGCCGATCTATCGCGAAACGCTGCCCAACGGCCGGTCGTACGACACGATCGACAGCGGTTATTCGTTCGGCGACAATTACGGACCCGTCACCGTCGCGCCCAACCACGTCTTCCTGATGGGCGACAATCGCGACAATTCGGCCGACAGCCGCTTCCCGGTCGAACCCGACAAGGGCCTGGGTGGTGCTGTGCCCTGGGAGAATATCGGCGGGCGCGCCGAATTCATTACCTTCTCGTTGGACGGCACGGCGACGCTCAACCCGCTGACCTGGCCCAAATCCTTCCGATCGGGCCGCGCCGGCCTGTCGCTTCATCCGCAAAAGGACCGGTAATGGCCGATACTCCCGTCGCCGACGTCGTCATCCGCGACGGTCGTCGCCCCGTGCCGGTCATGGAGGGCGCCAGCCCGAGCGAGGTGCGCGACCCCGCCGTCCGGCAGGAGATCAAGCGCGCCGCGGTGTGGATCGGCATGATTTCGGCCGCCGCGCTGGTCGTGCTGCTGATCCAACCGCTACTCATCATCCTGGCGGGTCTGGTCTTCGCCTCGCTGCTGGACGGCGGGGTTCGACTGCTCGGCCGCGTGCTGCCGATCGGGCGGTCGTGGCGGCTGCTGATCGTCTGTCTGCTGACGATCGCCTTCCTGATCGGCACCTTCTACCTGACCGGGGTGCAAGTGACCGAGCAGGTCACGCAGCTTCGCTCGACACTCGAGACGCAGGCGGTACGCTTCACCACCTGGCTGAGCAGCCAGGGGCTGATGCCGGGCGCCTCCGACATCAACGGCATCGCGCGCCAGGCGCTCAGTTCGGTCGGGCGCCTGACGTCCTGGGTCGGCACCGCGATCGGCGCGCTGACGACGCTATTCATGATCCTGGTCGTCGGCCTGTTCGTCGCGATCGAGCCGCGCACCTACGAGCGCGGCCTGCAATGGCTGGTCCCGCAGGAGCATCGCGAGGAATTCTCGCTGACGATCCGCCGCATGAGCTACACGCTGCGCCGGCTACTGTTCGGCCGCATCCTGGGTATGGTCGCGGAAGGCGTGCTGACCTGGGTCGCACTGATGGCGGGCGGCGTGCCGATGGCGATGATTCTGGGCATCCTGACCGGCCTGCTCGCCTTCATTCCCAACATCGGGGCGTTCATTTCGGGCGCGCTGATGATCGCGGTCGGCTTTTCGGCCGGCGTCGACACCGGCATCTGGGCGATCGCGACCTATGTCATCGTGCAGGTGTTCGACGGCTACGTCCTGCTGCCGATCGTCGCCAAGAAGACGGTCGACATGCCGCCGGCGCTCACGCTGGGCACCCAGATTCTGGCGAGTGCGCTGCTAGGCATCCTGGGGCTGGCGCTGGCCGATCCGATCACGGCGATGACCAAGGCCGCGCTGGAACGCCGTGGCGAACGCGCGGCCAAGGATCAGGACGGCGACGAGGACGGCCGGGACGCGACGAGCGAATCGAACAGCGACAGGTAATCGCCCGCCGGGTCGCCGGTGACCGCGACCGGTGTCGGGCGCTCGCCCCCTGCGCCGATCCGCTGGTCGATCGCGGCGACCAGCGCGTCGGCATCGTCCCGTCCGACGATCGTGCCGTGGCGCGTGTCGGGGATCAGTTCGTAGACCGCCGGGGTCGAATCGGTGGTGACGACCGGGGCGCCGACCGACAGCGCCTCGCGCACCACACCCGGCACGCCTTCGTAATCGGACGTCAGCACGACCGCGGCCGCGCCCGCCATCGCCGGCATCGGATCGGGGACATGACCGGCGAGGATCAGCCGATCGGCGATGCCGAGGGTTTCGGCGCATCGCATCAGTTTCGCGCGGTCCGGCCCTTCGCCCAGAAGGACGAGCGGGATGGTCGAATCGGCCAGTCGCGCCAATGCCGCGATCGCGCGGTCCCAGCGTTTCTGCGGAACCAGCCGTCCGACCCCAAGCAGATAGCGCGGGGGCAGGTCGACCCCGACCGCCCCTGCGCCGCGCCGCGGTGGCGGGTTCTCGATCACCGCAAGGCGTCTCTCGGGCATCGCCATGCGCCACGCGGCATCGGTCGCCATCGCCGGGCTCATCGCCACCAGTCGGTCGAGAAACGCCGGATGCATCCTGAGCCACCGCGCATAGGCCGCGCGCATCGGCGCGATCATGTCGATCCGGTCGAGCGCGTTCGACAGCTTGCCGAGCGTCGGCGGACACGCCCGCCCCAGTCGCGCCCGCGTCCAGCCGGCCACCGCGGTGTAGCGATTGCCGGGGCAGAAGATCGTGTCGGGCCGCAACCGCGCGACGAGGCCCGGCACCTTTGCCACGAGCATGGCATAGTTTCGCGTGTCGATACGGATGCACTCGACCCCGTCGGCGATCTCGTCGGCCAGCGGCCCGGCATCGCAGCCGACGATCAGCGTCACCCGCCGGCCCCGCGCGACCCATTCGCGTGCCAGTCGCAGCTGCACCCGCTCCACCCCGCCGCCGTCCAGCGTCAGTGCATAGGTCAGAATATGCTGGGCCAGCGGCTGCGTCATCGAGGCGCGCGTCCTAGCCGCCCCTATGCTCCTGGCAAATGATCGGTCTTGCATTGTTCGCGCTTTCGTCAGGACCGGGGAAATGCCAAGCAGGCTAACGTAACCGCGGGGCGGCCACGAAACTGGCCATTGTCGCGGCCATGCAATATCCCGGTGCGCTTGGGTGGCGAAGCTTCCCGACGTACCGAATGCCAAGTGTCGGAAGTTACAGGGCCGAGTATCCCATCGTGAGGTCACCCGAACTGCCGCACGCCCCCGTTGACGCCACGACCGGCGATGTCGATGCGCTGGTCCCGATCGAGCGCATCCGCCGCCGCTGGCCGGTCGTTCTGGCGGGTGCGATGACGCTGCTGATGGTCGCCGGTCTCGCGCGCGAACTGCTCGATCATGGGCTTCACGCGCTGTGGCGGCATGTGCCGGCCAGCCCCGCCTTCTACCTGGCGTTCGCGCTGCTCTATATGTCCGCGCCGACCTTCGACTGGCTGATCTTCCGCCGCTTGTGGGGGTTGCCGGCCGCCGGTCTGGTCGCGCTGGTCAAGAAGCGGATCGCGAACGAGGTCGTCGTCGGCTATTCGGGCGACGCCTATTTCTACGTCTGGGCGCGCGCGCGGATGAAGATGGTCGCCGCCCCGTTCGGCGCGGTGAAGGACGTGACGATCCTGTCGGCGGTGGCGGGCAATCTCATCACGCTGGCGATGGTCGTCATATCGCTGCCGTTCGCTCGCGACCTGCTGTCCCCCGACATGTTTAAGGTGGTGGCGGGGTCGGCGGCCATCACGCTCGCCATCTCGTTGCCCTTCCTGATCTTCTCGCGCCGCGTCTTCTCGCTGCCGCGGCGGATGCTGTGGTGGGTGTTCAACATGCACTGCCTGCGGCTCGCCTTCGGATCGCTGATGATCGCGGTCGCCTGGGCCTTCGCGATGCCCGACGTGGCGCTGGGCATGTGGCTGTTCCTGGCCGCGGCGCGCCTGCTCGTGTCGCGCCTGCCGCTCGTTCCGAACAAAGACCTTCTTTTCGCCAATTTCGCGATCCTATTGATCGGACAAGGCGAAGCGTTGTCGGACCTGATGGCCTTCACCGCCGCGCTGACCCTGGCCGCGCACGTCGCGCTGATCGGCGTGTTCGGCCTGTCGAGCCTGTTTGTCCGGAACCGCGCATGATCCGTCCCGTCGCTGCCGCCGCCCTGCTGACCCTGGCCATGCCCGTGCAGGCACAGGTCGTCGATGAATCCGCCAGCTGTACCGGCATTCGCGGACCGGCGCTGCAAGTGACCGTCACCGGGCTGAAGGACCGTACCGGCCGGCTGAAGCTGGAACTCTACCCCGCCAACGCCGATGATTTCCTGAAGGACGACACCGATCTGATGAAGGAGGGCAAAGTCTTTCGCCGCGCCTGGGCGGCGACGCCGATGAGCGGCGCCGTCGTCATCTGCATCCGTGCACCCGCACCGGGCCGCTATGCGTTGCTCTTCACGCATGACCGTGACGGCAAGAACAAGTTCAACTTCTGGCGCGACGGGGCGGGCTTCGTCGGATCGGCCAATCTCGGCCGTGCCCGCCCCAAGCTCGACCAGGCGCTGGTCACCGTCGGGGCAGGCGTGACCCCGGTGACGATCCGCGCGCAATATCTGCGCGGCCTGTCCGGCTTCGCGCCGCACGCCGACTAACGCCCACGCGCGTGCGGATCGTCGACGTCAACGAATTCTATTCGCCGACCGGCGGCGGCGTCCGCACCTATCTCGACCGCAAGATGGGCATATTGGCCGATCTGGGCCACGAACTGATCGTCATCGCGCCGGGCTATGAGGACGCGGTCGAGGAACGCCCCGGCGGCGGCGTCATCCACTGGGTGAAGGCTCCGCGCCTGCCGTTCGATCGCAGTTACGGTCTGTTCTGGGATGCCGCACCGATCACGCGGCTGCTCGATGCGATCGATCCCGACGTGGTCGAGGTTTCGTCGCCCTGGCGCCCCGCTTGGATCGTGGCAGAGTGGCAGGGGCGCGCGCTGAAGGTCTTCTTCGCGCATAACGACAACATGGGTGCCTATGCCGTGCGCTGGCTGGAAGGCGTGGCGGACACGGCGACCGTCGAGCGCTGGTGCGCTTGGTACACCCGCTACATGGGGCGATTCCTCGACCGGTTCGACCTGTTCGTGACCAACGGCGAAGAGCTCGCCCGGCGGCACGAACGGCGTGGGCTGCGGGTCGATGCCGCGATGCCGCTGGGCATCGACCGCGGCTATTTCTCGCCCGATCTGCGGGACGAGGGGTTGCGTGCCGCTCTGCTCGCCCAGTGCGACCTGCCGCCGAGCGCGAAGCTGCTGCTCGGCGTCGGGCGGCATCACCCCGAAAAGCGCTGGCCGACGATCATCGACGCGGTCGAACGCGCGGGCGAACGGATGCCCGTCGGTCTGGTGCTGCTGGGCCAGGGCGTCGACCACCAGAAGCTCGCGCGGCAGGTGGCGGACAGCCCGCATATCCGCCTGTTCCGCCCGGTCTACGACCGTCTGCGCTTCGCCCGCATCATGGCGAGTGCCGATGCGCTGATCCACGGATCCGACGCCGAGCCCTTCGGCCTGGTCGCGCTGGAGGCGGTCGCGAGCGGGTTGCCGCTGATCGTGCCCGACGAAGGCGGCGCCTTCGACATCGCCGAGGCGCCCTTCGCCGAAACCTATCGTGCCCGCGACGCCCGCAGCTGCGCCGCGGCGATCGGCCGGCTGTTCCGCCGCGACCCCGCCATCCTGCGCGCCGCCTGCCGCCACGCCGCGGTGAAGGTGCGCACCGACCAGGATCACGCGGCGATGCTGGTCGACTATTACCGCGCGGCGATCGAGGGCACGCCGGGCGCTGCGTTGCGCGCATAGAGCCGGAACCGCGCCCCGATCCGCTGGTCGAGCCGGTAGCCGTTGGCTACCGCCCAATGTTCGAGCCCCGCGTCGAGCGTGTCGTCGCCGCTGCTCCATTGCCCCTCGCCCCCGATCAGGACATAGACCGGCGGGTCGGCGGTCAGTTCCTCTAAACGCGCGCGCGATATGAGGTGCAGCGCGCGTTCCTCGGGCGCTGCGAGAAGCGTGCGGCTGCGGAAGTAGAAGGGGCCGGTCGCGAACCGCCGATCGGGCGGGCGCGACAAAATTTGTGGCGACAGTGTCGCGACGCCTTTATGGTCCCGCAACGCGCGTGTGACCGCCAGGCCTTCGCCGAGATTCCCGCCCTTCGCCACCGCCTCGACGCTCGGCGCCAGGCCGGCGCACGCGAACACCGCCGCCGCGATCCGCCAGCCGCGCGCGGGCGGACGCACCTGCCACACAAGGCCCAGCCGCACGAACAGGGGCACCAGCATCGGCAACAGATATTGCCGCCACGTCGGCGCCGGCAGCAGCGCTGCAATCAGGCCTGCGAGGATCAGCAGGTCGAGCAGGCGCCCCTCCTTTTCGAGGGGCCGGGGGTGGGTCGACCGCCCCGAGTGTCGCAGGGCGGAAAGAAGAATGACGACCATCGCCAACAGCGCCGGCCCGAGGGCCAGAAACTTCAGCACATCGACCAGCTTCGTCGCGCCCGACAGCTTCCACGCTCGCCCGGCCGCGGCATAATATTCCGCCGGGGCATCGGCCGGAAAGGTGAACACACCGAAGCGGAACGCGTCGGGCGCCAGCGCCGCCAGCCATCCGACCAACAGAGCCGTCGGCACCGCCCCCAGCGCGATCCAGCCGGGCCGATGCCGCCGCACCACCAGCGCATACGCTCCGTACGCCGCCGCCGGCAGGGCGTAGGAGATTTTCGTCGCCGCTGCCGCGCCTAGCAGCAGCCCGACCAGCACCGCCCCGCCCCGCGTACCCGCCCCCCGTTCGACGCGCAGCATCGGGATGAGCGCCACCGCCAGCAGCACGGCCGGCAGCGCGTCGTTGCGCGCGGTGCCGGCGGAGAATAGCAGGATGTCGCTTACGGCGAACAGCGCAGCACTGGCGGTCGCAATGCGCGAATCGACGTCGGCCTCCCGCATCGCGCGCCACGCGGCGACGACCACGACCACGCCGAGCAGCGCGTTGACGATCCTCAGCGCCGGCCACGCGACCATACCGAACGCCCCCGCGATGGGCGCGAACGCGAACGGCTGGAGCGGGGTCTGAAGGTAGGCATAGTCGCGGTACGGCAGCCATCCGTCCGCCGTCAGCATCGCCGCGGCGACATATTGGCTCTCGTCATGATCGACCGGACGCAACAGCGCGAGCGCGATCAGGGCGACGGTCAGGAGGAGGAGGGCCGGGCGATGAACGGGCATCGGTGCGACGAACACGGTTTAGGGTGGGGGTGCAAGCCTCGTCCGCGAGTCCTGGACAGGCTTACCGCCCCCCCCTTCTCCCGCGCGCCGCTTCGCCCGCGGCGTCGAGCGGGTCGCCCGCCATCATGTCCTGCGCCGCCGCCAGCATTTCGGCATCGCCCGACCCCGCCTGGCGATAGGCCCCTGTCGATGCCGACGCTTCACCCGCGGCGCGCCGCAGCGTCCAGCCATCGTCGCCGCGGCACGCGATCCCGCCGGTCGCAGGCGCCGCAAACACGCGGCAATAGGCGCCGTTCGCATCCTTGAAGCTGGCGATCATCCGCACCGCCGCGCCATCCTGGTTAAACCCGAATGCCCTCCCGTTCTCCCCGAACCTTCACAAGGGAGACGAACCATCAAGCGCATCATCATCGGGACGACTTGCTTGGCCCTGACCCTCGTGTGCAGCGCGGCATCAGCGCAGCTGTTTGGCGGTGGCGGCCAGTTGGGTGGCGGTCTGGGCGGCGGGATCGGCAGCACCGTTGGAAGACGCTGAACAGCGGCAGCCGGATCGACGGGCGTGGCGTCACCGAAGGATCGGCGCGGATCGACCGGTCGATCGACCGCCGGTCGGGCCGGGTCCGCGGCGGTACACAGATCGACAGCGCGCTCGACGGCGCGACCGGCATCACCGGGCGGCGTGGTCGCGGGGCCGGATCGGGCGGCGTCGCGGGATCGCTAGGCGGTGACATCGATGCACGACCGGTCGGTACCGATGACGTCCGGGCGGTCGGTCGCACCGCCGCCGGCACCGGCCGGAGCCTCGCCCAAGCGGGCCGCGACGCCGGGAGTGGCGCAGTCGGCAATCTGCGGGATACCGCGGGCGGCCTGCGCGGCAGCGGTTCGGCCGCGGGGTCGGGCCTTCTGAGTGGTGGGACGCTGGCGCTAGCCGGATCGGCCGCGGCAAACGGCGCAGGCAGCTTCGACGTGGCGCCCGGCATGGCGGTGGTCGATGCCAAGCATCGCACGATCGGCACCGTGCGCGACGTGTAGACCACGACCGACGGCACGGTGCGGTCGGTGACGGTCGCGGTCGGCGACCGGTTGGCGACGCTACCGGCGGCGAATTTCAGCGGGTCGGGCGAGGTGCTCGTCTCCGCTACGGGTAAGGGTGACGTCCGGAAGCAGGCCGCAGACCAGCCGTAAGGACCCACCCGGGCCGGCCGCCACTCGGCGCCGGCCAGGCGGGGGGCGTGCCCGGCAGTCCTATGGGCCGGGTGCGCCCCTCTTTACAATCGACGCCCCCGCCGCCCCCGCGCGGCGGGGGCGGCGTCGTGTCAGTCGAGGCTCTTCGACGCCTGCTCGAACATGTCCTTCGACAGGCCCGGCGTGGCGAGGATTCGCTCCAGCTCGCCGCGCATCAGCCCGGCGCGGCCGGCGTCGAAGCGCTTCCACCGGCCGAGGGGCGGCAGCAGCTTCGCTGCGGTCTGCGGGTTGAGCTTGTCGAGCGCGATCAACTGATCGGCCAGAAAGCGATAGCCTCGCCCCGAAACGTCGTGGAACGCGCGCTGGTTGACCCCGAAGGCCCCTACCAGCGCTCGCGCACGGTTGGGGTTGGCGAGCGTGAAGTCGCGGTGGTGCGCCAGGTCCTCGACCACCGCCACCGTGTCGTCGCGCGACGACAGCGCCTGCACCTGGAACCATTTGTCCAGCACCAGCGGATTGTCGGCATAGCGGTTGTAGAAGATGTCGAGTGCCGCCTCGCGCTCGTCCGACGCGCCACCGACCAGCGTCACCAGCGCGCCCTGGCGGTCGGTCATATTGTCCGCCGCTTCGAACTGCGCGAACGCCAGCGCCGCCGCATCGCTCGCGCCGGCCGCGGTGATATAGCCGAGCGCGACCGTGCGCAGGCGGCGACGCCCCTTGGCCACGGGCGAGTACTCGAACGCCTCCGAATGGCAGGCGGCATAGGCGGCTCGCCATTCCGCCTCCAGCGCGCGACCCAGTTCGGCGCGCAGCGCCTCGCGCGCGTGATAGATCGCGTCCGGGTCGACGACCGCCATCTGGTCGCCGACGAAGCTTTCGGACGGCAGCAAAACCGCCTCCGCGATGAAGGCCGCATCCAGCGCCGGGTCGGTCAGCGTGTTCCGCACCGCGTCCACCACCGCCCGCGTGTTGCTGCGTCCGGTCGCGACCGCGGCGACCAGCGTATCGAGCATCAGCTGCTGCATTGCCTCGTACCGGGCGAAGGGATCGTCGTCGTGCGCGCTCAAAAAGGCGAGGTCTTCCGCGGTACGATCGGTTTCGACGATAACGGGGGCGGAAAAACCGCGGTTGATGGAGAGTACGGGGCGTTCGGGCACCGTCTCGAACGCGATCTCCGCCTCGGTGCTGTCGAGCAGGAACAGCTGTTCCTCGGTCAGCGCATTTCCGGTTTCGCCGCCGAACAGCCTGATCTTAAGCGGCAGGACCATCGGTTGCTTGGTCGGCTGGCTTGGCGTCGGCGGCACGCGCTGCGACAAATGCAGCGTCGCGCGACCTCCGCTGTGCGTCAGTCGCGCGGTGACCCGGGGCGTGCCGGCCTGCGAATACCACAGGCGGAATTGCGTCAGGTCGACCCCGCCGCCTTCCTCCATGCACGCGACGAAGTCCTCGCACGTCGCTGCCTGGCCGTCGAGCCGGTCGAAATACAGGTCGGTGGCGGCGCGAAACCGCTCCGGCCCCAGGATCGTCGCCATCATGCGGATCAGCTCGGCGCCCTTGTTGTAGATGGTCGCCGTGTAGAAGTTCGAGATCTCGATATATTCGTCTGGCCGGACCGGATGGGCCAGCGGCCCGGCGTCCTCCGGAAACTGCGCGGCGCGCAGGCCCCGCACGTCCTCGATCCGCTTGACCGCCGCGCTGCCCTGATCGGCGGAGAAGCCCTGGTCGCGATAGACGGTGAAGCCTTCCTTCAAGGACAGCTGAAACCAATCGCGGCAGGTGATGCGGTTGCCCGACCAGTTGTGGAAATATTCGTGCGCGACGACCGCGGCGATGCCCTCGTAATCGTAATCGGTCGCGGTATCGGGGTCGGCGAGGATGTAGCGGCTGTTGAAGATGTTCAGCCCCTTGTTCTCCATCGCGCCGAAGTTGAAGTCGTCGACCGCGACGATGTTGAACACGTCGAGGTCGTATTCGCGGCCATAGACACGCTCGTCCCAGCGCATCGACGTCTCGAGCGCCTGGAGCGCGTGGTCGGTCTTCGCCAGATCGGCGGCACGAACCCAGATGCCCAGCTGCACCTCGCGGCCCGACCGCGTGACGAAGGTCGAGCGGTTGGCGACCAGATCGCCCGCGACTAGCGCGAACAGGTAACTCGGCTTGGGGAAGGGATCGTGCCACTCCGCCCAGTGCCGCGCGTCGCCCAGGTCGCCCGATCCGACCGGATCGCCGTTCGCCAGCAGCACCGGGAAGCGCGCCTTGTCCGCCGTCATCCGTACCCGGTAGGTCGCGAGCACGTCGGGCCGGTCGGGGAAGAAGGTGATGCGACGAAACCCCTCCGCCTCGCACTGGGTGCACAGCAGTCCGCCCGAGGCATAGAGGCCCATCAGCTGGGTGTTCGTCTCGGGCGAGATTTCGACCAGCGTCTCGACCGCGTGCGCATCACCCGACAGCGGCACGATCAATGTCCCGTCATCGAGCAGAAAATCGTTCAGCGCGACGCCATCCACCGCGACCGACAGCGGGCGCAGGCCGTCGCCGTCCAAGCGCAGCGGGCGGTCATGGGCACCGTTTCGCACGACCTTCAGCACCGCGGTGACATGCGTCTGCGCGGGGTCGAGGTCGAAGTTCAGGTCAATGGTTTCGACCTGCCAGTCGGGCGCGCGATAATCGCTGCGGCGGATGATCCGGGGGGCGGCGGCGGCGGTGCTCTGAACGTCCATGATGCGGTTCATATGCCCCTTGCGCGCATTTGACAGCCTGCGAATTGCGCCAATGCGAATGACGTTGCTACGCTCCAGCCATCGTTATTCTCCCGAGAGGACCTGCAAACCTTGGCCAAAACCCGCTTCGCGTCCGCCGCGGCGCTCTCGCTCGTGTTAGCCCTGCCCGCCACGGCACAGACCGCGCCGACGCCGGCGCCCGCCGCACCTGCCCCGGCCGTCGACAGCGGCGCCCGCAATGCGGTGACCAACGCCGCTCTGCCGCCGGCCGAAGCCGCGATGAAGGCACACGTCATGTTCCTGGCGTCGGACGCGATGAAGGGCCGCGATGCGGGCAGTCCGGAATATGACATCGCCGCGCAGTATGTCGCGTCGCAATTCTACGCCGCGGGCCTTCGCCCGATGGGCGACGACGGCAGCTATCTGCAGAAGGTGCCGCTGATTACGGTCAAGGCGAAGGACCAGGGCAGCTTAAGCTATCAGCCGGCCAAGGGCGCAGCGGTGCCGATGACGTTCGGCAAGGATTACGTCCCCGGCACCAACCCGTCGAAGCCGGCGACGAAGGTCGACGCCCCGCTCGCCTTCGTCGGCTTCGGCATCGTCGAACCCGGCAGCAAGCGCGACGATTATGCGGGCGTCGATGTGAAGGGCAAGATCGTGCTGCTGTTCGGCGGCGCCCCCGAAAGCCTGCACCCCGAACTGCGCGCCCATTTCGGCAGCGCGGCGACCAAGCGCGCGATCGCGATGGCGAAGGGCGCAGTCGGCGTGCTGACGATCGAACCGACCGTCGGCATGATCAACGTCGCGGCCGCGGGATACCAGCGTCCGCGCGTGACGTGGGAGAAGAAGGACGGCACCGGCTTCGACCCCGCCCCCGGCGCCCCCGGCCTGGGCCTGATCAGCCAGGCGTTCGCGCAGACGCTGTTCGCGGGCTCCAAGCTCGCCTGGGCGGACGTCGTGAAGGGTGCGGCCTCGGCCGAAACGCGCTTCAAGGCGACCGTGCTGCCGGGCCGCATCTCGGCGGCGATCAACACCGAATGGACGCCGCTGCCCAGCTCCAACGTCGTCGGCCTGCTGCCGGGCAGCGACCCGAAGCTGAAGGACGAATACGTCGTCCTGTCTGCCCACCTCGACCACGTCGGCGTCGGTCGCGCGGTGAACGGCGACACCATCTATAACGGCGCCGAGGACAACGCCGTCGGCATCGCCTCGCTGATCGAGGAAGCGAAAAAGTTCAAGGCGAGCGGTACGCCGCCCAAGCGCTCGATCCTGTTCCTGGCGGTCACCGCCGAGGAAAAGGGCCTGGTCGGTGCGGAGTATTTCGCCAACAACCCGACCGTGCCGCAGGCGGCGATGGTGGCCGACGTCAACCTCGACATGCCGATCATCACCTACAAGTTCGAAGACGTGATCGCGTTCGGGGCCGACCGTTCGACGCTGGGTCCGATCGTGCGCAAGGCCGCCGCCTCGATCGGCGTCGGCTTCTCGCCCGATCCGATGCCCGAACAGGGCCTGTTCACCCGCAGCGATCACTATCGCTTCGTCCAGCAGGGCGTTCCGAGCGTGTTCCTGTGGCCGGGCCAGGCGGGTCCGGGCAAGGCTGCGGTCGATGACTTCTTCAAGAACCACTATCACAAGCCCAGCGACGAAGTGTGGCAGATGCCTGCGCTCGACTGGAGCCAGGGCGTGCGCTTCGTCGACGTGAACTACGCCATCGCGCGCGAGATCGCCGATGGCGCCGAACGGCCGAAGTGGAACAAGGGCGATTTCTTCGGCCTGCTCTATAACGGCTACGGCGCGAAGTAGGTCTGTCTCAAGGGCGTCAGGCTGTCGACGGATCGTCGGCGGCCTGACGGCTCAGCGGAACATGCAGGTCACACCGGCCCACATGTCGGTGACCTCTGCATCCTTACCGGGACCGTCGAGCAGACCGCCCATGCCGCCTGCGGCGAACTCGATTCCCAACGTACTGTCGGGCAGCGTGATCGCATAGGCGCCCTCCAGCGCAGCGCGCGTCGATCCGGGGCCGATGCCGGCCATGGTCGTCACCTTTCCCTCGGCTGCGCGATCGACCGACCAGCCTGCGAAGCGATCGTCCTGGAACTGCACCGTCAGACCGTCGCTGAAGCGCGCCCACGCCAAGGGCCCCGCGCCGCATTCCGTGTTCGTGCCGGTTTCAGGCTGTCCTCGCGCGGCAAGTGCGGAAAGCGTCTGGCGTCGAGGCGTGCCGAAGGCGATCGGGCGCGTGCGGCCGCTATCCGGGTCGATCAGTCGCAGGCCCTCCCCCTCGATCGCGACGACGATCGACGATGCCGTCGCAGTGGGGCGGGGCGTCGGCGTAACAGGCGATGCGGACGGACTCGGAGCCACCGCGGCGCTGTCGTTCCGTGTCGCCGGTATTGCGTTCGGGCCGCAACCTGCCAGGCCGAACAGTAATCCTGCCGTCAGTGTTGCGCGCATCGTTCGCCTCCTTCTCTCAGGCGACGATAGGCGGTGCGCCGCAGCCATGCAAAAACGGCGAAAGCCCCGGTGGTCGAAACCACCGGGGCTCTATCCCTGTATCGGGCGTGGCGCCTGTCAGGGGGGTAACGCCACCCCCGCTAGGACGGGACAGCTTAGCGCAGCAGCTGAAGAACCGACTGCTGGCTCTGGTTGGCCTGGCTCAGCATCGCGTTCGACGCCTGGCTGAGGATCTGGGCCTTGGCGAGCGCTGCGGTTTCCGCCGAATAATCGGTGTCCTCGATCCGGCTGCGGGCGTCCGACAGGTTGGTGATGTTCGTGGTAAGGTTGTTCACGACCGATTCAAGGCGGCTCTGCGATGCACCGAGCGTAGCACGCTTGGTCGAGACGAAGCTTAGCGCGTTGCTTGCCGCGGTGATCGCTGTATTGGCGTTCGAAGCGCTGCTGACGTCCAAGTCGGCAATTTTGATGTCAGCAGCTTTGGCAGTTACCGGGGGGGTAGCAGCAGGGTCTGCCGCGCGATCCGCGGTAAGGACCGCGCCGAAGTCCAGCGAGACGGTGGTGCTCGCATTCGCGCCAACCTGGATTGCGACGGCGCCGTTAGTACCCGCAGCACCGGTAAAAAGTTTTACGCCGTTGAATTCTGTGTTTTGCAAGACGCTGCTGATCTGGGTCGTCAGCTGGGTGACTTCCGCGTTCAGATTGGTACGGTCAGAGGTGCCGTAGGTCTGTGATGCAGACTGCACGGCCAGCTCGCGGACACGCTGCAGCATGTTGCCGACTTCTTCCAGTGCGCCTTCCGCGGTCTGCGCCATCGACATGCCGTCGTTCGCGTTGCGGATCGACTGGCTCATGCCCTTGATCTGCGAGGTCATCGACGTGGCGATCGCGAGGCCGGCGGCGTCGTCCTTCGCCGAGTTGATGCGCTTGCCGGTCGACAGGCGCTCCATCGAGGTCGACAGGGCCGAATTCGCCTTGGTCGAAGCGTTCGCGGCGCGCATCGAAGCGATGTTGGTACCGATGACAGTCATATCGAATCTCCTTGTCAGCGACGATCCCGCTACCCCCCCTTGCTGCGGAAGCTCGAGCCGTCGAAGGTGATAACGGCCGCCCGTTCGGGACATTTAGAACAAATTTTCATCGCGATTTTTGCGAGCTCCAGAAGACGCGGATTCGCCTGTCAAATGCCCCTACGCGCAGGGAAAACGACACCGGCGCGCGATACGGGCGCGGGGGCACGGGAGCGACAGAGGCAGAAATTTGCCGGCAAGCTGCGGCATTTTACCGGCCGTTAACCATTCATGCCGCATTCCCCATCGTGTTCAGGGGAAGTTTCACGTCATGGTTTCACTCTTTCCATCAGCAGCGGTGCTCCGTCAGAAGTATGCGGTGGTATCGGGGATGCGGGCCCAAGGGTTCGCGATCGGGTCGTTCGAAACCGGCCGCCCCACCCCGGGCGACCTGTTCCTGATCGCGGACGGCGAGACACCGCCGGTCGCCAGCCGCACGCTGGTGATGGGCGAGGGCGCACCGAAAGCGGTCCCCTTCCGTAACGGCAATCCCGCGCGCCTCAGCTTCGAATCGCACGACGCCGCGATCGGCGCCGGCTTTGCGACCGCCATGCTGCGCCCCAGCGCACCGGTCGCCGCCGATCCCGAGAGCCTGGCGCTGTACACGCTGGCCGAGCGAATCGCCGCCAGTGACATCACCGTCCTGATCAACGGCCCGACCGGCACCGGGAAGGAAGTGCTGGCCCGTGCCATTCACACCGGGTCGCCGCGCGCAAACGGGCCGTTCATTGCAATCAATTGCGCTGCGCTCCCCGAGTCGATGCTGGAAGCAATGCTGTTCGGCCATGTGAAAGGCAGCTTCACCGGCGCGTCGTCGGGCGGCGACGGCTTCTTCCGCGCGGCCAACGGCGGCACGCTGCTGCTCGACGAAATCGCGGAGATGCCGCTTGGCCTTCAGGCCAAGCTGCTGCGCGCGCTGCAGGAACGCGAGGTCGTGCCGATCGGCGCGACGACGCCGGAGAAGATCGACGTCCGCGTCATCGCCTGCGCCAATCGCGACCTGCAGGCCGAAGTCGCCGCCGGCCGCTTCCGCGCCGACCTCTACTACCGCCTGTCGGTCTTCCCGCTGTCGACCCGTGCGCTTGCCGAGCGGCGCGGCGACATTCCCGCGCTCGCCGCGGCGATGATCGTGCGCCACGGCAACGACCGCGCCGAACTACCCTGGCTTGCTCCGGAAGCGCTCGACGTGCTGCTGTCGCACGACTGGCCGGGTAACGTCCGTGAGCTGGAGAACGTCATCCAGCGCGCGATGCTGCTGGCGCGCGGCGACCGGATCGAGCTGACCGACATCATCTTCGATCGGCCCACCCCGGCCGCGCCGATGATGATGACGCAGACGGTCAGTAACGACGACGAACCGCAGACGGGCGATCACAAGACGCTGGGCAAGGTCGTCCAGATGAGCGAATTCGCCGCGATCCGCGAAACGCTCGCCGCCTGCGGCGGCAACCGGATCGAAACCGCCAAACGTCTGGGCATTTCGGAGCGTACGCTGCGCTACCGCTTGGCCAAGGCGCGCGAGCAGGGCGAGCAGATCGCCGCCCCGCATAGCCGGAGTGCCGCACTGTGAGCATCGGTCCCGTCGGCGGTGCCATGGGCATCGACCGGGTCATGGCTCTCCGGAGCCAGATCCTCGAACGCAACCAGGCGCTGGCTCGTGCGGCCGACAGCGCCAACCCGTCCGCCGCGGCGGACGTGTCGCAAGCCGCCAAGCCCAGCAGCTTCGCCGATACGATGAGCGACGCGCTGAAGAGCGTGAACAAGACCCAGGCGCAGGCGAGCGAGCTGAGCGCGCAATATGAACGCGGCGAAACGATCGACATCGCGAAAGTGATGCTCGCGCGTCAGCAGGCGTCCGTCGGCTTCGAAGCCACCCTTCAGGTCCGCAATAAGCTGTTGTCGGCTTACAAGGACATCATGAGCATGCCGGTGTAATCCATGGCCACGCAACTCGTCCCCTCATCCGGCGCCGTTCCCACCGAACCGCGCTTTGCCAATCCGCTGAAGCAGGTCACCGGCTTCATGGGCCAGCCTGCGGTCAAGCGCAGCCTGCCGCTGATCTTTCTGGTCGGCCTGATCGCCGCCGCCGCACTCGCCTGGGCGACGCTGCGCACGCCGCCGCAAAAGGTGCTGTTCGGCGGCCTGGCCGATGCCGACAAGTCGGCGGTCGTCCAGGCGCTCGACACCGCCAACATCGAAAACGGCGTCGACGGATCGGGCAACGTCACGGTTTCGGAAGAGGATTATCACAAGGCGCGCATGCTGCTGGCGGGCCAGGACCTGCCGAAGGCGGCGCCCGGCGGCTATGCGCTGCTCGACCAGTTGCCCATGGGCGTAAGCCGCGCGGTCGAGGGCGAACGCGTCAAGCAGGCGCGCGAGACCGAGATCGCCCGATCGATCGAGGAGATCGACGTCGTCGCCGAAGCGCGCGTCCACCTCGCCACGCCCGAATCGACCGTGTTCGTGCGTGATCAGGCGGCTCCCACCGCCTCGGTCGTCGTCAAGCTGCAGCCCGGCCGCGTGCTGAGCGACGCGCAGGTCCGCTCGATCGTCAACCTCGTCGCCGCGTCGGTGCCGGGGATGAAGCCCGATGCGGTGACCATCGTCGACCAGATGGGCACTCTGCTCAGCAATTCGAGCGACGGCAACGGCACGGGCGAGGCGGACAAGCGCATCGCCATGCAGCGTCAGGTCGAGGAAAAGGTGAAGGCGCAGGTCGCGCAGCTGCTGACCCCGCTGGTCGGTGCCGGCAACTTCACCGCCGAGGTGCAGGCCGACATCAATTTCGATGAGACGCAGGCGACGCGCGAAAGCTATGAGAAGCAGGGTACGCTACGGGCCGAGCAAGGCAGCTGGACCGGCAACCAGCCGAATGCAGGCCCTCCGGGCGGCATTCCGGGTGCGCTGAGCAACCAGGCGCCGGCCGCCTCGACGCTGACGACCCCAGCCAATGGCGCGACCCAGCCGCCGCCCAACGGCGCCCCCGCTACCGGCGCTACGCCCGCCGGCCCGGTGACCGATGCGATGAAGCAGTCCGACAGCTTCACCCGCAACTATGACCTCGGCCGTGAAGTCTCGGTCACCCGCAACGCGCCGGGCAGCGTCCGCCGCCTGTCAGTCGCCGTCCTGCTGCGCGATCCCGACAAAGGTCGCCGGACGCCTGCCGAAATCCAGCAGATCACCGGGCTCGTTCAGGCGGCGGTCGGCTACAATGCCCAGCGCCAGGACCAGGTGCAGGTCATCTCGAAGAAGTTCACCGGTTCGGCCACCGAAGGCGTCGAGGGGCCGGCCTGGTACCAGGCGGAATGGGTGCCGATGGTGGCGCGCCACGCGACGGCGCTGGTCATCGCGCTGCTCGTACTGCTGCTGGGCGTCCGTCCGATCGCCAAGGCGCTGATGAAGAAGCGCGAGGATGCGACCGGCGATCCGGCCAAGCTCGCGTTCACCAACCCGAATGCCGATCCGGCCCTGCAGGGCGAGAATGGCGTCGATGGGGCCGAGGGCGCTGGGAAGGCCGCGATCGACGCACCGACGGTGTCGATCGAAATGCTCGACAACGCCCGCAACTATGACGAACGCGTGGGTCTCGTCCGCGGCTTCACCCGCGAAAACCCGACCCGCGCCGCGCTCGCCGTGCGTGACATGATCAAGACCGGAGCAGCGCAGTGACCGAGATTCAGGGGGGCGGCCGCACCTACACCGGCGTCGAGCGCGCCGCGGTCCTGATGATGCTGGTGGGCGACGACGAAGCCGCCGCGATCCTGCAAAAGCTGGATCCGGAAGAAGTCCGCCAGCTCGGCAAGGCGATGTTCGCCGTCGCCGACGTGAGCGAAGCGGAGGTCGAGGACGTGCTCGACGATTTCGTCGGCCACGCCCGCCAGCGCACCGCGATCGGCTTCGATCCGCGCCCCAAGATCGAAGGCATGATGACCAAGGCGCTCGGCCCCGAAAAGGCCGACAGCGTGCTCGCCCGCATCACGCCGACCGAGGCCGCCTGTCAGATCGACCTGCTCGACTGGCTGGACGCGACCGAGATCGCGACGATGATCGAAACCGAACATCCCCAGGTCGCAGCGATCATCCTGGCCAATCTGGAATCCTCGGTGGCGGCCAAGGTGCTCGAAATCCTGCCCGAGCATGTCCAGCCGGAGATTTTGCACCGCGTCGCCAAGCTGGGGCCGATCACGCCCGAGGCGGTCGACACGCTGAATGCGATGCTGTCGAATCGCGCCGGCCGCAGCGGGGCCAGCTCGGCCGCGCTCCAGCTCGGCGGCACGAAGGAGGCGGCGAAGATCATGCAGTCGGCGCGCAAGGCGACCGAGAATCGGGTGATGCCCAAGCTGCACAAGATCGACAAGGACGTCGCCCGTGCGATCGAGGAGGCGATGTTCGTCTTCGACAACCTGCTCGACCTCGACGACAAAAGTCTCGGTACGCTTATCCGCAACGTCGATACCGACAACCTCGTCCGCTCGCTCAAGGGCGTCGAGGAGCCGGTGCGCGAACGCTTCCTGGGCTGCATGTCCAGCCGCGCGGCCGACGGCATCCGCGACGAAATGGAATCGCGCGGGCCGATGCGCCTCAGCGAAGTGCTCGACGCGCAGAAGGCGGTCATCGCCGTCGCGCGGGCGCTTGCGAAGGACGGGACGATCATGATGGGCGGCGGCGACGACGACTATGTCTGACGTCCCGCGGTTCGCCCTCGCCACCCACTCTGACGCCGAAGGTTACGACGCCGCATGACCGACTTTCACGCCGGTTTCGTCAGCCGCCACGATGCGGCGGCCGCCGCGCTCAGCGCCGCCTTTGCGGTACCGAACGGGTTCGAGCCGCGCGACCTGACCGGTAAGCCTCCAGCATCGGGATCGGGGCCGAAACCGAAGAGCTTCTCCCCGCAGAGCGACGGCGGGCCGCGTCACTTCACGCCGTTCGACCCCGACACCAGGCAGAACGAGGGCTGGGATCCCAGCGCCCCGGACGCCGCATCGTTCGGCGACGGGTTCGTCGATGTCGCATCGGTTCGCATGGCGGCGCATGCCGAAGGCTTTGCCGCCGGGCTGGCGCAGGGGGCCGCCGACGCCGGCCGTGACCGCGCGTTCGTCGAATCGCTGGGCACGGCACTCGGCCGAGGCGCGGCCTTCGATCGCGAGCGGTTGGCGCGCCAGTTGCGCCAGACCGTCCTTCTGCTCGTGTCGCGCCTGGTCGGCGACGTCGGCGTGTCGGGAGAATTGCTGGCAAGCCGGATCGAATCGGCGGTCGACGCTCTGGCCGATTCGGCGGAAAGCGCCTTGCTGCGCCTCAACCCCGCCGACGTCACGCTGGTCGAGGGGCGCCTGCCCGCGACGCTCTTCCCGGTCGGTGACCCCAACGTCGTGCGCGGCAGCTTCGTGCTCGAAAGCGCCTCGACCATCGTCGAGGACGGCCCCGACCGCTGGCTCGAACAATTGACAACCGCCATCGACCGGGTCGCCCCACCGACATGCTGAACGATTTCGCCGACCGCTACCTCGACGCCTTGGGCGCGAGCGACTTTACGCCGCGTCCGTCGATCGCCGGGCGCCTCGCCTCCTATGACGGGCTGCTGATGGAAGCGATCGGGCTGTCGCTGCCGGTCGGCACGATCTGCGCGATCGGCAGCGGCGAAAGCGCAGTCGAGGCCGAAGTGATCGGCTTCCGCGCCGGCCGCACGATCATGATGAACCTGGGCGGTCCGGCCGCCCTTCTGCCCAACGCCCCCGTCCGCCCGGTCGGTCCCCCGGGGGAGGCCGAGGTGGGTAGCGCGATGCTCGGCCGCGTGGTCGACGGGTCGGGCAAGCCGATCGACGGCAAGGGGCCGATCCGCGGCGCCACCCGCTGGCCGCTTGCGGGCAAGCTTCAGTCCCCGCTCGACCGCGGCCGCGTGCTCGAACCGATGGACGTCGGCGTCCGCGCGATCAACGGCCTGCTGACGATCGGCCAGGGTCAGCGGGTCGGCATCATGGCCGGGTCGGGCGTCGGCAAGTCGGTGCTGCTCGGCATGATGGTCCGCGCGGCAAAGGCCGACGTCGTTGTCGTCGGGCTGATCGGCGAACGCTCCAGAGAAGTCGCCGACTTTCTGGAAACCAAGATTCACGGCGAGGCGCGCGCGCGCTCGGTCGTCGTCGCGGTGCCGGCCAACCATTCGCCGGTGCTGCGCATCCGCGGCGCGCTGCGCGCCACCGCCATTGCCGAGGCGTTTCGCGCCGAGGGCAAGCGCGTGCTGCTCATCATGGATTCGCTGACCCGCGTCGCGCACGCCGGCCGCGAGATCGGCCTGGCGCTGGGCGAACCCGCCTCCGCGCGCGGCTATCCACCGTCCGCCATCGCGATGCTGCCCAATCTGATCGAGCGCGCGGGCACCTGCGCCATTTCAGGCGGGTCGATCACCGCGATCTACACCGTGCTGGCCGATGGCGACGACGGCAACGATCCGGTCGTCGATTCGGCACGCTCGATCCTCGACGGGCACATCGTGCTCAACCGGGCGCTCGCTGAGCGCGGCGTCTATCCCGCGATCGACGTCGGCCCGTCGGTCAGCCGCGTCATGACCGACATCACGTCAAAGCCGCACCAGCACGCCGCGCGCGTACTGCGCCGGCATCTGGCGACCTACGAAGAGAATCGCGACCTGGTGCTGATGGGCGCCTATCGCGCCGGCGCGGACCCTGCGATCGACGCAGCCATCGCCTATCACCCCGCGGTCATGGACTATGTCCGCCAGGATTACGACGCGGTCGTACCGCTCGACGATGCGGTGATGGAACTGACCGGCGTGTTCGGCGATGGCTGACAAGCACACGCAGAAGCTCAACCGCCTGCTGCGCGTCCGCACGCTGCAGCTCAACCTGACGCGCGCGGGCGAATCGACGGCCAACGCCAAGCTGGACAGCGAAACCGAGCTGACACACCGCATCCAGCGGCTGGTCGACAATGTCGCCCCGCGCCCGAGCGCCGGCGGGTTCGCCGCCGATCTGGCCGCCGCCGCCTATTATCGCGACCGCCTGCACGCCTCCGCCGTCGCTGCCGAGACGCGCCGCGCTATGGCTGAAGCCGGTCTGGAGCGCGCCCGCGAAGCGACCCGCGAAGCCCGCCGCGACCAGTCGGCGATCGAAAAGCTGATCGTCCGCGCCGAGGCGCAGGCCGTGCGCAAGGAACTGCGCGCGATGGAAGACGCGCCGCACTTCAAGAAAAATCGGCACGCTTCTTGCTGAGTGCCCCGCGACGTCTCGTCTCAGGATCGCTCACGCAATGCTTCAACCGACCACCCTATCGCTGACACCGCTGCTGAGCCCCGCCCGCGCGGGTGGTTCGCCGATGACGACGACCAGCGATTTCGCGCTGGCGCTGGCGGATCTGGCGGGCGGCATAGGCGCAACGACGCCACCGGTTGCCTCCGCCGCACCCTTGATCGACATTACGACCGTCCGGCCGGAACTTGCCGCTTCCGGCAACGCCTTGCCGGCCGATATCGCGGCGCTGGTCGGGGAGATGCCCGTAACGCCGATCGTGATGCCTGTCCCTACCCGGGAGACGCAGACGCCTGCCGCCCAGCCCAATATGCCTGTCGCGGCTTTGATTGCGACAGCGATTGCCGACGATGTCGTCGCCCCCATCCCAATCGCCCTTACGATGCTGCCGTCGGTTCGACCGGACCCGGCTTCGGCCCCGGAAGCCACCATCACAACCTCCGTCGCTGCGACGAGGCTGACACTGTCACCAGCGCTGAGGAATGTGCTTGCTCCGGTTGCGACAGCAACCTTGCCCGTTGCCGACGCCACGATGGTGGCGGGTGCGAAGGCAACGCCTTCGGCTGCCGTCACGCCAGTCGCAATCCCGGTGGAAACTGCTGAAACCACGGGCGCCCCCGCCCCTACCGCCGACGTCGCAACCACGCCTCCTGTTGCTGCGAAGCCGCGCGGACGACGTACGCCATCGGCGACGATCGAAGCTGCAACTCTGCCCGAGAGCCGGCAAAGCTCCGCCGCGCTCTCGATCGACACGACCCCGGCGGAGGCGCAGTCCGACATGACCGATGCGTCGCCACGTAAGCGAAAGGATGCCAAGCCGGTCGTCGCGACCGACGGCGTGGCCGTTGCTCCGACGACGATCGCGCAGCCACCGGTCGCGATCGCACCCGTTGCGTCGCTTACCCCGACGGCACCGGCTGCCATCGAAGCGGTGTTCGTCGACTCGGCCGCGTCGGCATCCTTCACGCCACCCGCGCCCATCGCACCACAGCCGGTCGCGGACGATACGATAGCGCAGGTTGCAACCCCGACACCACGCGTCCTGTCGATGCCTTCCGCGTCGCAATCGAGCGACACGACAGCGGTTGCCCGCCCATCGGCATCCGTCACCTTTAACGTCGGACCGACGCTGACCGTAAGCCTGGTCTCGCACGAGCAGCGTGCATCGTCCGTGCGTCCCGACGCAACACAGCCGAGCTCAACAGCGAATGCCGAAGAGGCGACCGAACAGACACCGGCGGTGACAGCGGAGCCGGTGCCGCGCGCGGTGCCATCATCGGCGCTGCCGCAATCGATGGTCGCGGCAGCAGTCCTGAGGCCGACGACGATCACGCAGCCCGTCGCTTCGCCGATGTCCCCGCGTCCTGTCGCGCTCGCACCTATCCCGGGGGGGGCGACGCCGCGCGCAGCAAGCCCGGTCGAAGGGTTCGTCGTGCCGAGCGCGTTCGCCGAGCGACTGGTGGGGGTGAGCGAAACGCCGGTCGTCCAGTCGGCGGCACCCGAACCCGCTACGATTGTGGCACGCGTCGACACGCAGCCTGCGCCCCTTACGACCGGTCTACACCTTACGCCGGGTGCGTCGGTAGCCCAGCCCGCGTCCGCACCGCGAGTCGCCGATCAACCCGCACCGGTGATCGACAGCTTCGTCGAGGCCGCCCGGCCGGTCGCGCGGGTCGACGTCCCGACCGTTCCGCTCGCCGCCACGCCGACTTCGCCGCAGCGCGCCGAGGTGCTGCCGGCCGCGCAGATGTTCGCACAGGCGATGTTCTCCGCGCCGGCAGCTCCGGTCGAAGATGCAGACACCGCGTCCGATGCGCTGCCGGTGTCGATGCTCGGCACTGCCGGCCAGGCCACCGCGACCGGCCCCGCGCCGATCGCAGTCCCGGCCAGCGCGGCAGCCGACCGCAACACGCTCGACATGTCGCGTGGCGAATGGATGATGTCGATGATCGATAAGATCGAGACGCTGCGCGACGAATCGGGCGCGGTCGGCGAGACGCGGCTGTCGCTGTCGCCCGATGCTCTCGGGAATGTCGACGTCTCCGTCCGCCGCGACGATTCGGGCCAGTATCAGGTCCGCATCAGCGCCGACACGGCGCAGGCCCGCACGATGCTGGCCGATGCAGCACCGCGGCTGAACGACATGGCCGAGGCCCGCGGGCTGAAGTTGTCGCACGCCGGCGTCGAGACGGGCACCGGCACCGGCACAAACCCGGGCTTTGCCGATTCGAATCGTCGCGAGGCCCAACAGTCGGCGCCGACCGCGCGTCGCCCGGCCTCCGCTACCACCGATTCGGGCGCGAGCGGCAACCCGACCAACCAATACACGCGAATCGCCTGAAACAGGGGAAGTGAATCATGAGCGATAAACCCGAAGCGCCCGACGGCGCGAAGCCCAAGAAGAAGGGCGGCATCGTCAAGCTGGTCGTCATCGTCGTCGTCCTGCTGGCGCTGGTCGGCGGCGGCGTCGGTGCCGGGCTGTATGCGGCCTCCAGCGGCCTGATCGGCGGTGGCGGCCACAAGGAAGAAGCCGAGGATCCGAACAAGCCCAAGCTTGTCCCCAAGTCGGAGGAAAAGCGCGCAGACGCCGGTGGAGAGGGCGGCGGCGAAGGCGGCGGCGGCGGCGGCGGCGAAGAGGGCGGCGAGAAGGCCGACGAGGGCGAACACCTGCCCACGCCGAAGGGCCGCAATGGGGACGATTATGCGTCGAACTACTTCACGATGGAGAAGGAGTTCACCTCGAACCTGAAGGAGAGCACGCACTTCATCCAGGTCGGGATCGCGGTGTCGACGCCCTATGACGATCGCGTCATCGGCAACCTGAAGACACACGAAATCGCGGTGCGCTCCGCCATCCTGATGGCACTCGCCAACACCGACGAGGAGGCCGTCTTCACGCAGACGGGCAAGGAGGCGCTGCAACAGCAGCTGGTCCAGGCGATCAACGGCGTTCTCAAACAAAAAGAAGGATTCGGAGGGATTAGTAACGTCTACTTTACCAATTTTGTTGTTCAGTGACCGTGCATGGTTAACAGCACGGCAACCGACACGATCGAGCGGCGCGAACGGCCCAGAGCGACGGCGGCACACGCCCCGACGCTAGGCGTCGCGAATCTCAACCCGTTCGGCGACCTCCACACGCTGCAGCATCTGTCCGCGCGCTTGGCGCGGGCGCTGCGTGGCGTCTTCGAGCCGGTGCTGCGCCGCAGTCTGCGCACCTGGGCCGAGCCGCTGGCCGTCCAGCGCTTCGCCGATTATTCGGCGGAGCGCGACGGGCTGCTGACCGCGTGGCTGCCGATGGCGATGGCGCCGACCGAAGCGCGTGCGTTCGTGATGTTCGACGGCGGCTTCGTGCTCGAAACGCTCGACCTGTTCTTCGGCGGCACCGGCGAGCGCCCGCGCGCCCTGCCCAGCGAATTCACGCCCGCCGCCGAAGCGATGATCAACCGGCTGGGCGGCATGATCGCCAAGCCGCTGACGACCGCCTGGAGCTCGATGGAGCGGCTGAATTTCCAGCCGGGCAATCCCGAAGGATCGCCTGCGATGCTGCAGGGCTTCGACGGCGACGATGCGATGATCGTCACCCGTTTCGGCCTGGCCGGAACCGGCGGCGAGCCGATCTTCATCGACATCGTCTATCCGGTCGCGGCGCTGAAGCCTTTCGCGCCAACGCTGACCGGCAAGGTCATGAGCCGCTCGTCGGTCGAGCCAAAGTGGCGCAGCGGTCTGACCCGCGCCGCGATGAACGTGCGCTTCCCGATCCGCTCGG
Organism: uncultured Sphingomonas sp.; assembly: GCA_913776045.1. Lineage (GTDB taxonomy): Bacteria > Pseudomonadota > Alphaproteobacteria > Sphingomonadales > Sphingomonadaceae > Sphingomonas. Next base: position 107,366 of record CAJYOI010000005.1, read on the forward strand.
TCCTGGCCGAACCCGTCATGTCGCTGGCCGACCTGATGGAGCTGAAGGTGGGCGACGTCGTCCCCGTCAGCTTCGGACAGGAAGTGCCGGTGATGGTCGGCAAGGACCGGCTGGGCCTGGGCATCGTCGGCACGTCGAACGGCAAGGCCGCGATCCGCATCACCAAGCTGAACCGCGACGGCGATGACGAAGACCAACCGACTTACGACGCTTACGAAGAGGACGCGCGATGAACGACATGACCGGCGGATTCCCGGTCGACGCCAGTGTGGCCGCCAATTTCCGGCTGCTCCAGGACGTCGACGTCAAGCTGACCGTCGAGATCGGCTCGACGAGCCTGACGCTGCGCGAACTGCTCGCGCTGGGGGAGGCAAGCGTGATCGAGCTCGATCGCCACGCCAATGAACTGCTCGACGTGTTCGTCAACGGCACGCTGATCGGCCGCGGCGAAGTCGTGACCGTCGGCGAGAAGTTCGGCGTGCGCATGACCGAGCTGGTCAGCCCCGACAAGCGCACGCGCTAAAAGGACGCCCGGGCGATGATGTGGTCCTATATCCTGAAGCTGCTCGTGCTGCTGCCCTTGGTCTGCGGCCTGCTGGTCGGCTGCCTGTACCTGTGGCGCCGCCTGGAGGCGCGCATGCCCGGCAACCAGGGCGAGCGGATGCTGAAGGTCAAGGAGACGATGATGATCTCCCCCGGCCTGCGCCTCGCCGTGCTCGATTTCGAAGGCCGCCGGTTGCTGATCTCGGTCGGCCGCGGCGGCGTGACCCTCATCGACAAGGCCGACATCCTGTGACTTTCGCTGAGGCCGTCCTTCCCGACATGCGCAGCAATTCGGGCCGTATCGTCCGCGGCCTCGTCATCGTGTTCGCGGTGATGACGGCGCTGCTGGTCGCCTTCCCCGCCTTCGCCCAGGCCGCGCCTGCCGCCCCCGTGCCGCCGGCCGCCCCCGGCGTCGGCGACGCCATGGACCGCGCGCTCGGCCAGCTCGGTGGCGGGCAGGCGCCGCTCAGCCTGTCGCTGCAAGTCCTCATCATCATGGGGCTGCTCACGGTTCTGCCGAGCATCGTCCTGATGATGACCAGCTTCACGCGGATCGTCATCGTGCTCGCGATTCTGCGCCAGGCGATGGGCCTGCAGAATTCGCCGCCCAACCAGGTCATCATCGGCCTGTCGCTGTTCCTGTCGCTATTCGTGATGTCGCCGGTCATCACCCAGGTGAACGACAACGGCATCAAGCCCTATGCCGCTGGCCAGATCAACGCGACCCAGCTGATCGAGCGCGGCGGCGAAAGCTTCCATGCCTTCATGCTGAAGCAGACGCGGGTGAAGGACGTCACCATGTTCGCCGGCATCGCCAAGAGCGGTCCTTATGCGAACCAGAAGGATGTCCCCTTCTCGGTCCTGCTGCCCGCCTTCGTCACGTCGGAGCTAAAGACCGCGTTCCAGATCGGCTTCCTGATTTTCCTGCCCTTCATCGTCATCGATCTTGTGGTCGCGACCGTCCTCATGTCGCTGGGCATGATGATGCTCTCACCCCAGATCATCTCGCTTCCCTTCAAGCTGCTGCTGTTCGTCCTGGTCGACGGATGGGCGCTGACGATGGGCAGCCTTGCCAACAGTTTCGTGAGTTAGCGCGATGGACGCCGATTATTTCCTGACCGTCGCGCGCGAAGCGATGTGGATCCTGGCGCTCGCATCAGCGCCGATCCTGATCCCGGCGCTCGTCTCCGGCCTGATCCTTGGCATGATCCAGGCGGCGACGTCGATCAACGAACAGACGCTGACGTTCGTGCCGAAACTGATCGTCGTCGCGGTCAGCCTGGTCGTGTTCGGGGCGATGATCCTGGGGCTGCTGGGCGACTTCATGACCAGCATCTTCGAGCGGATTCCGGAACTCGTTCGATAATCTATGTTGGGTTTCGGCCTCTCGATCGAGCCCCAGCTCTGGGCACTGCTGTTCACGATGGTGCGCGTCGGCGCCGCCTTCGTGGCAGCCCCGGTGTTCGGCGCCGTCGCGGTGCCGTTGCCCGTGCGCATCTTGCTGTCGGGCGCGATCGGCATCCTGGTGCTCAATAGCCAGAGCTATGCGGTCCCGACCGAAATCTTCGCGCTCACCACCTTCGTGTCGATCGCAGGCGAGATCCTGGTCGGCCTGGCGATCGGCTTCATCATCCAGATCGCCTTTGCCGCGCCGCTGGTCGCGAGCGAGCTGATCGGCACGTCGATGGGGATCGGCTTCGCCCAGGCGATCGATCCGCTGAACGGCACGTCAAGCCCGGCGCTCGGCCAGTTCCTGTCGATCCTGTTGACCCTGCTGTTCCTGTCGGTCGACGGGCACCTCATCCTGGTCGACCTGATCGTACGCTCCTACGAAGCCCTGCCCCCCGGCGCCGCGTGGATCGCGCCCGAGCGGCTGCGCAACATCGCCTTCTTCGGCGGCTATGCCTTCCTCGCCGGCCTGTTGCTGGCCCTGCCGGTCGGCTTCCTGCTGCTGAGCCTCAACCTGGTCGTCGGCATGCTGTCGCGATCGGCCCCTGCCATGAACCTTTTCGCCGTCGGCCTGCCCGCAAGCCTGGCCGTCGGCGTCGTCGCCCTGATGATCGGCCTGCCCGCGATGGGCGACTATATGCAGGTCATCGTCCGCGAAGCGCTCGACATGACCGCAAAGCTGGTCTTCGGCTGATGTCGGAGGGCGGCGAAAAGACAGAAGCCCCGACACCCAAGCGCCGTCAAAAGGCGCTTGATGAAGGGCAGATGCTGCGCAGCAAGGAATTCGCCTCTGCGCTGGGCATGCTGATCGGTTGCGCCTGGATCGCGATGCTGGGGCCGGGCATGCTCGCCGCGCTGAAGGGCGTGATGGCGGCCGGTTTCACCTTCGGGCGCGACGATGTCGAGCATTTCGAGCCGTTCCGCCCGCTGGCCGAGGCGGGTGCGAAGCTGATGCCGTCGATCCTGGTGCTGTTCGCGGTATCGATCGTCGGCGCGATCCTCAGCCAGGCGGGTCTCGGCGCGCTGCACTTCAACCCGAAGCTGATGGCGCCCAAGCCGTCGAAGCTCAATCCGCTGTCGGGCCTGAAGCGCATCTTTGGCCCGAACGGCTGGGTCGAACTCGGCAAATCGCTGCTGAAGGTCGCCCTGCTGGGGTCGATCGGCGGTTATATGCTGTGGTCGATGGCGCAGTCGTCGATCGGCCTCGTCACCTCCGACTTCCACCGGGCAATCGAGAATCTCGGCGGTACCTTCCTGACGCTGCTGTTCGTCATGGCCGGCGGGCTGGTGCTGATCGCGATGATCGACGTGCCGCTCCAGGCCTTCCAGCTGCTCTCCAAGCTCCGCATGAGCAAGGACGAGGTCAAGGACGAACATAAGGAAGCCGAGGGTAATCCTGAGAACAAGGCGCATCTGCGTCAACGCCAGCGCGAGATCCTGAAGGGCGGTTTCCGCAAGGCGATGACCGAGGCGCATGTCGTGCTGACCAACCCGACGCACTTCTCGGTTGCGCTACGCTACGACGCGGGTCGCGATCAGGTGCCGGTCGTGGTGGCCAAGGGGCGCGGCGCGACTGCACTGGCCATCCGCGAACTCGCCGCCGAAATGCGCGTGCCGATGCTGGAATATCCAACGCTTGCCCGCGGTATCTACTACACCAGCAAGGAGGGGCAGGAGATCCGCGACGACCTGTATCTCGCGGTCGCGACCGTCCTCGCCTTCGTGTTCGGCGTCAACCAGGCCGCCGGTGGGCTGCAACCGCTGGTTACCGTGCCCGACACCGCGAAATTCGACGAGAACGGCATCAAACAGAGCTAAATCTTTGCGGCCGACGGTCGATAGAAGGGGGGAAGGGGACGCTCGTGGTCGACTCGATTGCAAAGACGCTCGGATCGGGATCGGGGATCGACATCTCCGCGCTCGTCACCGGCTTGGTCAGCGCCCAGTTTTCGCCCAAGACCAAGCAGATCGAATCGCGCACCGAGACGCTGACCGCCCAGATTTCCGCGGTGTCCGAGCTGAAGAGCGGCATGACGCAGTTCGCCTCGGCGCTGGCCAGCCTGATCAAGGGCGGGTCGCTGGGCACGCAGGCGACCAGCAGCAACACAGGCATCGTGAAGGCGAGCGTCATCGGCGGCAAGCAGGTGGCGGCTCTGTCGGCCTCGATCGAGGTGAAGCAGATCGCGGCCACGCAGGTAACGGCGTCCAACACTATCGCGGCGAACACCTCACTGGGGGCGGGATCGATCAAAATCCAGTTCGGCGCCTACAACGCCAGCGATGCCTTCGTCGCCGATTCGACCGACATCCCGGCGATCACCATCGACGCTGCGAATTCGACCCCCAGCGCGATCGCCGCCAAGATCAACAGCACCGAAGGTGCCGGGCTGACCGCATCCGTCATCACCGACGGCAACGGCGAACGGTTGGTGCTGAAAAGCGCAACCGGCGCGGCCAAGGCGTTCACCATCACGACCAGTGGCGGCTCGACGGCGTTCGCCAGTGCCCTCACCGTCACGGCGAATGATACGAAGATCAAGACCGATGCAGCCGATGCGATCGTCGCCGTCGATGGCGTCGAGGTCTCGCGATCGACGAATACCGTTACCGATCTGATCCCCGGCATCCAGCTCGACCTGCAATCGGCGGCGGTGGGCACGAAGGTGACGCTGGGCAGCACGCCATCGACCGCGGCGCTGACCCAGGCGGTCAACGACGTCGTCACGACCTACAACGAGCTGTACAAGATGGTGCAGACCGCGACCGACCCGATCAACGGCAAACTTTCCCGCGATCCCGCGGCGCAGGAAATGAAGCGCCAGCTGCGATCGCTGACCCTGGTCGATCTGACCGGCGCGACCGACGGCAGTCCGCGGACTTTGTCCGAACTGGGCGTGGCAACCAATCGCGACGGCTCGCTCAGCGTCGATTCGAAGCGGCTGGCGACGGTCATGGCGGCCAACCCGACCGCGGTCGAAGCGATGTTTTCCGATCGCGGCGTCCGATCGCAGAAGGACGGCCTGTCGGCGACGCTCAATGCGATGTCGTCGACCGTCACCAGTTTCGCTTTCGGCCTGGGCGCCGCTCAGACGCGCTACAGCAAGGCGCAGACGGCGCTGACCGCCGAGAAGAGCAAGCTGGCCGAAGCGCAGGAAAAGGCGACCACGCGGATGACCCAACAATATTCGACGATGGATTCGCGCGTGTCCGCGTACAAGGCGACGCAAAGCATGCTCGATAAGCAGATCGCCGCTTGGAACAAGAGCTGATCATGGCCCGCTACGCAAGCGCCCTCGCCCGTCCTGAAGCGACCTATCGCTCGATCGATCTGGTCAGCCGCACTGGCGGCCAGGATTCCGCAGGGCTCGTCTCGCTACTCTATACCGAATGTATCCGCGCGTTGCGGTCGGCGGCATGGGCGGCGGAAAACCGCCGGTACGAGGTCAAGAGCGAGCGCGTGACCCGCGCGCTGTCGGTCCTCTTCGCACTGGAGAACGGCCTGGACTTCGACAATGGCGGCGACCTGTCGCGCACGCTGTCGCGGGTCTATCAGGGGTCGCGCAAGGAGATCGTCAACGCCAGCCTGGGAATGGACCCGGCGCCGTTCCTGGCTGTCGCGACGACGCTCGAGGAAATCGCCGGCGCCTGGGAATCCGCGCGCCGTGCGTGACGCCGGCGTTTTAAGCCGCTAGCGACGGCGGCGATGAGTCAGCCGCATATCGTCGCCCTTGGCGGGACCAGCCGCCCGCAATCCTCGACCGGCGCCGCGCTCGCCCGCGCGCTGGCCATCGCCGAAGCCCGCGGCGCGCGGACGACGCTGCTGACCGGCGATGCGATCGCGTTTCCGAATTTCGAACCCGGTCAGGGCGACGGCAACCCGACGCTCGACGCCTTCCTCGCCGCGCTGCGGTCGGCCGATGGGATCATCATCGGGTCACCGGGCTATCACGGCACCTTTTCGGGGCTGGTCAAGAACGCGCTCGACCATGTCGAGCTGATGGCGAAGGACGAGCGGCCTTATTTCCACGGCCTGCCGGTCGGGCACATCGCCACCGCCGCAGGCTGGCAGGCCGCCGTCGCGACGCTGATCGGGCTGCGCAGCATCACTCATGCCCTGCGCGGCTGGCCGACGCCGCTGGGCGTCGCGATCAACACGGCCGAGGGGCCGGACGCGATCGACCGCGCCGAGCCGCAACTGGCGACGATGGTCGGGCAGATGCTGGACTTCCTGAAGCGCTGAGCCGGCTTGGCGTTGACGCCGCGTTAACCATTCCGGCGTAGCGTCGACGACGATGATCGACGTCCGTCCCGTCCCCGCCCCGCCCATGATCCTGGTCGTCGATGATAACGGCACTAACCTCGCCGTGCTATGCCGTCGGCTGAGCCGGGCGGGCTTCGTCGTGATCCCGTGCGACACCGGCCGACAGGCGCTGACCGTGGTCGCCGGGGGCGGCATCGACCTGGTGCTGCTCGACATGGTCATGCCTGAAGTTTCGGGCGTCGACGTGCTGAGCACGTTGCGTGGATCGCGCGCGACCGCAGACCTGCCGGTCATCGTCATCACCGGTCGCAGCGAGCCGACCGCCGCGGTCGAGGCGCTCGCTGCGGGTGCGGACGACTGGATCGCCAAGCCCTTTTCCTTCGAGGTACTCGCGGCGCGGATCGACCGCGTCCTCGCGCGATCGGCGCGTCTGACCGACCTGAAGCGATCGAACGCGTCGCTCGACGCGCGGATAGCGCAGCGCGCGATCGAACTGGGCGAGGCGCACGCCAAACTGGCGGTCACCCGCGCCGACCGCATCCGCCTGATCGCATCGATCCAGGCGCTGAGCGATCAGGTCGAACGCCTCAACGGGTCCAGTGCCGCCAACTGAACCAACCGACGATCGCTACCGCGATCGTGACGCATAGGCCCAGGATCGCATCGAACGCCCAGGGCTCCTTGGCATAGGGCAACCCCTCGACATTCATCCCGTACAGGCCGGTCAGGAACGTCAGCGGCAGGAACACCATCGCCGCGATCGCGATGACCAGGCTGCGCTGGTCGATCAGTTCGCCGCGCAGGTCGGTCAGCGTCTCGTGCATCAACCCGGCGCGCTCGCGAATCGCCTCCACCTCTTCGGCCATCCGCGCTGCACGATCGGCAGCGGACGACAGGTGCACGCGGTCGTCGTCCTGCAACCAGTCGGCGGGCAGCGCCGCGAGCTTCTCCAGCGCCGCACGCTGCGGGTTGAGGAAGCGGCGATAGCCGATCGCTTCGATCCGCACGCGATTGACGCGCTGGCGCAGGCGAAAGGCGCGCACCGCCTCAATCTGCGTCTCGCACACGTCCAGCCGGTCACCGAGATCGGCGACGACGGGGTCGAGTTCCTCAGTGATTGTCGTGGAAAACTCCGCGATCAGATCGCCGGGATCGAGTATCCTTCCCGCCGCCACCGCACGCTTGACCGTCTCCAGCGCCTTCAACTGCCGCCGCATGACCGTGTAGACGTGCCCCGCACGCGCATAGATCCGCACCGAGGCGAGCAGGTCGGTACCCATGTCCGCCTCGGTCAGCCCACGCAGGTTGATCAGCGCGCCATCGTCCATCGGCGTGCAGCGTGGGCGGGTTTCGGCGGCGACCAGCCCCTCGATCACATAATCGGGCAGCTTGGCGTCTTCGCTCAACCACGCTCGCGCATGTTCGTCGGACACGCAAAGATGGACCCAGACCATATCGCCGGGGGCGGATGGCGCGGACGCGAGTTCGATCTCTTCGGCGCGGCCGTCGCGAAGGGCGTAGGCGAAACCGCTCATCGTCGCCTCTCTACCCACAAGGTGAGGCCGGGTTCCGTCACGCCCGGCACCGGGCCCGCAATTCGTACCGCGTCGGCGCGGGCCCGGTCGAGAATGGCGGGCGCGACATCGGGGGCGTGGTGGATGCGGTCGGCGAGTGCCAGCAACCGGGCATCGCGCAGGGTCAGCAGGTCGGGATCGTCGGTCACCGTCAGCGTTTCGATCCGGCTCTCGATGGTGCCGGCCGCCGTCAGCCAATCCTCGACCGCGATGGGTGCCACGAGCGGATCGAGCGGCCCGCCGGGCGCCAGCGCCGCCCCGATCGCCCGCCGCCGATCGCCACCATCGGGCCACCGCGTTCGTATCGCGCCGCGCGCGGCTTGCAGCCCTTTGGCGAGAGTCCCGAGCCCGGCCGGCAACCATGCCTCCAGCCGCTGGCGTAGCGCCGCGGCCAGCCCCGCCGACACGCCGCCGGTCCCGACTGCGATCAAAACGTCACCGCGCTCGACGATCGCCGGCAGGGTGAAGTCACACAGCGCCGGTCGATCAACGACGTTGACCAGCACCCCGCGCGCCTTCAGCCGAGCGACTGCCGCGTCGTCGTCGACCACGATCGCAAGCGCCGCGTCGGTCGCATCCTCCCCGACAACTCGCGCTCCGGCGCGGTCGAGCAGCCGCCGCTTCGCCTCCGCCGCCTCACCCTCGCCGATCAGCACAACGGCGCGGCCGGTCAGACGGATAAAGACAGGTAGGCTGTGCACGCTACGCCGTTACAACCAATCCGGCACCCGCTCCGCGCCCATCACCGTCTCCGCCGCGATACGGTCGGCGACGATAGCGTAGCGGTCGCCGTCCACCAGCACTTCGGGCACCAGTGCGCGACTGTTGTAGGTCGAGGCCATCGTCGCGCCGTAAGCCCCGGCGGTGCGGAAGATGGCGAGGTCGCCGCTCTTCACCACATCGACCTCCCGGTTTTTGGCGAAGGTGTCGCCGCTTTCGCACACCGGGCCGGCGATATTCGCGGACATGCGTTCGCCCGTTGCCTCGACCGCCACGAAGTCATGGAACGCGTCGTACAGCGCCGGCCGCGCGAGGTCGTTCATCGCCGCATCGACGATCACCCAGGGGTCGCCGACGCCCGGCTTCACCCAGATGACCTTGGTCAGCAGCACGCCCGCATTGCCCGCGATCACGCGGCCAGGTTCGAACATCAGCGTGACGTCCCAGTCCTTCGTCACCCGCGCAACCATCGCACCGAGTTCGGCCGGCGAGGGGAAGACGTCGCCCGGCTTGTACGGCACGCCGAGGCCACCGCCCAGGTCGACATGCGTGATCGTGTGACCGCGCGCACGCAGCTCGGCGACCAGCTCACCAATGCGGATATAGGCCTGCTCCAGCGGCGCGAGGCTCTGCAACTGGCTGCCGATGTGGATGGCGACACCGCGCAGGGTCAGGCCGTCGAGCGGAGCCAGCCGGTCGAAGATCGCGACCGCATCGCTGATCGCGACGCCGAACTTGTTCTCCGCCTTGCCGGTCGAGATTTTGGCGTGGGTGCCGGCGTCGACGTCCGGGTTGACCCGCAGCACCGCCGGCGCGCGCTGGCCTCGCTTGGCGGCGAGCGACGCGAGGACGCTGCCCTCTTCCTCCAGCTCCAGGTTGAACTGGCCGATCCCGGCATCGAGCCCGGCCTCCAGCTCCATCACTGTCTTGCCGACGCCCGAAAAGACGATGTCCTCGGGCCTCATGCCCGCCGCCAGCGCACGACGCATCTCACCCACCGAGACGACGTCGGCGCCATAGCCCATGTTGGCCATGATCCGCAGCACCGCGAGGTTGGGGTTGGCCTTGATCGCATAGGCCAGATGGACCTTGCCGGCCTGTTCCATCCCTTCACGAAACGCGCGGGCGTGGCGTTCGAAGGTGCGGCGCGAATAGACGTAGACGGGGGTGCCGACCTCTTCCGCGATGCGGGTCAGCGGTACGTCTTCGGCGTG
>CAJYOI010000006.1 GCA_913776045.1 uncultured Sphingomonas sp.
GGCGCCAGGAACATCGACGACCTCTGGAAAGCCGTCGGCTCCATCTGCAACCTGTATCACCCAGATGAATGCCGCAACTACTTCGCCGCCGCAGGCTATGCGTCTAATTAAACGCTCGATGCTCTAGGCGACATCTCTTGGACGGCGGGACACCAGGGTCGAGCACCAAAAGGTTCGACCTAAAACTCTGAATCCTAACGTCCGTCAGGATGACGCGCGTCGCCTCATTTCGGGATGTAGGCGCTGTCCTCGCGCTTCTTCGCCTCGATGATGCGGCGGTTGTTCTGGATCTGCTGGCCCGCGCAGCCGATGCCGCCGCCCGGCCCGATCGTCGAACAGCTACCGATGCCACCGTTGCCCAGCGTCAGTGCCTGATCGACTCGGTTTACCCAGGCCTGGTACTCGGGCTTGATCTCGGGCTGGCGGATTTCCTTCGGGATGCGGAATTGCTCGCCCGCGTCGCGCCGCTGGCAGACGACGATTTCCTCGCCATTCTGATTGGTCGGGCATTTCTGGTCGCCATAGAGGATGACGACGCCGTTGACCGGCGCGTCCTGCGCGGCGGATGGAGCGGCCATGCCGGTGCCGAGCGCCAAGCCGGCGGCGATCAGGATCGGTTTCAGCATACGCGTAAATCCTCGCTCAGATACGTTTCGCGACCGCAATGGCGACGCGGCAGCCCATCCGGATCGTCGCCGACAGCAGCGGATAGGCGGGCGCGCTTTCGGCCCCGCTGGCCAGCGCCGTGTCGCGGTGTTCCAGCTCCTCGTCCCGGAACCGGGCGACGGCTTCCGAAAGCTCGGGATCGGAATCGCCGATCTCCTCGAGCTGCGCCGCGTAATGCCGATCGATCTCGGTTTCGACCGCCGCGGTACAGGCCATCGCCGCTTCCGGCCCGATCGCCGCGGTCACCGCGCCCAGCGCGAAGCCGGCGACATGCCAGAAGGGCTGGAACAGCGTCGGGCGCACGCCATCGCGCGCGATCAGCCGATCAAAGAATTCGCGGTGGCGGTCTTCCTGTTCGGCCATGTGCGCGACCTTGCGCCCGGCCGACGTCCGGTCGCCCAGGATCGCAAGCTGCCCGGCGTAGATGCGCGTCGCGCCGAATTCGCCCGCCTGGTCGACGCGAATCATCGCGTGACGCCCTTCGCGCGGGTCGCCGGGCCGCCAGCGAGTCATCGCTTCAAGGCCAGCAGGGCGACGACGCTGGCTCCGATCAGGGACATGATCGCGTTGAACCCGGCGAGCGAAATGCCGGCAAAGGTCCATTGGGCGACATCGCAGCGAATCATCGGGGCGTTCATGATCTGGGCCAGCATGTCCTCGGGGCTTCCGGTCGGACGAACGGTCGAGGTGCAGGTCGTGATCCCTGGCCACCAGCCATATTCGACACCGGCATGGAACACGCCGATCCCGCCGCTGACCGCAATCAGCAGCGCGGCAAGCAGGACGAGCACACGGCGCGTGCCGCCTTGCGTCGCAAAGGCGACCGCGGCGACGAGGATCGCGGCATAATGCGGCCAGCGCTGCCAGTGGCACATTTCACACGGATAGAGCCCGCCGATATATTGCGAGCCGAGTGCGCCAGCCAACAGTGCTGCCGGGACCAGCAGCGCGAGACGGTTGGCGGTGACGAGGGAGCGTGCGGTCATCGACGGCAGCCTCAACGCTTGGCGGTTACCGTCGGTGCCTTGGCGAGCAGCGCGCCACCCAGGCGACCGATCGTCTTCAGCGCGTAATCGAGCTGGAAGTCCTCGACGCCTGCCTTCTTCAGCGCCTCAGGCGTCGCGGTGAAGCGGGGGTCGTCGATCGTGTCTTCCTCCAGCGCCTTATTGTCGACCTTGGCGGTGTTGATCAGGTGGCGGCGCAGGTCGGCCTCACGGAAGACGGGCCGCGACTTGCGGTCGGGGTCGGTCAGCTGCGGCACGGCGATGTCGGGTTCGATCCCACCTTCCTGCACCGACCGGCCCGACGGCGTGTAGTAGCGCGCCGTCGTCAGGCGCAGCGCCGAGTTCTCGCTGAGCGGCAGCAAGGTCTGGACCGACCCCTTGCCGAAGCTGCGCTCACCCATCACCAGCGCGCGGTGATGGTCCTGCAGTGCGCCCGCGACGATCTCCGAGGCCGACGCGGTGCCGGCGTCGGTCAGGACGATGACCGGCAGGCCCTTCGCCAGGTCGCCGGGCTTGGCGTAATAGCGTTCGATATCGGTCTTTGCCCGCCCACGCTGCGACACGATCTCGCCGTGGTCGAGGAACACGTCGCTGACCTCGATCGCCTGGGTCAGCAGCCCGCCGCCATTGTCGCGCAGGTCGACGACATAGCCGAGCGGCGCATGGCCCAGCGACTTTTCGATCGCCATGACCGCGGCGCGCGTGTCGGCGCCGGTGTTGGCGCTGAAGGTATTGATGTTGATGATGCCGATGCCGTTCTTTACTTCCCACTTCACCGGCTTCTGTACGATGACTTCGCGGACCAGGGTGACGTCGATCGGCTTGTCGCGACCTGGGCGGATCAGGGTGATCGACACCTTGCTGCCCGGCGGCCCACGCATGCCCTGGATCGCTTCGTCCAGCGATTGGCCGTAGATCAACGTGCCGTTGATGTGGGTGATATAGTCGCCGGCCTTGATGCCGGCGCGGTACGCCGGGGTGTCCTCGGTCGGGGCGATGACCTTGACCGCGCCGTCCTCCATGCTGACGGTAAGGCCCAGACCGCCGTAATTGCCTTCGGTCGCGATGCGCATGTTGTCGAAGTCGAGCGCGTCGACATAGCTCGAATGCGGATCGAGCGCCGCCAGCATGCCCTGGATCGCACCCTTCATCAACGTCTTGTCGTCGACCTTGTCGACATATTGCGCCTTCACCTGATTGTAGATGTCCATGAACGTGTCGAGTTCACGGTAGGCGCCGGTATCGACCTGCGCGAGTGCGGCGGTCGTCGCGGGGACCAGCGCGATGGTGCCGAGAAGGGCGGCGGCCTGAAGGGCGGAAGCGAAGGGACGCGGCATCGATGTCCTGACGAATGGCAAGTCTGACGGGCAAGATACAGGTTTGCGAGACGCTTAGCAAAGCGCGCATGTCGATGAACCGCGCCTGAGCGTCACCCGATCAACTGCGCCAGATCGACCGCCACGCCGCGGCGGCGCAACTCGACGCCGACGCGCGGCGCCTCGGCCATCGCGGCGCGCCCGATCGGCTCGCCCATCGCCACCGCCGTGCCGGGCGTCACATCGGCGGCGTCGAGACCGGTGAGCGCGCTCGACCAGCCACCCCCGTGATCGATGATGACGACCGTGCCGTAGTCGCGGAAACGACGGGCGAAGACGATGCGCCCCTTGGCCGGCGCGACGACCGGGGCACCCGCCGCGACCGCGAATCTCAGGCCGCGCGAGCGTACGCCGGTGTCGGACAGTTCGCCCAAGCCTTCCACGATGCGACCGCGAACAGGCAGGCGATAGGGCGGGACGGCAAAGGCCGGGGCGGGCGACGTGTCGCCTGGGCGGGGCAGCGGGCCGCCAAGGTTGGCGAGCGACGTGCGGACGTCGGCCGCCGCGGCGCTTTCGGCCATCATGCCCGCCAGATCGCGCGCGCGTTCGCCGAGCGCGATCGCCTGCTCGCTTGTCGTTCCGCCGGTGCCGGCGCCGCGGCCGCGTTCCTCTGCCTGCAACCGGGCGAGCATGAGACGGCCCGACTGGAGCCGGGCGTTCGCCTCGGCCAGCGCGGCGGCGGCTTCGGCCGCTTCGGCGCGGAGAGCGCGAGTCTGAGCGAGTTCGAGCCGCAGCGCCTGCGTCCGCGCATGGATGACGGGCAGCATAGTGCCGAGCAGGGCGCGGGCGTGGACGATGTCGCCGGTAGATCCCGGCTGCATGACCGCAAGCACAGCGGGGCGTCGCGAGAGCGATTGGACGGCGGCGACGAGCTTCGCGGCGGGTTGCTGACGCTCGGCGAGGCGCGCGCCTTCCGCTGCCAGCCGCTGATCGGTCAGAGCGATGCGCGCCTTCGATGCGGCGATGGCGGCTTCTGCAGCACGGATCCTGGCCTCGATCGCGGCCAAGCGCAGGCGGCTGCGGCCGGCGGCGTCGGGTTCGGCATCGGCCTGTCGCTCGAGCGCGGCGGCACGATCCGCCGCCGCCGCGGCTATGCGATCGGCGCGTGGCGCATCGACCGCGCCCAGCAGCATCACGGCCGCGACTGCGAAGGCGAGCCTAGCCCTCACGGTGGTAGGGGTGCCCCGACAGGATCGCGGTCGCGCGCCACAATTGCTCGGCCAGCATCGCCCGCGCCAGCATATGCGGCCAAGTCAGCCGCCCGAAGGAGAGCAGCATGTCGGCCTGCGCGCGCTGGGCGTCGTCGAAACCGTCTGCGGCACCGATCAGGAAACGACATTCGCGCACGCCATTGTCGCGCCACCGCCCGATCCTTTGGGCGAAGGCGACCGATCCGGGCGTCTCCCCCGTTTCGTCGAGCATCACGATCTTCGCGCCGGCGGGGTCCGGCATCTTGCCGCCGATGTCGGGCAGCTCGGTGACCTTCACTGGCCAGCCGATCCGCTTCAGATAGCGATCGACCAGCTCCCCTTCCGGACTCCGGCCGATCCGCCCGCGCGCGACGATGTGGAGGAGCATTAGCGCAACTCGCCGCGTCGGTAAGGTCGGTGACGTCCGATGGCCCACGCGGCGTCGTGCGGCAGGCGCGTTTCGAATCGCCGATATTCGTCCGCCGCCTCGCGATCTCCGGCATCGCCCGCACGCCTTAGCCAGATCCGATATTGCGCGAGCCGACCGCGGTTGAACGCGTCGATCGCGCGGTTGTAAGCTGCGGTGGAACTGCCGCGCCGCCAGGCAAGCCTGTACATGCGATCTGCGTTGAATTGCGACGTCGCGCTTTCATCATCAGCGAGCAAAGTTAGCGCCTCAGGCATGTGGGCGTGGGCGAGACGACGGATTACTGGTCGCCAAAACCCGTTCGCCCGCCCCTCATAAATCGCGATTGCCCGACGATAGGCACGATCCTGCCACGCATGTCTCTCGGGCTGGGCCAGCAACGAGCCTCCTCAGTTCAGCTCAGCTGCCGGCGTGTCGAAGCCCCACATGCGTTCCAGATTGTAGAAGGTGCGCACTTCGGGGCGGAACAGGTGGATGATGACGTCGCCGGCGTCGATCAGCACCCAGTCGGCGTTCGGCAGGCCTTCGATCCGTGCGGTGCGGCGGAACTCGGTCTTGATCTTCTCGGCCAGCTTGTTCGCCATCGACGCGACCTGGCGGGTCGAGCGGCCCGAAGCGACGACCATATAGTCCGCGATCGACGATTTGCCGGCTAGCGGAATCGAGACGGTATCGACCGCCTGATCGTCCTCCAGGCTCGACAGGATCAATGCATGCAACGCCTCCGCGCTGTCGGCATCGGCCGACGGGCTGTGGGGGGCGGCGGTGGGGGTAGTGGCCAAGATTACTCCAGTGTCGGATTGGGGCGCCATGCGGGCGATGTGGGATGCGCATAGGCCAGATGCCAGTCCGGCGAGGCGGCGCGCACCGCGGTTGCGGAGGTCGGATCGGGGCGGAAGCGCAAGAGCACGAGCGCCGGCGGACTCCATTCGGTCCAGTGTTTCGCGTGTGACGTCGGTCGCCGGAAGCGCCTGAGCCACGCCATCGCCGGACCCGCGAGGGCATCGCCATCATACCCCGGACGCGCGATGACCGCAATCGGCATCTCCCGCGCGATCGCCCGCCACGCCCGCCAGCGGTGGAATCCGGCGAGATTATCGGCGCCCATCAGCCAGATGAAGTCGGTGTGCGGATAGCGCCGCTGGAGCGCCCGCAGTGTGTCGATCGTGTAGCGCGTGCCGAGCTTCGCCTCGATCGCGGTCGCCCGGATGGGGGCGTGCCGCGTCATCCTGCGGGCGGAGGCCAGCCGCGCGGCTAACGGCGCCATATCGGTCGCGCCGGCCTTCAGAGGGTTACCGGGCGACACCAGCCACCACGCCTCATCCAGCCCCAGCGCGCGAACGGCGGCGAGCGTGATCGCCCGGTGCCCACGGTGGGCGGGGTTGAACGACCCGCCGAGCAGGCCGATGCGGGTCATGCGCCTGCCTGATTGCGAGAGGCGTGAAGCACGCGCAGGATGCGCACCTCGGCGGCCGTGACGCGATAGTGCAGCACATAGCGTGTTTTAGGGACGCGCCACTTTCGACGCCCGCTTGCGATTTCAGGGCCGGCGTAGGGAATGTCTTCTGGAACCAGGCCGGCTGCGACGATCCGTTCGGCCAACACTTTGGCCAACGCCGGATCGTCGGCGTGGATCGATTGAACGTCGCGGCGAGCGAGCGATGCATAGCGAACCGGGCGCATGGATCAGCGGCCCGACGGCAGGCTGGCGACCCAGGCCTTCATTTCCTCCTGCGTGTAGAACTCACCCCGATCGATCTGCCGGTCGGCTTCGTCGAGCGACTCCGCCAGCGCCGCTTCGTCCTCGGCAAACCAATGAATTGCTTCGGCGACATAGGCTGCGACGGACGTCCCGCGCTCCGATGCCAGGCGTTCGACGAGCGCCGAGGTTTCGGGATCGAGGAGATCGCTGATCTTCATCGGCGCGTTCATGGATTCAGCCTACGCTCGCGCCTCGACCGCATCAAGTCACGGCGGCGATCAGCCACGGATCTGGCCCGTCCCGCGCCCGATCCATTTATACGTCGTCAGCCCCTCCAGCGCGACGGGCCCGCGGGCGTGGAGTCGGCCGGTCGAAATCCCGATCTCCGCGCCCAGCCCGAATTCGCCGCCATCGGCGAACTGCGTCGAGGCGTTCCACAGCACGATCGCCGAATCGACGCGGGTGAGGAAGGACTCGGCGACGCCCGCATCCTCGGTAACGATCGCGTCGGTGTGGTGCGATCCGTGCGCGTCGATGTGCGCGATGACGTCGTCGAGCCCCTCGACCAGAGCGACCGAAGCTATGGCGTCGAGATATTCTGTGTCCCAGTCCGCATCGTTCGCCGCGGCATAGCCAAGCGCCGCCACATCGGCATCGCCGCGCACTTCGCATCCCGCGGCATCAAGCGCGGCGATCAGCGCGTCGCGGTGCGGCCAGTCGCGGTGGATCAGCAACGTCTCCATCGCGCCGCAGACGCCGGTGCGGCGCAGCTTGGCGTCGATCACGATCCGCTTCGCCATCTCGAAATCGGCGGCGAGATCGACATAGACGTGGTTGATGCCGTCGAGGTGGGCGAGCACCGGCACCCGCGCCTCGTCCTGCACACGTGCGACCAGGCTCTTGCCGCCGCGGGGGATGACCAGGTCGAGCAACCCTTCGGCGCGCAGCATCGCGCCGACCGCGGCGCGATCGGTGGTCGGGACCAGCTGGATCGCATCGGCCGGCAGGCCGCCTGCGACCAGCCCCGCAGCCAGCGCGACATGGATCGCGGCATTGCTCTTCACCGCTTCCGACCCGCCGCGCAGGATGGCGGCGTTGCCCGACATCACCGCGAGCACGCCGGCGTCCGCCGTCACGTTCGGGCGGCTTTCGTAGACGATGCCGATGACGCCGATCGGCACGCGGACGCGCGACAGGCGCAGGCCATTGGGGCGCGTGTCGTCAGAAATGACCGTCCCGACCGGATCAGGGAGCCCCGCGACCGCATCGACCCCATCAGCGATCTGCGCGACACGCGCGTCGTCGAGCCGCAGCCGGTCGAGCATTGCGCCGCTCAGGCCCCGGGCGAGTCCCGCTGCCATATCCTCGGCATTCGCGGTGACGATCGTCGCGCTTGCATCGCGGATCGCCTGCGCGGCCAGACGCAGTGCGGCGGCCTTCGTTTCGGACGGCATCCCCGCCAGCACGGTGGCGGCGGCGCGGGCGCAGTGGCCCATGTCTGCGATCAGCGTATCGACCTCGATCATGGTCGCGCCCGGTAGCATGGGGCGCGGCAAGCTGATAGCGTCGCGCGTCATGGGGGAAGTCGACGCAGCGGGCGATATCGTGACCGGGGGGCTGATGGCGCGCGCCGTCGAGCCGGGGGCAGGGGGACATGGTGGCGATGGCCACGGGGCGTGCGCCAATTGCGGCGCGGCGCTGATTGGTAGCCACTGTCACGCCTGCGGCCAGGCGGCGCACGTGCACCGGACGCTCGGTGCCTATGGCCACGACCTGCTCCACGGCGTCTTCCATTTCGAAGGCAAGATCTGGGCGACGCTGCCGATGCTGGCGCTGAAGCCCGGCGAGCTGACGCGGCGCTACATCGCGGGCGAACGCGCGAAGTTCGTGTCGCCGATCGCACTGTTCCTGTTCTCGGTCTTCCTGATGTTCGCGATCGTCGCCAATCTGCCGGGCTGGAAGTTCGGGGGCGACGAATGGCTGAAGCCGGGGCTGACCGGCGGCATGGCACAGGCGCGCGAGAAGCTGGTCGAACAGCGCAAGGCCGCCGATGAGGCGATCGTCGACCTGTCGGCGGAGATCAAGGCCGAACAGGCGGACGCCGAGCCCGATGCGAACAAGATCGCGCGGTTGCAAAGGAAGCTTACCGAAACAGTAGAAAGCCGCCGCGGCCTGAGGCACGCTGAAAATATCCTTCCAGCGCCGACCGCGAATGGCGACGACTTCGACGTCAAGGCCGCGCAAGGGTCGCCGGGCGGCAGCTGGCTGGTCGCGAAGTGGAACCACATCCGCGAAAACCCGAAGCTGACGCTCTACAAGATCAAGACATCGGCCTATAAATTCAGCTGGGCGCTGATCCCGATCTCGCTGCCCTTTCTGTGGCTGCTGTTTCCCTTCCGCCGCGACGTCGGATTGTATGATCACGCGATCTTCGCGACCTATTCGCTGACCTTCATGTCGCTGCTTGTCATCGTTCTGGCGGTGCTGGGCGCGGTCGGCCTGCCATCGTGGCTGATCGTGCTGGCGGCTTTCGCCATCCCGCCGTTCCATATGTATCGTCAGCTGAAGGGCGCTTATGGGTTGAGCCGCGGCGGTGCTGTGTGGCGGCTGGCGTGGCTGTTGTTTTTCATCACGATGACGACGACGCTCTTCGTCATGCTGCTACTGTATCTCGGGGCGGCGGATTAGTCCTGGGCGATCCGAATCGCGGCGCCAGCAACGAACGGCGCGCCGGCGACGAGGATCAGGCTGACCGCGCCGAGCAGCTTGAGCGCGCTTCCCGCCCCATCGGACAAAGCGCCCGCGCCGAAGATCACGATCGGGATCGCCAGCGGCAGCATGACGAGCCCGGCGATCGCGCCGCCCCCGCGAAGTCCCGCCACTAGCGCGCCCGTTGCGACAGCCAGCGCGGCGAGGCCCGGCGTGCCGATCAGCAGGCCGATCTCGATCCGCAGCAACGTCTCGCCCGACATCCCGAGCAACCCGGCCGCGGCGACGCTCGCCAGCATCAGCGGTGGCGCAAAGCCTGACCAATGACCGGTCAGCTTCGCCGCGGCGACCAGCGGCATCGGCACCCCGCGGACCGCCAGCTGATCAAGCGTACCCCCATCGAGATCGGGCGCGATCAGCCGCTCGACCGGCAACAGCGCGGCGAGCAGCGCGGCGGCCCACACCACGCCGCCGCCGACACGGGCGAGCAGCGCGGCATCGGGGCCGATCGCGAAGGGAAAGAGAATCGCGACCAGCAGAAAGAACCCGATCGGCAGCCACAGCCCGCCCGAACTCCACGCACGGCGGACCTCACGCCAGGCAATGGCGGCGACGATCACAGCGCCACCGCGAGCGCGCTCGGCAGCGCGAGGGGAAGGTGGGTCGCGACCATTACGATGCCGCCGTCCGTGCGGTGACGCGCGATCAGCCGTTCGAGCAGCGCCAGCGACCCGGTGTCGAGCCCGTTGGCGGGTTCGTCGAGCAGCCAGATCGCCGCACCGCTCGCGATCGTCCGTGCGATCAGTGCACGCCGGCGCTGGCCGGTCGACAGCAGCCGGACGGGCACGTCACCCAGCGTGTCGAGCCCGACATCGGCCAGTGCCTCCGGCACCGCGCCGGCCCGGCCGTCGATCCGCGCCCACCAGCCGAGCGCATCGGCCAGCGGCAATTCGCCGTCGAGTCCGGCGCTTTCCGCCATCAGGGCCACGTCGCCATTGCGTGCGACCCGACCCGCGGCGGGGGTCAGCAACCCGGCAGCGATCCGCAGCAGGCTCGACTTGCCGACGCCGTTCGGCCCGGTGACCACCGCCGCCTGACCCGCCTCCAGCGTCAGGGAGAGCCCCTCGAGCAGCTTCCGCCCGCCGCGCAGGCAGGTGACGTCGGCGAGCGCCAGCCGGGTCACGCCGCCGCTTCGAGCGCGTGCATGTCCTCGTCGCTCAGCCCGAAATGATGGCCGACTTCGTGGACGACGATGTGATGCACCAAAGTTGCCAGATCGACCCCGGTCGCGACCCATTCGTCGAGGATCGCGCGGCGATAGAGGTGGATGCGGTCGGGCAGGGTGACGCCGTCGAAGGCCGACTTCTCTCCGACCGGGCGGCCGTGGTACAGGCCGGTCAGCTCGTACGGATCCTCTATCCTCAGCGCATCAAGCGTTTCGTCGTCGGCCCAATCCTCGATCAACAAGACGACGTCGATCAGATGCTCGGCGAACGGTGCGGGGATGCGCGCCAGGCTGGCACGCGCCAGCGCCTCGATCTCGTCTGCGCCCGGTGCGATCCGCTCTTGCCCGTCCATGGGGAGCGACATAGGCATGGGGCTACGCCAAGGGCAAGGACGAGGGGTTATGATCGAGCAGTTGAGCGAAGCCGAACGCGCCGATGCGCTCGATGGGTTGCCCGAATGGGACTATGACGACGGCCGCGACGCGATCGGGCGCAGCTTCACTTTCGACAGCTTCTCCGAAGCCTTCGCCTTCATGACGCAGGTCGCGCTGCTTGCCGAGAAGGCGGATCATCACCCGGAATGGTCGAACGTGTACAACCGTGTCGACATCGTGCTGACGACGCATGATGCGGGCGGGCTGTCGACGCGGGACGTCGAACTGGCGGGGCAGATCGACGATCTGGTGGATTGAGACCCACTCACCGTCATCCCCGCGCAGGCGGGGATCAATTCTGGCTGACCTAACGGAAAGAGCCGCCCGCTCCCCATCAATTGATCCCGGCCTTCGCGGGGATGACGATATTAGTCCGTAAACACCGCCGCCCGCTTCTGCATGTTCGCCATCGCCGCTTCCATCTGGTTCGGCGAACGCAGCAGGGCGGCCTGTTCGACACTTTCCTCCATCAGGATGTCGGCGGCATCGGCCTCGACCGCATCGTTCGCCAACCGCTTGATCGCGCGGACCGCCTGCGGGTTGCGCTCGGCGATCGCGCGGGCAAGCGTCATCGCCTCGGCATGCGGATCGTCCGAAGTCCGCAGCGCGAAGCCCAGATCGACCGCTTCGGTACCGGTGAATTCGCGCGCGGTGTAGGCGAGTTCGCGCAACGCATCGTCGCGCACGCGGCCGCGCCACAGCGCGAAACCGGCCATGTCGGGGACGATGCCCCATTTGATCTCCATGACCGACAGCCGCGTGGTCGGATGGACGATCGTGACGTCCGCGCCGCTCATCACCTGCAGTCCGCCGCCGAACGCGATGCCGTGCACCGCGGCGATCACCGGCACGCCGAGCGTCCGCCAGCCCCACGCGATCTGCTGGAAATTATTGGCGAGCCCGTGCGTCCGCACCGCCAGATCGACGCCGGCGCCGGCCGATGCCATGCTCGCCATGTCGAGGCCGGCGCAGAAGGCAGGCCCTTCGCCCGACAGCACCACGGCGCGAACGCTCTTGTCGCCGCCGACCCGGTCGATCGCGTCGATCAGCGCGGCGAACATCGCCGGGTCCAGCGCATTCATCTTGGCCGCACGGTCGAGGCGAACGTCGGCGATGCCGGCGTCGATGGCGATGGTCACGCGGGGGTCGGCGGTCATGGCGCGCAAGCTACGCCACGGCGGCGATTTGTAAACGGCCGTCAGGCACGATACGGCCGGGCCCATGCAGCCGATCCCGTTCGATCCCGAGCAGTTCTTCAAGCGCTTCACCTGGGAGCATCACGGATCGACGCTGGGCATCGTCTATCATGCGCATGGCGACGACTGGGCCGAACTCGCGCTGCCGTACGGTGAGCATCTGATCGGCGATCCGGCGTCGGGCGTCATCGCGTCGGGGCCGATCCTGACGCTGCTCGACCAGGCGACCAGTTCGGCGGTGTGGCTGAAGCGCGGCGGGTTCCTGCCGCATGCGACGCTCGACCTGCGCATCGATTACCTGCGCCCCGCGACCCCGCACCGCACGGTGATCGGCCGCGGCGAATGCTACC
The DNA here is from genome assembly GCA_913776045.1 of uncultured Sphingomonas sp. GTDB lineage: Bacteria > Pseudomonadota > Alphaproteobacteria > Sphingomonadales > Sphingomonadaceae > Sphingomonas. The sequence continues at coordinate 12,281 of CAJYOI010000006.1, forward strand.
ACGTGACCAAGAGCATCGCCTTCGTGCGGGGTATCGCGCATGACGGCGACCCCGACGATCCGCTGGCGCATGTCGCGGGCACGTTCATGGTGACGCGGATGCCGACCGGGGTGACGGCATGACGCTGCCCCCCTATGCGACGCTGCTCGGTATCGCGATCGAGCCCGACGACGACGGCACGCGCCGGCTGGCACTGCCCTATGCCGGCAAGGTCAGCGGGCGGCCGGGATTCCTGCACGGCGGCGCGATCGGCGGGCTGCTGGAGATGGCGGCGATCCTGCGCCTGCGCGATGCGCTGGGCGACGAGGCGGCGGTGGTGAAGCCGGTGACGCTGACGGTCGATTACATGCGCGGCGGGCGCGAGAAGATGACCTATGCCGCAGGAATCGTCCGGCGTCTGGGTTCGCGCGTCGCCAACGTCGATGCGATCGCGTGGCAGGACGACCGCGCCGAACCGATCGCGGCGGCGCGGCTGACCTTTCTCATCCGCCGCTGAGTCCTATTCCCCGAACTTGCCGGCGCGGTACAGCAGGGTGATCGCGACGCGACGATTGCGCGCATCGGTGGGATTGTCGACGATCATCGGTTCGCGGTCGGCGACGCCTTCGATCCGCTCGAAGCGGGCTTCGGGTACGCCGCCCATCGCTAGGCGGCGGCGGGTGGCCTCGGCACGGCCCGACGACAGCGTCCAGTTGTTCATGCCCTGGCGGCTGCCGAACTGCAGTGCGTCGGTATGGCCGCGGATCATGATCGGATTGGGCGTCGCCTTAATGGCGTCCGCGACCAGGCCGATCAGGGTCGATGCCCCGGGCACCAGCGCGGTCGTGCCGGTGGCGAACATCGAATAATCGGCGTCGTCGACCAGATCGATGCGCAGCCCGTCGCGGGTCATCGAGAAGCGGACGTGCTGGCCGAGCTTCGCAAGCTTGGTGTCGGCCGCAATCTGCTGTTCGACCTGGCGCTTCATCTTCTCGAAATTGGCCTTGTCCTCGCTGGTCTGGCGAGGATTGCGCAGCGAGCCCTTCTCTCCGGTGCCCTCGCGGTTTCCGCCCGATGATTCCGAAGGAATCGTCAGCGATCGCGTGCCGGTCTGTTGCGCCTTGTGGGGGTAATTGTCCTTGTCGATGATCGACGACCCGCCGAACAGACCGTTCGAACCCGCCGACTTCTGCATCTTGATGTCGACGATCGTCGGCGTGAAATAGTCGGCGATCGACTTGCGCTGTTTCTCGGTCGTCGCACCCAGGATCCACAGCAGCAGAAAGAACGCCATCATCGCCGTCACGAAGTCGGCGTACGCGACCTTCCAGGCACCGCCGTGATGGCCGCCATGGCCATCGGCGATGATCTTCTTGACGATGACGATCTTGGGCGGCTGGTTGTTGCCGTGAGGAGCGCGAGCGGCGGCCATGATTTAGCGTCCGCGCAGGCCGTCGAAGACTTCGCCGAAGCCGGGCTGGTTGCTGTGCGCGATGCCCGAGCGTGCGGCCTCGATCACCAGCGGCTGCGGGTGGCCGTGGAGCGAGGCGATGATGATCTGCTTCACGACGTGATAGATCGCCGAATCGGCGTCGATCACCTGCTGTAGCCGGTTCGCGAGCGGGCCGACGATACCATAGGCGAGCAACACGCCGAGGAAGGTGCCGACGAGCGCCGAGCCGATCATGCCGCCCAGGATCGACGGCGGCTTGTCGATCGAGCCCATCGTCTTCACCACGCCGAGCACCGCCGCGACGATGCCGAGCGCGGGGAGCGCGTCGCCCAGCGACGTCAGCGTGCCCTGCGGCCCCTGCACTTCGTGATGGTGGGTCTTGATCGCGTTATCCATCACCTCTTCGACCGCGTGCACGTCGAGCGTGCCCGACGACACGACGACCAGGCGCAGCGTGTCGGCGATCAGCGCGACCAGCGTGTGGTCGGCCAGCAGGCGGGGATATTCGGAGAAGACAGAGGAGGACTTCGGATCCTCGACATGCGGTTCGAGCGCGATCGGCCCGTCGACGCGCAGCATCTTCATCAGCTTGCTGACGAGGAAGATCGTGTCGAGATAGTCCTGCTTCTTGTACTTCGGCCCCTTGAACACCTTGCCCAGCGCCCCGCCGACGGCCTTCAGCTCCTTGCCCGAGTTGCCGATGATGAGCGCGCCGATCGCCGCCCCGCCGATGATGAGCATTTCATGCGGGATGGCGTGGAGGACCGGGCCGAGCGCACCGCCGGTGATGACGAAACCGCCGAACACCATGCCGAGCAGAACCACGAGGCCGATGGCGACAAACATGACTTAGGACTTCCCCTTCGCGGCCGGCGGGTCACGGACCTGTCGGCACTTCTCGCGACCTTTGTGCCAAGCGGAGGTGGGGATTTGGTTAACGGCCTGACCGAAGTTGTACTTAACGTACCGGATCGGGCCGATCGTCGTCCGATCAGCGCAGATAGTTGAACAGGCTGAGCGAGGTCAGCTTGCCGAAGCTCGCCTGCGTCGCGTCGAGCACGGTCATCACCTTCTTCAGTTCGGTGATCGTCGCCGGAATATCGGCATCCTCGATCGCGGACCGGTCGGCCTCGCGAGTCAGCGCAAGGTCTTCCAGGCGGCCTTTTTCCAACTCGAGTCGCGCGCCGCGGGCGCCGATCGAGGTCTGCGCGTTCACGACCGACGTCATCGCGGCCTGGATGTCGACGGTGTCGTCGGTTGCCGGGGCACCCGATTTCAGCTTGTCCGAAAACGCCTTCACGATCGCAAACATGTCGCTCGGTGGCCCACCGGCCTTTACCGGGATGTTGCCGAAGATATTCTGACCGCTGGTGGTCGCCGCGATCGTGCGACCGTCGCCGATCGGGACCTGCCCCGCCTCGCCCTTGCCGGTGAAGGTCACCTTTCCGCCGCCGTCGACGACATAGGGCGTCGCCGTGCTGTCGCCGGAAAACAGCGGCGTGCCGCGGGCGTCGGTGGTGTTGGCGACGCGCACCAGATCCTCCAGGATCACGTCGACCTCGGCCGACAGCGACTTGCGCTGCTCGTCGCTCAACGTCGAGCTGCCGGCCGAAATCGCGATCGTCTTCACGCGGCTGAGCTGCGATTCGATGCTGGCGAGCGCGGTCGCCGACGAATCGAGCAGCGAGGTCGCCAGATTGACGTTGGTCAGCTCCGCATCGGAATTCGCGCCTGCCCGCTTTAGCGCAGTCAGCGCGCGATAGCCCGCGGCATCGTCGGACGGCGTCGTGATGCGCTTCGTCGACGACAGTTGGTTGTTGAGCGCATCGGCCTTGTTGCTCAGCGCACCCATGCGGTCGCGGAGCCGGTCGAATTGAAGGGAGGTCGCGACGCGCATGTGGGCGGTCCTTAGCGAATGTCGAACATGGTTTGCATGATTTCGCGAGCCACCTGGATGACGCGGCTCGATGCCTGATAGGCCTGCTGGAACCGGATCAGGCTGACGGCTTCCTCGTCCAGGTCGACGCCGGTCATGCCGTCGCGCGCGCTGACAGACGAAATGTGGATGGCGGTCTGGGCATCGACGACCGCGCGTCGCGTCTTGAGCAGCGCGGCATTTTCGGTCGTAAGATCGTCGAACCTCGATTCCCACTTCGACGAGTCGCGCAGCGCGGTCAGCTTCGTCATGTTGCCGTTGCCGCGCACGCCCTCCGTACCGACGGCTGCGGCGACGCCTGCGGGGTAGTTCATCACGACGGCGATCTCTGTCGGCGCCGCGCCGGTGGGTATCTCGAAGATCGCTTCGCCCGGCGCACCACTTAGCGTCTTGCCGCCGGCCTGCCACGCCTTCATTCCCGAGACGAAATCGGTCGCGACCGCGTTCAGCCGCTGGCGCGCGCCGGCGATCTGCAAGGCCCCATCGACCAGTCCCGCCATCGCACCGCCGGTTGCCTGCACCTTCTGCATCCCGGTCGAATCGTTGACGGCGATCGCCGCCTCGCCCGAATCGTTGGTGACGAAGCTGACGATGGCGCCGCGTTCGACATTGGCCAGCACCGGGCCGGCGCTTCCGCCCGCACGAACGGTGGCGCGGCCGAACGCGTCAAACTTCGTATCGATATCGACCAGCGCACTCATCGCCTCGAGCGTCCGATCACGTTCGTCGAGCAGCTGCACGCGCGACGACGATCCTTCGGCTGCGCGGGTCAGGCTGTTGTTGATCCGCGACATCGAATTGCTGAGGTCGGTCAGCTGCGCCGCCATGTCGCGGCCCTGCCCGGCGAGTTCCTCGGCGGCACCGGCCAGCGCGCGGCCGGTGCTTGCAAAGCCCGAGGCGAGCGAACGGGCATCTTCCAGGAAGACGGTGCGCGGGGCGGTGGCGGACGGGTCCGCGGCGACGGTCTTGGCGGTCGCAAAAAATGTGGTGAAGCGATCGGACAGCTGGTTGCCGGCCAGCGCGCCTTCGATCCGGTCGATCCAGCCGACCGACGCGGAGCTCTTGGCAAGGTCGGACCCGGTCGTGCGCGCCTGTGCCGAGCGGAATTCGTCGGCCGCACGCGACACACCGGCAATACGGACGCCGCCGCCGGTCTGCTGGGTCGTCTGGCCCAGGCCGGCCACGCCGCTGGTACGGAATTCCTCGATCGTCGAGGATCGGCGCGTATAGCCCGGCGTCGCGGCGTTCGCGATATTCTCGGACGTCGTCGACAGCGCGGTCTGATACGCGCGGACGCCGGTGACGCCGATGCTCAGCAGGTCGGTCATGGCGTACCGCCCCCACCGTCTGCGCCGCCGGTGCCTTGCGACTTGGCCAGGAAGTCGGTCATCGCCTTGGCGATACCCATCGGCGAATGCTGCGCCATGCTTTCGGTCAGCTTGCCGTCGAACATGTCGCGGAACTGCTCGCCCGCCTTGTTGTCGAACAGTCCGTCGGCAAGTTTCGCCGAGCGCATCGACTTCAGCATCATGCCGGTGAAGATCGCCTCGAACCGCTGGCCCGCCGCGGCGAGATTTGCGTCGGACTTCAGGCGCGATGTGTCGTTCGACACGCCGCCGGCAGTGCCGGTGATGCCTGTGATGCCGGTGGGCGAGGCAGGAATCTGCGTCACAGGACGATCAGCTCCGCCTTCAGCGCGCCGGCCTGCTTCAGCGCTTCGAGGATAGCGACCAGGTCGGCCGGCGACGCACCGATGGCGTTCACCGCGTTCACGACATCGGCCAGTTTCGGCCCGGGCTCGAACAGGAACATCGGACGCTTCTCTTCCTCGACGGACACACCGCTCTTCTGCTCGACCGCCGTCTGCCCCTTGGAAAAGGGCATGGGCTGGCTGACGCGCTGGTTTTCATCAATACGAACAGTTAGTTTACCATGTGTTACCGCCGCAGGACTCACCCGGACGGCACTGTTGATAACGACCGTACCGGTGCGCGCGTTTACAATTACTTTCGCCGGCGCCTCGGCGGACACCACGCTCAGGTTCTCGATCCCGCTCATCAGCTGGGCGCGGACGTCAGCACCGGCCGGGGCCGTCACCGCGATCGACACGCCGTCCACGGCCCGTGCGACGCCGGCGCCGAAGCGCGCGTTGATCGCGCTGGCGACGTTCTGCGCGGTCGTGAAATCGGCCTGGGTCAGGTTGAATGTCAGCGTCGGCGAGCTGGCAAAGCCGGTGTCGACCGCGCGCTCGACCGTCGCGCCTTCCGGGATGCGGCCCGACGAGGGCACGTTGACGACCACTTTCGATCCGTCGGCGCCTTCCGCACCCAGACCGCCGACGGCAAGATTGCCCTGCGCCATCGCATAGATCGCGCCGTCCGCACCGTAGAGCGGGCTGAGGATCAGCGTGCCGCCGCGCAACGACTTGGCCTTGCCCATCGCCGACACGGTGATGTCGAGCTTCTGGCCCGGCTTGGCGAAGGCGGGCAGTTCAGCCGTAATCATCACGACCGCTGAGTTCTTGAGCCCCGGATTGGCGCCCGGCGGCAGTTGCAGCCCGAAGCGCGAGGTGACGCCCTTCATCGACTGGACGGTATATTCGAGGTTGTCGTCGCCCGTGCCGGGCAGACCGACGACGACGCCATAGCCGGTCAGCTGGTTGGTACGGATGCCCTGGAACGTGCCGAGATCCTTGATGCGATCGGCCTGGGCCGGCGTCGCGATCAGCAGGGCAGTGAGGGCGGCGAAAAGGAGACGAAGCATTCCGACGATCCTCAGAACGGGCTGATGGTCTGGAAGAAGCGGTTGAGCCAGCCCTGGCGGCTGGCGCGCTGGACGTCGCCGCGACCGGTGTAGGCGATCTTCGCGTCCGCGACGCGGGTCGACAGGACTCGATTGTTCGCATCGATGTCGGCCGGGCGAACGACGCCGCGGATCTGAATGAATTCGTCGCCGCGATTGAGCGTCAGCGTCTTCTGGCCCTGAACGATCATGGTGCCGTTGGGCAGCACCTCGGCGACCGTCACGCTGATCTCTCCCGACAATGCGTTCGACTGGTCGGCGGTGCCGATTCCGTTGAAGTTGCGGTTGCCGCTGGTGCCGATGTCGCTCGGCTTGATCGCCGAGAGCAGACCGGTCGACGGCGGGGTGATGCCGAAGCCGCCGCCCGAATCAAGCTTGCTGCCCGCCGACTTCGACGCCTGGGTGCGTTCGGTCAGGATGATCGTCAGCGGGTCGCCGACCGCCCGCGCCCGCGCGCCCTCGTAGAGCCCGCCATAGCCGGCCGACACCTGGAAAATCGCGCCGTTGGCCGGCGGCGCGGCCGGCGGCGGCGGCGCATAGACCGTGCGAAATTCCGGCGGCGGCACGACCGGCTTCTTCTTGCCGAAGATGCCGGCGGTCGCAGGCGTCGCGAGAACCGCGGTGAGGACGAGAGCGGAGAGGATACGCATGACGGTCTATCGGCCTCAGATGTTCTGGTTGACGTATTTGAGCATTTCGTCGGTCGCCGAGATCATCTTGGAATTGACCTCGTACGCACGCTGGGTTTCGATCATGTCGACGAGTTCCTCGACGACGTTGACGTTGGAGCCTTCCAGCATGCCCTGGCGGATGTTGCCGCGGCCGTCTTGGCCAGCGATGCCCAGGTTCGCAGCGCCCGACGCGCCGGTTTCGATCAGATAATTGTCGCCGACCGACTGCAGGCCGGCGGCGTTGGCGAAGCTGGCGATCTGGATCTGACCGAGCTGGGTCGATTCGGTCTGGCCGGGGATCGTCGCCGATACCGTGCCGTCCTGACCGATGGTGATCGCGGTCGCATTTTCGGGCACGGTGATGCCGGGCATAACCTGATACCCCTCCGACGTCACGACCAGCCCTTCGGCCGAGCGATTGAAGTTGCCTGCGCGCGTATAGCCGAGCTGGCCGCCCGGCAGCTGGACCTGAAAATAGCCGCCCCCGTCCAGGGCGACGTCCAGGCTGTTGCCGGTTGTCTGCATCGCGCCCTGCCGGTCGATGCGCGACGTGCCCTGCACGCGGACGCCGGTGCCCAGATTCAGGCCGGTCGCGTATTTCGTCTCCTGCGTGCTGGCGGAGCCGGGCGCCGTGACGACCTGATAGGCGAGCGTTTCGAACGCGGCGCGGTCCTTCTTGAACCCGGTCGTGTTCACGTTGGCCAGGTTGTTCGAGATGACCCGCATGCGCGTATCCTGCGCGTCGATGCCGGTACGGGCGATATGGAGTGCGGCAGAACCCATCGTATCAGTCCTTCAAATTCGGTCGGCCGGATCAGCCAGGGATTCGCATCAGTGACGCGGAGCTTTCGTCCATCGTCTTGGCTTCCTTCAGCAGGTTGGCCTGCACTTCGTAGCTGCGCTGGTTCTCGATCATGTCGATCAGCGCCTGGGTCAGGTTGACGTTCGACCCTTCGAGCGCGCCGACCTGCACCTCTGCGTCCAGATCGTCGGGCAGCACGCCGCCGCCCTTCACGTGCAGCAGATTGTCCAGGCCCTTCACCGTCTGCGATCCCTCGGGGTTGCCGAAGCGGATGCGGTCGATGCGCTGGGGCGGGGTGCCGGGCGCGGAACCCATCGGCACGATCGACAGCGTACCGTCCTCGCTAATGGAAATGTCCTGCGCGGGAGGTAGGGTGATGGGACCCCCCGATCCCATCACCGGAAACCCGTCGCCGGTCTGCAGCACACCGGTTTCGGTGATCTGCAGGTCGCCGCGGCGGGTATAGGCCTCGCTGCCGTCGGACGCCTGGACGACCATCCACGATGTGCCGGGGATGGCGATGTCGAGAGTGCGGCCGGTCTGCTGGATGGTGCCCGCGCGCCGATCGGCGTCGAGCACTTCCTCCGACACCGGCGCCCGCGACTCCAGGCCGCTGCCACCCTTCAGCATCAGCTGCTGAAAGGCCAGGCGGTCGGACTTGAAGCCGGTCGTCGACGCGTTCGCGATGTTGTTCGCGATCGACGCCTGCGCGGCCATCTGACCCTTGAGCCCGGTGAGGGCGGTATAGACCATCCGGTCCATCGGCTACGTCCCTTATCTATTCGCTCAGGATCAGCTGCGCATGTTGAAGATGGTCTGCGAGATCTGGCTCGAGGTCTCGAGGCTCTTCGCATTCGCCTGGAAATTGCGCTGGGCAGCGATCAGGCTCACCAGTTCTTCAGTGATGTCGACGTTCGACCGTTCGATCGCACCCGTGCTGAGGTTGCCGAAGCCGTTCGCGCCAGCTTCGCCCAGGCGGGCCTCGCCCGACACGCCGGTCGCCGACCAATAGCTCTTGCCGAGCTGGCGCAGACCCGAGGGGTTCGAGAAGTTGGCGAGCGCGACCTTACCGAGCGGCTGGGTGTCGCCGTTCGAGAAGCTGGCGCTGACGACACCATATTCGCTGATCGTCACGCTTTCGATCTGACCGATCGCGCGTCCGTCCTGAACTTCGGCGCTCTTGACGAACGGCGAACTCAGTTGCGTGGTCATCGAGCCGAAATCGATCGACAGTCCCTGCGGCGTCGTCGAGCTGGCGGGCGTGAAAAAGTCGAAGGCGACGAAAGAGGACGGCGTGGACACGGTGCCATTGCCCGCCGCAACGCTCTGCAGCTTTCCCTTGTCGTCGAATGTCATCGTCATCGGGTCTTTTCCCGAACCCGACGTCAGCTGCTCGCTGCCGACGAAGGTATAGACCTTCCAGGTGCTGGTCGTGCCGGGACCGGTCGATGCCGTGTCGCGGACGTAATAGTTCGTCATGGTCTGGGCGTTGCCCAGCGCGTCATAGATCGTCGTCTGCGACGAATTGTTGTAGGTCGACGGATTGAACCGGTCGAACGCATAGGTCTTGCCAGTGCCAGCGGCGAACAGCGTGCTGTCCTTCGGGATCGACGCGTTGGCCGACAGGTTGATCGACAGGTCGATCTTCTTCGTCGCTGATGGCACGCCGCTGGTCGCGGGCAGGCGCAGGCTGACCATCGAGTCCAGACCGGTCGCGACGACCGTGCCCGAACCGTCGACCGGATAGACCTGCAGCTTGCCGCCGTTGGCGTCGGTCACGAAGCGATCGTTGTCGACGAAGAACGCGCCGTTGCGGGTGAACGACACTTTGGCCGAATTCAGGTCCGGCTTCACCGCGAAGAAGCCTTCGCCCGAGATCAGCATGTCGAGCGAGTTGGTCGACTGCTGCGACCCGCCCTGGCTGAACTGCTGGCGAACCGCCTTCACGACGGTACCCGAACCGACCATCTGCGTCGGCGACACCGAAACGTTCGACGCCATGACGTCGGCGAATTCGACGCGGCTCTTCTTGAAGCCGTTGGTCGAGACGTTGGCGAGGTTGTGCGAGATCGTCGCCATTTCGGTCTGCGATGCCTGAAGGCCCGAAAGCGAAGTGTAGAAGGTCATGGCGGTTTAGCTCCTGGTAAGATCGAAGATTGGGACGGGATCAGGCGATGGCGCGGACGGCGGAGGTCGGGATCTTGCCGACGCCGCCGACGTCGAGAACGGGGTCGCCGCCTTGCAGCATCGACACCGAGGTGACGGGCGCCCAGACGAGCGGATTGGCGATCACGGCGCTGCCCTTGTCGGACGCGGCGACGGTCACGGTGTACGCGCCGGCACCGGCATCGGTCCCGTCTTCCCATTTGCCGTCCCAGTCGTAGGATGCGGTGCCCGCCTCCTGCTTGCCGAGGTTGAGCGTCCGCACCGTCGTGCCGTCGCTGTTCTTGATCGTGACCTTGACGTCGCTTGCCGCGGAACCGAGTTCGACTGCGCCGGCGAACCCGCCGCTCTGGCGCGTGTAGGCAGTTTTGCCCGGCGTCAGCACGGTCTTGCCGACATAGGCCGCGGCATCCGCGGCGCCGCCCGAAAGCTTGCCGGAGATCGACTTCAGCGTCGAACCCATCTCCGAAATACCCGCCAGCGACGAGAATTGCGCCATCTGGGCGACCATCTGCGAATTATCGACCGGTTCGAACGGATCCTGGTTCTTCATCTGCGCGGTCAGCAGCGCGATGAAGTCGCCCGGGCCCATTTCATTGAGCGTCTTGCTGTTCGACGATTTCGCAGCGGCAGCGGCCTTGGCCGTCGCCGCCGTGCTGATGCCGGCCTTGTTCAGCGCGGCGTCGAAGGCGGAAGTGGTGGTAGCCATTTATCAGCGTCCCAGCTTGATGGTGTCGAGGATCAGCGTCTTGGCGGTCTGCATGACCTCGACGTTGTTCTGGTAGCTCCGCGCGCTTTCGAGCATGTCGACCAGCTCGCGACTTTCATCGACCGCGTTTTCGAAGACGTTGCCGTCCTTGTCGGCCAGCGGATTGCCCGGGTCGTAGCGCTTGGTCGGTTCCTCGCCCGCGGTGACGATCCGCTCGACGTTGACGGTCGACATCTGCGACGCCTGGTCGAACTGGGTACGGAATACCGGCTTGATCGAGCGATAGGCGGCCTGCGACGTCGTCGCGACGCCGCCGGCGTTGGCCAAGTTCGACGCGGTCGTGTTCATCCGCACCAGCTGCGCGGACATCGCACGACCGGCGACCTGGAAGATGTTCATGGGATTGTCGGCCATGCGCTTATTCCCCCTTCAGCGCGCGGGTGATCGTGGCGATGCGACCGTTCAGGAACGACAGCGTCGTCTGATAGGCGACCGCATTCTCGGCAAAGGCGGTCTGTTCGGTCGCGAGCTCGACAGTGTTGCCGTCCAGACTCATCTGCGTCGGCAGGCGGAACTTGGTGTTCGCGGTGACGCTGGCGTCGAGACGACCGCTCTCCGCACCCTTCAGCGCCGCGGCGAAGTCGATATCCTTCGCCTTGAAGCCGGGGGTCGAGGCGTTGGCGATGTTGGACGCGAGCATCGCCATGCGCTGCGATCGCACGGCAAGGGCCGTTCCATGTACCCCGAAAAGATCGTTCTCAGCCATGATGGCGTGGTCCCGCGTTGATGACGTGGGACGGCTTTGCAACCACCGTGCCAAATGCCCGTTTCGATCCGCTTTGCCATCACCGGCAGGGGTGGGCGGCAAGCGGTTGCCGGTTGCCGGTTGGGGATTGCCGGGTGGAGCGCTGGCATCGTGACACGCCCTCTCCCCGCTCGCGGGGAGAGGGATGGGGAGAGGGGCGGTGTCGCGAGCGGGCGGTCTCGATGAGACACTTGCCCCTACCCCAACCCTCTTTCCACAAGCGGTTAGAGGGCTATGGCTCGTTGCGCCCCATCGCCTTTCCATCATGGTAAACCAAAACGGCACGGGCTTTGCAGGACCTCGCGCGATGTCTTTGATCGCGAGCCTTGCTGCCTTTCTCGATCCCGCCGCCCTCGCCATCGTCGGTGGGGGTACGGTACTGGCGACCGTCCTTCGCACGCCCGCGCGCGACCTCGCACGCGGTGTCGTCGCGCTGAAGGCGATCGGCCGTACGCCGTTCGATGCCGGGCCGCTCGTCACTCAGGTCGAGGCGCTAAGCCGGATCACGGCGCGTCACGGTGTGATGCAGCTCGACCGCTCGGTCATCAAGGATCCCGATGTTTCGGCCGCGATGAACGCGATCGTCGACGGGGCGGATGGCGCCATCGTCCGCACGCTGATCGAGGATCGTCGGGTCGCCCGTTACGAACGCCAGCGGGCTGCCGCCGAAATGTGGGCGGCCGCGGCCGAATTCGGGCCGGCGATGGGCATGGTCGGTACGCTGATCGGCCTGGTTCGCCTGTTCACCAGCATGACCGACCCGGCCGCGATCGGCGGGGCGATGGCGATCGCGGTGCTCGCAACGTTGTACGGCGCGCTGGTCGGCAACCTGATCTGCCTGCCGGTTGCGGCGCGTCTGAAGAGACTTGCGCGCGCGGAATGTGTCGAGCGCGGGCGCCTGGCCGAACCGCTCGCCCGCCTGGCCACGCGCGAAGCGCCGTGCCTGCGCCCGATGGCGGTCGCATGACGATCGACCAGCTGCTCGAGGACGAACCGCGTCGGCCGATCTGGCTGGTGACGCTGGCCGACGTCATGATGCTGCTCGTCGGCTTCTTCGTCTTCCTCCAGGCCAATCCCAAGGTCGATGCGACCACGCTCGGCAACGCCCTGCGCGAAGGCTTCGGCCTGGCCGCGGAGGCGCCGATCGCGCTGGAAGCGAATGTCATTCAGGGCTTTGCCGTCGGGTCCGCCGCCTTGCCGCCGCACGACGTTGCCGGCTGGGTGCGCGCAGTGACCAATGATCCGCGCACGACCATCCGCGTGACCGGCGGCACCGATGGTACCCCGGCCGATGTCGATTCCGCCACCGGTTCCGCTGCCATTCTCGCTGTCGATCGCGCCCGCGCGGTTGCCGCAGCCATCGCCGCCGACGTGCCGGCCGGGCGCATCGCGATCGATGCCCGCACCGGTGCCGGCCGCGCCGTTCAACTCACATTATCTTACGATGGGGAAACCCGATGATCCGTCCGCTTCTCTCGCTCGCCGCTCTAGCCGTCGCGACGCCGGCCGCCGCCCAGGCGATCCGTTTCCAGGATACCACCGCGATCGACGTCGCGGTCACGGCTTTTACCGGCCATGCCATCGGCGAGGAGGGCGGGGCGCGCACCGCGGTCGATGCCCGGCTGAAGCTGGCGCAATGCCCGTTGCCGCAGCTCGACTGGCGCGGCTCGTTCCAGGACGCGGTCGTCGTGACCTGCGATACGCCACGCTGGCGTATCTATGTCCCGATCAAGCTGCCGCCCCAGGCCGCCCGTCCACAGGTGGCTGCCGCGACTCCGGTAGCGGTCGCGCCGCCGCCGAAACCCGAAATGGTCATCAAGCGCGGCGACCCGATCACGATCGAAGCGGGCGGTGCAGGCTTTTCGATCACGCGCGACGGCACCGCGATGGGCGACGCGCCGGCCGGCGGGCGTCTGCTGGTAAAGATCGATCCGGCCAAGCCACCGATTCAGGCGGTAGCGGTCGGCGCCGGTCGGGCCGCGCTGCCGAACTGATAGGGACTCAGGGTGAAGCCCCCGTTCACCCTCTTTGTCGAAAAAATTTCTAAAACATGTCTGCCAGAGGTCGTTGTAGCGTGTGACGAAGCCATTCGAGGACGGGAACCATGGTGGATCCGATCGGTATCAAAGGCGCGACGAGCATCGATCGCAAACCGGCGCCAGTCGCGCCGGCAGCGGCCGTGCAGGTGTCTCAGCCGGCCGACGACACGTCGGTCACCCGGGCGTCGTCGACGTTGCAGGCGCTGTCCCAGCCCGCCGCCGCATCCGCCCCGGTGGACGCGGAACGCGTGAGCAAGATCAAGAAGGCCATCCAGGACGGCAAGTTCCCGATCCTGCCCTCGACCATCGCCGACCGTCTGCTGGCCCTCAAGCTCGAATGGAATCCCAATGAAGCGGCGTGAGGCCCTGGTCGGCGTGATCGAAGCGCTGCACGGCGAAATCGACGCGCTGAAGTCGAACGACATCGCGCGTCTGGAGGCCGCGACCGCGCGCAAGCTGCGCTGCATCGAGGATGCCGCCGCCTGTGATCACGAGGAACCGACTGCGGAACTGAACGATCTGGCGCGCGAGGCGCACCGGCTGAACGAAACCTGCCGCATCTATGTCAACCTGATGACGGCAAACGTCCGCCGTCGCCTGCAGGTTCTTGCCGGTTCGCCCAACGCCCCCTACCGCCCGACCGGCGCTGCCGCCTACGCATAAGGGCGTTTAGGCCTAAGCGCCCACCCGCCGTGCCCGGGTTTCGCAATCTGGCACGCCTCTTGCTGAAACGATCCTCAACAGGGGTTTCAGGCAAGATTTTCGAATGACCATTCCGAACCTGACGAAGGTCGCCGCGGGGCGGGCAGGGAGCGTGCAGAACGCCATCCAGCTCGCGTCCACGCGCACGGGGATCGATTTCAACTATCTGCTGGGGCAGGCGCAGGTCGAAAGCGGTCTGAATGCCTCTGCCCGCGCGGGCACGTCGTCAGCGACAGGCCTGTATCAGTTCATCGAACAAAGCTGGCTGGGCGTGGTCAAGAACCACGGCGCCGATCACGGCATGGGCTGGGCGGCCGACAGCATCACGCGCACCGCATCGGGCAAATATGTCGTCAGTGACCCTGGTGTCCGCCGCCAGATCCTGAGTCTCCGCAACGATCCCACCGCCTCGTCGCTGATGGCGGCCGAACATGCGTCGGACAACAAGGACAAATTGTCGTCCGCGCTCAACCGCGATGTGACCGGCACCGACCTCTACATGGCGCATTTCCTCGGCATCGGCGGGGCCAAGAAATTCCTGGCGGCGATGGAGAACAATCCCGGCCAGAGCGCCGCGGGGCTGTTCCCCGGCGCCGCGCGCACCAACCGCAGCGTGTTCTATGCCGCCGACGGCAGCCCGCGATCGCTGGGCGATGTGTACACCCGCTTTGCCGCCAAGCTCGACAAGGGCGCGGCTGCATCGGGCGCGACCGGGCTCGCCAGCGGGGCGATCGATGCGCTGAAGCTCGATCCCGACATGGAGGTCGTGCTGGGCAACGAAGCGCAGGGCGGCGACCGCGCCTGGCTCGCCTCCACGCTGGAGCGCTTCGGCGCCTCAGGCCGCGCGACCGGTGTGTCGGAAACGGCGGCGACGCTGCTGCGCCCCAACCCGGACAATGCGCGGCTCGCCTATCTGATGCTCGCCCAGCTGGGAGGTAACGTCTGATGGCGTCGCCCGTTCTCGCCAAGGCTTTGCCCGGACTGAAGGGCGCGGCGCTGCCGGCGGCGATGCTGCTGCTGGTGGTGCTGATGGTCGTGCCGATCCCGGCCTTCATGCTCGACGTGTTCTTCATCATGAACATCGTCATCAGCTTGGCCGTGCTGATGGTCGCGCTGAACGCGCAGAAGCCGCTTGATTTCTCCGCCTTCCCGACCGTCCTGCTGTTCGCCACGCTGTTCCGGCTGGCGCTCAACGTCGCGTCGACCCGCGTCGTGCTGGGCAAGGGCCACGAGGGCGAGGCGGCGGCGGGTCATGTCATTGAGGCGTTCGGCACTTTCCTGATCGGCGGCGATTACGTCGTCGGCCTGTTCGTTTTCAGCATCCTCGTCATCATCAACATGATCGTGGTGACCAAGGGCGCAGGCCGCGTGTCCGAAGTGTCGGCGCGCTTCACCCTGGATGCGTTGCCCGGCAAGCAGATGGCGATCGACGCCGATCTGAACGCTGGCCTCATCACGCCCGACGATGCCCGCGCCCGTCGCGTCGAAGTGTCGACCGAAGCCGATTTCTACGGGTCGATGGACGGTTCGTCGAAGTTCGTGAAGGGCGACGCCGTTGCCGGTCTGCTGATCCTGGCGATCAACATCGTCGGCGGGCTGATCCTCGGCACGGTCAGCCACGGGCTGGGAGTCAAGGAAGCCGCGCAGACCTATATCGTGCTCGCGATCGGCGACGCGCTGGTCGCGCAGCTGCCGGGTCTGATGCTGTCGATCGCGGCTGCCGCCATCGTCACCCGCGTCACATCCAGCCAGGACCTAGCCGGCCAGATCGGCGGCCAGTTCGCCAGCCACCGCACCTGGACGCCGGTCGCCGCGGCGCTCGGCGTGCTCGGCCTGGTGCCTGGCATGCCGCATCTTCTGATCCTACCGATGGCGGCGGCCGCGGGCTTCGCCGCGTACAAGCTGAAGAAGGCCTCGCAGCGCCCGGTCATCGTCGAACCCACGGCACCGGCCGAGCCGCAGGACCTGTCGAAGATCGGCTGGGACGAAGTGACCGACAGCTGCCACGTCATGCTCGACATAGGCTACGGCCTGGTGCCGCTGGTCGACGAGCGCAAGGGCTCGCCGCTGATGGGCCGCATTACCGGCGTGCGCCGCCAGCTGTCGAAGGATCTGGGCTTCGTCGTGCCGCAGGTACGTGTGCGCGACGACATCAACCTCGCACCCTATACCTATCGCATCATCATCGGCGGCGTCATCGTCGGCGAGGATCAGGTGTCGCCCGACGAGATGCTGGCGCTCGACACCGGGCAGGCGGTCGGCTCGCTGCCGGGTAAGCCCGCCAAGGACCCGACCTTCGGCCTCGACGCCATCTGGATCAACGCGGCCGATTCGGACGCGGCGACGGGTGCGGGCTATCTGGTGGTCGATGCCGGTACCGTCGTCGCGACGCACCTCAACCAGCAATTGCTCAGCCATTCGGCCGACCTGCTGGGTCCGGACGAGGTCCAGTCGCTGCTCGATGGGCTGAAGGAACGCTCGGCGGCCCTCGTCGCCTCGCTTTGCCCGCAGCCGCTGCCGCTCACCACGCTCACGCAGGTCCTGCGCACGCTGCTGGCGGAGGGCATCCCGCTGAAGGAATTCCGCCGCATCGCCGCCGCACTCGCGAACGCCGCGACCAAGTCTGCGGATGCCGAGGAACTGGTCGAGCTCATCCGCCCGGACCTCGGCGCGCTGATCATCCAGAAGCTGTGCACCGTGCGCGAGCCGCTGCGGGTGATGACGCTGGAGGGGCAGCTCGAAGCCTTGCTCGGCCAGGCGATCCGCTCCGATCCCGCGCGCCGCCACGCGATCGAACCCGATCTCGGCCGTCGCATTGCCGACGCCATGCAGCGCGCGGCGGGGCCGTTCATTGCCGAGGCCAAGCCCTTCGCGCTCGTCGTCCAGCCCGCCATCCGCATCGCGATGCGTAAGCTGGTGAAAACCATTTTGCCGGATACTCCCGTCATGAGCTTCTTCGAAGTGCCCGAGGACAAGTCGGTCGAAGTCATCGCCGTCATCGGCGCGTCGGATCAGCCGCCGGCGCTCGGCGCCGGCCAGCCACAGGCGATTGCCGCATGAGCTTCATGAGCCCCATCCAGCCCGCCCCCGGCGCCCCGCTGACCTATGGCGCGCGATCGAAGCCGGGCCCGGACCTTAACGCGCTGGTCCGCCAGCACATGCCCCGCGTACGCCGCATCGCCTGGCACGTTCACGGCAGCATGTCGTCGTCGGTCGAGGTCGAGGATCTGGTCCAGATCGGGCTGATCGCTCTGGTCGAGGCGGTCGCCAGCTTCGAGGATCGCGGCGCGGTGACGTTCGAGCAATATCTCAACACGCGTGTCCGCGGGTCGATGATCGACGAACTGCGCCGCCAGGCGACGCTGACCCGCGGTGCCATGAAGCGGCGCAAACTCTATAACGAAACGGTCGCATCGCTGACCGCGGCCGATGGCCGGCGGCCCGAGGATACAGCGGTGGCGGAGAAGCTGGGCGTGACGATCGAGAAGCTGCGCACCGACTATGCGACCGCCGAGCCCGTGCGGTTCGAGAATGTCGACGACGTGCAGGGCAACGAAGGACCGTGGTTCGTGTCCGACGAACCTTCCCCCTTCGACCTCCTCGCGGAAACCGACCAGCGCGACGTGCTGATCCAGGCGATCGCCGACCTGCCCGAGCGCGAGCAGATTGTGATCCAGCTCTATTACGTCGAGGAACTCAATCTCGAGGAAATCGGCCAAGTGCTGGACGTCGGCGCCGCGCGCGTTTGCCAGATCAAGAAGTCGGCGCACGACCGGTTGAAAAAGGCCCTGACGCGGCGGCTTTGATCCGCGTCAGGCCGTCGCCACCGCCCCGACCGGCGCGACATCCGCCGGTTCGCCGCGCGAATAGGTGCCGGTCAGCAGCCCCGCCGCCAGCACGCGTCCGCGCATCGCGTCGATGATGTCGCTGCGGCTGGGCGTTGCGCCCGGATCGGCGGCGTTCTTCAGCGCGAAGAGCTGGAAGGCGTAGCGATGCTCGCCGTGCCCGGTCGGCGGATCGGGCGGCAGCCAGCCCTCCCGCAGATAGGAATTGCGCCCGACATCGCCGCTGGCCGTGCCGTCTCCGTCCGCCACAATCGCG
The DNA here is from genome assembly GCA_913776045.1 of uncultured Sphingomonas sp. GTDB lineage: Bacteria > Pseudomonadota > Alphaproteobacteria > Sphingomonadales > Sphingomonadaceae > Sphingomonas. Next base: position 30,443 of record CAJYOI010000006.1, read on the forward strand.
CCTTCGGCCAATTGCCCGTCCTCGGCCGGCAGATCCCAGACGATCGCATGGACGAGCGGCGCGGGCGTCGGCGCGTCGGCATCCTCGACCAGCAACGCCAGATGCGTCGCTTCCGCGGGCACGCCGGTCCAGAACAGCGGCGGTGACACCCCATCGCCATCGGCGGTGAACCGTTCGGGGATGCGAGCGCCGTTGGCGAAGGCGGGCGAGCGCAGATCGATCGCGGTGAAGCTGCCGAGCCCGTCCTGGACGATCGCGAGCTTGTCGGTGCCGGCGCGCAAACCCTTCAGGGCATTGCCGAGCCAATGGGGAATATGTTCGAGCATGGTTACGTCCGCTGGTCAGTAGGGATGGAACCAGTAAACGCCATTAGCGACCTTCTGGTGCCGAAACACTGTGTCGGGAGACGGATTGGGAACACGCGGCACATGATACCCCCAGCCGCCGTCGAGAAAATTTGGCGCATAGATGTCGACGCCGTCGCGATCGACGCTGACGATATCCGGACGCAGCTGTGCGATCGTCAGCGGTAGCCGTCGATCGGTATCGCCGGTGGTCCACCAAAAGTCCGGTCCTTGCATCAGCGCGCGGGATTCCACTCGAATCGCTGCCAGCGTCGTCGGATTACCGGTCGGGCCGTGGCAGCAGGTCGGTGCGAGCAACACGATCATCGCGATCACTGCCCGCCACGGCAACATTACAGGTCCAGCTTCTCGTAATCCGCCGGCGGGCTGACGATTTCCATGCGTTCGGCGAGCAGCGGGCGGAAGCTGGGGCGGCTCTTCATGCCGACGTACCAGCGCTTGGCCTGTTCGTGGCTCTTCCAGTCGATACCGCCGAGATAGTCCGCGACCGAGATCTGCGCGGCGGCGGCGAGATCGGCAAGGCTCATCGTCGCGCCGGCCAGCCAGGTGCGGTGGTCGAGCAGATAATCGATGTAGTCGAGGTGCCCGACCGCCGCGCGCATCGCTTCGCGGAGCAGTGCGGCGTCGGGCGCGGAGCGGTGAACGACGCGTTTCAACATGCGTTCGTTGAGCAGCGGCGCGGTGATGTCGCGGTAGAATTGCGTGTCGAACCACGCGACAAGCCGGCGGATTTCAGCGCGGTTGGCGGCAGTGCCGTTGATCATCGCCGACTTTTCGACCGTCTCCTCGAAATACTCGCAGATCGCCATCGAATCGATCAGCGGGGCGCCGGGGCGATCGGTGTCGATCATTACCGGCGTCTGTCCGGCCGGGTTCATGTCGAGGAATTCGTCGCGGCGCTCCCACGGCGACTCGCGCACCGGGTCATAGCCCAGGCCCTTCTCGGCCAGCAGCAGCCGCACCTTGCGCGAGAAGGGACACAGGGGAAATTGATAGAGCTGCCACATGCAGCCCTTATCTACCGCTGGCGTGGCAACCGTCTAGCGGTGGCGATCAATATTCATCGTCGTAATCGGGCCCCGACAGCGCGCCGCTGGCAAGCAGACCCCCCAAGGGCGCGATGGCGGCTTGCAGGCGGCCGGCGGTGCGGGCGAGTTCGGCGGACATCGCCACCGCGTCGCCCGCGACCATCCCGGCGCCGGCGACCGCGCGGCGGGTGTCGTCGTGCAACCGCGCCTCGAAATGCGGGTCGCGGCGACGCTCGATGTCGCGCAGCGTGTCGTTCGGGCGGATGTCGCTCCGCGGATCGGTGTAACGCGCGAGCGGCCCGACGCGGGTATCGAGCACGATACCGGCGAGTGCGCTGACCGCAGCGGCGATGCCTTCCTGCGCCACAGGATCCTGCAGCGCACGCGCGGCATCGACCTCGGCGCGGGACTGGGCGGCGGCCGGTACGGCGACCACGGACAGGGCCAGGGCGGCGGACATGAGACGCATGATACTCTCCCGAGTCGGAACAGGAACTCTAGGCCATATCGTACAAAGGCTTAGCCTAGGCTGAACGAGGTTTTCCCTTCGCCAATTCCGTTCGCCCTTCGACAGGCTTAGGGCGAACGGGGGGAAGAGTTACTCCGCCGCTTCCAGCGCCGCCTCCGAATCATCCAGCGGATGCGCCAATCGGCTCACCATCTCCTTTGGGCACACCTGCCAGAAGGATCCTCGGATGCGGTCCCAGTCCTCGAGCAGGCTAGCGGCGAACTTGCTGTCGGTCGCCTGAACGTGTCGGACGACAAGCGCGCGCAGCACGGCTTCCCAATGGCCCGACGACAGGCGGCACCAGGTCAATGTCTCCGGGTTCACCCGGCGCTCGAAATTGCCGTCGGGATCATAGACGAAGGCCATGCCCCCGGTCATGCCCGCGCCGAAATTCGCGCCGACGCCGCCCAGGATCACCGCAGTACCGCCGGTCATGTACTCGCAACCGTTGGCGCCGCAGCCTTCGACGACGACCTCGGCGCCCGAATTGCGCACTGCAAAGCGCTCGCCGGCCTGGCCCGCGGCGAATAGCCGGCCCGACGTCGCGCCGTACAGCACGGTGTTGCCGATGATCGTGTTCTCGTTCGAAGCGAGGGGGCTGCTGACCATCGGGCGAACCGCGATGATGCCGCCCGACAGCCCCTTGCCCACATAGTCGTTCGCATCGCCGAACACTTCCAGCGTCACGCCCTTGCACAGGAATGCGCCGAGCGACTGGCCGGCGGACCCGCGCAGGCGGACCGTGATGTGCCCGTCGTCGAGCGTCGACATGCCGAACGCCCGCGTGACCGCGCCCGACAGGCTGGTGCCGACCGCGCGGTGGGTGTTGCGCACGCTGTAGGTCAGCTGCATCTTCTCACGCCGGCTGAACACCGCCGCCGCATCCTTGATGATCTGCGCATCCAGGCTGTCGGGCACCGCATTGCGCCACGTATCGAGCGAATAGCGGCGCTCGGCATCGGTCGCGTCGACCTTGGCGAGGATCGGGTTCAGGTCGAGGTCGTCGAGATGTTCGGCGCCGCGGCTGACCTGGCGGAGCAGTTCGGTGCGGCCGATCACTTCGTCCAGGCTCTGGACGCCCAGCCGCGCCAGAATCTCGCGGACCTCCTCGGCGATGAAGGTCATCAGGTTGATGACCTTTTCGGGCGTGCCGGTGAACTTCTGGCGCAGCTTTTCATCCTGCACGCACACGCCGACGGGACAAGTGTTGGAATGGCACTGGCGCACCATGATGCAGCCCATCGCGACCAGGCTGAGCGTGCCGATCCCGAATTCCTCGGCGCCCAGGATCGCGGCGATGACGATGTCGCGCCCGGTCTTGAGCCCGCCGTCGGTGCGCAGCTTCACGCGACCGCGCAAGGAATTGAGCGTCAGCGTCTGATTGACCTCGCTCAGCCCCATTTCCCACGGCGTGCCGGCATATTTGATGCTGGTCTGCGGGGACGCGCCGGTGCCGCCGTTGTGGCCGGCGACCAGGATGACGTCGGCATGCGCCTTGGCCACGCCCGCCGCGACGGTGCCGATGCCGGCCGAGCTGACCAGCTTCACGCAGACGCGCGCGCGCGGATTGATCTGCTTCAGGTCGTAGATCAGCTGCGCCAGATCCTCGATCGAATAGATGTCGTGGTGCGGCGGCGGCGAGATCAGGCCGACGCCCGGAGTCGCGTGGCGCAACTTCGCGATCAGCTCGGTCACCTTGAAGCCGGGCAGCTGCCTGCCCTCGCCGGGCTTCGCGCCTTGGGCGACCTTGATCTCGATCTCGTCGCAGGCGTTGAGATATTCCGCCGTGACGCCGAAGCGACCGGACGCGATCTGCTTCACGCCCGAATTCGCATTGTCGCCGTTCTCGTACGGCGTGTAGCGCTCCTTCGCTTCGCCCCCTTCACCCGACACCGCGCGCGCGCCGATGCGGTTCATCGCGATCGCCAGCGTCTCGTGCGCCTCCGGGCTCAGCGCGCCCAGCGACATGCCCGGGGTGACGAACCGCTTGCGGATTTCGGTGATCGCCTCGACCGAATCGATCGGCACGCCGTCCTTCGGGAAATTGAATTCCAGCAAGTCGCGCAGATACACCGGTGGCAGGTCGCGGACCCCGCGCGAGAAGGCGAGGTAGGTCGAATAGCTGTCGGTGCCGACCGCGGTCTGCAGCGTGTGCATCAGCTGCGCGGAAAAGGCATGCGTCTCGCCGCCGTGGCGCTGGCGATAGAAGCCGCCGATCGGCAGCGTCGCGACCGCGGTGTCGAACGCCGCATCATGCCGCATCGTCGCGTTGAGGTAGAGCGAGGCATAGCCCTCGCCCGAAATCTTGGCAGGCATGCCGGGGAACAGGTCGTTGACCAGCGCGCGGCTGAGGCCCACCGCCTCGAAATTATAGCCGCCGCGATAGCTGGAGATGACCGCGATCCCCATCTTGGACATGATCTTCAACAGGCCTTCGTCGACCGCGGTGCGGTGGCGCTTCAGGCAGGTTTCGACGTCCATATCGCCGAACAGCCCGCGCGCACGCCGGTCACGGATCGCGGCTTCGGCCAGATAGGCGTTCACCGTGGTCGCGCCGACGCCGATCAGCACCGCATAATAATGGGTGTCGAGACATTCGGACGAGCGGACGTTGATCGACGCATAGCTGCGCAGACCACGGCGGACGAGGTGGGTGTGAACCGCGGCGACGGCGAGTACGCCGGCGATCGCCATCCGGTCGGGGCCGAGATTTTCGTCGCTGAGGAACAGCTCCGACTTGCCCTGCCGCACCGCCTGCTCGGCCTGTGCGCGGATGTCGGCGATGGCGGCGCGCAAGCCTTCGGGGCCGCTGCCGGCGGGGAAGGTGCAGTCGATATCGGCCGCGCTCATCCCGAAATGCGCCTTCAACCGGTCCCAGTCGCCGTTGGTCAGCACGGGCGATTCGAGCACCAGAACCTTCGACGGTGCGGCCGACTGGTCGAGGATGTTGGCGAGGTTACCGAACCGCGTCTTGAGCGACATCACGTGCCGCTCGCGCAACGGGTCGATCGGCGGGTTCGTGACTTGGCTGAAGTTCTGGCGGAAGAACTGGCTGATGAGGCGCGGCTTGTCGGAGATGACCGCCAGCGGCGTGTCGTCACCCATCGACCCGATCGCTTCCTTGGCCCCTTCGACCATCGGCGACAGGATCAGCTCCATATCCTCCAGCGTCTGGCCGGCGGCGACCTGCCGGCGCGACAGTTCGGCGCGGTCCCACGCCTGGATCGACGGCTCCGCGGCAGGCAGGTCGTCGATCGACAGGAATTCGCCGATCATCGCGGCATAATCCGCCTCGCCGGCGATCTGGTCCTTGACCGCACGGTCGTGGAGGACGCGGCCTTCCTCCAGGTCGACGGCGATCATCTGGCCCGGCCCCAGTCGGCCCTTCTCGATCACCGTCGTCTCCGGCACGACGACCATGCCCGTCTCAGACCCTACGATCAGCAGCCCGTCGCCGGTCAGCGTGTAGCGCAGGGGCCTGAGCGCATTGCGGTCCATCCCCGCGACCGCCCAGCGGCCATCGGTCATCGCGAGCGCAGCGGGTCCGTCCCACGGCTCCATGACGCTGGCGAGATAGCGATACATGTCGAGGTGCGGGCGCGGCATGTCGCTCGACCACGCCTCGGGCACCAGCATGATCTTTGCGGTCGGCGCATCGCGGCCCGAGCGGCAGATCGCCTCGAACACGGCATCCAAGGCGGCGGTATCGGACGCCCCGGCGGGGATCACCGGCTTGATGTCTTCTGAGCGTTCGCCGAACGCGATGCTCGCCATCTTGATCTCGTGGCTGAGCATCCAGTTCTTGTTGCCGCGGATCGTGTTGATCTCGCCATTGTGGGCGAGGCAGCGGAAGGGTTGGGCCAGCCACCACTGCGGGAAGGTATTGGTCGAATAGCGCTGGTGGAAGATCGCTACGCGGCTTTCGAACCGGTCGTCGGTCAGGTCGGGATAGAAGACCGACAGGCTCTCGGCCAGGAACAGGCCCTTGTACACGATCGAGCGGCACGACAGCGAGCAGGCGTAGAATCCCTGGATCTGCGCGGCGATCACGCGCTTTTCGATCCGGCGGCGGACGAGGTAGAGTTCCTTCTCGAACTCCGCGGCCGACGCGTCGTCGGGCAGGGGGCCGGCGATCATGATCTGCTCGATTTCGGGCCGCGTTGCCTGCGCCTTCTGGCCGATCACCGCGACGTTCACCGGCACCTGGCGCCAGCCATAGATGGTCCAGCCCGCGTCGATGATCTCGGACTCGACGATCGTGCGGCACGCCTCCTGCGCCGACAGGTCGGTGCGCGGCAGGAACATCATGCCGACCGCTAGCCGGTTCGGCATCACGCGGTGGCCCGATGCGACGACGCAATCGTCGAAGAATTTCGCGGGCAGATCGACGTGGATGCCCGCGCCATCGCCGGTCTTGCCATCGGCATCGACCGCACCGCGGTGCCACACCGCCTTCAACGCATCGATCGCCGCCTGGACGACCCGGCGCGACGGAATGCCATCGGTCGCCGCGACCATGCCCACGCCGCAGGCATCGCCCTCGAATTCGGGGCGATACATGCCCTCGGCGGCGAGACGGGTGCGTTCGGTGTCGAGGGTGGTCATCACTTGGCCTTCCCGGTGGTCGTCTTGGCGCCGTCCTTTTTGGGCGGCGGGGGTAGATGGGCGGTCGCTTTTTCAGCGCGTGCCATCATTGCGGGCATCGCCTGCATCATCTTCGGCATCGCGCTCATCATTTCCTCCATGACTTCGGGGTCCATGAAGGTCGCGAGATAGTCAGCGGCGAAGACCTTGCCTGACGGCGTCGCGAAGAAGGCGTTGATGTCGTTCAGCTGATCGAGCGTGAAGCGACGAGCGAAGGCGCGGGACAGACCGACGCGCATCTCCGGTTCGATGCTCTCGAAGATCTTGCCCATATCCTCCGACATGACCGTCGTCATGATGTGCATCCGCTCTTCGAAATGCGGGTCTTCGGTGGCGGCCATCTCACGCAGCGTCTTGCCGCCTGTGTCGCCCTCGGGCGCGCCCAGGTCCTTGGCGGTCATGCCCATGGTGCGCGCCATTATCGCGTCCATCATCTTCGGGAACTGGTCCCGCATCATCCGCATGTACGTGCCGGGCGGCACGAGGGCGAGGACGGCCGTTTCGGCTGCGGCCTTGCGCGCCGGATCTACTGTAGCGGTTTCGGCGGCGGGAGCCGGCGCGGCAGCAAGCGGGGTCGCCTGCACCAGCAGCAGGGCGAGCAGCGCGCTCATGCCGCCACCTTCTGCGCGGGCGTCTGCGCCGTGCGCGCCTTCGTCTTCAGATACGCGTGCATCCGCTCGCTCACGTCGCGGCCGTCGCGGATCGCCCAGACGACCAGGCTCGCCCCGCGGACGATGTCGCCGGCGGCGAAGACGCCGTCGAGGCTGGTCATCATCGACTTGGCATCGACGCGCAGCGTGCCCCAGCGGGTGACGCCCAGGTCGCTCGCGCCGAACAGCGTCGGCAGGTCTTCGGCATCGAAGCCCAGCGCCTTGATGACCAGATCCGCCTTGACCGAGAAACCGCCGTCGGGATCGACTTCGGGCGCGCGACGGCCGCTGGCATCGGCCGCGCCCAGCCGCATAGCGCTGGCCTTCACGCCGGTCACCACGTCGCCGCCTTCGAACGCCTCAGGCGCGGAGAGCCAGACGAACTCGACGCCTTCCTCTTCGGCGTTCTTCGTCTCGCGCTGCGATCCCGGCATATTCGCACGGTCGCGACGGTAGAGGCACTTCACGCTCGCCGCACCCTGGCGGACGGCGGTGCGGACGCAGTCCATCGCGGTGTCGCCGCCGCCGATGACGACGACATGCTTGCCCTCGGCATTCAGCGATCCGTCATCGAATGCGGGCACCGCATCGCCGAAGCCCTTACGGTTCGACGCGGTCAGATACTCCAGCGCCTCGACCACGCCCTTCGCGCCAACCCCCGGCGCCCTGATCGCGCGCGGCTTGTAGACGCCGGTCGCGATCAGGAGCGCGTCATGCTTCGCCCGCAATGCGTCGAGCGTCGCATGCTCTCCAACCGAGAAACCTTCATGGAACACGATGCCGCCCGCCTTCAGCCGGTCGACGCGGCGCATGACCACGTCCTTCTCCAGCTTGAAGCCGGGGATGCCGTAGGTCAGCAGGCCGCCCGCGCGGTCGTGGCGATCGTAGACATGGACCTCGTACCCGAAGCCGCGCAGATATTCGGCGGCGCTCAGCCCCGCCGGCCCCGCACCGATCACGCCGACCGACTGGCCGCGCGCCGGCCCAGCGACCAGCGGTTCGACCCAGCCCTCTTCCCAGGCGGTGTCGGTGATGAATTTCTCGACCGACCCGATCGTCACCGATCCGTGGCCGGAGAATTCGATGACGCAATTGCCTTCGCACAACCGATCCTGCGGGCAGATGCGACCGCAGATCTCGGGCATGGTCGAGGTGCTGTTCGACAGCTCATACGCCTCGCGCAGGCGTCCCTCGGCGGTCAGCCGCAGCCAGTCGGGGATGTGATTGTGCAAGGGGCAATGGACCGAACAGTAAGGTACGCCGCATTGCGAGCAGCGCCCGGCCTGATCCTCGGCCGCGGGCGGGTTGTACCGCTCGGCGATCTCGCGAAAGTCTGCGGCGCGGTCCTGCGCATCGCGCTTGGCCGGATAGGCCTGCTCGCGGTCGACGAATTTCAGCAGCTGCTCGGTAGCCATGCTCGATCCTTTCGAAGGACGAGCTATGGGCAGATAGAGGGACTGTCACGCACTATCGCAGACCTAGGTCAGCAAGTCTGACCTATTTCAGTATCGATTTTGCAGTCATTTCGCGGCAGCGCAATTTTATTTCAGTATAAAAGTCTCACATCGGACCTATCGCGTTTTCAACCATATCAGTGCGGCACTACCCGCTATGATTCTGTACCAGGCGAACGGCCCGAAACCGTATCGCGTCACCACCGCCATGAACGCCTTCACGACGATCAGCGCGACGACGAAGGACACCAGCGCGCCCACCGCGATCAACTGGACGTCACCGGCCGTCACCATGTCGCGGTGCTTGTAGAGCTGAAGCACCGTCGCGCCCGACAATGTCGGCAGCGCCAGGAAAAAGCTGAAATCGGCCGCGGTTCGCCGATCGATCCCCAGCGACATCGCGCCCATGATCGTCGCGCCCGACCGGCTGACCCCCGGGATCATCGCGATGCACTGGACCAGGCCGATCTTGATCGACTGCGCGATCGACACGCCCGAGATGCCCAGCACATTGTCGGTCTTCGCCAACCGCTCGACGATCAGGATCGCTACGCCGCCGACGATCAGCGCCCAGGCGACGACGACCGCGTTTTCCAGCAGCGCATCGATCTGGTCGCCGAAAGCCAGGCCCAGGATGACCGCGGGGAAGAAGGCGAGCAGTAGGTTGCGCACGAACGCAACCGAATTCGCCTCCCAACTTATCAACCCCTTCGCCACCGCCAGGAAGGTGCGCCAATACAGCACGACGATCGCCAGGATCGCGCCCGGCTGGATCGCGATGTTGAACACCGCCCAGCGTCGCGCATCGTACCCGAGCAATTCGGTCGCGAGAATCAGATGCCCGGTCGAGGACACGGGCAGGAATTCGGTGATCCCCTCGACGATGCCGAGGATGATCGCGGTGATGAAATCCATCGCCTCAGGCCGTGGCGCGCTTGGCGAAGCGGCCCTGGCGCCGGAACCGGACCAGCCACTCGGGCGCAACCGCGGCCATCGGCGTCGGCGTGATGCCGGCGGCGGCCAGGCCGTTCTCGCCCGTGACGACGTTGTCGCGGGCGAGCATCGCCCACTGATCGCGATTTATAGGCGCGCCCGGCAGGAAGCCCAGGCTCGCGATCGCCGATCCGACCGCATCGGGCAGGTCGGGCATCGGCGGGTGGCGCAGCACCGCGGTCGCCAGCAGCTCGTGGATCTGCCGCATCGTCAGCACGTCCGGCCCGCCCAGCTCCAGCGTGCGCCCGGCAAACGCCTTGGGATCGGCCAGCGCCGCGACGACGACGCGCGCGACGTCCTTCACATACACCGGCTGGAACTTGGCCGACCCGCGCAGCACCGGCACGATCGGCATCCGCGCGATCATCGCGGCAAAGCGGTTGGTGAATTCGTCCTCGCGCCCGAAGACGAGCGACGGGCGCAGAATGGTCGCGGTCGGGAACGCCGCGCGCACCGCCGCTTCGCCCTCACCCTTGCTGCGGCCATATTCGGACGGCGATTCGGGATCCGCGCCGATCGCCGAGACATGGACCATCGTGCCGACCCCGGCGGCCGTCGCAGCCTCCGCGATCGCCCGGGCGCCTGCGACGTGCAACGCGGTCATGTCGGCAAAGGCGCCGACCAGGTTCACCACCGCATCGGCGCCCGCCACCGCGCGCGCGACCGACTCGGGCTTGCGCACGTCGGCGGCAACGAACTGCGTCTGGCCCAGACCACCCAGCGGCTTCAGGAAAAACGCCGCCTTCGGCTCGCGCTGCGCGATCCGCACCCGCGCACCCGCCGCCAGCAAGCCTTGCGCGACATAGCGCCCGACGAACCCGCCGCCGCCGAACAGCACGACCAAATTGTCCTTCATGCCCGATAATCCTTCGCGCCAATCCGTTTCCGCTCCCATGCCGCGTGCCCAGGCGCGCTGCAACCCGATGAACCGCAAATCGCGTCATCGTCTGCAAACGGGTGTTGACAGCTCCACGATCCCTCCCCTAGAGGCGCCGGCCTACCCCGTGCCCAGATGGCGGAATTGGTAGACGCACCAGCTTCAGGTGCTGGCGCTCGCAAGGGCGTGGAGGTTCGAGTCCTCTTCTGGGCACCATCGCTTCCTACAGCGTCGAAAACTCTCGGGGATCGTCGGAAAGACGGTCCCCGGAGAGTGGTTGCTACGATAAATGCTACGGGAAAATGGCCCATCGTCAGGCCGAAAGTCTCGGCAAATCGTCCGTTCCGCAGCCCCATCTGCTATGGGAAGCTGCTACGGGATTTGGCCAAGGGCTTGGCTCGACGGGGGCGCAAACTCCACTATCGCCATACCATTCCGGTTGACGCTCAACGGCTTCTGAATCGGCTCGAAATCTGGCGCTCGCTCCGGACGGGCAGCCTTGCCATCGCCCTGCGCCGATTGCCGACGATCATCGCAAGGATTGAGATGGAGATCGAGCACGCTCGCGAGGTGGCGGGCTTGCCGGTCGATACGACGCTGATTCAATCGTTAAAAGACGATCTTGCCGAGCATGCGATCCCTCTCGTGGTCCAGCACAATCCGCATCGCTCGGGCGCGTACCTCAGGCGAGAACTTGCTCGTCGTGGCCCTTCTTCTCAGGAGTTAGGGCCTCCGACAAATCCGGGGCGGTTCAGACCGCGTTTTGCCGGGCTATTACCGAATTTCTGCTCGACCAGCCGTTAAGATATTGAGAAAGCTGGCGCACCCGACAGGATTCGAACCTGTGGCCTCTGCCTTCGGAGGGCAGCGCTCTATCCAGCTGAGCTACGGGTGCCGGTGCGTGGAGGCTTGCCTAGCAGTGGTAACGCCGCCGCGCCAGCCCCCATGTCGCGGCGAGCATAGCGAATTGACCCGGCGGCACAGTCAGATCGGCGCGAGGCCTCTTGAAATTTTATTACAAGGCTCGCAAAGCTTCTGTCGGGCGTTGTCGAAAACGCCGCCCGAGGAGAGACCATGTCCGACGCGTCCCGTCGATCGAATCTGCCGCCGCTCGCGCTGCATGTGCCCGAGCCCAAATTCCGTCCCGGCGACACGGTGGATTTCACCGAAGTCACCGTTCCGCCGGTCGAGGCGTCGCGCCGGCCGGATACGGCGGATGCGGCGAACGGCTTCCACGATCTCGCCTTCGGCCTGGTCCGCGTGCTCAACATGGACGGCACCGCCGGCGGCCAGTGGGATCCGCGCATCTCGCCCGACCTGAAACGCCAGATGCTGCGCAACATGGCGCTGACCCGCGCGTTCGACGAACGCATGTTCCGTGCGCAGCGCCAGGGCAAGACGAGCTTCTACATGAAGTCGCTGGGCGAGGAGGCGGTGTCGGTGGGTGCCGCCGCGGCACTCGCGTCAGACGACATGGTGTTTCCGTCGTACCGCCAGCAGGGCATCCTCATCTCGCGTGGCTGCCCGCTGGTCGACATGATGAACCAGATCTATTCGAACCGCGGCGACAAGCTGCAGGGCAAGCAGCTGCCGATCATGTATTCGGAGAAGGGCTACAGCTTCTTCTCGATCTCCGGCAATCTGACGACGCAGTACCCGCAGGCGGTTGGCTGGGCGATGGCGAGCGCGGCGAAGGGCGACACGCGGATCGCGGCGACCTGGTGCGGCGAAGGATCGACTGCCGAAGGTGATTTCCACTCCGCCTGCACCTTCGCCAGCGTGTACCGCGCGCCGGTCATCTTTAACGTCGTCAACAACCAGTGGGCGATTTCGAGCTTTTCAGGGTTCGCCGGCGCCGAAGCGACGACATTCGCGGCGCGCGCGATCGGTTATGGCATCGCCGGTATAAGGGTGGACGGCAACGACGTGCTGGCGGTCTATGCCGCGACGCTGTGGGCGGCCGAGCGCGCGCGGACCAACGCGGGGCCGACGTTGATCGAGCATTTCACCTACCGCGCCGAAGGGCATTCGACCTCGGACGATCCGGGCCAGTACCGCTCGGAGGGTGAACCCAATGCTTGGCCGCTGGGTGATCCGATCAAGCGGCTGAAGGCGCATCTGATCGCGTGTCGCGAATGGGACGAAGACCGCCACGAGGCGATGGACCGCGAAGTCGCCGACCAGGTGAAGACCGCGCAGAAGGAGGCCGAGAAGAACGGCATCCTCGGCCACGGCCTGCATCAGCCGCTCGATTCGCTGTTCGACGGCGTGTTCGAGGAGATGCCCTGGCACCTGCGCGAGCAGCAGGCGCAGATGATTGCCGAGGAAGAAGCCTCGGGCCGTCCGTGGGCGAGGAAATGACGATGGCCGACACCGAAACCATGACCGCCGACGTCACCGGCGAAGGCGGCGCCACGACCCGCATGAACATGATCCAGGCGATCAACAGCGCCATGGACGTGATGATGGACCGCGACGACGACATCGTCGTGATGGGCGAGGACGTCGGCTATTTCGGCGGCGTGTTCCGCGCGACCGCGGGGCTGCAGGCGAAATATGGCAAGACGCGCGTGTTCGACACGCCGATCACCGAGATTGGGATTATCGGCGTGTCGATCGGCATGGGCGCCTATGGCCTGCGCCCCGTGCCCGAAATCCAGTTCGCCGATTACATCTACCCCGCGCTCGACCAGCTGGTCAGCGAGGCCGCGCGCCTGCGCTATCGCTCGGCCGGCGAATTCACCGCGCCGATCACCGTGCGCAGCCCGTACGGCGGCGGCATCTTCGGCGGGCAGACGCACTCGCAGTCGCCCGAGGGCATCTTCACCCATGTCTCGGGCATCAAGACGGTCATCCCGTCGACGCCGTACGACGCGAAGGGGCTGCTGATCGCCGCGATCGAGGACAACGATCCCGTCCTGTTCCTCGAACCCAAGCGCATCTACAACGGCCCGTTCAACGGCCATTGGGATCGCCCGGCGTCGAACTGGTCGACGCATCCTGCGGGCGAGGTTCCGACCGGCTATTACCGCGTCGATCTGGGCAAGGCGAACGTCGTGCGCCCCGGCAACGACCTGACCATCCTCGCCTATGGCACCATGGTCCATGTCGTGATGGCGAGCGTCGAGGAAGCCGGCGTCGATGCCGAGGTGATCGACCTGCGCACGCTGGTACCGCTCGACATCGAGACGATCGAGGCGTCGGTGAAGAAGACCGGCCGTTGCATGATCGTCCACGAAGCGACCCGCACCGGCGGCTTCGGCGCGGAACTGTCCGCGCTGGTGCAGGAACGCTGCTTCCACCACCTGGAAGCGCCGATCGAGCGCGTCACCGGCTTCGACACGCCATACCCGCACAGCCTGGAATGGGCATATTTCCCCGGGCCCGTCCGCATCGGACAGGCGCTCGCCAAGATCATGAAGGACTAAAGCGATGGCCCGCTTCGAATTCCGCCTGCCCGACATCGGCGAAGGCATCGCCGAGGCTGAGATCGTCGCCTGGCACGTCGCAGTCGGCGACCGTGTCGAGGAGGACCAGGGCCTCGCCGACATGATGACCGACAAGGCGACCGTCGAGATGGAATCGCCGGTGTCGGGCACCGTCATCGCGCTGGCGGGCGAAGTCGGCGATCAGGTGCCGATCGGGTCGACGTTGGTGGTGATCGAGACGGAAGGCGAGGCTTCGGCCGAGCCTGAAGCAGCACCGGTGTCGGTCAAGGTTGAAGAGCAGATCGAGGCCGAGAATCCGGGTGTCGAAGAGGTGTTGGAAACACCGGCTCCGCAGCCCGTCGGTGCCCCGGCGAAGGCCGGGGCCCAGTCGCGGGACGCTGATGACGGCGCGGCGTCCTCTCCGACAGGGGACAGTGGTACTGGACCTCGGCCTTCGCAGGGGAACGGGAGTGGCGCCCACCATGCTCCGGTCCTTGCCTCGCCGGCCGTCCGCGCGCGCGCCAAGGATCTCGGCGTCGACCTGTCTCAGGTCCAGCACGACGGCCAGCACATCCGCCACGCCGATCTCGACGCCTATCTGCGCTACTCCGGCGGCCAGGGCTATCACGCCCCCCACGCCTCCCGTGCGCGCGACGACGTGCCGGTGAAGGTCATCGGCATGCGCCGCCGCATCGCCGAGAACATGGCGGCGTCGAAGCGTCAGATCCCGCACTTCACCTATGTCGACGAAATCGACGTGACGGCGCTTGAAGACATGCGCGCGGACCTGAATGCCAACCGCGGCAACCGCCCGAAGCTGACGATGCTGCCGTTCCTGATCGTCGCGATCTGCCGCACGCTGCCCGACTTTCCGATGCTCAATGCGCGCTACGACGACGAAGCGGGCGTCGTGACGCGCCACGGCCGCGTGCATCTGGGCATGGCGACGCAGACGGATGCGGGGCTGATGGTCCCGGTCATCCGCGATGCGCAGGACAAGAACGTCTGGCAGTTGGCGAGCGAGATCGGTCGCCTGGCCGAGGCCGCGCGTACCGGCAAGGCGAAGTCGGAGGAACTGTCGGGCTCCACGCTGACCGTCACTTCGCTCGGGCCCCTGGGCGGTATCGCGACCACCCCGGTCATCAACCGCCCCGAAGTCGCGATCATCGGCCCGAACAAGATCGTCGAACGCCCGGTCTTCCGCGGCGACGACATCGTGCGCGCGAAGCTGATGAACCTGTCGATCAGCTGCGACCACCGCGTCGTCGACGGCTGGGACGCGGCAAGCTACGTTCAGGCCGTGCGCAAGCTGCTCGAGACGCCGGTCCTGCTGTTCGCCGACTAAGCCTCTCAGATCGCTTCCCTCGTCGCCCGCGCCGTGCCACGGTTCGGGCGACGATATGGGAGAGTGACGATGGGCAAGGCGGTTTCGTGGGTATTGGTGTCGGCCGTGCCGGTGTTGTCGGCCGCAGCGCCCGTGCAGACGGCGACGCAGACCCAGGACGCGGCGCTGCTCGCCTTCCTCGACCGCGCCTATGACGAACAGGTCGCGCTCAGCCCGGAAACCCAGACGGACCTGGGGCTGAAGACCAACTACGACCGGCTCGACGACTATACCGATGCCGCCGCGGTTCGCGCCCGCGCGCTGGTCGCAGCACAGACCAAGGCGATGCAGGCGCGCTTCAAGCCCGATCGGCTGAGCGAGAATGCGCGAATCAGCTATCGCCTGTTCGAATATGAGAATGCCCGGGCCGCCGACAGCTTCCGCTTCCGCAAGCTACGCTTTCCGGTATCGACCAACGGCAGCCCGGCGGGCGCCATCCCCGTCCTGCTGATCAACAACCACAAGGTCGACACCGTCGCCGACGCGCAGGCGTATATCGCCCGCCTGCGCGACACCAACCGGGTAATGCGTGAAGTCGCTGCGACGATGCGCGCGCAGGCCGCCGCCGGCATAGTGCCGAACAAGGTCAATTTCGCGCCCGCGCGCAACGATGCGAAGAAGGTGCTGGTCGGCGCGCCGTTCGACGGCGGGCCCGATTCGACGCTGATGGCCGATTTCCGCAAGAAGGTGACCGCGCTGAATGCGCCCGCCGCGACAAAGGCGCGATTGCTGGCGGACGCTCGCGCCGCGCTGACCGGGCCGTTCAAGCAGGGCTATGACACGCTGATCGCTGCGATCGATGCGGTCGAGCCGCTGTCGAAGGGCAATTTCGGCGTCTGGGCGCTGCCCGACGGCGCGGCCTATTACGCCGATCGGCTGAAGCAGTCGACGACGACCAGCCTGACTGCCGACCAGATCCACGATCTGGGCCTGCGCCAGGTTGCGGCGATCCGGCAGGAGATGGAGGCGATCAAGCGCGAGGTCGGCTTTACCGGCACGCTCGAACAGTTCTTCGACAAGATCCGCACCGACCCGACGCTGAAATACCCGAATACCGAAGCGGGCCGCGAACAGTATCTGGCCGACGCGCGCGGGGTGATCGGGGCGGTGATGGCCAAGGCCCCGCAATATTTCCGCGTCCTGCCCAAGGCGAAGCTCGAAGTGCGCGCGGTCGAGAAGTGGCGCGAGGCGACCGCGTCGACCGCCTTCTACAACTCGCCCTCGGCGGATGGATCGCGGCCCGGCATCTACTATGTCAATCTGGTCGATATGAACCAGACGCAGAAGGTGCAGGTTGCCGGCATCGCCGCACACGAAGGCGCGCCGGGGCACCACTTCCAGATCGCGCGCCAGCAGGAGCTGACCGGCATCCCGAAGTTCCGCCGCTTCGGCGGCTATGGCGCCTATGCCGAGGGCTGGGGGTTGTATTCGGAACGGCTGGCGGACGAGATGGGCATCTACAAGACGCCCTACGACCGGTTCGGCATGCTATCGCTCCAGGTCTGGCGCGCGATTCGCTTGGTGCTCGACACCGGCATCCATTCCAAGCGCTGGACCCGCGATCAGTCGATCGCCTATTTCAAGGCGAACAGCTCGGTGTCCGACACCGACATCGCGCGTGAGGTCGACCGCTATTTCAACTGGCCGGGGCAGGCGACCAGCTACATGGTCGGCCAGCTGAAGATCGCCGACCTGCGGGCGAAGGCCGAGCGCGCGCTGGGGCCGAAGTTCGACATCCGCGATTTCCACGAAACCGTGCTGCGCCAGGGATCGCTGCCGCTGGACGTGCTGGAGGAGCAGGTGAACCGCTATATCGCAGAGAAACGGCGCTGAGGCGCGCCTGCCGGTTTTCTATGTCTGGTGCGGTCGAGAAGACTCGAACTTCCACGGGCTTTCGCCCACAACGACCTCAACGTTGCGCGTCTACCAATTCCGCCACGACCGCACGTGAACCCCAACCGGACGAGCCGGAAGGTTGGCAAGGAGGGCGCCTCTAGCAAGGTCGCCGGGGCGTGGCAATGGCGATTTGGCGTTGGTTCGCGACCGGGTAATGATTTCGCTTTAGGGCTGGTCAAACCTCCACCCTATTGATAATCACTCGCATCAGATGACTGCTCATTCCGCCATTCCTCTGCCGATCGACCTTGCCGCCCTGCCGCGCCATGCGCTGGCGACGGTGGCTGCGATCGATTGGGCGCAGCTGAGCGATGGGGAAGCGCGGCGCCTGCGCGAGTTCGGGCTGGATGAAGGCGTCGAGATCGAGCTGCTGCACGGCGCGACGCTGGGCGGCGGGCCGCTCGCCTGCCGGATCGGGCGAATGACCATCACCTTCCGCAGCCATATCGCCCGGGCGATTCGCGTCACCTACTGATGAGCGATCTTCCGCTGGTCGCGCTGGTCGGCAACCCCAACGCCGGCAAATCCGCGCTGTTCAACGCGCTGACCGGCGCGCGGCAGAAGGTCGGCAATTATCCCGGCGTCACGGTCGAACGTCACACCGGTCGCCTGTCGCTGAACGACGGCCGCCCGGTCGAACTGGTCGACCTGCCCGGCACCTACAGCCTCGACCCCTCCAGCCCCGACGAGGAAGTGACGCGCGACGTCGTCTACGGCCGCCAGGCGGGCGAGCGGCGGCCCGACGCGATCGTCGTCGTGGCGGACGCGACCAATCTCGATAACCACCTGCGCTTCGTCCTGCAGCTGAAGCAGCTCGGGCTGCCGATGGTGCTGGCGCTCAACATGGTCGACATGGCGGCGCGCGACGGCCTCACGATCGATGCCGCCGCACTGGCCGGCGAACTCGGCCTGCCGGTCGTCGAGACGGTGGCGGTGCGCAAGCGCGGACTCGATCCGCTGCGCGATGCATTGGGTGAGGCACTGCGCACGCGGGCAGTGCCGCAGGTTGCGGTCGATTCGATCGATGCCGACATCCGCCATTTCCAGCGCGAGGCGCGCCGCATCGCGCGCGGGGCGAGTACGGAAACGTCGCGGTCGCGCGGCGTCACCCGCTCGCTCGACCGGTTCGCACTGCATCCGGTGCTCGGCCCCGTCATCCTGCTCGCGCTGCTGTTCGTCATGTTCCAAGCTGTGTTCAGCTGGTCCGAAGCGCCGATCGCCTGGATCGAGGGCGCGCAAGCATGGCTTGGCGACACCGCCACCGCGTTGCTGCCGGCAGGGTTCTTCCGTGACTTGCTGGTCCAGGGCATCATCGGCGGTGTCGGGTCGGTCGTCGTCTTCCTGCCCCAGATCGTCATCCTGTTCCTGTTCATCTTGATGCTGGAGGCTTCGGGCTACATGGTCCGGGCCGCCATGCTGATGGACCGGCTGATGGCCGGCGTCGGGCTGTCGGGGCGTGCGTTCATTCCGCTGCTGTCGAGCTTCGCCTGCGCGATCCCCGGTATCATGGCGACGCGGTCGATCAGCGACCCGCGCGAGCGGCTGACGACGATCCTGGTCGCGCCGCTGATGACCTGTTCGGCGCGGCTGCCGGTCTATGCGGTGATCATCGGCGCCTTCATTCCGGCGCGGCAGGTTCTGCCGGGCGTCGGCCTGCAGGGTCTGGTGCTGCTGGCGCTGTACCTTGCCGGCATCGTCAGCGCGATGCTGGCCGCAGTGCTGATCCGCCGCACTGCGACCAGGGGCGTCGGCGGAGGCTTCCTGCTGGAAATGCCGCGCTATCAATGGCCGAACCTGCGCGACGTCGCGATTGGTCTCGCCCAGCGCGCATGGGTCTTTCTGCGCCGGGCCGGCACGATGATCATGGGCGTGACGATCGCGCTATGGCTGCTCGCGAGCTACCCGGTCGCGCCTGAGGGCGTGAAGCAGAGCGAATATTCGGTCGCCGGCCGCATCGCGAGCGTGCTGGAGGTCGGCTTGAGGCCCATCGGCTTCAACCACGAGATGAGCCTGGCCGTCATCCCGGCGATGGCCGCGCGCGAAGTCGCGGTGTCGGCGCTGCAGACCGTCTATGCGATCGACGCGGCGGACGAGGATCAGGGCGCGCAGGAACTGGGCACGCGGCTCGCGGGCCGCTGGAGTCTGGCGACCGCGCTCGCCTTCCTCGCCTGGTTCGTCTTCGCGCCGCAATGCCTGTCGACGATCGCGGTGGTCCGGCGCGAAACCAACGGCTGGAAATGGCCGGCGTTCATGATCGCCTATCTGTTCGCGCTCGCCTATGTCGCCGCGGGCGCGACCTACTGGATCGCCGTCTGGGCGGGGCTGGGCTAATCGTCCTCGCGTTTCGCCCCGTCGAGCAGGTCGGCGCGGCGTTTCGCCTCCAGTGCTTCGGCGTCCTTCTGTGCCTTCGTCCGCCCGAACTTGACGCGGTTGGCGTCGGCTTCGGCTGACTTGGTGGCCTTGGCTTTCGCCTTGCGGGCGCGATTCAGGGATATGATTTCGGCCATCTCGCGCCTATCTTACTCGTCGATTTCGAACATTTGGAGCGGACATGGCGGGCAGCGTCAACAAGGTGATTCTGGTGGGCAATCTGGGGCGCGACCCGGAAAGCCGCAGCTTCCAGAACGGCGGCAAAGTGGTCGAACTGCGCATCGCCACCTCGGAAAGCTGGAAGGACCGCAACTCGGGCGAGCGCAAGGAAAAGACCGAGTGGCACACGGTGAAGGTCTTCAACGAAGGTCTGGCCAACGTCGCCGAACGCTATCTGCGCAAGGGCAGCAAGGTCTATATCGAAGGCGCGCTGACGACCCGCAAGTGGCAGGACCAGCAGGGCAACGACCGCTATTCGACCGAAATCACGCTGCAGGGCTTCAATTCGGTCCTGACGATGCTCGACGGCGCGCCCGGCCAAGGCGGCGGCGGTGGCGGCTACGGCGGCGGCCAGCGCGATTCGGGTGGCGGCAGCGATTGGGGCAGCGGCGACGACTTCGCCGGCAATTCGTCGCGCGGCGGCGGTAATTTCAACTCGGGCGCACAGAAGAGCTCGGGCGCTGGCCGTGGTAACGACTTCGGTGGCGGCTATGGCGACGATCTGGATGATGACGTTCCGTTCTGAGAAGTGCGGCAGCGCGCACGCTGCGCGCTGACTCGCACGAGCACGGCCGGCGAACGAAGTTCGGCCGACGGCGTGGGCTTTGCCCACGCCTTTTTTACGCCGTGCGGCGGCGCGCACGCTGCGCGCCGACTCGCACAAGATCGGCCGGCGGGTGTAACCCGGCCGACGGCGTGGGCTTTGCCCACGCCTTTTTTTATCCGGCGCTTGGGCAGAATCAGGGCGACGGCAAAGCCGCCGACGTCGGCCGGGCTATGCCCGCCGGCCGTGCTGGCGCGAGTCTGCCGGCGGCACGCCGGCTGCCGCGCTGCGCAGCAAAAACACTGCATGCTCCGCCCGAAAATTCGCCGCCGCCGCACTGGTCGCCACACCGCGATTCAAAAACCACGCCCCCTCCACCACGATCCCCCGCGTGTCCACGAACGCCCGGAAGTCGTCGATCGTCACATGGTGAATATTCGGCGTCTCATACCACTCCAGCGGCAGCAGCTTCGTCACCGGCATCCGCCCGCCCCACAAAAGCGACGCGCGCACCCGCCAGTGCGCGAAGTTGGGGAACGACACGAAGGCCCGCGTGCCGATCCGCAGCAACTGCTCCAGCACGACATGCGGCCGCATCGTCGTCTGCAACGTCTGGCTGAGGATCGCGTAATCGAACGCCGCATCGGGGTAATCGGCCAGATCGGTGTTGGCATCGCCCTGCATCACCGACAGCCCACGCTCCAATGCGGTGGCGACGTCATCGGCGTTGAGTTCCAGTCCCCGCGCATCGCAGCCGCGTTCGTCGCGCAGTGCCGCCATCAGGGCACCGTCCCCGCAGCCGACGTCTAGGATGCGCGAGCCGGCTGCAACGTTCGCCGCGATGATCGCGAGGTCGGGACGCAGGTTCATGCCGCCGCTCCCAGGAAGCCCGCGATAACCCGGTCTAGCGCCGAATTCTCCAGCAGGAAGGCGTCGTGCCCGAACGGCGACGACAGCTCGACGAAGCTTGCCGGTGCGCCCGCTGCGTTCAGCGCGTGGACGATGCTGCGCGATTCTGCGGTCGGGTACAGCCAGTCGGTGTCGAAGCTGACGACACAGAACCGCGCTTTCGCGTGCCGGAACGCGCTGGCCAGATGCCCGCCATGTTCCTCGGCAAGATCGAAATAATCGAGCGCGCGGGTAATGTAGAGGTAGCTGTTGGCGTCGAACCGGTCGGTGAACGACAGACCCTGGTGACGCAGATAGCTTTCGACCTGGAAATCGGCGTCGAAGCCGAACGTCTTAGCGGTGCGGTCCTGCAGCGAGCGGCCGAATTTGGCGGTCAGCCCCGCCTCGGACAGATAGGTGATGTGCGCCGCCATCCGCGCGACGGCCAGGCCCGCGGTGGGCGGGGCGCCGTCGTAATAGGCGCCGTTTGCCCAATTCGGATCGGCCATGATCGCCTGGCGGCCGACTTCGTGGAACGCGATGTTCTGCGCCGAATGCCGCGCGGCGCTCGCCAGCACGACGCAAGCGCGCAGCCGGTCTGGGAAGGTCGCCGCCCAGCTCAACGCCTGCATGCCCCCCATCGACCCGCCGACGACGGCGGCCAGCGTACGGATGCCGAGATGGTCGACCAGCAACCCTTGCGCGCGCACCATGTCGCGGATGGTGATGACCGGGAAACTCATGCCGTAGGGCCGCCCGGTCGCCGGGTCGATGCTCGCCGGGCCGGAGGAGCCGAGACAGCTGCCGATGACGTTCGAGCAGATGACGAACCAGCGGTCGGTGTCGATCGGCTTGCCCGGCCCCACCATGCGGACCCACCAGCCGGGCTTGCCGGTGCGCGGATGGGCCGAGGCAAGATGCTGGTCGCCGGTCAGCGCATGGCAGACCAGGATGGCGTTCGACGCATCGGCGTTCAGCGTGCCGTAGGTTTCGTACGCGACCTCGACCGACGCGAGGCTCCCGCCGCTGTCGAGCGCGAGCGTGCCGAGTGCGGCTTTGCGGTCGAGGCCATAGCGGGGGTCGGTCATGGGCGGGGCTTTGGCATGGATGGGGGCTGGCTAACAATCCTCCCCGCTCGTGGAGAGTAGGACCGCCGCCGAAGGCGGTGGGGGAGGGGGCGTGCCGCAAAGGTTACCGCTCGCGGAGATCCCCCTCCACCAGCCTGCGGCTGGTCCCCCTCCCCGTGCCGGGGGAGGAGATTATCCCATCCGCCGCGCGGGTGCCCGCGCGGCGATGATCGCTTGTGCCGCCAGGCGCCCGGTCTGCGCGCCGCCGTTCATGTAGCCGGGATAGGCGTCGGACAGATGTTCGCCCGCGAAATAGACCGGGCCGGCGGACAGCGGCACCGATGCGATGCCGTTGGCTTCGGTCCAGATCAGCTCGGCGAACTTGGTCAGCTGGCCCGGGCGGAAGTTGACGTAGCCGCCGCGGGTGAAGGGTTCTTCGTGCCAGTTGGTGCGGCGGACGGGGCCGTCCAGTGCGGCGCTGAGGCCCGGGATCGCGCGGTCCGCCATCCGCGCCCAGCGCTGGCTAAGCGCGCGCGCATCGGGCAGGTCGGCGGCGCGGACTTCGTTGCCGCCGGTGAACCAGGTCCACACGCTGCCCGGGCCCGTCGTCGGGCGCACGCCGCCGTCCCAGCCGAGCGAGGCGCCGGCGTCGTGATCGACCTGCCATATCTCGCCACCGCGGCCCATCGGGCCTTCCCACGGCCGTTTCGACGCGATCGCCTGCAGCTTGCCGTTCAGGCCCAGACCGACTTCGGCGATGAACTGGCGCCATTTGGGCGGCAGCGGCAGAGCATAGTCGATGCGGCTCATGATCGACGCCGGCATGGTGACGATGACCGCGCCGGCATCGAACGTCTCGCCGTTGGAAAAGGTCAGCCGAGCCCCGCCGCCGGTCCTCGGCGCGATCCGCGTCGCGCGGCGATAGAGGGTGATGCGCCGCGCGAGCCGCGCGCCCATCGCCTCGACCAGCGCGCTCGATCCGCCGGCCATGACATAGCGTTCGTCGCTGCGGCTGAGCACGTCGATCCGCTTGCCGTCGACGTACGGAAGGTTGAAGACCAGCTCGAGCGCGGACGCCTGGTCGGGCTCGACGCCATATTCGGTGCGCGCGGTCGCCTCCATCAGCGCGCGCGCGAAGCCCTGCGGCATCAGTTTTGCGTAGCGATCGAGATAACCGGTGAACGACATCCGATCGAGCTCGGCCGACACGGTCGCATAGTCGCGGTCGAGCCGGGCGGCATCGGCGTCGATCTGGCCGGCGATACCGCGCAGGCCGGCGATCAGCCGCTCGCGTGGGATATCGGTCGCACCGTCGATGACCAGCGTGCGGTGCGGCGCGCCCTTGCGATCGGTCAGCGTCACGCCGAATTGGCGGCACAGGTCGGTGATGTCGCGGTGGTCGGAATTGACGAACTGACCGCCCATTTCCAGCGCCGGCTGGCCTGCCGTGCGGACGGTCAGCATCCGCCCGCCGAGCCGGGTACGCGCCTCGAACAGCCGCGCCTCGATACCGGCCTGGGTCAGGTGATAGAGCGCCGAGAGGCCGGCGATCCCGCCGCCGATGATCGCAACCGGGCCGGCGGGGGCAGCGCGTGCGGGGCGGGGGAGCGCGCTCGCGACCGCGGTCGCCGCGACTGCCGCGATCAGCTGGCGGCGGGACAGACCGTCGGCGCCCGGCACGGGCAGCGCTTCGCCGCGGTCGCGCAGGTTCGCCTGTCGCGCCGCCTCCAACGCCTGCCAGAAAGCTGTCGGTCCCCGCATTAACCATACCCCCATCCCCGCGGTGTCATAAAGTCGCGCGCTTGCCAAGGCGCCACGCGGCGGCGATAGCGCTGGCGCTATGACCGCACCCGCTCCCAAGCCCTGGATCATGGGCATCGCGCCGTACATTCCCGGCCGCAGCACCACCGACGACGGCCGGAAGGTCGTGAAACTGTCGTCGAACGAAAATCCGCTCGGCACCAGCCCGGCCGCGCGCGCGGCGTTTGCCAGCACCGCCGGGCAGCTGGAGCGCTATCCGGATGCCGGCGCCAGCGAACTGCGCGAGACGCTGGCCGCGCGCCACGGGCTCGACGCGTCGCGGATCATCTACGGCAACGGGTCGGACGAAGTGCTCCACTTGGCTGCGGGCGCCTTCGCCGGTCCCGGCGACGAAGTGATCTACGTTCGCTACGGCTTTGCGGTGTACGAGATCGCGACGCGCCGGGTGGGCGCAACGCCCGTGATCGCGCCCGACAAGGATTATGCGACCGATGTGGAAGCGATCCTGGCCGCGGTGACCGATCGCACGAAAATCGTCTTCGTCGCCAACCCGAACAACCCGACCGGCACCTATTCGACCCGCGAGGAGATCGCGCGGCTGCATGCGGGCCTGCGCGAGGACATCCTGCTCGTCCTCGACCACGCCTATGCCGAATATATCGAAGGCGATGCCGAGGATGGCGGCATGGCGCTCGCCGCCCGCGCGTCGAACGTGCTGGTCACGCGCACCTTCTCCAAGATGTATGGCCTGGCCGCCGAACGGATCGGCTGGGGCTATGCGGCGGCACCGATCATCGAGGCGATGCACCGCATCCGTCTGCCGTTTTCGATTACCATCGCCGGTACCGCGGCGGCGGTCGCCGCGCTGGGCGACCGCGAGTTCGTCGAGAACACCCGCGATCACAATGCGCGCTGGCGGGCGTGGTTCTCCGAAGAGGTCGGCAAGCTTGGCAATGCAGGGCTTCGCGCCGTGCCGAGCCAGGCGAACTTCGTGCTGGTCCTGTTCGAAGGCGACCTGACCGCTGAGGTGGCGTACAAGGGTCTCATGGACGCGGGCTACATCGTCCGCTGGCTGCCGGGGCAGGGTCTGCCGCACGGGTTGCGCATCACCATCGGGACCGAGGACGAAACGCGCGGCGTGATGGCGGCGCTGCGGGACCTCGCAGGCGCCTGATGCTGCCGTTCGCGCGCGTTGCCGTCCTCGGGCTCGGGCTGATCGGATCGTCGGTCGCCCGCGGCGTGCGCGCGAGCATGCCGAGCGTCGCGCTGACCGGCTACGACGTCGATCCGCAGGTGCGCGAGACGGCGCGCGCGATCGATCTGGTCGACGACGTCGCCGACACCGCCGGCGCGGCGGTGATCGACGCCGATCTGGTCATCCTGTGCGTGCCGGTCGGCGCGATGGGCGCGCTTGCCGTCGAATTCGCCGACGACTTGGCCCGAGAAGCGATCGTCAGCGACGTCGGATCGTGCAAGGCGAGCGTCGTCGAGGCGCTGACCGCTGCGCTGCCCGGCGCGACGATCGTGCCCGCACACCCGGTCGCGGGTACCGAGAAGAGCGGGCCGGAGGCAGGCTTCGCCTCGCTGTTCCACAAGCGCTGGTGCATCGTCACCCCCGCGCCCGGCAGCCCCGACGTGGCGGTCGAGCGGGTCAGCGAATTCTGGCGCCGGCTGGGTGCGGACGTCGAGATCATGGAGCCCGAGCATCACGACCGCGTGCTAGCCGTCACCAGCCACCTGCCGCACCTGATCGCCTATACGATCGTCGGCACCGCCAGCGATCTGGAGGAAGTGACGTCGAGCGAGGTCATCAAATATTCGGCCGGGGGTTTTCGCGACTTCACCCGCATCGCCGCGTCCGATCCGACGATGTGGCGCGACGTGTTCCTGGCCAACCGCGACGCCGTGCTCGACATGCTCCAGCGCTTTTCGGAAGATCTGTCCGAGCTGCAGCGCGCGATCCGCTGGGGCAAGGGCGACCAGCTGTTCGACACCTTCACCCGGACGCGCGCCGTGCGGCGGTCGATCATCGAGCAGGGCCAGGACGACGCGCGCGCCGATTTCGGGCGGTCGGATCACCAGTAGCCCACCTTGCTCCCGCCTGCGCGCGGGCACGGCGGGTTAGGTGGCAGCCTCCAACGCATTGATCGCCGCATGCACCTTCGCCTCGATTTCGCGGCGGGGCAGGCCGGTCGGGATTTCTTCCTGAAAGGCGAAGTGGATAACGCCGTTCGGCACCTTCGGCCCGGTCTTCGGCCACGCGACGCCGCTGTCGATCGCGATCGGCACGACGGGCAGCCCCAACGCACGGTAGAGGCCCGAGAAGCCGGGCTTCATCGGCGGTGTCTCGCCCGGTTTCACGCGGGTACCTTCGGGAAAGATCACGACCGACCGGCCTTCCGCCTTCGCCGCCTCGGCCGCGCGCAGCATCGCCCGCATCGCAGCACCCGATCCGCTGCGATCGACGGTGATCATGCCGTAGCGTTGCGCCGCCCAGCCCCACAGCGGAATGCGCGCGAGCTCCTGCTTCATCACGATGACGGGCGAATCGAGCATCGCGACCAGCTCGAACGTCTCGAACATCGCCTGGTGCTTGGCCGGGTAGAGCGCAGGACCCGACGGAATCGTCCCGGTCTGGCAAATCCGGATGTTCAGGCACAGCCGCGCGCAATGCCGGTTGTACCGCGTCCAGGATCGCACCCAGGCGCGCAGCACGCGGGGGCCCAGCGCCGCCATGATCGGGGTCGCCAGCACATAGGGCACCGACCCGCTGAAGAAGAGGACGTTGAACGCCCAGGTGCGCAGTCTCGCCAGCATCAATACCCCATCCACAGTGCCGCGCGGCGCACCAGATACTTGTTATACTCGCGCACCAGCATCCCGAACGGCGGATCGCTGGGGATGGCGTCGCCGATCACCTCGACATCGCCGGTCAGCGCATGTGCCAGTTCCATCCGCGCGCGTGGCATGTGCCATTCGGTGGTGACGAGGCGCACGGACTTGTAGCCGTTCTCCGCCAGCCATTCGGCGGTTTCCTCGCCATTCGACCGCGTGTCGACCGCTTCATAGCCCAGGTCGATGCAACAGGCGAACAGGCGGCGCGGCACGCGATATTCATGCGCCAGTTCGTTGGGCCGGACGGTCGAATCGGCGCCGGAAATCAGCATCCGCTTGGCCGCGCCGGCCTCCATCAGCGACAATCCGCGTGCGACGCGGCCGGCGCCGCCGGTCAGCACGACGATCGCGTCGGTCTTCTCCGGGCCCGCCGGCTTGCCGAGCGACAGCATGAAGGCGGCGAAGCCCAGCAGATAGGCGAGCGCGATGATCGCCAGGACGCGGATGATCGTCACAGCCGCGCCCTCAACGTCCTGAGCACCGCGACCCGCGCCGCGATCGTCGCAAGCAGCGCGAACAGCAGCGGCAGCAGCGCGAGCACCGCCCAGGCGCCGATGTCGAGGGTTACGCCCGACACCAGCACCGAATCGATCGCGGACACCTGCCGGCCGATCAGGAACACCGCCCCCATCGCGGCGATGGTGCCGAAGGTGCCCCCGACCAATGTGTCGAGCGCGATGCGACGCTGGAACAGGCGCGAGACCTGGACGTCGGTCGACCCCAGCATGTGCAGCACATCGATCGTGTCGCGATGCGTGTCGAGGCCCGCGCGCGCCGCCAGCAGCACGACGGCCGAGGTCGCGAGCGCCATCAGCACGACAACGCCCGCCGCCAGCCAGGCCAGGCTCGCGATGAAGCTGCGCACCGGCGCCAGCCACCGCGCCGCGCGGTCGACATGTGCGCCCGGCACCGTCCGGCCGATATTTGCGACGACGGCGTCGGCGGTCGCGGTGCTGCCGTCGGCCAGCGTCACGTCGATCATAACCGGCATCGGCAGGTCGGCGTCGAGTCCGGCGTCGCCCAGCCACGGGCGGACGAGCTCGACCAATTGTTCGCGCGGCACGATTCCGACGTCGCGAACGCCGCCCTGGCGGCGCAAGCCATCGGCGACCTCGGTCGCGCGGGCGGCATCGGCGCCGATCAGCTGGACGGTCAGGCGCCCGGCAAGCTGGCGATCCAGGCTGGTCACCCCCGCCCACGTGCCCAGCCCCAGCGCGGCGGCGAGCACGGTCAGGAACAGCATGACCGCCATCACCCAGCCCATCGCGCGCGTCCTGCGTCCGTCATCGAGCAGCGCGCGGCGGGCCGCACCGGCAGCGGACGTACTCATGCGCCGCGCGCCGGCGGGTTGCGCAGCGCGCCGGTCGGGTCGAGCAGCCGTCCGCCCTCGATCCGCATCAGCTGCGCGCCGTCGATCCGGCCGAGCAGCCCCAGATCGTGGGTCGCGACGACGACGGTGGTGCCCAGGCGATTGAGCCCCTCGAACAAATGGATCAGCCGCGCCGCCATCTTGGGATCGACGTTGCCGGTCGGTTCGTCGGCGACAAGCATTTCTGGGCGGCCGATGACGGCGCGGGCGATCGCGACGCGCTGCTGCTCGCCACCCGACAGCGTTTCCGGCCGGGCGTTCGCGCGATCGGCGAGGCCGACCCAGGCGAGCATTTCGCGCACCGGCGTCTCGATATCGCCTTCCGACACCCCGGCAACGCGCAGGGGAAGGGCGATGTTGTCGGCCGCGGACAGATGCGGGACCAGGCGGAAATCCTGGAACACGACGCCGATACGCCGGCGGAAACCGGGTAAGCGGTCGCGCGGCAGCATCACCGCATCCTCGCCGAACAGCCGGATGATGCCGCGGGTCGGTCGCTGCGCCAGGTAAAGGAGCTTCAGCAGCGACGTCTTTCCCGCGCCGCTGGCGCCCGTCAGAAAATAGAAGCCGCCCGCCGCCAGCGCGAAGCTGACGTCGATCAGCGTCTCGGGACCCGTCCCGTAACGCAGGCCGACATTCTCGAACTGGACGATGTTGGCCATGCCGGCGGCCGAATTCCTCAATCGGGACGTGGGACCAAGCCATCGCACAGGGGCGGGCGGCGCTCAAGCTGTGGATAAGCCTGTTCACAGCCCTTGCCCGCGACTCGTGGAAATGCTTAAGATTCGGCCAATTCGAGCACGTGTTTTTTGGCTCACAGGGGGAAGTTCGTCACATGATCCTCGAATGCACGCAATGCAGCTCGCGGTATCTGGTGCCGGATACCGCCATCGGCCCCGATGGCCGTACCGTGCGCTGCGCGAACTGCCGCCACAGCTGGTTCCAGCCGCCGGCGATGATGGACCTGTCCGCCGCGACCCGCGCCGCGGCGTATGAGCCGGAAGCGCCCGCACCGCAGCCCGTGGCCGCGGCGCCGATTCCCGCGCCGGCGGCCCCGATCGAGGCACCGCGCGCCGCCGAGAGCCAGCCGCTGCCGCGTCCGGCAATGACGCGGACCTTCGACGACACCTTGGTCGAACCCCGCCCGCAATATGACGCCTTCGCCCACCGCCCGCCGTTCAAGCCGCGCACCAACCCGGCGCGCCGCTGGACCGCCGCAGCGTTGGTCGCGGGCTGCTCGATGCTGCTGGGTGTCGGCGCCATCCTCTATTCGGGTGCGCCCGGCATCGCCGCACAGCTTGGCCTGCCGGTCGGCACTGCCGAGACGCCGCTCAAATTCACGGGCGAAGCGATCGAACGCCGCGACATGGGTACCGGCAGCGAGCTGTTCGCGGTCAGCGGCACGATCGTGAACCCGACAGGCGCCGCCCAGCGCGTGCCCGACGTGCGCGTCGCGCTGCTCGATGCGCAGGGGCGGGTCGTCTACAACTGGACCGTAACGCCCAAGCAGCGCACGCTGGGCCCGAACGCCTCGGTCGGCTTCGCCAGCGGGCGCACCGACGTGCCAGCGAATTCGAAGATGCTCAGCCTCAGCTTCGCGCAGGGGATAGAGGGCTGATCCGGCCATGGTCCCGCGCAGGTGGGAGCATGAGGGCGCTCACACCGCCGGGTAACGCAGCCGACCGATGAACCGGCTGAGGCTAGGCACGCGGTCGCGATTGCCCAGCATTCCGGCCTTCACCTTCTCGACCTGCATGATGTTCTCGATCCGCCGGGCCAGGAACGCGCGGGTATCGGCGAACTCCTCGCTCTCGTCGTCCAGGAACACCGCGATCGTCGCGGCATAGACCGCGCCGAGCATAGCGCGCTTGGTGTAGTGGTTGTAATCGGTCGCGGTATCGCCCGCCGCGCGCCACATGACGTCGGCCGATCGCCAGCCGAGCTTGGCCGCGCGCAAGGCATTTTGCGGCAGGGCCAGGATCGCGAGCGCGCGGCGCAGCGCTTCGCGGTTCGGGGCGGCGATCTCAAGCCGGGTTTCGACGAGTGTGGTGATGCGCTGGCGGATCTTCATCGCCGCCAGCGTGGCCGCCGGCAGGCGCGCGTGCATCTCGGCATCGATGTGCGCGAACCACGCGTCGATCATGTCGACCGGCCCGCCGGGAAAGGCGAGGCGGGCGACATCGGCGTCGATCCCCAGCGCCACGGCCGCCGCATCGACCGCGCGGGTGTTCCAGCCGTCGAACGCGGCATTGGCCGCCACTTCGGGCGCCAGGGCGGAGCGGATTTCGTCGAGCGTCGCGTCTTCGTAAGCCATCACGCGCCTTTGTGGGCTTCCGCGGGCGCGGGTTCAAGCGTCGAGGGTGCGGTAGGGCCGCCTTTGCGCACCAGCACGAGCGCCAGTCCGACCAGCAGCGCCCCGGCAACGTCGGGCAGACCCAGCCGCTCGTCATAAGCGATCCAGCCGATCGCGCCGGCGACGACGGGTTGGGTGAGCAGCGCGACGCCGACGACCAGCGGGCTGAGATGCCCCAGCGCATAGATCATCAACCCCTGACCGATCAGCTGGCTGACGATCGCGATCGCCAGGATCGGACCCCAATTGCCCGGCCACACCTGTTCGCCGAGCAGCAGCGCCGCGCCCAGCAGCGGCAGCGTCCCGAACAGCGACGCGAAGGCGAGCGCAGGGACCGGGTGCATCGTTTCACGCACGCGGGCCATGATGATGAAATACACGGCATAAAGCACGCCCGCGGTCAGGCAGAGCAGGTCGCCGATCAGGTTCTGGGGGCTGAGTTGCGCCGACCGCCCCATCAGCAGCGCCCCCCCGATCGCCGCCATCGCGAGAGCGATCCCCTGCGTCCGGCTCGGCCAGCTTTTCGCGACGATGAAGCCGTAGATGGGGAAGATCAGCGTCGCGACATTGCCGAACAGCGTCGAATTGGCGAGCTGGGTATGGTGGATGCCGGCATGCCACGTCGCGAGGTCGCCGGCGAAGGCGAGGCCACCGATCGCGAGCACGGTCCATAACCCTCGCGCCTGCGCGACCGGCCGTTGCCCGGCAAACGCTGCGACAACCAGCAGAACCGGCGACGCGAGTCCCACGCGCCAGAATCCGGCGGCGACCGGGCCGACGTCGGTCAGCCGCACGAACCACGGGCCAAAGGCCAGCGCGACGTTCGCCACGATCAGCGCGGCCAGCGGCAACGCTTTGCTTGTGTGCGGTGTAGCGATTGTTTCTTCGGGCACGCGATGCATGCGGCCCCCTAACGCCCTATCTTCCGCCCGTCGCCACCATTGGACACGAGAACTCTATATGCCGACCCTGTTCGACCCCATTGATTACGGCGCGATCGCTGCGCCCAACCGCACCGTCATGGCGCCGCTGACCCGCGGCCGCGCGACCGCGGAGCATGTGCCGACGTCGCTGATGATCGACTATTACCGCCAGCGCGCGACGGCCGGACTGATCGTCACCGAAGGCACCGGCATCAGTCGCGAGGGGCTTGGCTGGCCGAACGCGCCGGGGCTGTGGTCGGACGAACAGGTGGAGGCTTGGAAGCCGGTCGTCGCCGCGGTGCATGAGGCCGGCGGACGGATCGTGCCGCAGCTCTGGCACCTGGGCCGCCTGGCACGCAAGGACGTGACGGGCGACGCGCCCTTCTCCTCCTCCGCGACGACCGCCCCGGCGCGGCCGGGCGCGAGCGAGAACGTCAACGTCGAAGCCCGCGCGATGACGAAGGACGACATCGCCCGCACGCTCGACGATTATTCGCGCGCCGCCCGCAACGCGATCCGCGCGGGCTTCGACGGCGTCGCGCTGCACGCCGCCAACGGGTATCTGATCGACCAGTTCATGCGCGACGGCACCAATTTCCGCGACGACGACTATGGCGGTTCGGTCGACAACCGCCTGCGGCTGCTGCGCGAGGTGA
The DNA here is from genome assembly GCA_913776045.1 of uncultured Sphingomonas sp. Lineage (GTDB taxonomy): Bacteria > Pseudomonadota > Alphaproteobacteria > Sphingomonadales > Sphingomonadaceae > Sphingomonas. The sequence continues at coordinate 62,715 of CAJYOI010000006.1, forward strand.
TGGAGCGGTTGGTCGCCGAAGCCGGCGCAAACCGCACCGGCGTGCGCCTGTCGCCCAACGGCGAAGTCCAGGGCTGCGACGATTCGAACCCGGAGGCGGTGTTCGTGCCCGCCGCCGCGCACCTCCAGTCGCTCGGCATCGCCTTCCTCGAACTGCGCGAATCGAGCCCGACCGACACCTTCGCGCAGACCGACGTGCCCAAGCTCAGCCCGAAGATTCGCCAGGTCTTCACCAACCCGCTGATCCTGAACCAGGATTACGATGCGGCGAAGGCGCAGGCCGATCTCGACAGCGGGGTTGCGGATGCGATCAGCTTCGGCCGGCCGTTCCTGGCGAACCCCGACCTGGTCGAGCGGCTGCGGATAGGCGCGCCGCTCAACACCCCCGACAAGCGGACCTTCTACACGACGGGGCTGGAGGGCTACACGGATTACCCGACGCTGGCGGGGTGAGGTGAAAAATCCTCCTCTGGAAGGGAAGGTGGCCAGCGTAGCTGGTCGGAGGGGTGTACCGCTATCGAGAGGCTGACACCCCTCCGTCAGGCCTTCGGCCTGCCACCTCCCCTTGCAGGGGAGGATCGTTATCGCTCCCTATCGTATCGATCGAGCCAGGCCGTGATCGGCTTCCGAAGCCCGGCGCGAGTCTTCGGATTCGCCAGCGCGACGGCGCCGATCACCGCGACCGCTATGATCGACGGCGCGAAGATCGCCGCCACGACCGTCAGGACCGCAGTCCCGATTCCCAGGCTCCGCGCATTCTCCAGCCATCGCGCGGCGCCTTCGTCCAGCACCAGCCGCCGCGGCGCCTTGTCGTCGTAGAAGGGGCGGGTCACGAGCACCGCGCGCCCGTCGAACGCGATACGCTCGGGGCCGAGCGGCGCGGTGTCCGGTGTCGCCGGCGCACGGTCGCGCGCGGCCGGCGCGCCCGTCCGCGTATCGATCACCACGAGCCGCCGGCCCTGCTCAACCACGCGGTAGCGGGACGGGGGCGGCTGGCTGGTCATTCGGCGGCCCGGCGTGTGCGCCACTGGTCGGCGCTCTGGCCCCAGGCATCGACGCGGAAATGGGCGAGCGGGGCGGGCAGGGTGACCGGCCCGCCGTTGGTCGATCCCAGCCGCTCGGCGAGCCGGATCGACGCGGCATTGTCCGGATCGATCGTGTGGATCACATGGCTCCAGCTGAGCACGTCGACCGCATAGTCCATCGCCGCCGCGGCTGCCTCATAGGCATAGCCGCGCCCGGCAAATTCGCGAGCGACGCCCCAGCCGACTTCGGTGCCCGGCCAGCCATCGGGTTGCCACGGCCCGATCCGCCCGACCCACGCGCCCGTCGCGCGTTCGATGACCGAGAACATCGAAAAACCATGGGTCAACCAGGCGCCCGCGCGCATCGCCATATCGCGCCAAGCAACTGCGCGCGTCATCGCGCCGCCCAGGAATCGCATCTGTTCTGCGTCCGCGCAGAAACCCGCCCAGGCGTCGAAATCCTGACGCTCGGGCAACCGCAGCATCAGCCGCTGGGTGAAGAGGATCGGCCCGGTCAGCCGAACCGTCCGCGCAGGTTCAACATTGCGATCGCCGCCTTGGCCGCTTCGCCGCCCTTGTCCTTCTCGTCCCGCTTCGCCCGCGTCAGCGCCTGCGCCTCGTTCTCGGTCGTCAGGATGCCGTTGCCGATGGCAAGGCCATCCATGCTGAGCGCCATCAGCCCGCGCGCGCTTTCGCCCGCAACGATCTCGAAATGATAGGTCTCGCCGCGGATGACGACGCCCAGCGCGACATAGGCGTCGTAGCGCCCGCTCTCGCTCGCCAGCGCGATCGCGCCGGGGACCTCGAGCGCGCCCGGTACCGTCACCGTCTCATGGGTGTGCCCTGCATCCTCGATGGCGGCACGCGCGCCGTCGAGCAACAGGTCGTTGAGGTGGTCGTAGAAGCGCGCCTCGACGATCAGAAACTTGGCCATCAATGGTCCTCGGGGATCGGTCGCTCGCCGACGATGCTGAGGCCATAGCCCTCCAGCCCGACGAGCGTGTGGTGGGTGTTGGTCAGCAGCACCATGTCGTGCACGCCGAGTTCGGTCAGGATGGTCGCGCCGACGCCGTAGTCGCGCAATTCCTCCATGTCGGCGGCATTCGCCTCGCCCGACTTTACGCGCAGCGCCGCGGTGAAGGCGTCGGCGCGCGGGCTGGACAGCACGACGATGACGCCGGCGCCTTCCTGGCCGATGATTTCCATCGATCGCTGCAACAGCCCCGACCGCTTCGTCGTCTCGCCCAGCAGATCGGCGAACGGCGACAGCGCGTGCATGCGCACCAATGTCGGCTTGGTCGGGTCGACGCGGCCCTTGGTCAGCACCAGCTGCTCGGTTTCGGTCGCCTTGTTCCAATAGGTGAGCGCAGTCCATTCGCCGCCCCATTCGGACGTGAAACGGACCTTGGCCTTCTTCTCGACCAGATGGTCGTAGCGGCGGCGATAGGCGATCAGGTCGCGGATCGTGCCGATCTTGAGCTTGTGGAACTGCGCGAAGCCGACCAGGTCGTCCATCCGCGCCATCGTCCCGTCTTCGTTCATGATCTCGCAGATCACGCCCGAGGGGTTGAGACCGGCGAGCCGCGCGACGTCGACCGCCGCTTCGGTATGGCCGGTGCGCACCAGCACGCCGCCGTCGCGCGCGACCAGCGGGAAGACGTGACCTGGCGTCACGATCTCCGACTTGCCCTTCGACGCATCGATCGCGACCGCGACGGTGCGCGCGCGGTCGGCGGCCGAAATGCCGGTCGTGACGCCCTCGCGTGCCTCGATCGAGACGGTGAAGGCGGTTTCGTGCCGGGTGCCGTTGTTGCGGCTCATCAGCTCCAGCCCCAACTGGTCGACGCGGTCCTTGGTCAGCGCCAGGCAGATCAGCCCGCGGCCGTATTTGGCCATGAAGTTGATCGCATCGGGCGTCGCCATCTGCGCGGGGATGACCAGGTCGCCCTCGTTCTCGCGATCCTCGTCATCGACCAGGATGAACATCCGGCCGTTGCGGGCCTCGTCGATGATCTCCTCGGGTGACGACAGAAACGCGTGGCTGAGACGCGCGAGTTCAGCGGGTTTTGCCACGATAGGCCTCCATGCGCTGCAGATAGCGGGCGAGCACGTCGATCTCGATATTGACCGACTGACCGGCGGCGAGCGCCCCCAGCGTGGTCACGCTCTGCGTATGCGGAATGATGTTGATCGCGAAATGGGTGGTGCCGTCGGCCTGATCGGTGACCTCGTTGACGGTCAGCGACACGCCATCGACGGTGACCGAGCCCTTGGGCGCGAGGAAGGGGGCGAGGCTCCCATCGATCGCGAAGCCGACGCGGTGCGATTCGCCCTCCGGACAGATACCGAGCACGGTCGCGACGCCATCGACATGGCCGGTGACGATATGCCCGCCCAGTTCGTCGCCCAGCTTCAGCGCGCGTTCCAGGTTCAGGCGGCGACCGGCGGTCCACATATCGCGCGCGGTTCGCCGGACGCTTTCGGCCGAGACGTCGACATCGAACCAGTCGGGACCGGTGCCGACGACGGTCAGGCAGACTCCGGAACAGGCGATCGAGGCGCCGAGATCGATGGTCGCGGGATCATAGGCGGTGCGGATGCGCACGCGCCGGTCGCCGCGATCCTCGACCGAGACGATTTCGCCGACGTCGCTGACTATTCCGGTGAACATGGTGCGCGCTCGTAGACCTCCAGCGTATCGCTGCCAAGCCGCCGGGCGTCGGTACGACGCCATATCCCATGCGCGGCGGCGAGATCGCTCAGGCCGATATCGCCGAGCCCCGGCTTGCCAGCGCCAATCAGGATCGGTGCCCGGTACAGGAGCAGGCGGTCGACGAGGTTCGCGCGCAGGAAGGCAGCGGCGGTCTGCGCGCCGCCTTCGACAAGCAGGTGATCGGCGGGGAGGGTGGCGATGTCCTCTGGGCGGGCGATATACGTAAGATCGCCCTTACCCTTCCGCGCCTCCGGCGCTCCCTCCCTCTCCCGCCGGGAGAAAGGCGGGGTCCGCTCGCACAGCGAGTGGGGAGGGTGAGGGTGCTTGGTCAGCACCACCCGAATCGGCGACCGCTTTTCCAGCCCTGCCAACCGTACATCCAGCTTCGGCGAATCGACGTCCCAAGTCCCGCGTCCGACCAGGATCGCTTCATGCCGCGTGCGTTCGAGATGAGCGTGCGCGCGTGCTTCGGGCCCGGTGATCCAACGGCTTTCGCCCGACGCCAGCGCGATGCACCCGTCGAGCGAGGTCGCCAGCTTCAGCGTCACGAACGGGCGCCCGAACGTGCGCCGTGTAAAGAAGCCACCCATCGCGCGCCGCGCGTCGTCCGCGCGCAGGCCCTCGACGACGGTCACCCCGGCGTCGCGCAGCAGGGCCAGCCCGCGCCCCGCCGTCCGCGGATCGGGATCGACAACCGCCGCGACGACCCGCGCAACGCCGGCCTCGGCCAGCGACGGCGCACAGGCCGGCCCGCGCTCCGACCGATGGGCGCAGGGCTCCAGCGTCACATAGGCAGTCGCACCGCGCGACTTTTCGCCCGCTTGGGCCAGCGCCGCCGCCTCGGCATGCGGCCGCCCGCCCGGCTGGGTCCAGCCGAGCCCGACGACGCGGCCCCCGGCCTGCGCCGGGGTAGGCTGCACGATGATGCAGCCGACGTTGGGATTGGGCGCCGTTCGCCCCCGCGACCGCTCCGACAGCGCGATCGCTGCGGTCATCCAGCGGGCGTCGTCGGCGGTTACAGGCCCCACGAATCGAGCGCGTTGTCGACGCGCTGGAAACTCGCCTTGCGGTCGGCCATCGCCTTTTCCTGCATCGCATCCAGCTTCGTTCGGGTCGCCAGGTCGCGGACCTGGCCCGCCTTGATCTCGGCCTCGCTGCGGTCGGCGCGCCAGTTCTCGACGTAGATGATCTCGCGCTTGTAGGTCTTTTCGACCCGCGAATCCTTGACGAAGCCGGCGATCAGCAGGGTCGTCAGGACGATTGAGACGAACAGTAAGACGAGTTCGTATTTCTGACGCGACGCCAGATACAGGCGCAGGTCCTGGATGGCGCGGAAGGGGGAGAAGCGGGCGAGATATCGCATTGCGCCTCTATACATAAGTGCGGGGGCGGTGTCGCACCACCCCCGCGCGTGGCGTCAGGCGTCTTCCAGGACGAAGCGCACCGTCATCGTCCGCCACGTTTCATACGGTACCCCGTCGCGCGTGGCCGGACGGAATCTCCAGCGGGTCAGCGCCTGGCGGCGGGTGGCTTCGTAAAAGGCGTCGTTGGCGGCATCGACGCGCTCGACCGATTTCACGCGACCGTCGGTGCCGACGAGTACGCGGACGGTCACCGCGCCCTCCGCCCCCGCGCGGCGCTCGGACGGCGGGTAGTCGGGCTGGAAGGTCGCGCGCGGATCGGGCGTCGCACCGACCATGACCGGCGCGGGCTTCGGCGGATCGACGGTGACCGGACCGACCGGCGTGCCGGTCGCGGTCGGGCCCGGCAGCGAGGGCGGGGGCTGCAGGATATCGGTCGTCGTGACGATCGGCGTGTCGACCGTGACCGTCTTCACGTCCGGGATTGGGGAGACGATCAGCGGCTCGGTCGGGCTGGTCGCCGCCTTGGTTTCCTTCACCGGCTCGGGCTTGAGCGGTTCGGGCGGCGGCGTGATCGGCACGTCGTAGCTCTTGAAGCTCGTCTCGATATGCGTCGCGATGTCGGGGGCGGAGAACAGCAGCGCGCCGACCAGCACGGCATTGATGCCGATGGCGGCGGTCAGGCTGACGGGGTTGGGTTTCGAACGCTCGTACCGATCGGCATACATCACGTCTCTCCTTCACGGACTCCCGGCCGGTTTGCCCGGCTGAAACGTGATGTTACACCATATCAAAATGCGATCAAGTGGCTCGATTGCGCGACGAGCCGTATGGGTAAGGATGGGGAAGTTAGCGCGCGGCGGCGTCGAGTCGCGCGATCGCGCGGTCGCGCCCGATCAGCGGCAGCAGCGCGGCCATGTCGGGGCCGTGGTCCCGTCCGGTGAGCGCGCGGCGCAGCGGCAGGAACAGCGCCTTGCCCTTGCGCTCGGTCGCCGTCTTCAGCGCAGCCGTCAGCGCGTGCCACGGGTCGGCACTCCAATCGAGCTCGCGTGCGACCGCCGCTGCCTGCGCCAGGAAAGCACGATCGTCCTCGGCCGTCTCGCTCGCGATCGGTCCTTCGACGACGCTCCACCAGTCACCCGCCTCGGCGACCCGCTCCAGGTTGGGCCGAATCGCGTCCCAACCCTCGGCGGTCATGCCGGCGGGCGTACGACTTGCCACCGCATCGAACGGCAGCTGATGGATCACCTTGGCATTGACGCCCGCCAGCTCCGCTTCGTCGAACCGCGCCGGCGCCCGCCCGAAATGCGCGAAGTCGAACGCCGCGATCAGCGGGGCGGGATCGACCACCGGCTCGACCGGATCGCTGGTGCCGATGCGGGCGAGCAGCGACACGATCGCCTGCGGCTCGATGCCCTCGTCGCGGAAATGTGCGACGCCCAGCGAGCCGAGTCGCTTCGACAGCTTGCCCTCGCTCCCGGTCAGCAGCGCTTCGTGCGCGAAGGCGGGCGGGGCGGCGCCGAGCGCCTCGAACATCTGCGCCTGCGCCGCGGTATTCGACACATGGTCCTCGCCGCGGACGACATGCGTGATGCCCATGTCGATATCGTCGATAACGCTCGGCAACAGATAGAGCCACGATCCGTCCGCGCGGCGCACCACCGGATCGCTCATCGTCGCCGGATCGAATCGCTGGGCCCCGCGGATCAGATCGTCCCATTGGATAGGATCGGCCGACAGGCGAAAGCGCCAGTGCGGGCGAACGCCATCGGCCTCCAGCTTCGCCCGCGCCTCGTCGGTCAACGCCAGCGCAGCGCGATCGTAGATCGGCGGCAGGCCACGCCCGAGCTGGATCTTGCGCTTCAGGTCGAGTTCCTGCGGCGTCTCGTAGGCGGGATAGACCCGCCCGCTCGCGACTAGCTCGGCAAAGCGCGCTTGATAGAGCGCGAAGCGCGCCGACTGACGCTCTTCGCCATCGGGCACCAGCCCCAGCCAGGCGAGGTCCGCACGGATCGCTGCGACGAATCGCTCCTCGCTGCGCTCGCCGTCGGTATCATCGATTCGCAGCAGAAACCGCCCGCGATGCTTCTTGGCCCACATCCAGTTGTGGAGCGCGGTGCGCAGATTGCCGACATGGAGGTTGCCGGTCGGCGACGGGGCGAAACGAGTGACGATCATAGGCGCGCCTCTACGCGGGCGCACGCGTCGGGACTAGCCGTCACGGGACCGCCACAGTAAGGGGGCGCGCAATCTGTGGGGAGCGCATTTTCCATGAAGCTGATTGCCGGTAACTCGAACACCCCTCTCGCCCAGGCGATCGCCGATTATTGCGAGATCCCGCTGACCAAGGCGAACGTCCGCCGCTTCGCCGACGAGGAGATCTTCGTCGAGATCCTCGAGAACGTCCGCGGCGAGGATGTGTTCGTGCTCCAGTCGACGTCCTACCCCGCGAACGACAACCTTATGGAGACGCTGATCATCATCGATGCGCTGAAGCGCGCGTCGGCGAAGCGGATCACCGCAGTGCTCCCTTATTTCGGCTATGCCCGCCAGGACCGCAAACCCGGTCCGCGCACGCCGATCTCGGCCAAGCTCGTCGCGAACCTCATCACCACCGCCGGCGCCGACCGCGTCCTGTCGGTCGATCTCCACGCCGGGCAGATCCAGGGCTTCTTCGACATCCCGACCGACAATCTGTTCGCCGCCCCGGTCATGTCGGCGGACATCCGCAGCCGCCACCCTGATGCGAACTGGATGGTTGTGTCGCCGGACGTCGGCGGCGTAGTCCGTGCGCGGGCTTTGTCTAAGCGACTCGACAACGCCCCGCTCGCCATCGTCGACAAGCGCCGCGAGCGCGCCGGCGAATCGGAAGTTATGAACATCATCGGCGAGGTGGAGGGTCGATTCTGCATCCTGATCGACGACATCGTCGATTCGGCCGGCACGCTTTGCAACGCAGCGGCGGCCTTGAAGGCCGCAGGCGCGGAAGACGTCGTCGCCTATGTGACCCATGGTGTTCTTTCCGGCGGCGCTGTGGCGCGAGTCGATGGATCGGCGCTCAGCGAACTCGTCATCACCGATTCGATCGGCAACCACGAGACGATCGCTCAGTCCGCCAAGGTGCGTCACCTGACGATCGCCCCTCTGCTGGCGGAGGCGATCCGCCGCATCGCGGACGAAACGTCGGTCTCCAGCCTGTTCGACTGACGGGCGTACTTCCGCTGGAATCCGAAGGGGAGCGCGGGAGACCGCGCTCCCCTTCGCATATCGGGGGATACGGGAGGGGCTACGACGCCTCCAACGCAGGAAAGTTGCGGGGTCGGACAAGAAAATTCGAAAAGTTGGATTTTTTCTGTTGACCGAATGTCGAACCGGGCATAGAAGCCACTCCACCGACGCGGTGAGCCACTTGGTTCCGGCGACGGTCGCCAAAAACCAGATGCTCAGGGCCTTCCGGAAGGAAGGTTGGTTGGGTGTCCGGTATTTTTGTCGGCTCTT
>CAJYOI010000007.1 GCA_913776045.1 uncultured Sphingomonas sp.
GAAGGCCGGCGTGACGGTCAGCGCGGTCGGCGTTGGCGACACGCGATCGCGGTGGGGCAGCTGCGCGTCAACGGGCGCGATCCGCTATAGCTGGCGACTGATCCTGGCACCGCCCGCCGTGCGCCGCGCGACCGTCGCGCATGAGGTCGCCCACCGCGTCCACATGAATCACTCGCCGGCATTTCACGCTTTGGTCGCCGATCTCTACGGCCGCGACCCGACGCCGGAACGCCGCTGGCTAAAGACCAACGGCGCCGCGCTTCACTGGTTCGGTCGCGGCACGTCCTGATCGCGGATGATCGTCGTCGGTGGCTGGCGGACCGGTGCTTCACGTGAAGCATCGGGGCGGCGCTGCGGTGGCAGGTCGCGGGCGTCGCGGGCATCCCGCGGCGCGCGGCCGGTCACGCGATCGAGCCATTCCTGGTCGAGCTTCTGCTGCTCCGCGTCCGGATCGCCGGCACCCGGCGGCGGCGGGGCGTCGTCATCCTCACCGCGCGGTTGGATCGTCCCACCGTCCGGGGGAAGCGGGTTGCCATCGGCATCGACGAACGCTCCGGCATCGGCATTGCCGTAATAGGCCTCGTCATCCGGCTCGAGCTGCCAGTCGGGCAGGGTGACCTGCGTGTCGAACTGTTCGACCGGGCGGCTGGCGACCGCCTGTTTCATGAAGGCGGCAAAGGCGCGCGCGGGCGCGGTGCCGCCCTGCAGCCCGGGAATCGCCTTCGCATCGTCGCGGCCCATCCACACACCGGTAGTGATTCCGCTGGAAAAGCCCAGGAACCAGCCGTCCTTGTTCGACGACGTCGTGCCGGTCTTGCCCGCGACCGGGCGGCCGATCTGCGCGGCGCGCGCGGTGCCGGTGTTGACCGCGGTCTGCAACAGGTCGGTCATCTGCGCGGCAACCTGCGGCGACACCAGCACGCGGCTGGTATCGACCTGATGCTGGTAGATGACCTGGTTGTTCGCGGTCACGCGCGTGATGCCATAGGGCGTCACCGCCACGCCTTTTTGCGAGATGCTGGCAAAGGCGCGCGTCATGTCGATCAGGCGGACGTCGCTCGTCCCCAGTACCATCGATGGCTGGGTATTGATCGGCGTGGTGATGCCGAAGCGACGCGCCATGTCGGCGACCGTGCCGAACCCCACCTCCAAGCCCAGCTTCGCGGCGATCGTGTTGATCGAATAGGCAAAGGCCGTGCGCAGGTCGATCGTGCCCGAGAAGCGGCGCGACGAATTGCGCGGACTCCACCCCTCGATCGTGACGGGTTCGTCGACGACCTGATCGTCGGGCTTCCGCCCAGCCTCCAGTGCGGCGAGATAGACGAACAGCTTGAACGCGGAGCCCGGTTGGCGCGTCGCCTGGGTCGCGCGGTTGTAGATCGACGCGACATAATCCTTGCCGCCGACCATCGCGCGGACTTCGCCACCGCGGTCGAGCGCGACGAGCGCCCCCTGCGCACCGCCCGGCGTGTTCGCGCGGATCGCGGCGTCGGCCGAGCGCTGCATCGACAGATCGAGCGTGGTCCACACTTCCAGCGGCTCGATCGTTTCATCGATCAGCATTTCGAGCTGCGGCAGCGCCCAGTCGGTGAAGTAGCGCACCGAATTCTGCATCGGTTCGGGCGCCAGCTTCACGCCCTGGACGTCCGCGGCGCTGACCTCGGCGGCGCCGGGAACTCCCTGCCGCTGCATCAGGCGTAGAACGACGCGACCGCGCTCGACCGCGGCGGACGCATCGGCGGTCGGGGAATAGTTGCTCGGTGCCTTCACCAACCCGGCAATGATCGCGGATTCCGGCAGCGTCAGGCTGGTCGCCGGATGGCCGAAGAACTTCCGGCTCGCCGCGTCGATGCCATAGGCGCCGCCACCGAAATAGGCCTTGTTCAGATACAGCTCTAGGATCTGGTCCTTGGTGAACTTGCGCTCCAGCGCCAGCGCGAGGATGCCTTCGCGCACCTTGCGGCCGTAGGAGCGGTTCGACGTCAGGAAGACGTTGCGCGCCAGCTGCTGGGTGATCGTCGAGACGCCCGCCACGCGCTTGTCGCGTTCGAAGCTGACCTGGATGCCGCGCGCGATGCCGACCGGATCGACCCCGATGTGGCTGTAGAAACGCCGATCCTCGACCGCGACCATCGCGTCGCGCATCGGTTCGGGGATCTGCGAATAGGGAATCCATTCGCCATAGCTCGGCCCCAGCGAGACGATGACGGTGCCGTCGGCGGCGTGGACGCGGATCATCTGCCCGTTGGGCGACGACTTGAGCGTGTCGAAGCTGGGGAGCGAGGCGCGTGCGGTATATACCGCGATGACCAGCGCGAGCAGGCTGAGCACCGCCGTCGTCAGGCCGATGGCGACCGTCCATTTGAGGATCCGGCGCCAGCGCGGTGGCTGTTTGGGCGTGCTGCGGGGGCGGGGACGGTTGGCCATCGTTTTCGCTCAAGCGATTACGCGCTTAGCGGACCCTGAACAAGCGTCCCCGCGATGCGAAATCAGGCCTCGCGCGGTCGGAAATCGAGGCTGACCGAATTGATGCAATAGCGCAGGCCCGTGGGCGGCGGGCCGTCGGGGAAGACGTGACCCTGATGCCCGTCGCAGGCGGCGCAGCGCACCTCGACCCGGCGCATGCCGTGGCTGGTGTCGCCATGTTCGGTCACTGCGTCGGGCGCAATCGGCTGGGTGAAGCTCGGCCAGCCCGATCCCGAGTCATATTTGTCGTCGCTGTCGAACAGCGGGTTGCCGCATCCGGCACAGCGATAGACGCCGTCGGCCTTGTTACCGTCGTACTTGCCGGCGAACGCGCGTTCGGTCCCGGCTTCGCGCAGGACGTGATATTGTTCGGGCGTGAGTTTGCGGCGCCATTCGGCTTCGGACAGGTTGACGTGCTCCATGCCGGCGAATGTGTGCGGCGCGCCCCGCTTCGTCAATGGCTCGGGTGGGTGATCCGCGTAAGTCGCGCCGCAAGCCGGGCGAGGCCCAGGATCGGCGTCGCGGCCAGCAGCAGGCGGGCACCCGCTGCGCTATCAGCGGCGTGGCGGATCAGGCCCGCGGCAGCCAGTGGTCGGGCGGCGCGGCGTGCGAAGGCGGCCTGATAGTCGGCTGCGGCGCGCCCGGCAGCGACCGCATCGGCCGCCATGACGCCACTCGCCAACGCGAGGCCGATACCTTCCCCGGCGAGCGACGGGATGACCGCGGCCTGGTCGCCCAGGCGAAAGACCTCGTCGACCGTCGTCGCGGTGCGCCAGCCATAGGGCACGTTGGCGACCGCATCGATTCGGGCGGAGGGATCGAGCCGGTCGAAACGATCGGCGAGCATGGGACTTTCGGTGGCAAGCGCGCGCAGCAGCGCGAGCGGGTCGCCCGCGGCCTGCAGGCGCGACCGGGCGATCGCCATGCAGATGTTGGCACTCCCGTCCTCCTGCACCGCGACCCCGATGTAGCCGCCGTCGACCAGATGCAGTTCGACCGCGTCGCCGATGGCGGGCGAGGCGGGGAGGCGGACGCGGATGCCGAGGATCGGGTCGGCGTCCGGCATGGCGTCGCGCAGGCTGCCGCGCAGGTCGTGCTTGCCCGTCGCCAGCAGCAGCGCGTCGCCGGTCAGCTCTGCGCCATCGCCCAAACGGACGCTCCGACCTTCGAGCGCGCGGACCGTCACGCCGCGTTCGATCCCGACACCCAGCCCTTGCGCGCGCTCGAGCAGCAACGTGTCGAGCCGGGCGCGTGAGACGGCGCGGGCGGGGGCGGGGAGGGGGGCCTCGGCGACGCGGTCGCCCACGCACATCCGTACGCGCGTGATGACGTTCGGATTGAGCGCTTCGGGCGCGATGCCCAGCCGCTCGACCGCGGCCAGCGTCTGCCAGCTGAGGAACCCGCCGCACAGCGCATCGGGCATCTCGCGCGCGCGCTCCAGCATCGTCGCACGGATACCGTGCTGCGCCAGCGCGATCGCCGCCGCCGCGCCCGCCGGGCCGCCGCCCAGGATCAGCGCAGGTGGTCGACGCATAGCCGGAAGGGGAACACGCGGTGGACGCGGGCATCGGTCGCACCGGCCTTGGACAGGATCGGCACCCATTCGGCCGGGCGATAGCTCCTGGCGATCGACAGATGGCCGTCGTGGCGGACGATCGAGTGCCAGCGAAACAGGCGCGCGAGCAGGGGCCAGGCCGCATAGGCCAACCCGTGCCGATGCAGGTCGTTGACCAGCCATCCCCGCGCCGCCTCAGCCTCCATGAACGCCACGAAGGCGACCAGTTGATCGTGGGTCATGTGGTGCGCGACCAGGCTGGAGACGATCGCGTCCCAGCCTTCACCCGCGAGGTCGGCATAGTCGCCGCTGCGGTAGTCGATGCGCATCTCGGGCGGCGTATGCGCGCGGGCGGCGGGCGCGCTGGATGGATTGAGATCGATTCCGACCAGCTCGACTGCCACGCCGCGCCGCCTTGACCAGCGCGCGATGCGACGGAGCATGTCGCCATCCCCGAAGCCGACATCGAGAATCTTAAGGGAAGTTGCGCCGCGCGACACCTGGTCGAGGAAGGCGAGCGTGGGGCGCGCCGCCAGCGTCACGGTGTTGACCTGCGCCAGATCGGCCAGCACCGCGGCATAGGTTTCGGCCGGCAGGTCGGGCGCGTCCATCAGCTCCTCGGCCTGCGCCCGAACCGCGAGGGTCATGCGCTGTGGAACCCGATGCCCTCGGCGGCGAGGCCGGGGCCGAAGGCGAGCGCGACGCCGCGGTCGATCGGGCGATCGAACATCCGCGCAAGCACGAACATCAACGTCGCCGACGACATATTGCCGTTGTCGTGCAGCACCGCCCGCGAATCCGCCAGCGCGGCGTCGGGCAGGGCGCAGGCATGGGCGACCGCGTCGAGGATCGACCGGCCACCCGCGTGGACCGCCCACGCGTCGATCGTCGCCGGATCGCGCCCCCCGGTGGCGGCGCTGGCGAAGTCTGGGTTGGCGAGGCCCGCGGCGATCCGCGCGGGGACTTCACCCGACAGATGCATGGCAAAGCCGCGATCGGTAATGTCCCAGCGGATCAGCGCGTCCGAATCCGGCAGCGTCGTCGCGAACGGCGCGTCGAGCGCGAGGCCGTGCGATTCGGCCGTGACCAGGGCCGCGGCGGCACCGTCGCCGAATTGCAGCATCGCCAGCAACGGCTCGACCGCGTCGACCGCCTGCAGGTGCAGCGTCGAAAGCTCGACCGTCACGACCAGCACGCGCGCGGCGGGCTCGGACCGGACGATGTGCCGTGCACTGCGCAAAGCGGTGACCGCGGCGTAACAGCCCATGAAGCCGATCAGCAGCCGCTCGACCGACGCGTCGAGTCCCAGCGAGCGGGCGATGCGCTGATCGATTCCCGGCGCGACGAAGCCTGTGCAGCTGGCGACGACCAGGTGGGTGATTCCGCTCAGGTCGGCGCGGATCGACAGGTCGGCGATCGCCTTCAATGCCAGCGCCGGTGCCGCGTCGGCATAGACCGCCATGCGCGCGGCGGTGCCGGGCAGGATCGCATCGGCATAGAAGCCGTCCGCCGCCACCGGCGACCCGCCTGTCTCGGTCGGTGGCAGGACGGACCAGCGATGCGCGATACCCGATCGCCCCGCCATGCGCGCGAACAGAGCGGCGATGCGGGGATCGGTCAGCCGGCGTGCGGCCCAGTCGATAAAGGCTTGGTGGATGTCATGATCCGGGACGGCAGTCCCGATCGCGGCGATGTGCGCGGTGGCTGACGTAAAATCAGTCCTTCCACGCCCACCAGAGCTGGGCAGGTGGCACGTTCCACCATTCCATCGCCTGGTCGATGCGGTCGAAATGGGGGGTGAGGAAGTTCTTCACCCGCGGATTGAACTGATAGACCAGGAAGGCGCCGCCCGGGCGGATGACGCGGTGGGTCGCTGCGGCGATGGTGTCGCCGACGCCCGGCGGCAGCGTGGAAAAGGGCAGGCCCGACAGCACGAAATCGGCCGCGTCGGCGCCGTGGTCGGCGACGATCTGACCGACGTCCGCCGCCGAACCATGGACCGCCGAGAAGCGGGAATCGCGAATGCCGTCGCGCAGATAGTCGATGAAGTCGGGGTTGGTGTCGATCGCGATCAGCTGGGCATCGGGGGCCAGACGATCGAGGATCGGGCCGCAGAAGGTGCCGACGCCTGGACCATATTCGACGAATACCTTGCAGTTCGCCCAGTCGACCGGGTCGAGCATCCGCGCGATCAGCCGGTCCGACGACGGCATCACCGATCCGACCATCACCGGGTGCTTCAGGAAGCCACGGAAGAACATGCCCCAGGGCGAGGGCCGGCCAGCATGGCGCTTTCGCGATCCCGCCGCGGTCGTGGCCGATGAATTCATGGATATCCCTGTAAGCAACCTGAGGTCCGGTCAGCGTGCGTTGCAAGTTTGGCGGCAGTTTGCAAGCACATGCGTACGCCCAGGAAGCGCGCGGCGCGGGGAAAGGTTGCGCCGTCGCGACCATCCGACCAAGGTCGCGCCCGCAATGTCCGTCCGTCCCGTCCGCGTAGACCGCACCTTCGGCTTGATGTTCGCGGTGATGCTGGTGCTCGCCGCCGGCAACACCGCGCTGCAATCGGTGCTGCCCGCGCTAGGCCGCTCGCTGCGCGTCGCCGATGGCGCGGTGGCGGCGGCGTTTTCGGTATCGGCGCTGGCATGGGTCGTGTGCGCACCGTTCTGGGCCAATCGATCCGACCGCTACGGGCGGCGGGCGATGGTGCTGCTGGGCCTCGCCGGCTTCACCGCATCGCTCGGGATCTGCGGGCTGTTTCTGCTCGCCGGGATCAACGGCTGGATCGGCGGTACGGCAGCGTTCGCAGCCTTCGTCGTCGGGCGGATGCTCTACGGCATTTTTGGATCGGCCGCGCCGCCGGCGGTCCAGGCAATCGTCGCCGGGCGGACGACGCGCGAGGAGCGGACGCGGGCGCTGGCGCTGCTCGCCTCCGCCTTCGGCCTCGGCACCATCCTGGGACCTGCGATAGCGCCCTATCTGGTCGTCGGCCATGTCGGCCGGGTCGAAATTGGCCTCGCCGGCCCTGCCTTTTTCGCAGTGCTGATCGGTGCGGGAATGCTGGCGGCGGTCGCGACGATGCTGCCGCGCGACAGCATGGGCGGGCATGGCGCGGCGTCGGCCTATCCGTCGATCGGCGGGCAGCCGACCGGCGCCAGCGTAACCGCGGCGACATCGGTGCCGGGCGAGCGGGTCGGCTATTTCGACCCGCGCATTCGGGTCTGGGTGATCGTCGGGCTGTTGATGGGGCACGCGCAGGCGATGACGGGGCAGGCGATCGGGTTCCTGGTGATCGACCGGTTGAACCTGCCCCCGGTCGAGGCGCTGCAACCGACCGGGCTGGTGCTGATGATGGGCGCCGGCGCCGCGCTGCTCGTGCAATGGGGGCTGATCCCGCTGCTCGACCTCAAACCGCGGGCGCTGGTGCAGATCGGGCTGGTCGTGGCGGCCATCGGGTGCGCGTGGACGGGTCTGGCAACGTCGCTCTACGGCATCGCGACCGGCTTTGCGCTTTCGGCGATGGGGTTCGGTTTCGTCCGGCCGGGCTACACCGCCGGGTCATCGCTGGCGGTCGGGCCAGACGCGCAAGGATCGGTTGCGGGCAAGATCACGTCGGTCAACGGCGCTTCGTTCGTGCTCGGCCCCTCGATCGGGGTCGGTCTTTACGAACTGGCGCGGCCGCTGCCCTATCTGGCCGCAGCGGCCGCGCTGGTTCTGCTCTTCGGCTATGCGCTCGTCAGTCTGCGCCCTTCGGCCCGCGACCTTTGAGCGTGCCCGGCGAGATGAAGCCGATCGGCTGGATCGCCACGGCGTCCTGCTTCAAACGTGCCGACATCGCGCGATAGTCTTCCTCCATCTCGGGGGTGACCGACGCGCGCGATTCGCCGAGCGCCTTTTCGAAGTCGGCCATCGTCACATGCGCGGCCGACAGCGATCGGCGGATCGCGATCAGACCTGCCCGGCGCACGACGTCTTCGAGGTCGGCACCGGTAAAGTGATCGGTTCGCCGCGCGATCTCACCCAGATCGACGTCCGAATCGAGCGGCATCTTTTCGGTCTGGATGCGCAGGATCCGCTCGCGCCCTGCGACATCGGGCACGCCGACATAGATCAGCTCGTCGAACCGGCCCGGCCGCAACAGCGCCGGGTCGATCAGGTTCGGGCGATTGGTCGCGCCGATCAGCACGACCGACTGGAGCTCCTCCAGCCCGTCCATTTCGGCGAGGATCGTGTTCACCACCCGCTCGGTCACCTGCGGCTCGCCCAGGCCCCCGCCGCGCGCGGGAACGAGCGAATCGAGTTCGTCGATGAACACGATACAGGGGGCCACCTGACGCGCGCGGGCGAACAGGCGGGCGATCTGCTGTTCGCTCTCGCCATACCATTTGCTGAGCAGGTCGGACGATTTGGCAGCGATGAAATTGGCCTCCGCCTCGCGCGCGACCGCCTTGGCCAGCAACGTCTTGCCGGTGCCGGGGGGGCCGTAGAGCAGGAAGCCCTTGGCCGGCCGGATGCCGAGGCGGCGGAACGCGTCGGGGTCCTTCAGCGGGAGTTCGACGCCTTCCTTCAGCCGCTCCTGCGCGTCGTCGAGGCCGCCGACGTCGTCCCAACGGACGGTCGGCGCCTGGACCATCACCTCGCGCATCGCCGATGGCTGGACGCGCTTCAGCGCCTCCATGAAATCGTCGCGACTGACCGACAGCGTGTCGAGCACATCGGCCGGGATGCTGCGATCCTCGAGATTCAGTCGCGGCATGATCCGCCGCACCGCCTCGATCGCCGCTTCGCGCACCAGCGCAGCCATGTCGGCACCGACGAAGCCGTGGGTCGTACGCGCCAGTTCGTCCAGATCGACGCCTTCGCCCAGCGGCATACCGCGGGTGTGGATCCCCAGGATCTCGCGACGCCCGCGCTGGTCCGGCACGCCGATGACGATCTCGCGATCGAACCGGCCCGGACGGCGCAGCGCCTCGTCGATCGCCTCGGGGCGATTCGTCGCGGCGATGATGACGATGTTCGCGCGTGCCTCCAGCCCGTCCATGACGGTCAGCAGCTGGGCGACCAGGCGCTTCTCGGCCTCGCCCTGCACGCGGTCGCGTTTCGGCGCGATCGAATCGATCTCGTCGATGAACACGATCGAGGGCGCGTTGGCGCTCGCCTCCTCGAACACCTCGCGCAGCTTCTTCTCCGATTCGCCATATGCCGACCCCATGATTTCGGGGCCGTTGATCAGGAAGAAGTTGGCGTCCGATTCATTGGCGACCGCGCGGGCAAGGCGGGTCTTGCCGGTGCCGGGCGGGCCGTGCAGCAGCACGCCCTTGGGCGGATCGACGCCGAGGCGCTGGAACAGTTCGGGGTAGCGTAGGGGGAGTTCGACCATCTCGCGCAGCTGGTCGATCGTCCCGGCCATTCCGCCCAGATCGTCATAGGTCACATCGGCGCGGCGTGCTTCCTTCGGCTCTTCGTAATCGGCGCGCAGCTCGATCTCGGTATTTTCATCGACATGGACGATGCCCTTGGGCACCGTCGACACGACCGCCATGCGGATCTCCTGAAGCGCATAGGCCGGCGCATTCAGCATCTGCGCGATGTTCGGCGGCAGGTCGCCGCCCGCGACACGCTGCTGCCCGACGGTCGCCACCGTATCGCCCGCGCACAGCGGTCGGCCGATGAAGCTGCGCTTCAACGCAGCCGGATGCCCCTGGAGGCGGACGTTCTTTGCTGCGGGTGCGAAGACTACGCGCGTCGCGGGCTTGGATTCGCCTTTGCGGATTTCGACGAAATCGCCCGATCCGACCCCGGCATTGGCCCGCTGCAGGCCGTCGATGCGAAGAATCTCCAGCCCCTCGTCCTCGGCATAGGGCAGCACGGCGCGGGCCGGCGTCGTGCGTTTGCCGACGATCTCGATCACGTCGCCCTGCGTCACGCCCAGCGCCGCCATCAGCGTACGCGGGATATGCGCCAGGCCGCGACCCGAATCCTCCGGCCGCGCATTCGCCACCTGCAACTTGCGGGTCGGTGTGTCGTCGTCGGCCATGTGGCCCCTCCCAGTCTTTGCCTGAACGTCGGAAAGCGCGAGATAGGAAGCCGGTTCCGGCTGCGCGAGGGGCGGGCTCGCGACTTTCACATCAGTGTCGCGAATCGGGGCTAGGCGGGGGCGGTTTCGCGATTGACGCGGGCAAAAAAAATGGCCGATCCAAAGGGACCGGCCGGAAAGTTTTAGGAGAGGATGCCTGAAAGGCCCGCTCTATTTGCGCTGCAGCGCGGCGTTGTGCAAGTGCGAAAGAAACCGAGTAACTTGCATTTTTTGCAACTGCGACAACGTTTACATTGCAGTTTTGACAAACGGAGTTGCTGCAATGCACAATTCGAATCATGCGTAGGCTGCCGCCCCTTACCGCGATCGAGGCGTTCGTCCAGGTCGCCCGCCTGGGATCGATCAAGGCTGCGGCCGAGGAACTGGCGCTGTCGTCGCCCGCGCTCAGCCGGCGCGTGCAGGCGCTCGAACGCTTCATCGGCAAACCGTTGTTCGAACGTCGGCATCAGGCGCTGAAGCTCAACCCGGATGGCGAACGTCTGCTTCAGGGCATCGCGCCCGCGCTCGACACCATGTCCGACGCGGTGGAGGCGATGACGAGTGGCGTCGAGTTGCTGCGGCTCCGCCTGGGCGTGCTGCCGCTGTTCGCGACCCAGCGCCTGCTGCCGCGGCTGGGCGAATTGAAGCGCCGCCACCCCGAACTGCACCTGGACGTCGATACCGGGGGGCACGGCACGACGCGGCTGGGCGACGGGCTCGACGCCGCGATCGTCATCGCGCGCGAGATCGATCCGACGCTCTACGCCCGCCGGCTCGACCGCAACCGGGTCTATGTCATCGGCCACCGCTCGCTGGTCGAGGGGCCGAACCCGATCACGCGGCCCGAACAGATGAACCGGATGACCGTACTGCTCCACCGCGACATGCCCGAAACGTTCAGCGAATGGCGGGCAGCAGCAGGCTTTCCGGGGCTGGAGCCGCTGGCGTTCGACTATTTCGATTCGGGCTCGCTGATGTTGGAGGCGGCGGCGCAGGGGCTGGGCGTCGCCTTCATGCTCGAATCGCATTACGAGGCGGCGCACGACAGCCGGCTGGTCCAGCTGTTCGGCATCACCGTCGAGAGCGACTACAGCTACTGGTTCGTCTGCCGCCCCCGCGCGCTGCAGACGCGCCCGGTGCGGCTGTTCCACGACTGGCTGGTGGAGACGGTGGCCGCCGACTAGGCCGCCGGGTCTTCCGCATCCAGCCCATAGGCGGTGTGCAGCACGCGAACGGCGAGTTCGGTCTCGTCCTCGTGGATCAGGACCGACACCTTGATCTCCGACGTGGTGATCGCCTGAATATTGATGCCGCGTTCGCCCAGCGTCGTGAACATCTTGGACGCGACGCCCGCGTGGCTGCGCATTCCGACGCCGACAACCGAAATCTTGGCGACGCGGGTGTCGTGGACCAGGGATTCATAGCCGATCTCGGCCTTCGCGCGGCCCAGTACATCCAGGCTCTTGGCCAGGTCCGCGCTCGGCACGGTGAAGGTGACGTCGGTCGACCCGGTCGAATGTGCGATGTTCTGGACGATCATATCGACGTTGATGTTCGCCTCGGCCAGCGGTGCGAAGACGCCGCCGACCGAACCGGGCTTGTCCGGGACGCTGGTCAGCGTGATCTTCGCTTCGTTCTTATCGTGGGCGATGCCGGTGATGAGCTGGCGTTCCATGGCTTCCACTTCCTCTTCGCCGACGATCATCGTCCCCGGCAGCGTGTCGGCGGCGGGCGCATTGTCGTCGACGAACGACGACAACACCTGCACGCGGACGTTTTCCTTCATCGCGAGCCCGACCGAGCGGGTCTGGAGCACCTTGGCCCCGACGCTGGCGAGTTCGAGCATTTCTTCGTAGGTGACCCGCTTCAGCTTTCGGGCACGCGGCACGATGCGCGGGTCGGTAGTGTAGACCCCGTCGACGTCGGTATAGATGTCGCAGCGATCCGCCTTAAGCGCCGCCGCCATCGCGACCGCGCTCGTGTCTGAGCCACCGCGACCGAGCGTCGTCACCCGCTCGCCGGCGGCCAGGCCTTGGAAGCCGGGGATGACCGCGACTTCGCGGTTCGCCATAGCGCCCAGCACGCCCGCCGTCTCGATATCTCCGATGCGCGCCGAGGCGTGGCCGTCCGAGGTGCGGATCGGCAGCTGCCAGCCGAGCCAGCTGCGCGCCGGCACGCCGACCGCCTGAAGCGCAATCGCGAGCAGCCCGGAGGTGACCTGTTCGCCGGCCGAGACGACGACGTCATATTCGCGCGCGTCGTAGAGAGGCGAGGCTTCACGGCAGAAGCCGACCAGCCGGTCGGTCTCGCCCGACATCGCCGAGACGACTACGGCAACGTCGTTGCCCGCGGCCCATTCACGCTTCACGCGGTTGGCGACCGAACGGATGCGTTCGATGCCCGCCATCGACGTGCCGCCGAACTTCATCACGATCCGTGCCATGTGCGTGCTCGATCTTGTCCCTTGGGGGTAAACCGCGCGCCTGATAGGAGGGGGTTATGCCCGACGCAACCGTAACAACCGTGACGATCGACCCGCGCGAGGCCGCGCATTTCGGCAAGCTGGCCGCTGACTGGTGGAATCCGCGAGGGTCATCGGCGATGCTCCACCGACTGAACCCGCCGCGCCTCGCCTATCTCCGCGAGCGGATCGACGCGCACTGGGACGGCGACAGCACCAGCTTCACGCCGCTTGCCGGCAAGCGCGCGCTCGACATGGGCTGCGGGGCGGGGCTGCTCAGCGAACCGCTCGCCCGGTTGGGGGCCGAAGTGACTGCGGTCGATGCGGCGCCCGAGAATATCGGCGCGGCGCGCGCGCATGCGTCGGCGGTCGGGCTGACGATCGACTACCGCGTCGGTACGACCGATGCGGTGGCGGGTGAGACGTTCGATCTGGTTGTCAGCTTCGAAGTGATCGAGCATGTCCCGGATTCCGCCGCTTTCGTCTCGGCGCTGTCAGCCAATCTGGCGCCGGGCGGGCTGCTGCTGCTGTCGACGCCCAATCGCACGCCGCTGTCGAAGCTGGCGATGATCACCGTCGCCGAAGGGATCGGCCAGATCCCCAAGGGCACGCACGACTGGGAAAAATTCCTGACGCCCGAGGATCTGAGCGGGCTGCTGACCGCGGCAGGGCTGAACGTAGTCGATACCCGCGGTCTGTCGTTTTCGCCCGCCGCCGGTTTCCACCTCAGCGACAACACCGCGCTCGATTACTTCATCGCGGCGGTCGCCGCCTGACCGTCCGCCACGCGATCACCGCCGCCAGCGCCAGCACGGCGACGTCGGCCGCGCCCATTTTCGGCGGGGCGGCTGGCGGGGACGGGTTGGGCGTAGCGGCCTCCCCGGCCACTTGGCGTTCGAGTTCGGCATTCAGTTCGGCGCCGAGCAGGAAGACATAGGCGCTGAGCCACAACCACGTCAGAAGTACGATGACGGCCGACAGCGAGCCATAGGTCGCGCCGTA
The DNA here is from genome assembly GCA_913776045.1 of uncultured Sphingomonas sp. Lineage (GTDB taxonomy): Bacteria > Pseudomonadota > Alphaproteobacteria > Sphingomonadales > Sphingomonadaceae > Sphingomonas. The sequence goes on from CAJYOI010000007.1 coordinate 13,561, forward strand.
ATTGCCGAAATTCGCGGCATAGAGCCCGAAGGCCGACGTGCCCGCCAACCACAGCACGGTCGCACCGATCGACCCCGGCGACAGCCACACGAACCGAGGTTGGGCTTGCGCAGGGCCGACGTAGAAGAGGAGCGCCGCCGCGGTCATCACCATGGCGGCGAGCAGCACGTACCCCACCAGCCGGATCAGGATCAGCACCACCTCCGGCGCGCCCGGAATCAGCCCTTCGAGAAACCCGATCATCGCTGTCGCCAGGATCGCGAGGAAGATCAGCGTCACCCCGCCCAGCACGACGCCGACGTAGAGCAGGTTGAGTCGGACCAGCCCGCGCGTCTCGCGCACGTCGTTGGCGACGTTCAGCCCGGCGACGACCGCCGACGCGCCCTTGGTCGCGCCGTACAGCGCGATGACGAGAGCTAGGCCTAGGCCCAGCCCCTGCTTGCCCTTCGACGATTCGACGACGGTCAGCAGCTGGTCGGTGACCACCGACGCCGCCTCGCGCGGCAACATGCTGAAGATCGCGGTGATGTTGCGCTGGACCGTTTCCCCTTCGGCGAACAGGCCGTAGCTCAGCACCACCGACGCCAGCAGTGGGACGATCGCGGAAAAGGCATAGAAGGCGACGCCGGCGGCGATGATCGCCACATTGTTGTCGCCCGTTCGCGTCCATGTCCGCTTCAGGATCGCGAGCCAGCCCTCTTTGGGCACCGCAAAGGGCGAGCGCGCGGCGAAGCCCGCTGAGTCGTCGGCGTGAATCATCGAGTCCCCTTTCGTCCGCTCAACCCACGACGCGCGGCTTCGTGCCGGATCGTCCGCACAAGTTGAATCAAAGGGTCAGAACAGCCGCCCGCCGTTCGGCACCGGCACGGTCGGGCTGAACAGCACGACCTTGCCCTCAGCATCGGGGAAACCGAGCGTCAGCACTTCGCTCATGACCGGGCCGATCTGGCGTGGCGGGAAATTGACGACCGCCGCGACCTGGCGCCCGACCAGCTCCTGCAGCGTATAATGTTCGGTAATCTGCGCCGACGACGTTTTACGCCCGATCGTCTCGCCGAAATCGATCGTCAGGCGATAGGCGGGCTTGCGTGCCTCGGGGAACGGGCGCGCCTCGATGATCGTGCCGATGCGAATGTCAACCGCGAGGAACCGGTCGAAGCCGATCTCAGGGGCCGCGGGCGCGCTGCTGTCGTGGGTCATGTGCATAGGGTGCGTGTTGCCATGCGCGCGCCGCATCGCCTACCCCTCGCGACTATGGACGACATCCGCCTCCCCTCAAGCTGGCGCGAACCGCTCCAGCGGGAATTCGATCAGCCGTATATGGTGGAGCTCCAGCGGTTTCTCGCCGAAGAACGTGCGGCGGGGGCACGGGTCTTTCCGCCGGAAGCCGACTGGTTCGCCGCGCTCGACCTGACGCCGCTCGATCAGGTCCGCGTCGTGATCCTGGGGCAGGACCCCTATCACGGCGACGGGCAGGCGCACGGGCTGTGCTTTTCGGTCCGTCCCGGCGTCCGTGTGCCGCCGAGCCTCGTCAACATCTATAAGGAGATGGAAAGCGACTTGGGGCTACCGCGCGCGGCCCACGGCTATCTGCGCCACTGGGCCGAACAGGGCGTGCTGCTGCTCAACACGACGCTGACCGTGCGGGAAGGCAGCCCGACCTCGCACACCGGGCGGGGGTGGGAGCGATTGACCGACGCGATCATCCGGCTGGTCGATGCCGGGCCGCAGCCGGTCGTCTTCATGCTGTGGGGCGCCCATGCCCAGAAAAAGGCGGCCTTCGTCGATACGACGCGGCACTGCGTCATCCGCAGCGTCCATCCCTCGCCCCTGTCGGCGCGCGGTGGCTTCTTCGGGTCGCGGCCCTTTTCGCGCGCCAACGCCTTCCTCGCCGAACACGGACGCGGCACGATCGAATGGACCTTGCCAGACGTGGACGGAAGTGGTTCAAATTCCGTCTGACATAGATTATCTTTTCTGCTAAGCGCCTGTTTCGAGGAAGGAAATTTCATGAAGTCCAGGCGTATCGGGGCGGCGGCCTCCATCCTTGCGATGCTCGGCGCGTGCGGCGGGGGCGGCACCGGAACGGGAAGCGTCAGCGGCCCCTTCACGTCCAGCCCGGCGCCCTCCCCTACGCCGACCCCGACAGCCAGCCCGACGCCGACGGCAACCGCCGGCTGTTCGCTGCGCGAGCGCCAGACCTGGGTCGCCGCCCAGTTGCGCGAATGGTACCTGTTCTACGAAACGCTGCCGACCAGCCTCGATCCGGCGGCCTATTCGTCGGTCGATGCCTATGTCGATGCGTTGACCGCGACTGCGCGCAGCCAGCGCCGCGACCGCTACTTTACCTACGTCACCTCGATCGCCGAGGAAAACGCGTACTACGCCTCTGGCGAGACAGCCGGCTTCGGCTTCCGCCTGTCGAACAATGCGACGACGCGCCGCACGTTCGTCGCCGAAGCGTTCGAAGGGGCGCCGGCGCTGAATGCGGGCGTCGATCGCGGGACCGAAATCGTCGCCATCGGCACCACCAGCGCGAACCTGCGCGCCGTCAGCGACATCATCGCGTCCGAAGGCACCGGCGGCGTCACCAATGCGCTGGGCCCCAACACCCCTGGCACGACGCGTGTGTTCCGTATCCGCAACCAGGCGGGCACGACGTCCGAAGTTTCGATCGCCAAGGCCGATTACGCGCTGACGCCGGTGTCGAGCCGCTATGGCTACAAGATCCTGGACGATAACGGGAAGAAGGTCGGGTACATCAACCTGCGCACCTTCATATCGACCGCCAACGACGGCCTGCGCACTGCCTTTGCCGCGCTGAAGGCGGCAGGCGTGAGTGAGGTCGTGATCGACCTGCGCTACAACGGCGGCGGGCTGGTGTCGGTCGCGGAGACGTTCGGGCGGCTGCTCGGCGCCAATCGGTCGACCAGCGACGTATTCAGCTACACCAATTTTCGCCCGGAAAAATCGTCGCAGAACGGCGTCGCCTATTTCGCGCCGCAGACGCAGTCGATCGCCCCGACCAAGATCGCCTTCATCGGCATGAGCGGGACCGCCTCGGCCAGCGAACTGCTGATCAACGCGTTCATTCCGTATCTCGGCACCAACATGGCGCTGATCGGCAGCAACACCTACGGCAAGCCGGTCGGTCAGATCGCGCTCGACAAGCCAGAATGCGACGACCGCCTGCGCGTCGTTGCCTTCGCGACGCAGAACAAGGATCGCTCGGCGGCCTATTTCGATGGGCTGGCGACGGTCGTGCCGCGGACCTGCCAGGCAACCGACGATTTCACCTATCCGCTGGGCGATGCGCGGGAGGGGTCGATCGCGGCGGCGCTCAACTTCCTCGGCGGGCGCAGCTGCACGCCGATAACCGCCACGGCGCAGGCCAGCGCAGTCGCACGCAGCCGACCAGTCGGCAGCTTCGAACTGCTGACCCCCGATCGCCCGAACACTGCGCAGCGTGAAGTGCCGGGCGCGTTCTGACGCGCGCGGCTCTAGGCGGAACGGGATAAGTCGAATAGCGAGGCTCCATGGTGGCGTTGGGCTGCCGTGGAGCCTCGTCCATGACCGCGATCACCGCCAACGGCATCACCATCGAATATGAGGATGACGGCGATCCCGCCGCGCCACCACTGTTGCTCGTCATGGGGCTCGGCGCACAGCTGACGTTGTGGCCGATCGAACTGGTCGACGCGCTGGTGGCGCGCGGTTTCCGCGTCATCCGCTTCGACAATCGCGATATCGGTCTCTCGACCAAGTTCGACCGTGCCGGGTTGCCCGACCTAGCGCAACTGATGATGGCGATGATGACCGGAAAGGTGTTCGCGCCGCCCTACACGCTGTCCGACATGGCCGCCGACGCGGTCGGACTGCTCGACGCACTCCGCATCCCGAGCGCGCATGTCGTCGGCGCATCGATGGGCGGTATGATCGCGCAGCTGATCGCGGCCGATTATCCGACGCGGGTGCGCTCGCTCACCTCGATCATGTCGACGAGCGGCAACCCGTCGCTGCCCCCGGCGAAGCCCGAAGCACTGGCGGTGCTGACCGGCCGGCCGATGACCGCCGATCGCGACACCATCGTCGCCCACGGTATCAAGAGCGCGCAGGTGATCGGCAGCCCGGCCTATCCGTACGACCTCGACCGGCTCCGCGCGCGGGTCGAACGCGATTTCGACCGCAGCTTCTCGCCCACCGGCGCCATGCGCCAGATGGCGGCGGTGCTGGCCGACGGCGACCGCCGTGAACGCCTCCGCCGCATCACCGCGCCGACCACCGTCATTCACGGCGATGCCGATCCGCTGGTCCCGGTCGAGGGCGGGCGCGACACGGCGGCGGCGATTCCGGGTGCGGACCTCGTCATCTTGCCCGGCATGGGCCACGACCTGCCCCTGCCGCTGATCGACGACATCGCGGATGCGATCGCGGCGACGGCGGCGCGGGCGCGGTAGGGCGAAAAGGTGTTCCGGGCGCCCAGAACACGCTTCTTCTCTTATTCAGAACCGCCCCCTAAATAAACCGAACCTACCGAAACAGGGACATTGTGTGGCCGATCCTTACCAGACCTTGGGCGTCGCCCGCGGCGCGAGCGAAGACGAGATCAAGAAGGCGTATCGCAAGCTCGCCAAGGAGCTGCATCCCGACCGGAACAAGGACAATCCCAAGGCGTCCGAACGCTTCAGCCAGGTGACGCAGGCGTACGACCTGCTGAACGACAAGGACAAGCGCGCCCGCTTCGACCGTGGCGAGATCGACGGCGACGGCAACCCGACGTCACCCTTCGGCTACGGCCAGCGGCCTGGTGCCGGCGCGCGACCGGGGGGCGGGGGCTTTTCGGCCGATTTCGGCGCAGGCGACACCGGCGATTTTTCCGACATCTTCGAAAGCATCTTTGGCGGCGCGCGCGGCGGCGGCGGCGGCAGCGGTGGCGGCTTCCAGGGCGGCTTCGGCCGCCGCCCGCAGCCCAAGGGCGCCAACGTCCCCTATCGCCTGACCGTCAGCTTCGAGGATGCCGCCCGTCTCGCCACCCAGCGGATTACCCTGCGCGACGGCAAGACGATCGACCTGAAACTGCCCGCCGGGGTCGAGAGTGGCACGCAGATGCGCCTGTCGGGCAAGGGCGATGCAGGGCCGGGCGGCAATGGCGATGCGATCGTGACGATCGAGGTCGGCCAGCACCGCTTCTTCACCCGCGACGGCGACGACGTCCGCCTCGATCTGCCGATCAGCCTCGCCGAGGCGGTGCTCGGCGGCAAGGTGCCGGTGCCGACCGTCGAGGGCAATGTGATGCTCACGGTGCCTAAGGGTGCGTCGTCGGGCAAGACGCTGCGGCTTAAGGGGCGCGGCTTCCACAAGAAGGGCGGCGATCGCGGCGATCAGTTGGTGACGCTGATGGTCGAAATCCCCGCCGACGACGCTGACCTGACCGCCTTCGTGGAGGGCTGGGCAGGCCGCAATGCCGGGAACCCCAGGGCGCGGCTGGGCGTCTGACACTCCTGAATGACGGAGGTGATCGCCCCCCAGACGCCCGAAGCGCGCGCACGGCATAGCGAGCGCGCGCGCGCGCGGATGCAGAAGGAGTGGAAGAAGCTTGGCCCCGGCAGCCAAGCCTGGGAAATCCTGAAGCGCGTGCTGATCGGCGTCTATAACGACGGCTTCATTCACGCCGGCAACCTCGCCTATCTGTCGCTGATGACGGTTTTTCCGTTCTTCATCGTGACGACCGCGATCGCGTCGATCTTCGGGCAGAGCGAAGAGGCGCGGCAAACGGTCGGATCGTTCCTCCACGTCCTGCCGCCCGACGTCGCCGACATATTGCGTAAGCCGATCGCCGACGTGCTGACCGCGCGGACGGGAAACCTGCTGCTGCTGGGCGGCCTCGTCGGCCTGTGGACCGTCGGCAGCTTCATCGAAACGATCCGCGACATCTTCCGTCGCGCCTATGGCACCGTGTTCGCCAATCCGTTCTGGAAATACCGGCTGGGATCGGTCGTCGTCATCGTCTGCTCGGTCGTGCTCGCGCTCGTCGCCTTCCTGATCCAGGGCGTGCTGACCGCGGCCGAACAGTTTGTGTACCAACTGCTGCCCTTTGCCGAAGGGGTCGCAGGCTGGATCGGCCTCAGCCGTGCAATCCCGGGGCTCGTGATGTTCGGCGCGCTCTATATGCTGTTCTATTCGGTGACGCCGGCCAAATATCGCTATTCGAACTGCCCGAAATGGCCCGGTGCACTGTTTACCGCCGGCTGGTGGGTGTCGATGACTGCGCTGTTGCCGAAGATGCTGGGACTGCTCGGCGGATACGACCTTACGTACGGCAGCTTGGCCGGTGTCGTTGTCATGCTACTCTTCTTCTTCCTGATCGGCCTGGGCATCGTGTTCGGCGCGCATCTGAACGCGGCACTGGCGGAACCGGCCGTTCCTGCGGTAGACGCCCCCGAAACGACGATTACAGTGGAAGGGTCGGCAGCGTGACGGGATTGATGCAGGGTAAGCGCGGGCTGATCATGGGCCTGGCCAACGACAAGTCGCTGGCGTGGGGCATCGCCAAGCAGTTGAGTGATGCGGGCGCCGAGCTCGCCTTCAGCTACCAGGGCGCGGCGATGGAAAAGCGCGTGCGTCCGCTGGCCGAGCAACTGGGCGTCGCGCGCCTGTTCGATTGCGACGTCAGCGACATGGACGCGCTCGACGCGACGTTCGATGCACTGAAGGCCGAGTGGCCGACGATCGACTTCGTCGTCCACGCGATCGGTTTCTCCGACAAGTCGCAGCTGCGCGGCCGCTATTACGACACCACGCTCGACAACTTCCTGATGACCATGAACATCTCGGCCTATTCGCTGGTCGCGGTGGCGAAGCGCGCGCGCGAGATGATGCCGAATGGCGGCTCGATCCTGACGCTGACCTATTACGGCGCCGAAAAGGTCATTCCGCACTACAATGTCATGGGCGTCGCCAAGGCAGCGCTGGAGACGAGCGTGAAATATCTCGCGGTCGACCTGGGCCGCGAGAACATTCGCGTGAACGCAATCTCGGCCGGCCCGATCCAGACGCTGGCCGCCCGCGGCATCGGCGATTTCAACTACATCCTGAAGTGGAACGAACTGAACGCCCCGATGCGCCGCACCGTGACGATCGAGGACGTCGGTGGCGCTGGCCTCTACATGCTCAGCGACCTGTCGTCGGGCGTGACCGGCGAGATCCATCACGTCGACGCGGGCTACAACGTCATCGGCATGAAGGCGGAGGACGCGCCGGACATCGCGTTGGCGTGAGCTACACGATCCGCGCTGCGACCGGTGGGGACGTCGCGGCGATCGAGGCGTTGCTCGCCGCCGCATTCCCCGAACCCGCCGAGGCGATGCTGGTCCATCGGCTGTGCATCGACGGCGACATGGTGCTGACCTTGATTGCGGATGACGAGGATACTGGCGCGCTCGCCGGAATGATCGCGTTCAGCCGCATGACCGTCGAGGTCGACGGCAAGCCCGTCGCGGCCGTCGCGCTGGCGCCGATCGCGACGGCTGCGACTCATCGCGGGCGGGGAATCGCCGACCTGCTGATCCGCACCGGGCTGCGCGACCTCAAGGCAGCGGGCGTCGTGCTGTGCTTCGTGCTGGGCGAACCCGACTTCTACGGCCGCCACGGCTTTTCGACCGATTGGGCGAAGGGCTTTGATAGCCCCTACGCCGGCGACTATTTCCTGGCCCTGCCGCTGCAGGACGGGAAGATGCCGTGCGGCGTGCGCGGGCAAGCAGCGCACGCGACGGCCTTTGCGAGTTTGGGGGAACACGCATGAGCTACAACACCTTTGGTCGCGTGTTCCGCTTCACGACCTGGGGCGAGAGCCACGGCCCCGCGCTGGGTGTCGTCATCGACGGCTGCCCGCCGGGGATCGCGCTCAGCGAAGCCGACATCCAACCCTGGCTCGACAAGCGCCGCCCGGGCACCAGCCGCTTTACCACGCAGCGCCGCGAGCCCGATGAAGTCCGCATCCTGTCGGGCGTGTTCGACGGGCGCACGACCGGCACGCCGATCAGCCTGCTGATCGAGAATGTCGACCAGCGATCGAAGGACTATTCGAACGTCGCGCTCGCCTATCGCCCCGGTCATGCCGATTACGCCTATGACGCGAAATACGGGTTCCGCGACCACCGCGGCGGCGGGCGGTCGTCGGCGCGCGAGACTGCGGCGCGGGTCGCGGCGGGTGCGGTCGCGCGGCTGGTCATTCCCGAAGTGACGATCACCGGCTGGGTCGAAGCGATCGGCGGCGATAGCGCGACAGGCTTCGATGCCAGCCAAATCGGCGAAAATCCCTTCTTCGCTGCTGACGCCGAAGCGGCCGTACGTTGGGAAGCGCTGGTCGATAGCGCGCGCAAATCCGGGTCGTCGCTGGGGGCGGTCGTCGCCTGCGAGGCTACGGGCGTGCCGGCCGGCTGGGGCGCGCCGCTCTATGCCAAGCTCGATGCGGAGCTCGCTGCCGCGGCCATGTCGATCAATGCTGTCAAGGGCGTCGAGATCGGCGACGGATTCGCCGCCGCAGCCCTGACCGGGGAGGCGAATGCCGATCCGATGCGGCCGGGCGCGGACGGTGCGCCGGAATTTCTCGCCAACCACGCGGGCGGCATCGCCGGCGGTATCTCAACCGGCCAACCGGTGCGGCTGCGCGTCGCGTTCAAGCCGACCAGCTCGATCCTGACGCCGGTGCCGACCATCAGCAACACCGGCGAAGCCACGGAAATCGCGACGAGAGGCCGTCACGATCCCTGCGTCGGTATTCGCGGCGTCCCCGTCGTCGAGGCGATGATGGCGCTGGTTCTGGCCGACCAGAAGCTGCTTCACCGCGCACAATGCGGGTAGGGCGTGGCTGAACAGGGTCGAGCGGACTCTCCTTTTGCTCCGTAGCGCGTTGATAGGCCACGGAATTCGAGGAGAGAGATGATGACCAATTACCTGATTGCGGGCGTTCTTGCCGCCGGACTGTCGACCGCTGCCGTCGCGCAGACTACGACGCCGCAAACGACCCCGATGCCGGGCACGCCGCAGACGATGCCGGCAAACCCCGCGACACCAGCGAACCCCGCGGATCCGGTGATGTCGCCGGTGACTCCGGCAGATCCGGCGACGCCCGCCATCCCTGCCGATCCGATGACTACGACTGCGCCGGCAGATTCGACGCTGACGACGACCAGCACGCCGACGACGACCAGCACGCCGACGACGACCGACGATCCGGCGATGACCCCGACCGACGGTGAGAAGCCGAAGAAGGACAAGAAGCGTCCACGCTAAGACGCGGATGCGCTGAAACGAAACTGCCGCGTCGATCTCTGGGGTCGGCGTGGCGGTTCTTGTTCCTGACGTCATCCCCGCGACGGCGGGGGATTCTGGCTGACCTCGGTGAAACTCACCACCGTCAGAGGCAATTGATTCTCGCCTTCGCGGGAATGACGGTGGATGGGTGGGTGCTTAAAGCGGTTTCCGATCGATCTGCATCATCGTGATTGTGTCGGGAAGGCTGCTGGCGAGGAGCGGCGCGCAGCAGGGGCTGGTCTGTGCCTGCAAGCGGCAGGACGACGTACAGCCACCTTCCTGACACAACCCCTTCGGGGCGGGCCGATATTGCCTCGTGGCGGCGTCCCTCGTCAGTCACGGGGGCAAAGCCCCGTTCCTTCCTCACTCCTAGCCACGAGGCAATATCGGCTCCGTCGCGATGGTGCAGATCGGTCGGAAACCGACCTAGTCCGCGAACGGATCGCGTACCAGGATCGTGTCTTCGCGCTCGGGGCTGGTCGATACCAGTGCGACCGGGCACTGTATCAGTTCCTCGACGCGGCGAATGTACTTGATCGCTTGGGCGGGCAATTCGGCCCAGCTGCGCGCACCGGCGGTCGTTTCGGACCAGCCGGGCATGGTTTCCCAGACCGGTTCGACCTGCGCCTGATCGGCGGCATGCGCGGGGAAATGGTCGAGCATCTGGTCGCCGAGCCTGTAGCCGGTGCAGATGCGCACCTCCTCGAACCCGTCGAGAACGTCGAGCTTCGTCAGCGCGATACCGGTCACGCCCGACACCGCGACCGACTGGCGGACCAGAACCGCGTCGAACCAGCCGCAGCGGCGCTTGCGGCCCGTCACCGTGCCGAATTCATGGCCCCGGACGCCCAGCCGCTCGCCGGTTTCATCCTCCAGTTCGGTCGGGAAAGGGCCCGATCCGACGCGCGTCGTGTAGGCCTTGGCGATCCCCAGCACGAAGCCGACCGCGCTCGGCCCCAGGCCCGACCCCGCCGCCGCGGTGCCGGCGACGGTGTTCGACGAGGTGACGAAGGGATAGGTGCCGTGGTCGATGTCGAGCAGCACGCCTTGCGCGCCTTCGAACAGCATCCGGCGACCCTTGGCCTTTGCCTCCGCCAGCAGCTTCCACGCGGGCTTGGCATAGGGCAGCACGAAATCGGCGATCTCGCGCAGTTCGGCCAGCAACCGCTCGCGATCGATCGGCGGCTGGCCGAAGCCGGCGCGCAGCGCGTCATGGTGCGCGGTCAGACGGTCGAGCTGCGGCGCCAGCGCATCGAGATGCGCAAGATCGCACACGCGGATCGCACGGCGGCCGACCTTGTCCTCATACGCCGGGCCGATGCCGCGGCGAGTGGTGCCGATCTTGCCCGCACCGCTCGCATCCTCGCGCAACGCGTCGAGATCGCGGTGGAAGGGGAGGATCAGCGGGCAGGTGTCGGCGATGATGAGGGTGTCGGGCGAGATCGCGACACCCTGTCCGGTCAGCTTGGCGATCTCGTCGCGCAGATGCCAGGGATCGAGCACCACGCCGTTGCCGATCACGCTCGGCGTACCGCGCACTATTCCTGAGGGCAGCAGCGACAGCTTGTAGACGTTTTCGCCCACGACCAGCGTGTGGCCGGCATTGTGACCACCTTGAAAGCGCACGACCATGTCGGCGCGCTCCGCCAGCCAGTCGACGATCTTGCCCTTGCCCTCGTCACCCCATTGGGCGCCGATCACCGCGACGTTGGCCAAATCCCGTATCCCCGATGTTCGTGAAACCGGGTGGCCCCTAGCCGACGAGCGCCCCCGCGTCGAGCGCCTGGCGCACGCGCATGGCGAGCGTCAGCACGTCGAACGGCTTGCGCAGCACCTGCGGATCGAGCGTTTCGCTCTCCTCACGCGTATAGCCGCTCGTGAAGAGCACGCGCATGTCCGGATGGCGGGCGCGGGCGGCGTTGGCGAGTTCGCGCCCGGACATCTCTGGCATCACCATGTCGGTGAACAGCAGGTCGGGCGCCAGGCCATCGTCGATCAGACGCAGCGCGCTCGGCCCATCCGGTGCGCCGATGACGCGGTACCCGAGCTCCTCCAGCGCCTCGATCGAGAAATTGCGCACGCGCGCCTCGTCCTCGACGACCAGCACCGCTTCGCCGTTTCGCGCGCGCGGCGCCTCGACGTTGCTCGGCGTCGGCGCGGTTGGTACGCGCCCGCTGGCGTCGCGCGGCAGAAGGATGGTGATGCAAGTGCCGACGCCAACCGTGGTATCGAGCGTGATGTGCCCGCCGGACTGGCGGACGAAGCCGAACACTTGGCTAAGGCCCAGTCCCGTGCCCTTGCCGACCGACTTGGTGGTGAAGAACGGGTCGAACGCCCGCGCGGCGGTTTCCGAATCCATGCCGACGCCGGTGTCGGACACCGAAATCATCACATAGTCGCCGGGCATCATGTCCATCGTCGCGGCTTCGGCCGAATCGATCGCGCGATTGCCCGTCGCGATCGTCAGCCGCCCGCCGCGCGGCATGGCGTCACGGGCGTTCACCGCCAGGTTGACCAGCGCATTTTCGAGCTGCCCGCGATCGGTCCGTGCCGCCCAGACGTCGGCGGCCAGCTGCGTTTCGACTTGAATACCCTCGCCCAGCGTCCGGTCGAGCAGTTCGGTCATCCCATCGACCAGCAGCCCCAGGTCGGTCGGTACCGGAGCGAGCGCAGTCTGGCGCGAGAAGCTGAGCAATCGCTGGGTCAGCGCGGCTGCACGCGTCGCGCCGTCGCGCGCCGCCTCGACATAACGACCGACATCGGTTCGTCCCTGCGCCACACGACGCTCCAACAGGTCGAGCGCACCGATGACCACCGCCAGCATGTTGTTGAAGTCGTGTGCGATACCGCCGGTCAGCTGGCCGACCGCCTCCATCTTCTGCGCCTGCCGCAGCTGGGCTTCAGTGGCCATCAGCTGCTCGGTCCGCTCGACGACCGCAGTCTCCAGATCGGCGCGCGAACGGGCCAGCACTTCGCGCGCCTCGACGATTTCCTGAATGTCGGTGCAGGTACCGAACCAGCGCACGATCCGCCCGCCCGCATCGCGCACCGGCAAGGCGCTGCCCAGCACCCAGCGATAGGCGCCGGTGCGGTGGCGCAGGCGATATTCGATGCGATACGGCTCGCCGGTCGCCAGGCTGCGATTCCACGATTCCCACGCGCGCGCCTGGTCGTCGGGATGGAAGATGCCCGCCCATCCCTCGCCATCGGTCGATCCGTGGGGGACGCCGGTGAAATCGTACCAGCGTTCGTTGAAATAATCGTGCAGGCCGTCGGGCGTCGTCGACCAGACCATCTGGTCGATCGAATTGGCGATGGCGCGGAACTTGGCTTCACTTTCGGCCAGGGCAGCGACCGCATTGGCGCGGTCGACCGCGTCCCAGGCGGCTTCGGCCACTGCTTCGATCAGGGAGATTTCGTCGGCGCTCCAGTGCCGCGGACGGTCCTGGTTGACGTAGAGCCCGGCAACCCAGCGGCCGTAACGCAGCAACGGCACGCCCACGCCGGCGCCGGCATCGACGTTCATCTGTTCGTCGGCATGCAGTTCGCGACGTTCGGCGACATGATCGACGACGACCCGCGTGTCGCCGTTGCGATAGGCGGCAAGTGCTTTGGTCCCTAGCTTGCCAAGGGGAAGCGTGCCGGTCAGCGGCTGCATCGCGTCGTTGGTCCAGCAGCTGTCGAAATGAACGGTATCGCCGTCGACGCGGACGAACCCGACGCGGTCGGCCCCCAGCCGGCGGCCGAGCGCCGCCGACGCCAGCGCCTTGATCTCGTCGGCCAGTCCCAACCGGCGCATCTGGTCGTTCAGCCGGTAGAGGAAATCCTGCGCCTCGGTCGCGGCGCGCAGCTCGCGAGCCGCATCGCGCGCGGCTTCCTCGGCAGTGCGGCGCGTCGTGATGTCGAAGCTGACGCCGGGGAAGCGCACCGCACGCCCTTCGGCATCGAATTGCGCGCGGCCCTGCGCCACCACCCAGCGGATCGTACCGCCGGTGCGGACCAGGCGATACTCCTCGACAAACGGCGCGCCGGTCTTCAGCGTCGCTTCGATTCCCGCCTGGACGCGCGGCAGGTCGTCGGAGTGGATGCCGCCGAAGAATTTGTCGATCGACGCCCCCGCCGCCGCCAGCTTGGGATCAACGCCATATAGCCGCGCGAACCGCTCATCGGCCGTGATCCGGTCGGCGACGACGTCCCAGTCCCACGTCCCGATGCTCAGTGACGAACTGAGCGCCAGTTGCAGCCGCTCCTCGCTCTCGCGCAGCGCTTCTTCGGCACGCGCGCGGTCGGTGACGTCGTTGGCCTGGACGAAGATATCGGTGACCTGCCCGTCAACCCCGCGTATCGGCTGATAGACGAAATCGAGCTGGCGGATCTCGCCCAGCCCACCGCCGGCGGCAAAGATCGGTACGGGTGCGGCATGGGCACGGTACGGCTCACCGGTGTCCCATACCTGCCGCAGGAGCGCGTCGAACCCGGTGCCGACGACTTCGGGCAGCGCCTCGACCAAGGTCTTGCCGATGATGTCGCGGTGTCCGACCAGAACGCTGTACGCGTCGTTCGCGAAATCGAAGACGAAGTCGGGGCCATGGAGCAGTGCGACCGCGCTCGGGGCCTGATGGAACAGCTCGCGCAGCCGCCCGACCTCGCGCGCACTTTCGCGTTCGGCCATCACCAGGCGGGTCGTCTCGTTGCCCTGGTTGAAGATGCCGACGATCTCGCCGGTTTCGTCCCGGATCGGTGAAAGGCTGTAATTGAAGAAGGTATCGACCGGCACGCCATCGCGCAGAAAGGCCAGCGGCTGGTCATAGGCGGCGATGCTCTCGCCGGTCGCCATCACCTGGGCAAATTCCGGCCCCACGACATGCCAGATGTCCTGCCAAACCTCGGCTGCCGGCTCGCCCAGACAGCCCGGATGCCGCTCGGCCGGAATGACCGACCAAGCGTCGTTGTAGAGCAGCCGCATCTCCGGCCCCCAGTACACGCAGGTCGGATGGCTCGACGACAGCGCGACGCCCAGCATCGTGCGCAGCGTCGCCGGCCATGCGTCGATCGGCCCCAGTGGCGTCCGCGACCAGTCGCGGTCGCGGATCCGCCGGCCCATTTCTCCGCCATGATCGAGGAAGCGCAGGCTCATGCTCTCGGCTGGTCGATCAGTCACACGCATCTGTCAACATCGTCATCGACACCAGCCGTTACGGAAGGCATGAAACGTCCAAAGCAAGGAGACGATGCATGAAAGTTGCGAGCCTGAAGCACGGCCGGGACGGCCGGCTGGTGGTGGTGTCGAACGATCTCGCCTGGTGCGCGGACGCAACCCACATCGCCCCGACGCTGCAGGCGGCGCTCGACAATTGGGACCAGCTGCTGCCGGACCTGAAGAACCTGCAGACCGACCTCGACCACGAAGTCATCCCGCGCATCCGCTTTCACGAACACGACGCCGCCTCGCCGTTGCCGCGGGCATATCAGTGGGCGGACGGCTCGGCGTATGTGAATCACGTCGCGCTGGTGCGACAGGCGCGATCGGCCGAGATGCCGGAGACGTTCTGGCACGACCCGCTGATGTACCAGGGCGGCTCGGACGGCTTCCTGGGGCCGCGCGACCCGATTCCGTTGGCGGACGAGAGCTGGGGCTGCGACCTGGAGGCCGAAGTCGTCGTGGTCACCGGCGACGTGCCCTTGGGCGCGAGCCGCGAAGAGGCCCTCGATGCGATCCTGCTGGTCGGCCTTACCAACGACGTCAGCTTGCGCAACCTGATCCCGGGCGAACTGGCCAAGGGGTTCGGCTTCTTCCAGTCGAAACCGGCGAGCGCCTTTTCCCCCGTCTTCGTGACTCCGGATTCGCTCGGCGACTGGTGGAGAGACGGCAAGCTGCACCGCAAGCTGATGGTCGACCTGAACGGCAAGCCCTTCGGCCGTGCCGACGCCGGCGTCGACATGACCTTCGACTTCGGCACGCTGGTCGCGCACGCCGCCAAGACGCGCAAGCTGGGCGCGGGGACGATCATCGGCTCGGGCACCGTCAGCAACCGCGACGCCGACGGCGGGCCGGGCAAGCCGATCGCCGAGGGGGGTGTGGGCTATTCCTGTCTGGCCGAGGTGCGCACCGTCGAGACGATCCTGCGGGGCAAGGCGGAGACGCCGTTCCTGAAGGCGGGCGACACGGTGCGCATCTGGGCGGAGGACGACAAGCATCATCCGATCTTCGGGGTCATCGAGCAAACGGTCGGCGAGTGAAGTAGCGAACGCTAATTCACGTCGCGCGCCGACCACCGGCCGGCGCGCGTCAGCCGACCGACGACGCGGCTTCGCCCCGGCGGGGCCCATCCTCCCCTGCAAGGGGAGGATCAGCTCAGCGACACGCTCTCCACCCCATCACACCTCGATTGGCCTGATCGAGATGGAAGTGATCCCGGTGCGCCGCATTGTAATCCGGTGACAAGGTCGTCGCGAAAAGCTGACATGCGCCGTCGCGCACCTCGCGCAGGAACGCCGCCTTCTGCGCGCCCTTCGCCCCCGATCCGTCCCAATCCCCGACGACCGTGATCCGCGTCCCGTCGCGCAATACGAAGCCGGCGATGTCGATCGCGTCCGCCGTCGCATGCTGGCTATAATCGCCCGAGCTGCGGCCGTAGAGCCGCCGGCAATTGTAGCTGCCGAAATGTTCGATCGTGCGCACCGGCGATCCGAAATGTTTCTGCGCCGCGGGCTGGATGACGTTCCATTCGAGCATCGCCATTGCGGCGGCAACCGGGCACGCCATGCCGAGCCCAGAGGGGGCATAGCGCAGCGCGGCCGACCCGCCGGTCGGTCGCACGCCATCGGCATAGCCGCATTGCGCCTGCGCCGGGCGTACCGGTTCGAGCGCGGTATAGCGGACGCCCGCCTTGTCCAGCAGCGCGCGGCATTGTGTGAAATCGTCGCCGAGCGCGGCGAGCTTTGGCCCCGTGAACATCCCCGGCTTTTCGGCCAGATTGAGCGGGGTCCACGGCAGATCCTGCGGGCGGGACTTCACCACGGCGTAGATCGCGAAGACCCCTGCCAGGATGACCGCGGCCACCGTCATAGCGATCAGGAATTGGCGCACGCCTTTCACGCGCGGCGCACCGTGTCGGCGGGTTCGGCGGTGACCGGATAGCCTTGATCGTCCGGGATGCGGAGGTGGCGTACCCCGTCCCGCTCTTCGAACCACGGCGTGATCGCGCGAATCGCGTGGGCACGGGCTTGCACGACCGCGGCATCATAATCGCCGAACAGCGCCAGGCGCTCCAGGTTGCGTCGCGTAGGAAAGATGATCGTCGCGCGGCCTGCATCGGCCTCCCCCAGCATCGCGGCGGCGGTGGTCCAGACCAGGCGGCTGTTTTCGGTCGCATCGACGCTCGGTTCGGGTGCGCCCTCGGGCATTCGCGTGAGATAGAAAAGCGTGTCGAAGATCCGCGCCCGCATCCCCAGCGGCAGCCAGCGCGAGAAGGGGACGAGGACATCCGGGTCGAAGGAGGCACCGACCGCGTCGAGCGCCGCGCCCATCGTTGCGCCATCGTGCAGCATCGCCCGCAGCCGCGCGATCGTCGTGGCGTCGCCGGGCGTCACGCCGGGGCCGACACCGGCTTCCTCGATCGATTCGCGCACCGCTGCGACGCGGGCGGGACCGTCGTCGTCCAGCTCCAGTTCGGCGGCCAGCGCATGGTCGCCGGGGTCGATCCGCCCGCCGGGAAACACCATCGCTCCGCCGGCGAACACCATCGCCGCTGACCGTTCGACCATCAGTAATTCGGGCGGCGCGCCTGCGCGATCCCGGAAGATCACGACCGTCGCCGCGGGGATGGGGACAGGATCGGTGGTCATCTGCGGGGGCGAACGCGCGGGAGCACCGATGGCTTCACGCGCGGCGCAAGCGTACGATCGCGGCGTCGAGCGCCGAGAGAAAACGCGAGCGGTCCTCCTTGGCGAACGGCTTCGGCCCGCCGACAGGATCGCCCATCGCGCCCGCGCGCAGGTCGGCCATGATCGCCCGCGTCGCGACAGCCGCACCGATCGAGCTTTCGGTGAAGGGCCTGCCGTTGGGGGCGATGACGGTGGCGCCCGCCTTGATGCAGCGATCGGCGAGCAGGATGTCGGCGGTGACGACGATCGCGCGGGCGTCGCTGTTCACGGCGATCCAGTCGTCCGCGGCATCGAAGCCGTCCGACACGGTCACCTGCTTGACCAGCGGATGGTCGGGCACGCGCATCCGGCTGTTGCTGACGATCGCGACGGGCACGTCGGTGCGCCATGCGACGCGGTAGATTTCTTCCTTCACCGGACAGGCGTCGGCGTCGACGAGGATACGGAGCATGGGCGGGCGATAGGGGATTTGGGGCGGCTGTGGAACCGCCCCGGCGCGATCGTTCGTCGTCCCCGCCCTCAACCGGCGTCGACCCGGCCCGTTACCGCCGCCGGTCCCGCCCCCCCATCACCGTCTTCCCCGCGCAGGCGTGGACAAATTCTGGCTGAACGCTGTGAGTCTCACAGCCACCAGCGACTATGTATCCCCGCCTGCGCGAGACCTCTGCGAAAGTAGCTGACTGGCGGTGATGGATCTGATTCACTGCTGGAGAGCAGCGGAAGGGATCGGGATGGATCAGCGTGGGTTTGCCGAGGCGTTCCTGCCGGCGAGTTTCGGTCG
>CAJYOI010000008.1 GCA_913776045.1 uncultured Sphingomonas sp.
CGGTGGCTTCGGCGGCGGCGGCTTTGGTGGCGGCGGCTTCGGCGGCGGCGACCGTGGTGGCTTCGGTGGCGGCGGCTTCGGCGGTGGCGATCGTGGCGGCTTCGGCGGCGGTCGTAGCGGTGGTGGCTTCGGCGGCGGCGGCGGTGGTTTCCGCGGCGGCGGCGGTGGTGGCGGCTTCGGCGGCGGCCGTGGTGGCGGCATGCCCCCGCAGGTGATCGGCGAAGGCACCGGCGTGGTGAAGTTCTTCAACGGACAGAAGGGCTTCGGCTTCGTCGTCCGTGATGACGGCGGTGAAGACGTGTTCGTTCACATCTCGGCGGTCGAACAGGCCGGCCTGACCGGCCTGGCGGAGGGCCAGCCGCTCGGCTTCACCCTCGTCGATCGCGGCGGCCGTATCTCGGCCACCGAACTGAAGATCGACGGCGAACCGATGCCCGTCACCGACCGCGGCCCGCCGCGCGACCGTGACGCCGGCCCGCGCGGCGGAGCCGGTGGCGGCTTCGGCGGCGGCCCGCAGCGTCAGCTGACCGGCGAGCGCGCATCGGGTACCGTCAAGTTCTTCAACGCGATGAAGGGCTTCGGTTTCATCCAGCGCGACGACGGCCAGCCGGACGCGTTCGTCCACATCTCGGCGGTCGAGCGTGCCGGTCTGCCGACGCTGAACGAAGGCGACAAGCTCGACTTCGAACTCGAAATCGATCGCCGCGGCAAGCACGCCGCGGTGAACCTGGAGCCGAAGCAGTAAGCTTCACGCCTCTAGGGTGAGACAGAGACGGGCGGTTCCGGATGCGGTGCCGCCCGTTTTCGTTTCGAGCGTTCAGCATCGCTATCCCCGCGAAAGCGGGGCCCGCGCGGCCGAGCGATACGGCGGTGTCCCTCGAAACCCTGGGTTCCGGCTTTCGCCGGAATGACGCAATCAAGGGTTGTACAGCCATCAGCCAGGCGCAGGTGCTTCGCCAATTCCCCATTCATACGCGCCGCGGTATATCGCCAGCATGATCGTCCGCGCCGCCTCGCTCGCCTTCGCCGTCCTGCTGCTCGGCGCCGCTCCGCCGCCCCAGGCCCAGCCGGCCCCGGTGAAAGCGCAGCCGCAAGCGGCGCCCGCTCCCGCCGCCATCCCGCGCTTCACGGTCGAGATCGTCGCCCGCTATCCGCACGACGCCCGCGCCTTCACGCAAGGGTTGGTCTGGCACGACGGCAGCCTGTTCGAAAGCACCGGCAAGGAGGGCCGTTCGGAGGTCCGCCACGTCGCGTTGAAGGACGGCAAGGTTCTCGCCCGCCGGTCGATCCCGTCGCCAAAGTTCGGCGAGGGGCTGGCGCTTCACAAATCGACGCTCGTTAGCCTGACCTGGAAGGACGGCATAGCTTATCGCTGGGATGCGAAGGGGCTGAAGCCGGTGGGTACACGCCGCTATCCTGGCGAGGGTTGGGGCCTGGCGACGCTGGGCGACAGCCTGGTCCTGTCGGATGGTACGCCGACGTTGCGCTTCCTCGATCCCGACACGCTCGCCGAGCGCCGCCGCGTGACGGTCAGCCTGCGCGGCCGGCCGATTGATCAGCTGAACGAACTGGAGACGGTCGACGGCGAGCTCTTCGCGAACGTCTGGCAGACCGATTATATTGTCGCGATCGATCCCGCCGACGGGCATGTCACCAGGATCATCGACGCCGGCGCCCTGTCGCGCCAAGTCGCCGCGACAGATCCCGACGCGGTGCTCAACGGCATCGCGTGGGATGCGAAGACGCGGCGACTGTTCCTGACCGGCAAGCTGTGGCCGACGCTGTTCGAGGTGAAGCTGGTACCGGCGGAATAGACAGGTGCTCCCGCGCACGCGGGCGCCTGAAGCCACACTCCAAATGGCCTGCGGCTCCGGGCTCCCGCTTTCGCGGGAGCCCCGGGGTTATCCCACGGTTACGCCGACGACCCGCCACGCGCCGGCTTCGCGTTCGAACGTTACCGTCTCGGTCACCTCGCCCGAATTGGCGAAGCGCGTGCGAAATTTGACGACCTCGTACCCATCGGGCGGGGCGGGCAGATTTTCCTGGGCGAGCAGGGTCCGCGACACGACCGCACCGAGCGGGGTGCGCACGCGTTCGGACACGTCGGTCCAGACCTTCAGCGTGTTGAGCTTCTGGAACGCAGTGCCGGTGCCGCGATAGCTGGCTTCCCATTTGCCCTGGTCGAGCAATTCCAGCCAGGTCTTCGCCGCCTGGACGACATCCGTCTTGACCGCTTCGGTCGAGACGGGCGCTTGCGTAGCAAAGGGAGCGGCGATCAGCGCCGCGAGGCCGAGCAGGATGGTCATGAGCAACACTCCGGTGATGAGGGCAGATCGGCGCCGTGCCGGCCCTGCCGCCGGATCGCCCGACACCGTGGCCGGGTCTGCCCCGATTTGTCCGTCCCCCAGATTTTCGGGGGTCGCACCTTCCGCTTCGAACAGCATCCGCGCGGCTTCACGACTGCTCGCCACCGCCATCTTGCGCCGTGCGTCGCGCAGCCGTTCGTTGATGGTGTGGACCGACAGGTCCAGGCTGCGCGCTATCGACTTGGCGTCGTGCCCGCGCACGATCAGCCGCAGCGTCTGCTTCTCCTTTTCGGTCAGTGCCCAGAGATCGTCGGTCGGCCGCATGCTCATGGGCCACCGACTACGCCGAGCGCCCGGCCCCAACCACCCCGAAAAATTCGTACCCCTCCCTCAGGTGATCAACCGTTCGAGCGCGGCGACGGTATCGGCCTCCGCGGCCGGTTTGTCGCGGCGAATGCGGCTGATTCGGGGAAAGCGCATCGCGACGCCCGATTTGTGCCGCTTCGACGCGTGGATCGAATCGAATGCGACTTCGAGGACCAAAGTCTTCTCGACCTCGCGCACGGGTCCGAACCGCGCGACCGTGTTGTTGCGCACGAACCGGTCGAGCCACTTCAGCTCTTCGTCGGTGAAACCCGAATAGGCCTTGCCCACCGGCGACAGCTCGCCGTTTTCGGTCCAGCAACCGAAGGTATAATCGGAGTAGAAGGACGAGCGCTTTCCAGAGCCGCGCTGCGCGTACATCATCACGCAATCGGCGACGAGCGGATCGCGTTTCCATTTGTACCACAGACCGACGCGACGCCCGCTGACATAGGGCGAGTCGCGACGTTTCAGCATCACGCCCTCGATCGCGGCATCGCGGCTGCCCGCGCGGATCTCGCCCAGATGCGCGAAGTCGCTGGCGTCGATCACCGACGACTCGTCGAAACTCGCGGCTGGCAAGCGCGCGGCGAAGCCCTCCAGCCGCGTGCGACGTTCGGTCCACGGCAGCGGGCGCAGGTCCTCGGGACCATCGAACAATATGTCGTAAAGGCGCACGAAAGCGGGATAATCGGCCAGCATCTTCGCCGACACGGTTTTGCGTCCCAGCCGCTGTTGCAGCGCGTTGAAGCTGGCGGTGGCATCGTCACGCCCCGCCCCTTGAGCGTCACCGCGGACCAGCAGCTCGCCATCGAGCACACCAGCCACCCGGAATGCCACCGCGACTTCGGGAAAGCTGCGCGTGATATCGTCGCCCGCCCGGCTATACAGCCGCGTTTCACCCGCGACGTGGACCAGTTGCACGCGGATGCCGTCCCATTTCCATTCGGCGGCATAGTCGGCGAGATCGACCACCGTCTCTTCCAGCGGGTGGGCGAGCATGAACGGGCGGAACGTCGGTACGTCCGCCGCGGTCGGTTGGTCCCCGCGCCCCTCCACCCAATCGAACAGCGCGCTATAGGGCGGCGTCAGGCCGTGCCACACCTCCTCCACCGCGTCGACATCGACGCCGAACGCATTGGCGAGCGCCGTCTTGGCAAGGCGGGCGGAGACACCGACGCGGAGCGCTCCGGTCGCGAGCTTCAACAAAGCGTAGCGCTCGTCCGCCTGCATCGCATCGAGATAGACGCCAAGCACGCCCGCGGTGTCCGATTTGCTGAGCAAAGCCAGCCGATCGACGACGGCGGACAGCGTGAGCGCCTCGGGCGGCAGCGGTGGCGCGCCGTGCGGTTCGGGCCACATCAATGCGATCGTTTCCGCGGAGTCGCCGACGAAATCACGGCTTATGCGAAACAGCACCGGGTCGACGCGTTCGTCGACCATCGCGCGGATGACGGCGGGCTTAACCGCCGGCAGGTCGAGGTCGCCCGTCAGTGCCGCCATCGCCCACCCGCGGTCGGGGTCGGGCGTCGCGCGCAGATAGTCGCCGATCAGCTTCAGCTTCGCATTGCGCGATCGGGTGTAGATCAGCGAATCGAGCAGGTCGGCAAACGCGCGCATGAAGGGCTAACATGGGCGAGCGCATCCGGTTCCGCTATGCGCAGGCCATGCGTGTCCTGCTCCGCCTCGTCATCGCTGCCGCACTGTTGGGCCTCGCCCTGCTCGGCTGGATGTTTGCCGAAGCGCGACAGACGCCGATCGTGCGTCGGGCGACGGTCGAGTTGCCCGGTTGGCCAGCGTCGGCCGCGCCGATGACCGTCGCGGTGATCGGCGATATCCACATCGGCAGCATCGCGATGGACGCAGCGCGGCTGACGCGGATCGTCTCTCAGATCAACGCGCTGCGTCCCGATGTCGTCGCACTGGCAGGCGACTTCATCGCCGGACACGACATGGGGCTGTCGGCCGATCGCGCACCGCTGCTGGTCGCACCGCTCAAGCAGCTGCGCCCGCGGATCGGCACGGTGGCGGTGATGGGCAATCACGATCACTGGACGAGCATCGGTCCGGTGCGGGCCGCACTGGCTGCGGCAGGTGTAATCATCCTGGACAACCAAGCGCAGCGCTTCGGCGCGCTGACCGTCGTAGGGCTCGACGACCGCTATACCAAGCATGACCGGATCGGCGCGGCGATGGCAGAAGCGCGGGCTCTACCGGGTCCGCGGCTTCTAGTTAGCCACGGGCCAGATGTCGTCCCCGACCTGCCTGCTGATGTGCCACTGGTCGTGACGAGCCATACGCATTGCGGGCAGATCGTGCTCCCGCTTTACGGCCCGCTCGAAATCCCCTCGGCCTATGGCGCACACTATCTCTGCGGCGTCGTGCGCGAGGGCGGTCGCGCGACGATCGTCGGTGCGGGCGTGGGAACCAGCGTTCTGCCGTTACGGCTGAACGCGCCGCCCGACATCTGGCTGCTGACGCTTTGGGGAGCGAACCGGGCGCAGCGCTGACCGCGCCCAGCGCGCCGGCTCAGCCCTTGCGGCTGGCCTCGAACAGGAACCAAGCGCGTTCCTCGGCCTGGTCGGTCCATTCGTCGACGATGCCGCTGGTCGCATTGTCCTTCGCGTCCTCGGCGGCTTCCTTCACGACGCGGAAGGATTCGACGAGCTTCAGATTGTCCTCGCGCAGTTCGGCCAGCATGTCAGCGGCGGTCACGAACTCGGCGTCATTGTCCCTCAGCGTCTGGCGCCGCGCGATATCACCGATCGAGCGCAGCGTCAGGTTGCCGGTCTTGCGCACGCGCTCGGCGATCGCGTCGGTCACGCCCAGGATCTGTGCAGCCTGATCGTCGAGCAGCAGGTGATAATCGCGGAAATGCGGGCCCGAGACGTGCCAGTGGAAATTCTTGGTCTTCAAATACAGCGCATAGCAATCGGCGAGCGACGAATTCAGCGCATCGGCGACGGTGCGGGTGTCGTTGCGGTTCAGGTCGGTCGGGGTCGCGAGCGGGGCGGGGTTGGCGTCGGCCACGAAAAGTCTCCAGAAGTGAGTCGTCGGTTTCGTATGGGTAACGACCTGCCGCGCGAAACGCTCCCCCGGGGCGGCGTTAAAAGGATCGGCAGTGTGATCGAAACGCTAGATCAGCCGCAGGCCGCCCAAGCCGACGATGATTCCGGTCACGAGCAGCAGGCCGCCCGCGATCCGACCGATTGTGCGCAAGGGCAGCCGAAACCACGCCTGACCCATGCCCCCAGCAATACCGACAAGCAGCATCGCGCCGGCGAAGGCGCCTACACCCGCCAACACCGGCAACGATCCACCGATCGCCAGCGCAAAGGCGAGGAAAGCGGTACCCTCCCCCCCGGCGAAGCTGCCCGCCGCCGCCGCGACCGGCGCGGGCCCCGAAGGCCGTTCGATCCGGCGCTGCCACACCGTGCCGAACCCGGCGAGGATGAGCGCGATGGCCAGCAGGATGCTGCGCGCGTTTGTCGACAGCATCGGCGCGATCAGAATGGCGCCGGCGATCGCGATGGCGATGGCTGCGGCATGACCCAGCGCGAACCCCGCGAACACGCCCCGGCGCTCGCCCAACAGGGCGGCCAGACGCGCGGGCCGCTCGCCGATGCCGGCCAGCAGCGCCGCGACGAAGGCGGGCACCAGGGCGTCCACGCTCGGTCCGACCGAATCAGCGGGCCAGGCGAACCGCGCAGGCCGCCGCATAGGTTTCGGATGCGTGCGCCGCCGCGCCGGTGAAGCCGACCGCGTCGCGCAGGATCGCCAGCCAGCCATGCACCAGCGGCCCCCGCTCGCCCCGCGACAGGGCGCTGTCGAGCGCGTGAACGACGGTGATGGCGGGGCCGATACCGTGTCGACTTGCGATCCGGCGAATCGCTTCGAGTTCACAGACCAGTTCGCCGGGTCGGAGGCTGTCGGCGCGCCGGTCGATCGCATCGACCCGCGCGATCAGATCGTCGCGCACCACCGTCATCGCATCCAGTCCCCGTAGTGCCATGTCGAACGCACCTTTTGATCCAGATGCGCACGCTGCGCCCGGAATGGTAAAGATCACGTCAACGACCGCAAGGTGGGTCGAAGGCGCGCAAAAGCTTGACACGCGCGCCCAGATCCCTCATGCGCCCTCCCCTGACGGCGGCCGCGTGTGCGTGCCGCCTCTTTCTTTTGAACAGATTTAGAGATTCGGGTCATGGCCAAGCCGGCAACCGTCAAGATCAAGCTCGTCAGCACCGCGGACACGGGCTTCTTCTACGTCACGAAGAAGAACCCGCGCACGCAGACCGAGAAGTTCTCGTTCCGCAAGTATGACCCGGTCGTGCGCAAGCACGTCGAGTTCAAGGAAGCGAAGATCAAGTAAGTCTCGCAGCGGCGAGTCTCACGCAGCCCCGGCCTAGGCCGGGGTCCAGAGCCCCAGGCGATTCGCCGGGGCCGCAAGCCGTAGGGCGCAAGCGCCCCACGGCTTTTTTGCGTTCCCGATCCTCCCCGCTCGCGGGGAGGGGGACCGCCGCGAAGCGGTGGTGGAGGGGGCGGGCCGCACTGCACGTCGCTTACGGAGAGTCCCCTCCACCAGCCTTCGGCTGGTCCCCTACCCGTATCGGGGAGGATTAGGGACGCCGCCTCGCTGCCCGCCGTGGCGGGTCGGCAGTTTGCTTACGCAAACTGCGCGCCGCCCGCGTCCGGCACCAGCGCGCGCACTTCCTGCACGAACCGCATCACCGAGATCGGCTTCGACACATAGGCATTCGCGCCTGCCGCGCGAATGCGCTCCTCGTCATCGCGCCCCGCATAGGCGGTCACCGCCATGATCGGGATCGCCCGCAACCGCGGGTCACGCTTCATCTGGCCGATCAGTTCCAGCCCGCTGACGTGCGGCAGCTGGATGTCCATCACCACCAGATCGGGTTCGAACGCCTTCGCGCGCGCCACCGCCTCGCGTCCGTCCCGCACCGGTTCGGTGACGAAGTCGTGCGCGCGCAGCAGGTCGCAGAAGAGTTTCAGATTGAGTTCGTTGTCCTCGACAACGAGCACCCTTTTTGCCACGCCCGCGCTGACCTTTCCCCAAAGTACGAGCGCGAATCTAGGCGATGCAGCCGCACGAGACAAATGACGAAACGCTGGCGCTCCGCGCGCTGGTGTGGACGCTCGAGGAACCCGCCCGAGCGATGCGGCTGCTCGACCTGACGGGGCTCGATCCGCAGGCGCTGCGGACCTCGGCCGGATCGCCGGCGACGCTTGCCGCCGCGCTGCAATTCCTGGAAAATCACGAGAGCGACCTGATCGCCTGCGCGGATGCGCTGGGCTGCACGCCGGCCGACCTGGTCCGCGCCCGCGCGCGGCTGGAGCACGTATGAGGCCGCTTCTGATCACCGATTGCGACGAGGTCCTGCTGCACATGGTCCGTCATTTCGGTACGTGGCTGGGCGAGGCGCACGACATCGACTTCACGCCCAACGGCGGCGATTTCACGACAAGCATGCGGCGCCGCGACGGCAGCCTGCTCAGCCGGGACGAAATGTGGTCGTATCTCGACGGCTTCTTCCCGCACGAAATGGAGCGCCAGACGCTGGTACCCCATGCCCGCGAGGCGCTGACGGAGATCGCCAGGACCGCAGACATCGTCGTGCTGACCAACCTGCAGGACCATTGCCGCGACGCGCGCATTGCCCAGCTGGAAACGCACGGCATCGCCCACCGCGTCGAATGCAATCAGGGCGGCAAGGGCGCGCCCGTCGCGCGGCTGATCGCCGAATATGCCCCAAGCGTGACCGTGTTCGTCGACGACCTGGCCGTGCACCACGAATCGGTCGCCCGCCACGCGCCGCAGGTTTACCGGCTACATATGGTATCGGAACCGTCGCTGGCCCCATCGGTGCCCAAGGCCCCGCACGCCCACGCGCGCATCGACGACTGGGACGACGCGCGCGCCTGGATCGCCACCCGTTTCGCCGAGGGCGCATCCGCCCCGGCCCTCACTGGAGAACCCGCATGACCACCCATGTCGATCGCAAGCTCGAAGACCTCGGCCTGACCCTGCCGGAGGCCGCCGCGCCCGTCGCGTCCTATGTTCCCACGGTCGAGGCCGGCGGCCTTCTCCACGTCTCGGGCCAGATCCCGTTCGATGCGAACGGCCAGTTGATCCTCGGCCGCATCGGCGAAGGCGAGCATGACCTGGCGTATGGTCAGGAAGCCGCCAAGCGCTGCGCGTTGATGGTCGTCGCCCAGGCGAAGGCTGCGCTCGGCGGGCTCGACCGCGTCGTGCGGATCGTGAAGCTGGGCGTGTTCGTCAATTCGACGCCCGACTTTACCGAACAGCCCCAGGTCGCGAACGGCGCTTCGGACCTGATGGTTGCGCTGTTCGGCGATGCCGGCAAGCACGCCCGCGCCGCGGTCGGCGTGGCGTCGCTGCCGCGTGGCGTGGCGGTGGAGGTGGACGCGATCATCGCCGTTTCGTAACGATACCTGTTGCGGTTACGCAACAATCGAGCGTCGCGGGGTTTACTCGCGACGCTTTTTTGTTGTGCGACGCAACACAATGCGCCACTTTACCTGAGTCGCCGGTAAGCGGGAGCGCCACGCAGCAGCCCCGCACCCGGCACGCAGGCGGAAACCATCGACCCAACATGGAGGTCTCACGATGCGTTTTCCGGTTACTTCGCTCGCGCTGGCACTCAGCGTACTCGCTACCCCCGCGCTCGCGCAGGACGTGAAGGATCCCCCGCCCCCGGTCACCGTGTCGGGCAGCGTCGGTATCGTGTCCGACTATCGCTTCCGCGGCGTGTCGCAGTCCGACAAGGAAGTCGCCGTGCAAGGCGGCATCACCATTGCTCACGAAAGCGGGTTCTACGTCGGCACCTGGGGCTCGAACCTCGCCGGTTGGGGCACGTTCGGCGGCGCCAATCTCGAACTCGACCTTATCGCAGGGTATAAGGCCCCGGTCGGCAACGGTACGCTCGACGTCGGGGTCACTTGGTACATGTATCCGGGCGGCGCAAATGAAACCGACTTTCTGGAGCCTTATGCCAAGATCAGCGGCACCACTGGTCCGGCAACCCTGACCGCGTCGGTATTCTATGCGCCGAAGCAGAACGCACTCGGCCTCTATACCCGCTCGGCGACGCCGTTCATCGCAGGCGACGGCAGGGCGTACGACAACCTCTACCTCGCCGGCGACGCGGCGGTCGCGATCCCGACCAGCCCGATCACGCTGAAGGGCCACATCGGCTATTCGAAGGGCAATCCGGGCCTCGGCCCCAACGGCACCAGCGTCGCGCCGACCGGCAAATACTGGGACTGGTCGCTGGGTGCCGACGTCACCTGGAAGAACCTGACGTTCAACGTTTCGTATGTCGACACCGACATCTCGAACCGTGAAGCTGCCTATCTCCAGCCCAACCTGTCGAAGACGACCGGCGGCTCGATCGTCGGCCCGACGGCCGTGGTGGGCGTGACCGCAGCGTTCTAACCTAACTGTGCTTCCACGAAGGCGGGAGCCCGGAGTCACGAGGGTCCGTCCTCTGCAACTCTGGGCTCCCGCCTGCGCGGGATCACGTCAGGTTATCGAAAACGTCAGCCCCGCATTCGCCTTCAGCCGCGTGGCCAGCGGCTCGGCCATCAGCGCGCCCGGCGTCCAGATGCCGCCTTCGCCGCCAACATCCTTCACCAGGCAGATCGCTGTCTCCGCGATCATCTTCGACGTCGATCCATAGCCCGGATCGCGGTCGCCGGTGACGATCGCGCGCATCCGTTCGCCGCTGGGCATCTCGCCCAGGAAGGCGATTTCGTAATGGCCGGCCTCGCGCTCCTCCAGCGACGGCCCCTCGCCCGGTGCCGGTCCCTTGTCGCCGCCGATCGGGTTGAACCTGGCGATCGCCTCCGCCGCGGCTTTCCCGATGTCGCCAAGGCCCGGCGCGACCATCATCTCGTCATAGGTGAAGCCGGTGCCGTACGGGTGCCCCAGCAGGGCATTCGTGCGGTGGACGTTCTTGGTGTTGATCGCCGCCATCACGAACGGCGCGGTCCATGCCGACAGCGCCTCGTCATATTCGGGCACAAGCCCCTTGGGCTGCGGCGGGCCTGTGAAGCCCGGGGTCAGTGCGAAGGGATCAATCATCAGCTTGAAGATCGACGGGTCCTTCGCCGCCGCCGCCATCGTCGCCTTGGCGCTGGCGAAGGTGCCGCCCGAGAAGGTGCCCTTCATCGCGATCACGCGCCCCTTCACCCGCGGGAAGGGTCGGCCGAACCGCGCGATCGCCGCCTGCTGCAGCGTCCAGACGCCCAGATCGAACGGGATCGAATCGAACCCGCCGCTGAACACGATCCGCGCGCCGGTCAGCTGCGCCTGCGCTTCATGCGCGTCGATCATCGCCCTCATCCACGCCGGCTCGCCGCACAGATCGACATAGGCCGTGCCCGACGCCGCGCAGGCCGCGACCAGAGGCTCGCCGTAGAGCTGATACGGACCGACCGTCGTCAGCACGACCTTCGCGCGGTCGCACGTCGCCCGTAGCGAGGCGGGGTCGTCCGCGTTCGCGACGATCAGCGGGACATCGATCCCCAGTTCGTCGCGCACGCCCTCCAGCTTGGTCAGCGACCGCCCCGCCATCGCCCAGGTCACGCCATGGTCCCGGCCCCCGAGATATTCGGCGACCAGTTTCCCCGTAAAACCGGTCGCGCCGTACACGATGATGTCGAACTCGCGCATCGCACCTCTCCTTTTGTCCGCCAGCGTCGCCCATCGCCGGGTGGCGCGCAAGGCCATGGCATCCTAGATGGGCGCCACCATATCTTTCCTCCGTTCCCGGATGCCGACCATGCCCCAATATGACTACGACCTTTTCGTCATCGGTGCCGGATCGGGCGGGACCCGCGCGGCGCGCGTATCGGCGGCCCATGGGGCCAAGGTCGCGGTGGCGGAGGAATATCGTGTCGGCGGCACCTGCGTCATCCGTGGCTGTGTCCCGAAGAAGCTGCTCGTGTACGGCGCGCATTTCGCTGAGGATCTGAAGGACGCCCAGCGTTTCGGCTGGAAGGTGCCGAGCGACTGCGATTTCGACTGGAAATGCCTGCAGGAGAACGTCCTCGCCGAAGTCGACCGGATCAACGGCGCCTACACTAATACGCTGACGAGCCACGGGGTCGACATCATCAACGAACGCGCGGTCGTGACCGGGCCGAACAGCGTCCGCCTCACCAGCGGGCGCGAGATTACCGCCGAGCGCATCCTGGTCGCGGTCGGCGCGCGGCCGGCGGTGCCGTCGTGCCCGGGCCACGAACATGGCATCACCTCGAATGAAGTCTTCCACCTCGACGCGATCCCGAAGCGC
Source organism: uncultured Sphingomonas sp. (assembly GCA_913776045.1). Classification (GTDB taxonomy): domain Bacteria; phylum Pseudomonadota; class Alphaproteobacteria; order Sphingomonadales; family Sphingomonadaceae; genus Sphingomonas. The sequence continues at coordinate 12,008 of CAJYOI010000008.1, forward strand.
GTGCTGATCGCGGGTGCGGGCTACATCGCCAACGAATTCGCCGGCGTTCTTCACCAGTTCGGTGCCCATGTGACGCTCATCAATCGCACCGACGTCATCCTGCGCGGCTATGACGAATCGATCCGCGACCGGCTGCTCCAGATCAGCATGATGAAGGGCATCGAATTCCGCTTCAATGCCGAGTTCCGCGGGATCGAGAAGCAGGACGACGGGTGCCTGAAGGTCGAAATGAGCGGGCACGAGCCGATCACCGTCGACTGCGTCATCTTCGCCACCGGCCGCGTACCGAACACCGATGGCTTGGGGCTGGAGACGGCGGGCGTCGAGCTGGACGACAAGGGCGCGGTCAAGGTCGACGCCGACAGCCAGTCGACGTGCCCGTCGATCTACGCGGTCGGCGACGTCACCAACCGCGTGCAGCTGACGCCGGTCGCGATCCGCGAAGGCCAGGCGTTCGCCGACACCGTCTATGGCGGCAAGCCGACGCGGGTCGATTACAACTGCATTCCCTCGGCCGTGTTCAGCCACCCGCCGATGGCCGGCGTCGGCCTGACCGAGGCGGAGGCGAAGAACACGCTCGGCACGGTCAAGGTCTATCTCAGCGACTTCCGCGCGATGAAGAACGTTCTCGCCAACCGCAACGAGCGTTGCCTCTACAAGATGGTGTGCGAGGCGGAGACCGACCGGGTGGTCGGGTTGCACATGATCGGCCCGGATGCGCCGGAGATTCTGCAGGCAGCGGCGGTGGCGGTGAAGGCCGGCCTCACCAAGCAGGCGTTCGACGACACGGTGGCGTTGCATCCGAGCATGGCAGAGGAACTGGTGCTGCTGCGCTGAGGCCAAGCGGGGTCGCGCCGGCGCAGCCGGCGGACGGCCGCGATGCGCCTGCGGCGCATGGCCGCAGCCGGCCGGCGGGCAAAGCCCGACCGACGCAGGCTTTGCCTGGGGCACGCCACGTCATCCTCCCCCCCAACATGACAAAACCGAAACCCACCGGTCACGCCTTCGACACGATTTGCTGCTAGGTAATCGTTCCCATGAGCCGGGAATCGATCGCAGGAACCTACGCCCGCGACGGCTTCGTCGTCGTCCGCCGCGTATTCACCCCCGCCGAAATCGCACAGCTGTCCGTCGCGACCGACCAGCTGTGGAGCGAAGGCACCCGCCTCGGCGCGAGCTGGCGGCACGGCAACCTGTTCTATAATGTCGCACCCGGCCGGGACGGTACGCCCAAGGTGCGGATGGCGCAGTGGCCGTCCTATCATCAGCCGGTGATGAACGCGGTACGGCTCGACCGGCGCTTCGCCCAGCTGCTCGGCCCGTTGATCGGCGGCGACCTGAAACAGATTATCAACCAGGTTCATTGGAAAGAGCCGAACGGCGGCGGCGACTTCGCGTGGCACCAGGATTCGCGCTTCCGCAAGCCCGACCACGCCTATCGCAACCTCGGTACGTCCTACGTTCAGACCGGTCTCGCGATCGATCCGCACACGCCAGCGTCGGGCTGCATGCGCTTCGTGCCGGGCAGCCATGTGCTGGGCGACGTCGATCTCGACGTCGATGCCGACGTCCTCGGCCGCGCGATGGACGACGCGGCGCTGGCGAAGATCGGCTATACGACGGCGGACGTCGTTGACCTGGTGCTTGAGCCGGGGGACGTCGCCTTCTGGAACCCGTATCTGGTCCATGCCTCGGGCCGTAACGGCGAGAGCCATATGCGCCGCCTGTACATCAACGGCTATGTCCGCGCACGCGATTGCGACCGCGGCGAATGGGCGTTCCGTGACGGCCGATCCGTGCCGCTGGGGCCCGAGCCGGCGATCGTGCATTACGAGAATCTGCCGAACGACCGCGACCCGCATTACGTGTGACGCCAACCGAAAGCCCTTGATTTCGCAAGGAGCATCCGGCTTGGGCAACGCCCATGCGCTTCTTCTCCGACAACGCCGCCCCGGTACACCCGGCCGTCCTCGACGCGATGGCCGCCGCGAACGTCCTCGACACCGCCTATGACGGCGATCGCTGGTCGCAGCAGTTGGACGGCGCGTTCAGCGACCTGTTCGAGACGCCGGTTCGCGTGCTGTGGGTTCCGACCGGGACCGCGGCCAACTGTCTGGCGCTGACGGCGCTCTGCCCGCCCCACGGCGGCATCGTCTGCCACCGCGACGCGCATATCCAGGTTGACGAGGCCGGGGCGCCCGAATTCTACACGCATGGCGCCAAGCTGCTGCTCGCCGACGGTTCCGGCGCGAAGCTGACGCCCGACGCGATCCGCGCGGTGACCGATGCGATCCGGCCGGACGTGCATCAGGTCCAGCCACATGCGGTGTCGATCACCAACGCGACCGAATATGGCCTGGCCTACACGCCGGACGAGGTCGCCACGATCGGCGATCTGGCGCGTGCCAAGGGCTGGGGACTGCACATGGACGGCGCGCGCTTCGCCAATGCGGTGGCGCATCTCGGCTGCTCGCCCGCGGACGTGACGTGGCGCGCGGGCGTCGACGCGCTGTCGTTCGGCTGCGTCAAGAACGGCGGCATGTCGGCGGAGGCGCTGGTCTTCTTCCGCACAGAGCTTGCCGCGCCGATCCTCTACCGCCGCAAGCGCGCCGGGCTGCTGTTCTCCAAGGGCCGCTACCTCGCCGCGCAATTGCTGGCGATGCTGGAGGGCGACCTGTGGCTGGAAAACGGCCGCGCCGCCAACGCAGGCGCGCGGTTGCTGGCGCAAGCCGCTGGCGATCGGTTGGTCTATCCGGTCGAGGCGAATGAAGTGTTCCTGCGCGTCACCGCCGACGAAGCCGCAGGCTTGCGCGGACTGGGTTTCGACTTCTACGACTGGGGCCTCGGGGAAGCGCGGCTGGTCATCTCGTGGAACCAGACCGAAACCGAAATCGCGCCGCTCGCCGACGCCATCGCCGCGCTGTAGTCTTCGGCGAGCATTGGGTCGTCGGCGATGAGGTGGTAGGCAGAAGCGCTGTAAGGGGAGTGTTCGGTTGAAGCGGCTGGGTCTCATCGAACTGGCGGCAATCGCCGGCGTCTCCATATCGACGGTGTCGCGCGCGCTGTCGGATCACCCGCGGGTGTCGGCGGCGACCAAGGCGCGCATCCGCGAGCTGGCGGTCGAGCATGGCTTTCGGCTGAACCAGACCGCGAGCGCGCTGCGTCGGAAGCGCACCGGAGCGATTGGCGTGGTCATTCCGCTGGGCCACGACGTCGACCAATCGCTGTCCGACCCGTTCTTCATGGGGCTGCTCGGCCCGATCGCGGACGCCCTGGCACGGGCGGGGTACGACCTGTTGCTGTCGCGGGTCATCCCCGACGGTGACGACTGGCTCGACGACATCGTCGCTGCCGGGCGCGTCGATGGCGTGATCGTTATCGGCCAGTCCGACCAGACCGATACGATCGAGACGGTGGCCCGTCGCTTCGCGCCGATCGTCGTGTGGGGCGCGCATCGCCCAGGCATGGCGCAGGTCACGGTCGGCAGCGACAATCGCCGCGGCGGTGAGCTGGCGGCGCGCCATCTGATCGCGAGCGGCCGGCGGCGGCTGGCGTTCCTGGGCGACCCGGCCGTCCCCGAATTCGCCGATCGCCATGCGGGGTTTCATGCCGTCATCGCCCGGACGCCGGACGTCGAGGAAACCGTGCTGCCGATGCACCTGACCGAGCGGGACGCCTATAGCGAGACGGCGCGATACCTGGCGACGCAGACGTGGCCCAACGGCATCTTCGCCGCGTCCGACGTTATCGCGATGAGCGCCATGCGCGCGGTGATCGACCGCGGCCTGCGCGTGCCGCAGGACGTGTCGGTCATCGGCTATGACGACATCAGCCTCGCCGCCCATACCGCGCCGCCGCTGACGACCGTGCGCCAGAACGTCGCGCGCGGGGCGACATTGCTGGTCGAACTGCTGCTGCAGCGGATCGCGGGCGAGCCGGCGGCGTCGGTCGCGATGCCGCCGGAATTGATCCTGCGCGCCTCGGCCTAAACCGAAACCGCCGGCCGCCCCGCCTTCACCCGAAGGGTCGCCACCGCCGCGCACAGCATCATGCCGCCCGCCAGCACCAGCACATGGCGCGGATCGCCGCCCAGCAACGGGCGATAGATCAGCGGCATCACCAGCGTTTCGATCATCATCGGCACGACGATGAACATGTTGAAGATGCCCATGTAGATCCCGGTCCGCTCCGGCGGGATCGCGCCCGACAGCATGATGTAGGGATTACCCATCAGGCTGGCCCAGCCGATGCCGATGCCGATCATCGGCAGGAACAGCGCGACGCGGCCGTCCGCCCACGGGAGGACGAGCATCGCCACGCCCGACAGCAGCATCGCGACGGCGTGGACCGGCTTGGCACCCAGCCGGCGCGCGATCGGAACCATCGCGAAGGCGGTGACGAAGGCTATGAAATTGTACAGCGCACCGGCCTGCCCCGTGATCAGTGTCGCTTGGCGAAACGCGGCGCTAGACGCATCGCCGGTATCGAACATCGACCGCGCAATGGCGAAGGCGATGAACTGCCAATAGGCGAACATCGCAAACCACTGGAACAGCATCGCCCAGGCAAGCTGGCGCATCGCGATCGGCATGTCGCGAACGGCGTCGACCAGATCGGCGATCGCCGCGCGTGCCGACAGCGGGCGCGCGGCCATCGCTGCCGCCTCAGCAGCGTCGAGCGGCAGTTCGGGGACGCGGACGACCGACCAGAGGATCGTCGAGATCGACAGCACCGCACCGATGACGAAGGCGATCCGCGTGATCTCCGGAATGCCGTTGGCATCGATCAGGTCGGCGCTGATCCCGCCCCAGACCAGCAGCGACGGCGCGAGATAGGAAAGAGTCTGGGCCAGGCCGGTAAACGCCGATTGCGTCAGGAACCCTGCGGCGCGTTGTGATTCGTCGAGCCGGTCGCTGACATAGGCGCGGTACGGCTCCATCGTGACGTTGTTGGCGGCGTCCAGGATCCAGAGCAGGCTGGCCGCGATCCACAGCGCCGGACTATACGGCATCGCCAGCAGGCCCAGGCTGCACAGCACCGCGCCGATCAGGAAATAGGGGGTACGCCGGCCGAAGCGCGTATTGGTCCGGTCGCTCAATGCGCCGATGATCGGCTGGACGATCAGCCCGGTGACCGGCCCCGCCAGCCACAGTAGCGGCATGGTCGCTTCGTCGGCGCCGAGATAGCTGTAGATCGGCCCCATGTTGGCCTGTTGCAGGCCGAACGAGAATTGCAGGCCGAAAAAGCCGAGGTTCATTTCCGCGATGCGAATCGCGGACAGTCGCGGTTTGCCGATCCTCATCCTCGTCCTTCCCATAGTCGACGGTTTGCCCGTTCATCCGAGCGATACGCGTTTGCGCAAACGTTTGCAAGATTCTGCTTGCAAACGTTTGCGCATCGAGTATTCCGATCGTGTTCGAGCCGCCCGATCGGCCGTTGTCAGGAGAGGTAGACATGAAGGCAACCCGCATCTTGCTTGCGACCACGATCCTCGCAGCCCCCCTGTCCGCGCTCGCCCAGACCGCGCCAACCGCTCCGGTCGCCGCCGAAGTCCCGGACGACAGCGCCGCGCCGGGTGAAGACATCGTCGTCACCGCCGTCGCGCAAGGCACCAATCGCCTCGACAGTTCGGTCACCGTCAGCTCGATCAGCGCCGATTCGCTCGTCGAACTCGCGCCGCGGACCTCGGGCGAACTGCTGCGCAACCTGCCGGGCATCCGCGTCGAAGCATCGGGCGGCGACGGCAACGCCAACATCTCGGTGCGCGGCCTGCCGGTCGCCTCGGGCGGGTCGAAGTTTCTGCAGCTGCAGGAGGACGGCTTGCCGATCCTGGAGTTCGGCGACATCACCTTCGGCAACGCCGACATCTTCCTGCGCGCCGACTTCAACGTCCGCACGGTCGAATCCGTCCGCGGCGGTTCCGCCTCGACCTTCGCGTCCAATTCGCCGGGCGGCGTCATCAACTTCATCAGCAAGACCGGCGAGAGCCAGGGCGGCGCGTTCCAGGTGTCGGGCGGGCTCGACTATCGCGAATTCCGTGCCGACTTCGACTATGGCGGGCGGCTGTCGGATAGTGTGACCTATCACATCGGCGGCTTCTCGCGCATCGGCGACGGGCAGCGCGACGTCGGCTTCGACGGGGTGCGCGGCGGGCAGATCAAGGCCAATATCACCAAGTCGTTCGGGAACGGCGGCTACGTCCGCCTGTCGGGCAAATATCTGAACGACCGGGCGATCGGCTATCTGCCGAATCCGGTGCTGGTCACCGGCAGCAATGCCGATCCCGACTATCGCAACCTCACCAATTTCTCGATCAACAACGACACGCTGCACAGCCGTTACATCCAGACCGCGCTGACGCTGGACGGCGCCAATCGCCCGGTGCGTCGCTCGATCGGCGACGGCCAGCATCCGGTCGTCGCCGCGGTCGGGCTGGAGGCACAGATCCCCGTCGCGGAGGGATGGAACATCGTCGAGCGCTTCCGCTACGCCGACATCTCCGGCGGCTTCACCTCGCCCTTCCCGGCCGGCGCCGACGCCGCGCAAACCGTCGCCAACGCTCTGGGCGGTGCGGGTGCCCAGCTCTTCTACGCCAGCGGCCCGAACAGCGGGCAGCGGATCACCACGCCATCGTCGATCGGCGGCAACGGGCTGCTCGCCAACGTCGTGCTGTTCGACGTCGATCTGAAGAGCCTGAACAACATCACCAACGATATCCGTCTGAACGGATCGCTGCCGATCGGCAGCGGCACGATGTCGGTGACCGGCGGCTTCTATGCGTCGCGTCAGGACATCCGGACCGACTGGCTGTGGACGTCGTTCGTCCAGACCGTCCAGGGTAGCGGGCAGTCGGTGCTGGTCGATGTGCGTACCGCGGCCGGCGTGCCGGTGACGCAGAATGGCGCGCCCGGCTATTCGGCGAGCTTCTTCGGCAATTGCTGCCGCCGCAGCTACGACCTCGACTACACCACGCTGGCGCCGTTCGCGCAGGTCGGGCTCGACCTCGGCCGGATCAACCTCGACGGGTCGCTGCGCTACGACATGGGCAAGGCGCGCGGCAGTGTCGCGGGGGCCGACCTGGGTGCAGGCTTCGGGCCAGGCACGACCACGCTCGACATCAACGGCGACGGCGTCATCACCGCGCCCGAACGCCAGGTCGCAGTCATCCCGTCGCGGCGTTCGCCGGTCAATTACGACTATGACTATCTGTCCTACTCGGCGGGCGTGAATTTCAAGCTGACCGAAGCCGGCGCGCTGTTCGCCCGCTACAGTCGCGGTGGCCGCGCCAACGCCGATCGCCTGACCTTCGGCCCGTCGATCAATTCGACGACCGGCGCGCTGACCGACGAGGGCGCGGCGGTCGACTTCGTCCGCCAGTTGGAAGGCGGGTTCAAGTTCCGCCGCAGCGGGGTGTCCTTCTACGTCACCGGCTTCTGGGCCCGCACCGAGGAGCAGAATTTCGAAGCGACGACCCAGCGCTTCTTCGACCGCAATTACGAAGCGAAGGGCGTCGAGCTGGAAGGCCGCATCGCACGCGGGCCGTTCAGCCTGTCGGCCGGCGGCACCTATACCGACGCCAAGATCACGCGCGACGCGCTGAACCCCGGCGTGGTCGGAAACCGTCCGCGCCGCCAGGCGGAATTCCTCTATCAGGTGACGCCACAGATCGATTTCGACGCAGTGACCTTCGGCGCCAACCTGATCGGCACCACCGCCAGCTATGCCCAGGACAACAACCAGCTGAAGATGCCTGGCTACAATCAGGTCAACGTCTTCGTGGCGTTCCACCCGACCCAGAACATCACGGTCAGCGTCAACGGCAACAACCTGTTCGACGTGAAGGGCATCACCGAAGTCGAGGAAGGCGCGATACCGACGAACGGCATCGTGCGCGCCCGATCAATTACCGGCCGCACGATCTCGGCGGCGCTGCGTGTCGGGTTCTGAGGCCCCGCTGGTGACCGAGGTCGTCAAAACCTTTCGCTGGACGCCCGATCATGTCGCCGCGATCGGCGACGGCGCCGGCGCGGCGGCACCGCTGATCGCTACGGTGCCGCCGCCGGTCCTGCCGGGGATCGACATCTGGGATCACTGGCCGATCATCGATCGGGCCGGGCGAACGGTGTCCTTCCCCGGCGGCCCATTGATCGTGGCACTGACCGCCCCGATCCTGCCCGATCCCGACGATCGACATGCCATTGCCCGACTGCGTCTGCTACAAGCCGGGCCGGAGGGATGGCGCGATTTCGGGCATCTGCTGCCGGACGGCTTCGATCCCGGCAGCCGCGAATGGGCCGGGACGACGGTACTGGAACGCGACGGACGGACGCTGTCGCTCTACTATACCTCGGCCGGCATTCGCGGCGAGGCGACGGCGACGTTCCTCCAGCGCCTGCTGCTCACCCGCGGCAAACTCGCGATCGTCGGCGGCGAAGCGCGCGCCCTCGACTGGAGTCTGCCGGAAGAAATCGTCGTGCCCGACGACATCCTCTACCAGTCCGATATGACCGGCGGCGGCGCGGTCGGCGCGATCAAGGCGTTCCGTGACCCCTTCCCCTTCGTCGATACGGACACCGGCGTCGAACACGTCCTGTTCACCGCCTCGCGCGCCGGATCCGACAGCGCGTGGAACGGCCAGATCGGCATCGCGCGACGTGAGGGCGACGGCTGGACGCTGCTCCCCCCGCTGGTCGATGCGGACGGCGTGAACAACGAACTCGAACGGCCGCACATCGTCCGCCATGACGGCAGGCTGTTGATGTTCTGGTCGACCCAGGCGAAGGTGTTCGCCGACGGGGGACCGCGCGGTCCGACCGGCCTGTACGGCGTCATCGCCGACAGCCTCTACGGGCCGTGGCGCCCGCTGAACGGTACAGGTCTCGTCCTCGCGAACCCGCCCGAGGCCCCGTTCCAGGCGTATAGCTGGCTCGTGCTCGACGATCTGAGCGTCTGGAGCTTCGCCGACCTCGTCGGCCTTCAGGCTCCGCCCGCCGACACCGCCGAAGCGCGTCGCGCCTTCGCCGGCACCCCGGCCCCGGTCGTGTCGCTGGCAGTGGAGGGAGACACGACCCGCGTCGTCGGCTGAGAACGGCGCCAATCAGTCGATCAACACTGCTCGGCGGTCGCTTTCAATGGACCAGGGGCGGTGAGATCGACGCCCGGAGGCACGCGCGCCGGGTGATTATAAAAGGCGTCGGTGCGCAGGCGGTGGCGCGTGCCATAGACCCGCGCGAGCAGATCGTAGAGCACGGGATCATAGGCCTTCAGGTCGTCGTGCGACAGGATGCGGCGGCCGTCGACCACCGCCAGCCGGTTCGAATTGAACCAGAATTGCGATCCTTCCGCCCAATATTCCGCGGCGGTCGTCTCGGCATATTCGCCCTTCCACAGCCCTCTCGCCTTCGCCTCGGCATAGCGCGTCGTGATGAGCGCGAAGAGTTCGGGGTCGGCGATCGCGATCCCCGCCATGACCGCGTGCGAAAACTCGTGCACGAAAATGTTTTCACCGAAATAGCGCGTGCCGGGCTTGGCGAGCAGATTTTCCTCGGCACCGCTGGTAAGTTCGCCGCCCATGCCGCGCGCACGACCGTTCCAATAGTCGCGATCGCTCAGCCGGCCGATGCGGACGTCATAATGTTTGCGCTCGCAAAAGGTCAGCGCCGGGTCGTCGCGCGTCGGCTTCTTCCACGCTGCCTGTTCGGGCAGGTCGGTCGTCCCTTCCGTTTCCGCCATGATCGCGACGCGGAACCGATGGTTGACCAGCGCCGCGCGGATGTCCGGGCGATCGGCGAGCATCTCGACCACGATATCGCGCGCACGACGAAGCGCCGCCGGCGATACCTGTCCGGATCCGGTGACCGGAATCCCCCGCGCATCCAGATACTGGCGATAAAAGGGGGCCAGCGCCATGGCGGGCGGTGGCGGCGTGATCGTCGGCGCACACGCGCCGACGCCGGCCGCCAGCAGGACGGCGATGATGATCGTGGATCGCTTGGGCATCATGTCGGCAGCACGACGGCCCCCGTACAGTAAATTCCAATAGCGGCGCGCATTGCCGTTGCAGCCCGGTGCGGAACGGTTGGATCGTGAACGAGGATCACGTTGCGGGCCATTGTCGACCTCCGGCTGATGGTCGAAAGTAGCGGGTCCAGGCATAGACTTCCGCCTGGCCTGTCGAATCCCGCGGCAGTATCGCCCCTCGGTCGATGCGGCGATGACCGCATCGTCAGTCCGTACCGGTCATCGCCAGCAGGGCGAAGCTGGCGAGCCAGTGTTCCCCCATATAGTCTCCGGCGATCTGATCGATAGCAACGGACAGATGTTCGGCAGCGGCGGCGTGCAGGGTTTGGGCGACGGGTCCGTCGCTGGCGGCGGCAATGTCCCTCATCGCCCAGGCGCGGCTCAGGTTCAGGCCGTCGAGATGGGCGATCCGTCCGTCGCTGCGATCGCTGACGCGGACCGGGGTCAGCAGGGTCTCGGGCTGCCCGTCGGCGAGAGCGGGCAGGAAGGTGGTGAACCAGGCCGCGAAGGCAGGCGCGGGTAACAGTCGGCGCATCGCCATCGCCTCCATCAGCACCGGCGACAGGAAGTCCTCGCCGCTCGGCTCCCACGCTCGCGCATCGCGGTCGGCGCCGAACCAGTGCTGCGCCCGCTCCGCCATCAGCGTGCGCAGGCCGGTGTCGCCGGCGACGCGCGCGTAGCGATCGGCGAGCACCAGCGCGAAGGCGGTGTTGGCATGGGTGCCGACGCGCACCGGATAGGTCATCAGCGGCAGATGCGCGCGCCAGCGATCCGCGAACGCGTCGGCCAGCGGGCCGAGCGTCGCGGCGTGCGGGCTGGCGGCGACCATCAGTTCGCTCTGCAGCATCAGCAGCCACGCCCAGCCATAGGGCCGCTCGAAGCCGCGCGACAACGGCTGGTCGAGATAGGCACGTTCCGCCTCGACCTTGTCCGCGGTGAAGGCATCGGCAAACAGCGCATCGATCGCGCCCGCTTCCGCCAGGTCGGGAAACAGTCGCCGGATCCGCGCGAGCAGCCAATAGCCGTGGACGCAGCTATGCCAGTCGAAGCTGCCGAAGAAGATCGGATGCACGCGCCGCGGGGCATAGGCGTCGTCCGCGGTCATGACATGGTCGGGCTTGTGCGGATATTCGCGCGTCACATGGCCGAGCGCGATGCGCGCGAAGGTGGCGGCCTGGGTCGGGGTCATCGGACGAAGCCTCCGGGAAAGGCGCACGATGCCAGCACCGCGATGTTGAAGATGAGCAGCAGGAGCGCGGTCGGCCATTGCACGCGGATAACGCCGAAACGGTCGCGGAGTTCGAGAATGGCGGCGGGCACGATGTTGAAGTTGGCCGCCATCGGCGTCATCAGCGTCCCGCAAAACCCCGACAACATGCCGAGCGCCGCGACGATGGCCGGGTCGCCGCCGAACTGGCGGATGACGATCGGCAGGCCGATGCCCGCGGTCATGATCGGGAAGGCGGCAAAGGCGTTGCCCATCACCATCGTGAACAGCGCCATGCCGACGCAATAGGCGATCGTCGCGACCACCGGCGTGTCGAGCGCGACGACGTTCACGACCCCGTCCGCCACGACCTTGCCCACGCCGGCAAGCGCGAAGACTCCGCCCAGCGCCGCCAACATCTGCGGCAAAACCATCGCCCAGCCGATCGCATCGACCAGTCGCCGCGCCTCCGCCACCGGCGCCGAGCGCGGCGGGCGGGTCAGGCGCATGGCCAGGATCAGCGCGACGATCGCGCCGAGCGTCAGCGCGACCAAAGTCACCTGTTTTGCCTCGATCAGCGCGATGCCGGCTATGCGACCATCGGGGATGGATAATGTGCCCGCCAGCGTCACTGCCGGGATCGCCAGTGCCGGGACGAACAGCCAGGCGCCAAGCCGTGAGGCTTGCGCGGCCTGGGCATCGGCATCGCTGCTGGCGATCGGGGACGGACAAAGCCCCCAGGTCGCGAGCGTGACCATGACGAGGACGAGGCACCCGTTCAGCAGGTCGGGCAGCCACGGCCCTGCGCCGAGCAGGACGGCGAAGACGCCCCAGAAGCCGACGCTGCGCCACCGCGTCGGCTCGGCCCGATCGAGCGCGTGATGGACGGCGACCGCCGCCGGCAGCACGGCCGCGGCGCAGCCCAGCGCGTCGAGCCCGATCATGCGCGCTGCCGCCGCAGACGACGATCGAGCAACAGCAACCGCACGCCATGAATCAGGAAGGCAGCGATCGCGGTCGGGATCGCCCAGATCGCGACGTCCAGCGGGGCGACGGTGATGCCGTCCTGCTCCAGGATCGCGCGGATCAGCAGGATCGATCCGATGGCGATGAACACGTCTTCGCCGAAGAATACGCCGATGTTGTCCACCGCAGCTGCATGCGCGCGGATGTGATAGCGCGTATAGCGGTCGAGAGCGGTATTTTCGTCGCGCTCCCCCGCGCCTTCGGCCATCGGCGCGACGATCGGGCGCACCATCTGAACGTGACCGCCAAGCGAAATCAGCCCTAGCGCCGCGGTGATCTGACGCAGCGCGAGATAGCCGATCAGCACCCGCCCGGTCGTAGCCCGGCGAAGCCCACGAACGATGCTGCGGGCCTTCACCCGCAGGCCCGCGCGCTCGAGCAACCCGATCGTCGGCAGGGCCAGAAACGGGATCGCCAGGAACCGCGCATCGACGAACGCCTTGCCGATCATCGCCACGACCTCGATCGGGCCGTGCCCGGCGGCAGCGGCGCTGGCAAGCGCAGCGACCGTGACGACGAGCAGCGGATTCACGCCGATCGCGAACCCGATGATGATGATCGCGATCCCCGACAGGACCAGCATCCCGTCCCTCCCCCTACAAGGTCGCGGCGGCGCGCGCCGCCTGGTTGTACTGGCCCGACAGGCGGCGCAGCAGGTCGGCCGCATCGGACAGTCGTGCGCTGTCCGGGCCATCGGCGACGACGGCGGCCGCCAGCACGCTTTCTCGAACGTCGCGGTACTGCGCGCAGAAGTCGCGGCCCGCATCGGTCGCGGCCACCAGCTTGTCCTTTCCCGCCCGGTGGGTCGCGACCAGGCCGGCCCGCTCCAGCTTGCGAAGCGCGTAGGTCACGAGGTGCGTATCCTCGACATCCAGGACGAGTGCGATGTCGGCAATGCGCTTTGCCCGGTCGCGGTGGCGAACCGTGTGCAGGATCAGCACCTCCAGCGGCGCCAGCGTCATACCCGCCGCCACGGCACAGCGTACGATCCAGCGCTGATAGGCCGCCGCTGCCAGCGTCAGGCTGAATTCCAGTTCCGACAGCGCAGGCGACGCGCCATCGGCGAGATGCGCGGAGGACACGATCGCCCGCTTGCCGTCAGCCATGCCACCCGCCCCTTTCCCGCGAAGGGTTGCGCTGGCCGGTCAATCTGTCAATCCACGATCACAATTTACCGATAGATTATCGACGAACCATATCGAGGAACGCGCGATGGCGGGCTGGGCATTCTGGATCGATCGGGGTGGCACCTTCACCGACATCGTCGCCCGCGCCCCGGACGGGTCGCTGACGACCGCAAAGCTGCTGAGCGAGAACCCCGAACTTTATGCCGACGCCGCGATCGCCGGCATCCGCGCGATCCTGCAGCTGGATAGCGACGCACCGCTGCCGACCGACCGGATCGAGGCGGTCAAGATGGGGACGACCGTCGCCACCAATGCGCTGCTGGAGCGCAAGGGCGCGCGAACGCTGCTGGTGGTCGATCGCGGTTTCGCCGACCTGCTGGCGATCGGCGACCAGACCCGCCCGCGGCTGTTCGACCTCGCCATTCGCCGCCCCGCCCCGCTGTACGACGACGTCATCGAAATCGGGGGGCGGATCGATACGAACGGCAACCCGGTCACCCCCCGCGACGACGCCGAAACCGCCGCCCTGCTCGCCGCCAAGCGCGCCGAAGGGTTCGACGCGGTGGCAATCGCGCTGACGCATAGCTGGGCACATGGCGCGGCCGAGGCGCAGGTCGCCGCCCTCGCCCGACAGGCAGGCTTCGCGCAGGTCTCGGCCAGCCATGCGGTCAGCCCGCTGATCGGTCTGGTGTCGCGCGGGCGGACGACCGTGGTCGATGCCTATCTGTCGCCCATCCTCCGCCGCTATGTCGATCGCGTTGCCGGCGCCCTGGGACCGATCCCGCTGCACTTCATGCAGTCGAGTGGGGGGCTGGCCGACGCGCAGGCGTTCCAGGGGAAGGACGCGATCCTGTCCGGCCCGGCCGGCGGCGTCGTCGCGGCGGCGCGCACGGCGGCTGCGGCCGGCTTCGACCAGGTGATCGGTTTCGACATGGGCGGCACCTCGACCGATGTCGCGCTTTACGCCGGCCGGTTCGAACGCGTGCTCGACGCCGAGATCGCCGGAGTCGAAATGCGCGTGCCGATGATGGCGATCGAAACGGTCGCGGCGGGCGGCGGGTCGATCCTCCATTACGACGGATCACGCTTCCGGGTCGGCCCGGATAGCGCCGGCGCGCATCCCGGCCCGGCCTGCTACCGCCGCGGCGGGCCATTGACCGTGACCGATGCCAATGTGCTGGTCGGCAAGGTGCAGCCGGACTATTTCCCGGCGGTGTTCGGCGCCGGCGGCGACGAACCGCTCGACGCCGATGCGACCCGCCGGGGGTTCGCCGATCTGGCTGAGCGGATCGGCATGGACGACCCCCGCGCGGTCGCGGAAGGGTTTCTGGAGGTGGCGGTCGCGCACATGGCCGCGGCGATCAAGCGGGTCGCGCTGGAACAGGGCGCGGATGTCACCAGCTTCGCGCTGCAATGCTTCGGTGGAGCCGGCGGGCAGCACGCGTGTCGCGTCGCCGAGGTGCTGGGGATGCGCACCGTGCTGATCCATCCCTTCGCCGGGGTGCTGTCGGCGTACGGCATGGGGCTGGCCGACCGGGTGGCGATCCGCCAGCGCTCGGTCGAGCGTCCCTTCGGCGAAGCGCTGGACGATCTGGTCTCGGCGCTGGGCGAAGAGGCGGCGGCGGAGGTCGGAGCGCGCGCGCGGCATGTCGCGACCGTCCGTCTGCGCTATGCCGGCACCGATACCGCGCTGGCCGTGGACTGGACCGACACCGCGACGATGCGCGCCGCGTTCGAGGCGGCGCACCACGCACGCTTCGGCTTCGTCAGTCCCGACCGGGACATCTTGATCGAAAGCGTTCTGGTCGAGGCGATCGTAGCCGGTGAGCCAGTCACCCCGCCCGCGCTGCCACCGCGCGCCGGACCGACGCCGCCGCCGATCGCGCACGTCGCCATCTGGACCGGAGCGGCCGAACACACCGCCCCCGTCCACGACCGCACCGAACTGCGCCCCGGAGATCGCATCACGGGTCCCGCGCTGATCCGCGAAGCAATCGCGACGACGATGGTCGAACCGGGTTGGGCATTGGCGGTCGGCACTGGCGGCGAGTTGGTCCTCACCCACGAGAGTGCCGCGGCACACGAGACGCGCGATCCGACGCGCGTCGATCCGGTCCAGCTCGAACTGTTCAACACCCGCTTCATGGGGATCGCCGAGCGGATGGGCGTCGTGCTGCGCAACACTGCCAGCAGCGTCAACATGAAGGAGCGGCTCGATTTCTCCTGCGCGCTGTTCGACGCACAAGGTCGTCTGATCGCCAACGCGCCGCATGTCCCGGTTCATCTGGGTGCGATGGGCGAAAGCGTGCGGACGGTGATCGCCGGCCGCGGCGCGACGCTGAAGCCAGGCGACGTCGTGGCGCTGAACAACCCGTTCAACGGCGGCACCCACCTGCCCGACGTGACAGTGATCGCGCCCGTGTTCGACGACGCCGGCGCCGAAATCCGCTTCTTCGTCGCCAACCGCGGTCACCATGCCGACATCGGCGGCCTGACTCCGGGATCAACCCCGCCCGCCTCGCATACGCTGGAGGAGGAAGGCGTGGTCATCGACGATTTCCTGCTGGTCGATGGCGGGCACCTTCGCGAGGACGCGTTCCGCCGGCTGCTTGCCGATGCGCGCTATCCCGCCCGCAGCCCGGACACCAATGTCGCCGATATCAGGGCCCAGCTTGCCGCCAATGCGACCGGCATCGCCGAGCTGAACGCGTTGGTCGCCAGCAGCGGGTGGCCGGTCGTGCAGGCGTATATGAGCCATGTCATGGCCAACGCGGAGGAGAGCATCCGTCGCGTCCTGACCCGCCTGTCCGACGGCGCATTCGATTATGCGATGGACGACGGCACGCCGCTCAAAGTCTGCGTGACGATCGACCACGCGGCGCGTGCAGCGACGATCGACTTCACCGGGACAGGGCCGGCGAGCACCGGTAATTTCAACGCCCCGCCGGCTGTAACGCGTGCGGTGGTCCTGTACGCCTTTCGCTGTCTGGTCGGCGATGACCTGCCGCTCAACGAAGGCTGCCTCGCCCCGCTCACCATCGTCATACCGGACGGCTCGTTTCTGTCGCCCCCGCCGGGCCGCGCGGTCGTCGCGGGCAATACCGAAGTCAGCCAGGCGGTATGCAATGCTTTGCTCGGTGCGCTCGGCGCCTCGGCCGCCGCGCAAGGCACGATGAACAACTTCCTCTTCGGCACCGACCGCTACCAATATTACGAGACGATCTGCGGCGGCACGGGCGCGGGGCCGGACTTCGCCGGCGCGTCTGCGGTGCACAGCCACATGACCAATACCCGCATCACCGATCCCGAAATCCTCGAACACCGCTATCCCGTCCGGCTCGACACCTTCGCGATCCGCCGCGGATCGGGCGGCGGCGGTCGGTACCGCGGCGGTGATGGTGCGATCCGCGCGATCACCGCGCTGGAGACGATGACCGCGACCATCGTCGCCTCCCGCCGAACTATCGCGCCGTTCGGCCTGGCCGGCGGGGGTGACGGCGCCGTCGGCACGCAACGCGTCGAAGGGCGCGATGGCCACATCACGACGCTGGCAGGGGTCGATCAGATCGAGCTCCAGGCCGGCGACCGCTTCGTGATCGAAACGCCGGGCGGCGGCGGCTACGGCGGGACCTGACGGGTCGAGGGCGGCGGTCAGATCTTCGCTGCGCAGACCGCCCGCTGGAAGAAGGTGTATGGCGGGCTGGGGGCGCTGCGGCAACCCGAGGACAAGAACCGGAAGCTGAGGCAGATCTTCGCGGACCTGAGCCCGGACAGGCATATCCTGCAGAATGTCCCGGCAAAAAAGCTCTGACGCCCGGGCGGCGCGAGATCGTCGCGCACGTCCAGGCGTCCCGCGTCAGCGAGCGGCGCAGTTACATCGCGCTCGGCGTCGACCGCTCATCGGTGCGATACGTGTCGCACAAGCCGGTCCAGGCGCCGCTGCGGTTGCGCATCCATGATCTGGCGGCGGCACGGGTGCGCTATGGCTATGTCCGGATCTCCCTCCCACTGCGACGGGAGGGCTGGCTGGTGAACCGCAAGCGGGTTTAACGCTGACGCTGGTCGACGCCTTCACCCGCGAGGCGCGCCACCGTTCATTCATCCAGATGTGATGTGCTTTATCGCGAAGACGGCGAGATCATGAGATTGAGCCAGACCGGTTCATCGTAAATCCGATCCACCAGACGCCGGGACTGAACACCTAGGATCAAGCGAACACGATGGAGCATCATCGCGCTCGGTTGCTTGCAATCGGCAGCGGTTGGGTTCGGCATGCTGCGGCTCTTTCCTAACGACACGGGCCACTCAGCTCTCGCTCTTATTCCCTCTCCCCCCACACGCAGGTGACCTGCTTCTCCCCGCGTGAACGAAAACATGTGATCGAAACAACGCGCTAACCCTGTGAAAGATGATATTGATAGTGACTCGCATAAGCGATCGCGCTAGGGTGCTCCCGACCAAGAGGAACACCGATGCGATTGACAATTCTACTAACCGGCGGGGCGGCGCTTGGCATCGCAGTCGCGATCTCGGCTCCGGCGTTTGCCGCTGATGACAAACACCATTCCGCAGTCGACGTTACAGCCGATCCCGAGCAGCGCAGCGACGACGTAGTCGTCGTCGGCAAGAGCTACGGCCAGGAAGTTGGTAAGACGGTCACCCCGCTGAAGGACGTCGCCAACACCGTCACGGTCATCGATCGTGCGCAGATCGAAGCGCAGAACCTGTTCACGCTGGAGGACGCCCTCACCGCCACAGTCGGCGTGACGGTGAATGGTGTCAGCAGTGAAGACCCCTCGTTCTTCTCGCGCGGGTTCGCCATCAACAATTATCTGGTCGACGGCGTGCCGACGCTGGCATTCGGCTTCCCAGGCGTCGTGCCCGACCTGTTCGCGTACGATCGGCTGGAGGTGCTGCGCGGTCCGGCAGGCCTGTTCAGCGGCACCGGCAATCCGGCCGGCAGCATCAACCTAGTACGCAAGCGGCCGCTCGACATCTTCACCGTACGAGCCGCCGCCGGCTATGGCAGCTGGGACAACACGCGCTTCGAACTCGACGTGTCGACGCCCCTGGGTCAGCGCGCCGGCATTCGCGGCGGCCTGATGGTGCAGGACCAGGACCAGTTCTTCGACGTTGGCCATCGCAACCGCCTGAACGCCTTCGCCGTCGCCGACATCGAGCTCGGTGTCGACACGACTTTCACCTTCGGCGGCTCGTACGACCGCTTCAGACCGGCGATCCAGTCGGGGCTACCGGGCTATGTCGGCGGCGCGACCGACGGAAGCGAAGGGCGTCTGCTAGACGTCGATCGGTCGACATATCTGGGTGCCGACTGGAACCGCTTCCGGTCAGACACCTACACCGGCTTCGCCGAGCTGACCCATCGCATCTCGAACCGCTGGACGCTGCGCGCTACGGGGCTGTATAACAAGGTCGATCGCATCGATATCTACAGCTACATCGGCAACCAGCCGGTGACACCGGCCAACGCCGGGACGACCAACCACATCGCGTTCCGCGGCGACAGCTTTTCGGAAACCCGGTCGGTCGACGTCAATGCGATCGGATCGTTCCTTGCGTTCGGGCAGGACCAGACCCTCATCCTGGGCGCCGATTACCAGGCGCAGGATTTCGACAGCTATTCCACCCGCCTGTCAAACTATGCGCGGATCAACGTCTTCAACCCCGTCTCGCCCGCGGAACCGCCGCTCAATCCCTATGCCCCCTCGCCGCTTTATCCGGTACAGGGGTCGGGGGCGACCTGCGCCGGCGTGACCGCGCCCACCGCGACCTGCGTGGCGCAAACTTATGGCGCGACGAATACCGTCGTTGAGCAGTATGGTCTTTACGGCCAGGCCCGCATCCAGCCGGTCGCCGGCATGACGCTGATCGGCGGCGGACGCCTCACGTGGTGGGAACAGGCCGCGACGACGCTGCTACCAGTCCGCGGTCCCCAGCGCGCGACGACGATCGATGCCCAGTTCACGCCCTATGCCGGACTGGTATGGGACGTGACGCGTGACCTGAACCTCTACGCCAGCTACGCCGACAGCTTCGCGCCGCAGTCGACCCCCGCCGGACGCACCCTGTTCGGTGGCGGCGAGGTGAAGCCGCTGGTCGGCGACCAGTATGAAATCGGATCGAAGCTGGCGCTGATGGACGACCGCCTGTTGCTGACCGGCGCGGTCTATCAGATCACGCAGAGCAACCGGAACTTCAACGTTGCCGACGATCCGCTGCTGTTCCTGCAGGTCGGCAAGGTCCGCGCGCGTGGCATCGAGGCGGCGGCGCAGGGCGAGATCCGGCCTGGCTGGTTCGTGAACGGCGGCTATACCTACACGAAGACCAAGTATCTGGAGGATACTCAGCCCCAGTTCGAAGGGCTGGCGCTGACCCCGATCATCCCGGAACACATGGTCAAGCTCTTCACCAACTATGCGTCCAAGTCAGGCATGCTGGACGGCGCGAGTCTGGGCGGCGGGGTGACGTGGTTCAGCGAGACGTTCGGCGGAACGCCGTCGGTAGTGAACGCGAACGGCACTCGCACCGTGTCGTCGATCGTTCGCCAGCCGGCCTATGCCGTGGTCGACCTGCGTGCCGGCTATGCGTTCACCGACCTGATCTCGCTCGCGGTCAACATGAACAACCTGTTCGACAAGAATTATTATTCGCGCATCTCGTCGACCGGTCGCGGCAACTATTATGGCGCACCGCGTAGCGTGTTCGCGACGCTCAGGGTCGGCTTCCGGTGACGACCGTCGCGGACATGGGCGCCGCGCGATGGCGGCGGCGCGTGGACATAGCCCTGCGCATCGTCGCCGCGGTGCCGATCGGCTACGGCGTTTCGAGCCTGTGGGCGATGGCTCTTGCGCGCGTTCTGCCGATGGCGCGATCGGAAGCCACCGTTACCGCGACGCTGGTCGCGCTGGCGTTGTGCGCGGTGACAGTGATGTACGCCTTCGCCGCGCGAAGCGGCCTCCGCGCGCTTGTCGTGCTGCTCGTGCTGGGCGGGCTCGCGGGCGCGATCGCCTGGTCTTCGATCGCCAGCGGGGGGCGGGCGTGAAAAGCTTCCGGCAGAGCCAGGCGTCACTCCACACCTGGTCGGGGCTGTTGCTCGGCTGGGTGCTGTTCGTCGTGTTCGTGACCGGCACGATCGCCTTTTGGCGCGAGGGGTTGAATCGCTGGATGCGCCCCGAACTCGCCCGCGTCGAGAGCCCCGCAACCGTCCTCGCCGGCGCGCAACGCTTCCTTCAGGGCAAGGCGCCGGACGCAAAAAGCTGGTTCATCACGATGCCCGGCGTCAGTTCCCCCGGCGCGCAGGTGCTGTGGATCCCGCAGCCCAAGCCCGGCGAAATTGCCCGTGGTCGGCGCGGACGACGCGACACCCAGGCGCTGATAGGCGCCGACGGTCGGCCGACGGTGGCGCGAGAGACCCGTGGCGGCGACTTCTTCTATCGTTTCCATTTCGACCTCTATTACATGCCCGTCATATGGGCGCGCTGGCTGGTCGGCGTGGCCTCGATCATGATGCTGGTCGCAATCCTGACCGGGATCGTCACCCACAAGAAGATCTTCCGCGATTTCTTCACGCTGCGCCGCCAGAAGGACCAGCGGTCTTGGCTCGATGGGCATAACGCCACCGCGGTGCTGGCGCTGCCGTTCCACCTGATGATTACCTATACCGGCATCGTCACGCTGATGGCGCTGCTGATGCCGTGGGCGACGATCGCGAATTACGAGGACGAGGCGAAGTTTTCCGACGCGATGTTCCCGCATGTGAAGGCGGAGGAGCGCAGCGGTACCGCCACCCCCCTTACCGACCTGCGCCGCATCGTCCGCGATGCCGAGGCACGGCTGGGCGGCCCCGCCGGGTTCATCGAAGTGACCCAGCCCGGAGATGTGGTGTCGCGCGTGACGGTCAGCCGCACGCCGGGATCGATGCTCAACACCCGTACCCCGCTCGCGACCTACGACGGCGCGACCGGCAAGCTCGTCTGGCAGTCCCCCGCCCCCGGGGGCGCGGCGGCGACCGCGGGAGTGATGATCGGCCTTCATGCCGGCCGCTTCGGCGATACGACGATGCGCTGGCTGTACTTCCTGTGCGGCGTCGCCGGTACGCTGATGGTGGCGAGCGGCCTCATACTGTGGACGGTCAAGGGCCGCGGGAAGCTGCCCGATCCGGCGCGGCCGCATTTCGGCTTTCGGCTGGTCGAACGGTTGAACGTAGCGGTGATCGGCGGCTTTCCGCTGGGCGTCGCGTGCTTGTTGTGGGCCAATCGTCTGCTGCCGGTCGCTATGAAGGGGCGCGCGGCCTGGGAAGTCCACGCGCTGTTCCTCGCCTGGGGCGCGGCACTGTTGCTGGCGCTGGTCCGCAAACCGCAGCACGGCTGGGTGGCGCTGCTCGGCGCGACTGGCGGTCTGCTCGCGCTGCTCCCGGTGTACAATATCGCCTTTACCGAACGGGGGCTGTTCGCGTCGCTGTCGAGCGGCGACTGGCTGCCGGTCGGCGTCGACCTGACGCTGATCGTCTTCGCAGCGGGTTTTCTTGCCACCGCCCGCCGGGTCGTCCGTCATGAACCGGGACGGCGCAAGCTCCGCCGGGCACGTCCCGCCGCCACACCCGCCGCCCTACCGGAGCCCGCCGAATGACCGCCCTCGCGCTTATCGCCCTGGTGATCGCCTTCTCCCTATTCGCGCTGGCGACCGATCCGCATGCGCTCGCCTGTCTTGGCGCGCGACCTGGCGCCAAGACCCGCCGCCTGCGGCGTGCGGGGGCGTGGGGATTGCTCGCGCTCGCGTTCCTGCTGACGATCGCCGCGCATGGCTGGCGGTTCGGCCCGGTATTGTGGACCGGTCTCGT
Organism: uncultured Sphingomonas sp.; assembly: GCA_913776045.1. Lineage (GTDB taxonomy): Bacteria > Pseudomonadota > Alphaproteobacteria > Sphingomonadales > Sphingomonadaceae > Sphingomonas. The sequence continues at coordinate 34,248 of CAJYOI010000008.1, forward strand.
CATGGTCGCCGCCGGCATCGTCTTCCTGTCGCTCAACCTACTGCCACTCCGAGTGAGGATGCCCAAATGAGCGTCTGCCGCTCGGCACCGCGGCCCTGTTCGGACTGTCGACCGCCGCTGGTGCGCACGAGGTCTGGATCGAGGCGCTGGATGAAGCGCTGGCCCGCCATGCAGGCCGGCAATCTTCCATAGCGACCACGGTTCGCAATTCACGAGCACGGCGTTCACCGCCGTCCTCCTGCACGAGAGGATCGCCATCGTCATGGACGGGACAGGCTGCTGGCACGACACTGTGTTCGTGGAGCGCCTTTGCCGCTGGGTGAAATACGAAGAGGTTTACCTCAACGCCTATAGGTCCGTCGCCGAGGTCCGCGCCAGCATCGGCCGACACCTCGACTCCTACAATGCCGTTCGACCGTATTCGGCACTTGGCGGCCGAACGCACGACCCGATATGTTTCCAAAAGCCGCTTCTCGCAGCGGCATGATCAACAAGCGGCGATCCACTCAACGACCTCGCGAGGCTGTTCGAACAAGCCGAGCCATCTCTGTTCTGCTGCATGATGGAGGCGATGACCGCCAGCGGCATCGATTACACCATCTTCTTCTACACCCCCGACATCCATCCCCAAGAGGAAAACCTCCCGCGGAAGGACGAGAATATCCGCCCCGCCGATGACCACGGCATGCCGTTCGTCACTGCCGACCATGATACGGCCAACCGGTTCAAGCGGGCAAAGGGCATGGAATGCGCACCGGAGCGCTATGAGCGCTGCACGATGTGTTTAGACATGCGGTTCGAACGTACCGCGCTCTATGCGCATGAGAACGGTTTTCCCGCGATCACCTCGTCGCTCGGCATCTCGCCCTGGAAGGACATGTGAATCAGATAGACTCGGGCGAGCGCGCGGCGCCGACGGCGGAGGAACGGACATATAAAGATATCTTTATATCATGATTGACAGCATCGAGCCGATGGTGTTGAACGGCCATGTCGAGGTTCCCCATTCCAGGCATGGCGATGGGGCTAAGACGGGAAGCCGGTGGTGTCCTTCGGGGCAGAGTCCGGCGCTGCCCCCGCAACTGTAAGCGGCGAGCGGCGGCTCCATTTCGTGTCACTGGGTTTTCGCAAGAAGCCCGGGAAGGCCGGAGCCACCGCGTTGACCCGTGAGCCAGGAGACCTGCCTTTCGACGCCATAACGTTCCTCGGACGGGGGTTCCTCCGGTGGATCGCGCTTGATGCGACGGTTCGTGGTTTGCCGCCATCCGGGCCCGTTCACGCCTTGCGCGCTTTCGCCTGACCTCCCGCCCGCAAAGCCTGGGTGAGTCATGACGAATAGCGGGTTCACATTTTCAATCAGCAGTATCCCGTTCGACGAGGATTATCGTCCGGCCGACAACACGCGCATCACCACGAACTTCGCAAATCTCGCGCGCGGGGACAGCCGCCAGGAGAATTTGCGCAACACGCTGGTGATGATCGACCACCGCTTCAACGCGCTGATGCACTGGGATAATCCCAAGGGTGATCGCTACACGCTGGAGCTGAAGATCGTCTCCGCCGCGCTTTCACTCGGCGATGGCGCAGACGACGAACCGTTTCCGCTCATCGAAATCCTGCACACGACCGTCACCGACTGTATCAGCGGCGAGCGCAATGACGGCATGATCGGTAACAACTTCTCATCCTATGTGCGCGATTACGACTTCAGTGTCGTCCTGCCCGATCACCTGAAGGCCGGGGGCGGGGGCGCGCCGGAGGGATTCGGCGATCTGCACGGCAATCTTTTCAAGCATTTCCTTGCATCAGCTGCTTACCGCGAAAACTTCCGCAAGCCGCCGGTCATCTGCCTCAGCGTATCGAGCAAGGAGGTCTATCATCGGACCGCCAATGTCCATCCGCTCCTCGGCGTCGAGTATCGCAACGACAAATTCTCGCCCACGGATCAGTATTTCGCCAAAATGGGCATGAAGGTGCGCTATTTCATGCCGCCTCACAGCGTCGCGCCCTTCGCCTTCTACCACACCGGCGATCTGGTCAGCGACTACACCAACCTGGAACTCGCCAGCACCATCGCCACGATGGAGACGTTCCAGAAGATCTATCGCCCCGAAATCTACAACGCCAATTCTGTGGCGGCGGAGCATTACCAGCCGAGCTTGAGGTATCAGGACTATTCGCTGACGCGCATCGTCTACGATCGCGAAGAGCGTAGCCGCCTCGCCGTCGAGCAGGGCAAATTCGCCGAAGAGCATTTCATCAAGCCGCATGCTGCCGCGCTTCAGCGCTGGTCCGCAACCTGCGGCCTCTGATCCCCACGACACGAAGGTATCATCCATGACGACATTGTTGCCGACGACGACCGCGGGCAGCCTGCCCAAGCCATCCTGGCTCGCCCAGCCCGAGACGATCTGGTCGCCGTGGCGGCTGGAAGGCGAGGATTTGGCGAGGGGGAAGCAGGACGCGCTGCGCCTTGCCGTCGACGACCAGCGGCAGGCGGGCATCGACATCATCGGGGACGGCGAGCAGACGCGCCAGCATTTCGTCACGACGTTCATCGAGCATCTGGGCGGCGTCGATTTCGAGAAGCGCGAGACGGTCCGCATCCGCAACCGCTATGATGCCAGCGTGCCGACTGTCGTTGGTGCCGTGTCGCGACCGAAGTCGGTGTTCGTCGAAGACGCCAGATACCTGCGCGCGCAGACCGATCAGCCGATCAAATGGACGCTGCCTGGCCCAATGACGATGATCGATACGCTGTACGATGCGCATTACCTCAGCCGCGAGAAACTGGCCTGGGAGTTCGCGCTGCTCCTGAACCAGGAAGCGAAGGAGTTGGAAGCGGTCGGCGTCGACATCGTCCAGTTCGACGAACCCGCCTTCAACGTGTTCTTCGAGGAGGCCAACGACTGGGGCATCGCCACGCTGGAAAAGGCGGCAGAGGGACTGAAGGCCGAAACCGCGGTCCACATCTGCTATGGCTACGGCATCAAGGCGAATACCGACTGGAAGAAGACGTTGGGGGCCGAATGGCGTCAATATGAGGAAACCTTCCCCAACCTGCTGAAGTCGACGATCGATATCGTGTCGCTGGAGTGCCAAGCGTCGCACGTTCCGATGGACCTGATCGAACTCATCCGCGGCAAGAAGGTGATGGTCGGCGCGATCGACGTCGCGACCGATGTCGTCGAAACGCCCGAGCAGGTCGCCGACACGCTGCGCACTGCGCTGCGCTTCGTCGATGCCGACAAGCTCTTGCCCGCGACGAACTGCGGCATGGCGCCGCTGTCGCGGGACGTCGCACGGGGCAAGCTCAAGGCGTTGGGTGCCGGTGCGGAGATCGTCCGCAAGGAACTGGCGGCCTGATCGTTCCCCCGCCGTCGATCTCTCCTCCTTGGCGGAGGCGGGGTCGACGCGCGGCGACACATTCACGAGTACGCTCGACAGGCCAGGGCGACGACAGCGAACCGTAAGACCGGGGTATCCAGCATGAATGCCATTCTCAGTCGATTGCGGATCGACGCCTACATCCTCGCGATCGTCGGAATGGTGGTGCTCGCCGCGATCCTGCCTGCCAGGGGCACGGGCAAGGACGTGCTAGACATCGTGGTCCATGCCGCCATCGCGCTCCTGTTCTTCATCTATGGCGCGCAGATTTCCCGACAGGCGATCTGGACGGGCATCCTGCACTGGCGACTGCAATCCCTGGTGTTCGCGACGACATTCGTGGTGTTTCCGCTGCTGGGCTTCGGAATCGCCAAACTCGCCGATGGGCATCTAGACAGTGGGCTCGTCACCGGGCTGATGTTCGTTGCGCTGCTACCCTCAACGGTGCAGTCGTCGATCGCCTTCACGTCGATCGCACGGGGCAACGTCCCCGCGGCCCTGTGCTGCGCATCCCTGTCGAACCTGGCGGGTGTCGTTATTACGCCGCTGCTGGCGACGATGGTCCTCAGCGCCGGGACGGGCGGCATGTCGCTGGATGCGGTGGGCGATATCGCGCTGCAGATCCTGTTGCCGTTCGTGGTTGGTCAGTTCGCACGACCGCTCATCGGCGAATGGCTGAACCGCCAGAAGACGCTGACGATGGTCGTCGATCGCGGCTCGATCCTGCTGGTCGTCTATTCCGCGTTCAGTGCGGGCGTCGTAGCCGGAATCTGGAGCCGGGTGACGCCGCACAGCCTCGGGCTCGTCATCGTCCTCGACCTTGTCATGCTGGCGATCGTGCTGGTGATAACCACGGCGGCAAGCCGCTTCCTGCGTTTCACCACCGAAGACGAGATCGCCATCGTGTTCTGCGGATCGAAGAAGAGCATGGCGAGCGGCCTGCCGATGGCCAACATCATCTTCCCCGCCAGCGCGGTCGGTCTGATTGTCCTGCCGCTGATGCTGTTTCACCAGATGCAGTTGATGGTCTGTGCCGCACTTGCCCGGCGGTACGCCCGGCGGGCCAAGACCTCCGTTCCGACCGTCCCCGCGCGGATATGACTCCATCCCCCGATGCCGATGCGTCCGGCGCTCCAGGACCGAAGCCGATGAACCTATTGGCTCCGATCGATGAAGAGACAGACCTGCGCCGTGTGTTCAGCCGGTTCCCGACCGGAGTCACGGCGCTCTGTGCAATGGATCAGGGAACGCCTGTCGGCATGACGGCGAGCGCGTTTGTCGCCATCTCCATCACGCCGCCCCTCGTCTCGGTCTGCATCAAGCATGGCTCGGCGACCTGGCGGCAGTTGCGGGGGTTCGGACGCATCGGCATTTCGTTCCTCGGAGCGAGCCATGCCGCAACGGCGCGTCAGTTGGCGCAAAAGGGCAGTGACCGCTTCCACGGGCTTGGATACGAGACGACCCCGGACGGTGCGGTGTTCCTGACCGATGCCGGCGCCTGGCTGGAATGTTCGGTGGAGCAGGAGATCGCGGCGGGCGATCACGACATTGTCCTCTTCCGGCTCCACCGTGCGGCGACCGCGGACGGGATAATGCCGCTGGTCTTTCACTCCAGCGTCTTTCACACGCTGACACCGATCGGGTAGCGCCGGAGCGGGATCGCGACCGGTTTCTCACCGGCCGCGATCCCCGCTCGATCATGCTTGCGGCATGGCTTCGGGCACGATCGTCTTCACAATCGAGGCGTCCAGCGCCTCGTAATCGTGCAGTCCGATCACATCGTAAAGTTCGGCCCGCGTCTGCATCCGCTCGACCATGTTGTGCGTGCCACCATCGCGCTGGATCGCGGCGTATAGCTCTCCTTGCGCCTTGTTGGCCACACGTAAGGACGACACCGGCCAGATCACCATCTTGTACCCCATCGCCTCGAACTCTTGCGCCGTGAAGAACGGGGTCTTGCCGAACTCGGTCATATTGGCGAGCAGCGGCACGCCCGGCATGGCGTCTGCGAACGCCTCGAACATCTCGCGACTGGTCAGCCCTTCCGGGAAGATCGCGTCAGCACCTGCCTCGACATAAGCGTGGGCGCGCTCGACTGCGGCATCGAAGCCATCGACCCCGACCGCATCCGTGCGTGCAACGATCACCAGATCGCGCGCCGCCTTTCTGGCAGCCGCGACCTTGGCCGCCATGTCGACGGTCGGGACCAGACTTTTGCCGTTCAGGTGCCCGCATTTCTTGGGCAGGATCTGGTCTTCCAAATGCACCGCCCCGGCCCCGGCATCCTCGAACGTCCGCACCATGTGCATGACGTTGAGCGCCTCGCCATAGCCTGTGTCGCCATCGACCAGCAGCGGCAGCGCGGCCGAGCGTGCGATCTGGCGGATGAAGAATGCCACCTCATCGATGGTGATGATGCCGAGGTCGGGAAGGCCCATCGACGCGGTCATCGCCGCCCCCGACAGATAGAGCCCGTCAAATCCGGCGTTGCGGGCCTGGATCGCGGACTGGCCGTTGTGAGCGCCCGGCAGACGGTAGATGCCCGGTCGCGACAGCGCGGCGCGGAAGCGCTTGCCTGCGGATTCGGTCGGCAGTTCGGCGGCAACCAGATATGGCAAAGCAGAATACTCCTTCAGGCAGCGAGATGGTCGCCGCGGGCGGCGAGCGGCACCCAGGCGAGATCTTCGGGGCCGGTGTAATTGGCGGACGGGCGAATGATCTTGTTGTCCTGGCGCTGCTCGATGACATGTGCCGCCCAACCGCTGGTGCGCGCGATGACGAAAAGCGGCGTGAACATCGCGGTCGGCACGCCCATCAGATTGTAGGAAACGGCAGAGAACCAGTCGAGGTTCGGGAACATGCGCTTGGCGTCCCACATCACCTCTTCAATGCGGGCGGCGACGGCGAACTGGCGCCGAGCACCTGCCTCGTCGGCAAGCGCCTTGGCGACACGCTTGATGACGACGTTGCGCGGATCGGCCACGGTATAGACCGGATGGCCGAAGCCGATCACGACCTCCTTGGCCTCGACGCGGCGACGGATGTCGGCGTCTGCCTCGTCGGGGGTCGCGTACCGTTTCTGGATTTCATAGGCGACCTCGTTCGCGCCGCCATGCTTGGGGCCGCGCAGGGCGCCGATCGCGCCGGCGACGGCCGAATACATATCCGATCCGGTGCCGGCGATCACGCGGGCGGTGAATGTCGAGGCGTTGAACTCATGCTCGGCATAGAGGATGAGCGAGGTGTGCATCGCGCGCACGAAGCTGTCGGATGGTGCCTCGCCGTGCAGGAGGTGGAGAAAATGCCCGCCGATGCTGTCGTCGTCGGTCTCCACCTCGATCCGGCGGCCGTGATGTGCAAAATGATACCAGTAGAGCAGGATCGACCCGAGCGACGCCATCAGCCGGTCGGCGATATCGCGTGCGTCGGCGACGTTGTGATCGTGCGCTTCCGGCAGGACGCACCCTAACGCCGACACGCCCGAGCGCATGACGTCCATCGGATGTGCTGCAGCGGGGATCGCCTCCAGAGCGTCCTTCACAGAGCGCGGCAAGCCACGCAGAGCCCGCAGCTTCTTCTTGTACGACGCGAGTTGCGCCGCTGTCGGCAGGGCACCGTGGACCAGCAGATGGGCGATCTCCTCGAACTCGCTCGTCTCGGCGAAGTCGAGTATGTCGTAGCCGCGATAATGCAGGTCGTTGCCGGTACGGCCGACGGTGCACAGCGCGGTGTTCCCGGCCGTCACGCCCGAGAGCGCGACCGATTTCTTCGGCTTGAAGGTGGGGACGTCGTTCATCGGCTTGGCTTTCCTCTCAGAAACTGTCGGCGGGGACGTGGACATGACCGTCCATCAGCACCCGCGCGCTGCGGCTCATGACCGCCTTGGTGATGATCCATTGGCCGTTCGCCTGGTGCGCCTCGGCGCCGACACGCAAGCTGCCGGAAGGGTGGCCGAAGCGGATCGATGTCCGCCCGCCCCCCCCGGCGGCTTTGCTGACCAGCGTGCCCGGCACCGCCGCCGCGGCGGCAATCGCGACGGAGGCGGTGCCCATCATCGCGTGGTGCAGCTTGCCCATCGACAGCGCACGGACGAGCAGGTCGACCTCGCTGGCCAGCACTTCCCGACCGCTTGACGTGCGATGGTCGATGGGCGGCGCGACGAAGGCGATAGCCGGGGCGCGCGTCGTTTTGACGATGCCCATCGCCTCGGCTCCGGACGTGCGCAGCGCCTCGAGGCGGGCGAGCGCGTCCACGTCACCGTTAATGGCGTCACGAAGCTCGGCGCCGGAATATCCCAGATCCTCCGCCACGACGAAAACGGTCGGCACCCCGGCGTTGATGAGGGTCGCCAGGATCATACCGCCCGGCACGACGGCGTCGTCGACCTTCAGCGTGTCGATTGGCTGCCCGGTCGGAAACAGCGCGTCCGACGCGTCGGCGGGGTCGACGAACTCCAGCACAATCTCGGCAGCCGGGAAGGCTACACCATCGAGCTCGAAATCACCGGTTTCGACGATCTGCCCGTCGGCGACAGGCACATGTGCGACGATCGTCTTGCCGATATTCGACTGCCAGATGCGAACCGTGCAGACGCCGTCGACCGCGCGGGCGGCCTCGACATAGCCAGCCGCAATCGCAAACGCCCCGACCGCGGTGGACAGGTTCCCGCAATTGCTCGACCAGTCGAGCGCACCGCTGTCGATCGCGATCTGCCCATAAAGGTAATCGACGTCATGGCCCGCCCGCGTCGCCGGGGAGACGATAACGCATTTGGACGTGCTCGACGTCGCACCGCCCATGCCGTCGATGTGTGCGCCATAGGGGTCGGGACTGCCGATCACACGGCGAAACAGCCGGTCGCGTGCTTCCCCCGGCGTCCGGGCGCGTTCGGGTAGGTCTTCGAGCCGGAAGAACACGCCCTTGCTGGTGCCGCCACGCATATAGGTGGCCGGGATACGCAGCTGCGGCTTCATGCCGCCGCGCTCGACGCGAGGAAGTCCTGCGCGAAGCGTTGCAGCACGCCGCCCGCCTCGTAGATCGACACCTCTTCGGCGGTATCGAGGCGGCACAGCACCGGCACCTCTTCGGTCGATCCGTCGCGCCGCTGAATCACCAGCCGCAGCTCCGCGCCGGCATCCGGGACACCCGACACGTCGAACGTCTCGGTACCGTCGAGCTTCAGCCCCAGACGCGTGGTGCCATGCATGAACTCCAGCGGCAGCACGCCCATGCCGATGAGGTTGGTGCGGTGGATGCGCTCGAACCCCTCGGCGACGATCGCCTCGACACCCGCGAGCCGGACGCCCTTCGCCGCCCAGTCGCGCGACGATCCCTGGCCGTAATCGGCGCCGGCGATGATGATCAGCGGTTGCCGGCGACCGAGATAGGTTTCGATCGCCTCCCACATGCGTACGACTTTGCCGTCCGGCTCGATCCGGGCGAGGCTGCCCTTCTTCACCGCGCCGTCGACCACCGCCATTTCATTGACGAGCTGAGGATTGGCGAAGGTCGCGCGCATTGCCGTCAGGTGATCGCCGCGATGGGTAGCGTAGGAATTGAAGTCCTCCTCCGGCACCCCCATCGCCGTAAGATACTCGCCCGCCGCGCTGGTCGGCAGGATCGCGTTCGATGGCGACAGGTGGTCGGTGGTGATGTTGTCGGGCAGGATCGCGAGCGGGCGCATCCCCGTGAGCGTGCGCGGACTGGCGGCAAGCGCACCCAGGCCGGCGGTATCCCAATAGGGTGGCCGGCGGATGTAGGTCGATTGCGGACGCCAGTCGTAGAGCGGGCTGACCGGTGCGCTGCCGTCGCCCGAACGGGCGAACATCGGCTCGTACACGTCGCGGAACTGCTCTGCCTTCACATGGTCGCGCACGATCGTGTCGATCTCGGCATCGCTCGGCCACAGGTCGGCAAGCCTGACGTCGCGGCCATCCGGTGCGATGCCCAGCACGTCCCTCTCGATATCGAACCGGATCGTGCCGGCGATGGCATAGGCGACGACCAGCGGCGGTGAAGCGAGGAATGCCTGTTTGGCGTAAGGGTGGATGCGGCCGTCGAAGTTGCGGTTCCCCGACAGAACGGCGGTCGTGTAAAGGTCGCGCTCAACGATCTCGCGCTGAATGACCGGATCGAGCGCCCCCGACATGCCGTTGCAGGTCGTGCAGGCGAAGCCGACGATGCCGAAACCGAGCTGTTCCAGCTCGCGCAGCAGGTCGGCTTCCTCCAGATAAAGCGCGGGCACGCGCGAGCCGGGCGCGAAGCTGGTCTTGACCCACGGCTTGCGCGTCAGGCCGAGCGCGTTCGCTTTCTGCGCCACGAGCCCCGCCGCCACGACGTTGCGTGGGTTCGAGGTGTTAGTGCAGCTCGTGATCGCGGCGATGATGACCGCGCCGTCCGGCATCAGTCCTTCACGCTCCTGCGCGATGGCACCTTCAAGATCCTTCGCAACGCCGCGGTCGCGGAGCGCGGCGGTCGGCAGGCGCCGATGCGGATTCGAGGGGCCGGCAAGGTTGCGCTCGACGCCGCCCAGATCGAAGGTCAGCACCCGCTCATATTGCGCGGTCGCCAGAGCATCGCCCCACAGGCCCGTCGACTTGGCATAGGTTTCGACCAGCGCGACCTGCTCGGGCGCGCGGTTGGTCAGCAGCAGATAGTCGAGCGTCTGTTGGTCGATGTAGAACATCGCCGCGGTCGCCCCATATTCCGGGCACATGTTGGAAATGGTCGCACGGTCGCCGATCGACAGGCTGTCGGCGCCGGCACCGAAGAATTCCAGCCAGGCTCCGACGACGCGCTCCTTGCGCAGGAACTCGGTCAGCGAGAGGACAATGTCGGTCGCGGTAACGCCCTCCAGCCGCCGCCCCGTCAGCTCGACACCGACGATATCGGGAAGCCGCATCATGGAGGGCCGGCCGAGCATGACCGTCTCCGCCTCAAGGCCACCGACCCCCACCGCAATGACGCCTAGCGCGTCGACATGCGGTGTGTGGCTGTCCGTGCCCACACAGGTATCCGGGAACGCGACGCCGTCTCGCACCTGAACGACCGGCGACATCTTCTCCAGATTGATCTGGTGCATGATGCCATTGCCTGCCGGCACCACGTCGACATTGTCGAAGGCGCGTTTGGTCCACTCGATGAAGTCGAAGCGATCCTCGTTGCGCCGCTCCTCAATCGCGCGGTTCTTGGCGAAGGCGCCGGGGTCGAAACCGCCATGCTCGACCGCCAGGCTGTGGTCGACGATGAGCTGCGTCGGCACGACGGGATTGACCTTGGCGGGGTCACCGCCCTGGTCAGCAATGGCGTCGCGCAGACCTGCAAGATCGACTAGCGCGGTCTGGCCGAGAATGTCGTGGCAGACGACGCGGGCCGGATACCAGGGAAAATCGAGATCGCGCCGGCGGTCGGCGATCTGGATCAGCGCATCGGTCAACAGCGTGGGCGCGCACCGGCGAACCAATTGCTCGGCCAGCACGCGCGACACATAGGGAAGCGTGTCATAGGCGCCGGGGCGAACCGCTTCGATCGCGGCCCGCGCGTCGAAAAAGGTGAGAGCGGTGCCGTCGAGCGGCTTTCGATAGGCACTGTTCATCGGGTCCCCGGGTTCCATTGGGCGAGCCGCGTGGCGATCGACGCGCTCGGTCGGGTGAAGGTCGAGAAGGTGAAGCGGCCAGCGGCAACCATGCCGTCGCATCCCGCTGCGTCGCGCCCGCTCGCGAAGACGGCGACGACGAGGCTATCGTTACTGCGGCTGACGCACGATGTCTCGAACACGACATCATCCAGTTCGGCACGCAGTTCGATGTCGTGGCAGTGATGGAGCGAAACGCTTTCACCCAGAATATCCTGTGCGCGTGCCGTCGCTGCCCCGAGGGCACGCTCAAGAAGGTCGGCACCTTGCGGTCGGGCGGTAGCAAGCATATTCGCATAATCCGCAAATATGTACACTTTCACAGAGCTGAAAGCGTGAAATCTTGCGAACGGTGATCGGCAAATCTGCGAAGGTTGCGAAGTTATGGTAGCGCGCAAGGCATTCATGGGGGTTCGGCTTCGGCGGTTGCGCGAGGAGCGCAAGCTTAAGCAGGTCGAGCTTGCCCGGGCGCTTGGCATCTCGCCCAGCTATCTCAATCAGCTCGAGCAGAACCAGCGCCCGCTGACCGTCCCGATCCTGCTGAAGCTCAATGCGGCCTTCGATGTCGACGTGCAGATTTTCTCGGAGGACGACGAGGCTCGACTGATGACCGACATCCGCGATGCCATCGCCGACGTCGAGGAAGCGGTGTCCGTTGCCGAGCTGCGCGAGCTGGCGACGAACATGCCCGCCGTCGGTCGCACGTTGATCGCACTGAATCGACGATATCGCGATGCCGTCGAACGCGGCGATGCGATGGCGGCCGAACTCGGCGATGAATGGACTATCGGGGACCGCGCCCGTCAGCCCTTCGAGCAGGTCCGGGACTTCTTCTACGCCCGCCACAATCATGTCGAGTTGCTGGATGAGGCGGCCGAGCGCCTCTATCGCGATGCGGGCCTGAGCCCGCGCACGATACACGCCGGGCTGACGGCATGGTTGAAAGCGCGCCACGGGATCGCGGTGCTGACTGACGTCACCACCGCGCCACGACGCTTCGATCCCGCTGCACAAGCACTCACGCTGTCCGCTTCGCTGACACCCGGTCAGCGCGTGTTCCAGATGGCGACCCAGCTCGCCTTTCTCGAATTGAGCGAAGTGATCGACGACCTTGCCGACGACCCCGTGCTCGCCGATGCCGAGGCGCGCCGCCTTGGGCGGATCGGCCTCGCCAATTATTTCGCGGGGGCGCTGGTCCTACCCTACGCCGACTTCCTTGCTGCCGCCGAAGCCGAGCGGTACGATATTGAGCGTCTTGGACGGCGCTTCGGGGTCGGGTTCGAAACCGTATGCCACCGCCTGTCGACGCTCCAGCGGGCGGGTGCGCGCGGCGTGCCCTTCTTCTTCGTCCGCGTCGACCGGGCAGGCAATATCTCAAAACGGCAGTCCGCGACCGACTTTCATTTCTCGCGCGTCGGCGGCACCTGCCCGCTCTGGAATGTCTATGAGGCATTCGCACAGCCGGGGCGCGTCCTGCGTCAGGTCGCGCAAATGCCCGATGGGCGCAGCTATCTTTGGATCGCGCGAACGGTAGCAAGCGGGTCTGCCGGTTTCAGCGAGCCGGAGAAGGTGTTCGCGATCGGACTTGGCTGCGATCTGCGTCATGCGGGCCAGCTCGTCTATTCGCGTGGCCTCGATCTCGCCGATCCTTCCTTCGCGACGCCGATCGGCGCTGGGTGCAAGGTGTGTGAGCGCCCAGCGTGCCCGCAGCGGGCGTTTCCGCCGATCGGGCGGGCCCTCACTATCGACGAGAACACCGCCGCCCCCGTGCCCTATCCTGTTGCCTGACGCTCGGCGCTGGCATCAGCGCACCGCCATGCGGCGATGATCGATGGATCGGCTACCAGCCTGGCGACATCATCTACCCCGTACGTTCCGACAGATACGGGGTGTACTACGCGGGTCGTGACGGATCCCGAACGCGGCAAGCGCCCATCCTTGGTCCAGCGCAGCCGCTTATTTTTGGTGATCGGCAGGGCGGCCATGAACAGGCGCGGTGTGAGCGGACGGCGCGCCGGCCTCACCAGCGCATCCGTAAACGGCAGGATGATCGATCGCAGCGACAGGTTCGGGTGGACTGTTTCAACCAGCAGGTGATCCGCACCGCCGATCCATTCACGCTCCACCACCCCGCCGACTGTGGCAAACGTCGGCCCCGCATAGCGAGCCGTCATTTGGCTTCCGCTGACATTGGCTTCGAAAACTGACACTAGGAAAAGCCGGGGCGGGGTCCGGTGTCACAACCAGACGGTTGTGACACCTGCCGAATGAAACTTACGCTAGAATCGCTTACGGATCGTCCCGAACACTTGGCGTGGCGACCCCGCTTGCAACGTGTTGTTGAGGGACGCGGCCGAGTTGAAGAACTGACCGGATCCCAAAGCAGCTATATAACGTTTGTTGAACAGATTAGCGCCATTGACCTGAATTTCAAAGCCGGCCAGCGGCCCATCCACAGGGAAGCGTACCCCCAGCGCAGCGTCAAACAACACGTAGCCCTTAACCGTCACGTCCCCGGTGTAGGTGACGTTCCGGCGCGACGTGTATGCCCCGGCCAAATTGCCGAAGAACTGCCCGTCGTCGTAATTGACCTCCCCCTTGGCCAGATGGGCCGGGGTATCCACTGTCCGCACGCCCTTGGTTGCAACGGTCGCGGTGCCGTTCACCGTGTTATCGTCATAGGTGCTGTCGTTGTAGGAGTAGGAACCGATCAGCGACAGGCTCCGCGCCAGACGATAGGTCGCCGCAACCTCAACGCCCCGGCTGCTGACGCTGCCGACGTTCTGAAGGATGCTAGGGTTGCCAAGGATGTTGGCCCCGCTGAACGCCGCCAGCAGACGGTTCTCGAACTTTACATCATAGAGCGCCAGCACGCCCCGCAACGGACCGGCATCGAACCGCCAGCCAGCCTCGATCGTGCGCGACGTCTCGGGCTTTAGCACGCCGCGGATCGCTTCGAACCCGACCTGAGTGGTGCCGAAGGGTCCGCGAAAAGAGCTGATATAGGCGCGCATGTTCTCCGCATAGTTGGCGAAGAACTCCTGACGACCGGCACGATAGGTCGCGCCGATCTGCGGCTGAAACCAGTCCGTCGCAGCGATCCTGCCGTTGATGAAGGGCGTTCCGAACGTCGTCGTGATGCCGTTCGACACTCGCGCCCCCTTGAAACCGCCCGCGATCGTCAGCGCGTCGCTTAGCTTCCAGGTGTCGCTGATGTGAAAGTGATTGGTAACGGTCGTCAGATCGGTCAGGAAGTCGGAGCGGAACGGGTTCTTGAGCAAGTCCGTCACATCGGGCCGATCGGTCTGGCTCACAGCATAATAGTTGCGATCGGTGATGGCATCATTGTCTTCGTGCCAGTAGCCGAGCTGGAAGGTATGATCGCCTAGGCGAGCCGTGGCGTTGACGATCCCTCCATCACGATTGATGCCGTATTCGGTCGTGCGAACCGACAGCGGGACGCCGTCAGGCGAGAAGACTGCCGGCGTGTAAATCCCGCCCGACCCCTTGTCGGCATGATGATAGTAGGTGGCCAACAGATCGAGCCAGTCGGCAATCGGCACGGCGAGTTGCACGGCACCCAGATAGTCCCGCCGGATGCCGCCGCTGTCGTAGTAGGTGTCGTTGACGTTGGTGTAGGGTGCCGGAAAGACCAGCCCAGCGGTTGGGAACGGTAATGGCCGTCGCGCTGCGTTGGCGGTCTGGTTGGCGCTGATCTGAGACAGGCGGACGGCGGTGTCGAAATCGGGACGGAGAAAATCGAGGTCGTAGCCGATCCGCGAAAGCGAAGAAGGCGACAAGTCGGCGTAGTTGCGTTCCTTATGCAACGAGTAGTTGAGCCAGCCGGTCAGCGTCGCGTCGCCGATGCGCTGGACGATCTTGCCGTTCAGCTTGCGGTCGGTCTGCTGGCCGAAGCCCTTCCATTTGTCGGCATCGTGATAGACGCCGGAGACGGATATCAGCGTTCCGGTGGGCAAGAGCCCGCTGTCGATCCGTCCGTAGAGATGCAAGGTGTCGTACATGCCATAGGTGGCCGCAACCTCGCCGCCTAGCGTTTCCGATGGCGCGCGCGACACGAACTCTAGGTTGCCGCCGAGATTGCTGGTCGAGGCGATGGCAAGCGACCCCGCCCCCTGCGACACATCGACACGCGCGATATTCTCTGCCGCGATTGCCCGGCTGATATGGAGGCCGTTGTGGTTGTTGTAGAACATGTCGCCAAGCGGCACACCGTCCAGCGCGTAGCCCATCTGGCTCTGGTTGAAGCCGCGAACCGACAGGCGCGTGCCCAGCTCGTAGCTGCCGAACGGATCGGAACTTTGCAGTGCCACGCCGGGCAATCGCGCGACCGCCTTCAGCGGTGAGCTGCCCGGCGGCAGGATGTCTATCGCTGCCTTCGTAACGGTCTGTTCCTGACGGACCCTGCCGGCCCCGTAAACGACGATCTCACCCTGTTCGTCGGAGGATTCCGCGCCATTGGCGTCTGTGACTGCGTCCGAAGAAACACTTTGCTGGGAGGTTACCGACTGCGCCTCTGCGGCCTCGGATGCCATCAGCAACGTGCTGGCGGAGCTTAGCAGAAGTGCACTCAGAATCTTGTATTGGCCCACGATCTAGTTTTCCGTATTTTTTGGCAAATCTTGAGAAGTGGCCGTTAGTTTCGCTCAATGGCGGTTTCATTTCGGATCCGGGACAATCCCATGACAGTAAAAATCGTCATGCCGGGGTCACGCGCGCGGCTTATCGGCAACCGATGATCGACCTCCCGCCTCCAACACTGTGGCATCGCCGGGCCGTGATGATGGCGATGGCATCGCTCGCGGTTGCGCCATCCTTCCCACCAGATGCCCAAGCCCGTGCCGATAATGACCCGTTCGCGCTCGGCGTCGCCAGCGGTGATCCGTCGGGCGACGGCTTTGTCCTGTGGACACGGCTTATTGGACCGGCCCTCTTGCCGCTCGACGCGGCATCGGTCGCCGTGCGGCACGAGATCGCCGCCGATCCCGGGTTTCGCACTGTCCTTCGTCGCGGGGTGACGCCGGCCCGGCGGGAAGGCGCGCACAGCGTTCACGTCGAGGTCGTCGGCCTGCCCCCTGGCCGGCGTTACTGGTATCGTTTCCATGCCCTTGGCGCGACAAGCGCAGTCGGCTGCGCTGTCACTGTCCCCCCGACGAGCGATCGTCTGCGGCTCGCGGTATCATCCTGCCAGCATTGGGAACAGGCGCGCTTCGGAGCGTATCGCGACATGATCGCGCAGCAGCCCGATATAATCCTTCAACTCGGCGACTACATCTACGAGCAATCCTATCCGGACCAGCCCAAGGTTCGATCCTTCGGCGCACCGGAGCCGCTTGATCTCGCCGGCTATCGTCAGCGACACGCGCTCTACAAAACCGACCCCGATCTTCAGGCCGCGCACCGCGCCTGTCCGTGGGTGGTGACGTGGGACGATCACGAAGTGCTGAACGACTATGCCGGGCTCGCCAACCGGACCGGCGAGCCTGCCGCCATCTTCGCGGCCCGGCGTGCAGCGGCGTATCAGGCCTATTTCGAGCATATGCCGATCCGGCCGAGCCTTTGGCGCGGGTTATCGGAACCACGCCTCTACCGGGCGGTCGATTGGGGCGACCTCGCCTCGCTCGCAATCCTCGACACGCGCCAGCATCGCAGCGCGCCGCCGTGCGCGGACCCCGGCATTGCTCGCAACGTCCGGCTGGACGGCTGCGCGGACGCGGCCGCGCCTTCAGCGACCATCATGGGGGCGGCGCAGGAACGCTGGCTCGACGCTCGTCTCGCCAGCGAGCGGCGGCCTTGGACGCTGATCGGGCAACAGGTATTTTTCGCACCCCTGTATCTCGACAGCGCGGCGCGATCGACCTTCAGCGATCAGTGGGACGGCTATGCCGCCAACCGCAATCGCCTGCTGCGTGGCCTGTCGCGCATGAACACCCCCGGCCCGGTCATCCTGAGCGGGGATGTCCACTCCTTTTGGGTGAACGACCTCAATGATAGCGATGGTCGTCCGGTCGCAGGCGAAATCGTCACGTCGGCCTTGGCTGCGGCTTCACCCCCGGCAGGCCGCTTCGGTGACGTGCTGGCAAACAACGGCCACATACGGTTCAGCGATGTGGAACGTGCCGGCTATGTGCTGATTGATGTCGGCCGCACCCGGCTTACCGCCAATCTGCGCGCGATCACGAACCGACAACAAGTGGACAGCCCCGTCACGAGCATCGCGGCTTTCGCGATGGAGCGTGGGAGTCGCCGGCTCGTGCGCGCCTGAACGGTCAGAGACGTTCGATCGACGACGCTGCGGACTGGGGCCGCCCGGTGCATTTGGCGAACAGGGCGATGGTTTGATCGCGGACACGGCCATGCTGGGCCGCTCGTTCCGGCAGGGCCGGTTCCTCGTTGCGCTGGTCGCGACCAACTTCGCCGTCGTGCCGATGTTGGTCGCGGTGCTACTGGCGTTCGCGCCGGCGGACCCGCTGGTGCGCCTAGACGTGCCGCTCTGCCCCTGCATCGATTACGTCGTCATCCGGGCGCTCCCGTGTAGAACCTGTCCCATAGTGCATCCCTCCAGGCTTGCGCCGATGATGCACCATCAAATGCCGGGATCAGACACCTAGAGCGGTTTCCGACCAATCTGCATCGTCGAGGATCCACAGGGGCACGGCTTTCTGATGGAGTGGACACCCCCGACGGCATCGATGAGCCAGAGTGGAGGAGTTGAAGCACCATTGTGGGAGGCGTCCGTACCAGAGGTTACTACGATCGGATGGGATATGGCCAAGAATGTTTCCCTGCGCACGGAGTTGATGCTTCTGGTCGGGCGGTGTTCGGTCGAAGGCTCACGCGTGGCAAGCTGCTCGACTTCCTCTCTGCGCATCCGCGCTCTTGGTGGCGCTGGAGGCGTGCGGTGGTGCGCATCGTCGGGCGCAAGACCTGCGGGCGATGGGTCATGAGGTGCGGCCGATCCCACCGGCGTACGCCCAACCCGTTCGTGAAGCGCCACAAGAACGACGCGGCGCATGCCAAAACCACGAGCTTTCGCCGCGAAGGCAAGTGCGGAACTACGGTCTGGTCACTCGACAGCGCGGCGTGAGGGCATTACTGTCGATGATATGTTATCCCATCTCAATAGGGCCGCAACCACCGCCCACTTTGGCGCAACGTGGGGATGCGACCTGTCCGCGATTGCCGATTTGACGACGAACCTCGCGGTCTGCCGCCGACCGACCGCTACCACTGCGTTTAATCCGAAAAACCTGAGCCAGGTCGACGACCTGTCGGGTGAATTCTCCGTCGCGGCGCTGGCGTCCAACCTACCGGGACGTATGAGCGATGCTGGCTATGAGACGCCGGAAATGGACGCGCTTGCCAGCGACATCGCCAGTCTCGCCACGCAGTTTGCGCAGATCATGGATACCGACCGGGTCGCAATCCGACTGGAGGTGGTCGAAACCGATGCCTGCCGCCGCTTCCACGCCGACTACGTCACCGCGCGGCTGATCTGCACCTATGTCGGACCGGGTACGCAGTGGCTCGACGCCGCCGATGCGGCCGCGCTGGCAGCGGGCGCCGATCCCGAGATGCTGACGATCCGCGACATCGGAACCGGCGACGTGGCGATCTTCAAGGGGCGGCTCTGGGCACCAGACGCGCCGGCCATCCACCGATCTCCGCCGATCGCCGGCACCGGCGTACAGCGATTGGTGCTCGTCATCGATCCGGCCGCGTTGACGTCGACTTCTTACGCCTGACCATCTTTTCGGGGGACATCATGCACATCTTCTACCGAGCCGTGCTGTGCGCGGTCGCCTGCGCGCCGAACATCGCGACTGCACAGGACGTCGAAAGCGCGCCGGCTGACGACAAAGAGGTTCTCGTCCTCGGCACGCGCGAACAAGGCTATCGTGCGACCGTCGCGCCGCAGACGAACAAATCGACGACGCCGATCAAGGAAACGCCCTTTTCGGTCCAGGTCGTCACCCGGGAACTGATCCGCGACCGCGGCATTACGACCATCGGCGAGGCGCTGCGCTACGTCCCCGGCTTCAGCCCGCAGGTCGGCTTCGGTGCATCCAACGACCGCTTCTATATTCGTGGCTTCATCACGCCCTATAATCTGAAGAACGGCCTGCGCAGGTCGGCCTATGCGCCAGACGAGCAGTTGCAGAATGTCGAGCAGGTCGAGGTACTGAAGGGCCCTGCGTCCGCCCTTTATGGCCGGTTCGAACCCGGTGGCGTCGTCAACTTCGTCACCAAGAAGCCGCTGGCCGTGCCGTTCGCCGAAGTCTCCGCACTCTACGGATCCTTCGACCATCTGCGCCTGACCGCCGACGTGTCGACGCCGATCACCGACACGCTGGGCTTTCGCATCAACCTCTCTCGCGACACCCGCGACGGCTTCCGCGACTTCGTATTCGCACGCGACACCTTCGTGGCGCCGGTACTGCGATGGAAGCCGTCCGATCGGACCACGATCACGGTCGAGGGCGAGTATGCGCACAAGCGGGGCTATTTCGATCGCGGCTTCGCGAACGATCCCATCTTTCTCCTCGCCCCGCGCGAACGCCAATATGGCGAGCCCGACGCGCGCTACACCAACAAGGGCGGCATCGGCAGCCTGTTCGTCGATCACCGCTTCTCCGACGCCATCTCGGGACGGATCGCTTTCGGCTATTCGGACTTCACCAAAGACAGCTACTACTACGCCTACGGCTTCCCGCCGATCAGCCTTGCCGATCCCGCCCGCCCGCGCGTCAACCGGCGGCCGACCCTCGCCTATGACCGCCAACGCGACCTGACCGCGCAAGGCGAGCTGTACGCCCGCTTCACCACCGGCGACGTCGAACACAAGGCGCTGGTCGGCGTGGAATATGGCTATGACCATTGGCGCTTCGACGTCCGCACGCCGCCATTCGGCGTCAACATCTCCGTCGATTTCTTCGCGCCCGTCTATGGCCAGCGGGCGACGCCGAACGTGCTGGTATCCGACGGCAGGTGGGACAGCGATTCGACCGCAATCTACGGCCAAGACGAACTTAAGCTGGGCGATTTGCGCCTGCTGGTCGGGGGACGCTACGACCGGAACACGCTGCGCAACCGCGACTTCCTGACCGGCAGCGGCGCGGAGCCTACGAACCGCGGGGCGTTCAGCCCGCGTGCCGGCGTCACGTGGACACCCGTCCCGGCAGTGTCGCTGTACGCCAGCTGGTCGCGCTCGTTCCGGGGCCAAGTCGACGTCGGCCGGCTGCGCGACGGCGCACTGCCCCGCCCGCTGATCGGCGAAAGCTGGGAGGCCGGCGCCAAGGGCAGTTTTCTGGGCGGACGCTTGACCCCGACGATCTCGGTGTTTGACATCATCCGTCGCAATGTCGCGGTGTCCGACCCCGACGACTTCGACCTAGTGCTCCAGATCGGCCGGTCGCGGTCGCGCGGCATCGAGATCGAGTTACCCGCGGTCATCACTCCGCGCTGGCGCGTCATCGCCAACTACACGCATCTCGATGCGATGGTCGAGGAAGACAGCTTCGTCACTCCAGGAGCGCGGCTGGTGAACGCACCGCGCCATTCGGCAAGCCTGTGGACGACCTACGACCTCGCCGGTCGCCTGCGCGGCGCCAGCATCGGGTTGGGCGCGCAACACATCGGCGAGCGAGCGGGCAATACCAGCAATTCGATCGTGCTGCCCGCCTATACGCGGATCGATGCCAATCTAGCCTATGACTTCGACGCCGGCTTCGGGCCGCTCCGGGCGCAGCTCAACGTGCTGAACCTGTTCGATCGTTTCAATTACGACAGCGGCGGCGCGTTCATCCCGCTCTATCCCGGCGCACCGCGGACAGTGACCGCCAGCCTGGCCTATCGTTTCGGCGGCGCGCGGCGGTGAGGATGGCGGCCCTCGCGATTGGCCTGGCGGTCGCAGGGTGCGATGCCCTTCCACCGACCCCGTCGCGTGCGACCATCGCAGGCGGGCGCGAGATCGCGATGCCGCATGCCCGCACCTTTCGCGTCGTTGCGCGCGATGGTTACCGTATCGTCGACCTGAAGGCGTCGGTCGTCGGCTGGGGCGGTGCCGCGCTCGGGGAGGAACAGTTCCAGCGGCTGGTACTGGTGCCGCACGGCGTGCCGGCGCCCGCGCTGACCGGCGATCTGGCTGGCGCGACGCTGATCCACACGCCCGTGCAGCGCATCGCGAGCAACGCGGTCTTCCACGAAGCGATCACCAAGGTGCTCGGCATCAACGACCGGCTGGTCGCGGTCGGCGGGGTCAAATCCTGGGACGACGCCGTGCGCGCGCGGGTCCGGTCGGGCGCGCTGCGGCAGATCGGCTATGGATGGCACAGTCCGCCGCAGCTCGATGCGCTGGTCGCAGCCCAGCCCGACGTGCTGTTGATGACGATGGGCGACCTGCGTTCGGTCGGCGCCAAGCCGCGCATCGAATCGCTCGGCATCGCGGTGGTGCCGATCTTCCTCGACAACGAGCCCGACTATCTGGGCCGTATCGACTATGTGCGGTTGATCGGCATGCTCGCCGGTCACGAAGCGCAGGCCGACGCGTTTGCGGCGATGGTGACCCGCAACGTCGCCGCGCTGAAGGCCGCCGCCGCCGCCCAGCCGACGCGCAACGTGCTGTCCGCGTGGTTCGCAGGGGGCGACCGCTGGAATCCGACCGTGCGCAATGCGGACGCCAAGTTGCTGCGCGACGCGAACGGCCGCAACCTGTTCGCGAAGCCGGACGATCCCACCCGCGACAGCTTTCAATCTGTGACGACCGAACAGCTGATCGCGCGCGGGCGCGACGCCGACTGCTGGATCCTGCGCGATACGCATTCCGCGCGCTTCACCGACCTGTCCGTCCTTCGCCGCTTCCGCGCGTATCGCGACGGGTGCCTGTTCGCCGCCGATGGGATGACCAAGCCCGATGCCGATGCCTTCGACCTGTATGAGACAGCCGTGATTCGCCCGGACCTGATCCTAGGCGACCTTGTCCGCATGTTGCATCCACGCTTACGCGACCAGCCGTTTCGCTACATTCGCCCTGATACGACGGTGCCGCGATGACGCGCCTCCTGCTCGGCAATACGGCGCTGATCGTCGTCGTTCTGGCGTCGGCGTTAGCCGCGCTGTCGTGGGGCGCGATCGCGATAGAGGTCGATGCGGTGCTGGCTGCGCTGGTTGGCCGCGGCGATCCCGGCATGGTGCAGATCGTCACGGACCTGCGCCTGCCACGCGTCGCCACCGCGATCGTGGCGGGCAGTGCACTCGGCATCGCCGGCGTGTTGATGCAGGCGCTGTTCCGCAACCCGATGGCGGATGCCTGGTCGCTGGGCCTGACTGCCGGCGGCCAGTTGGGCGTGGCCCTGCTCGTCACCGCCGCCGCCTTCGCCGGGCCACGGGCGATCGCCGCCCTGCGCGCCTTGGAAGGACTGTCGATCACCGCAGGCGCGATGATCGGCATCGCCGTCTTCGCGCTCGCCATGGCCAGCCTTGCCCGCCGCGTCGGCACGGTGACCCTGCTCGTCGTCGGGCTGATGCTCGGCTTCACCGTGCAGGGTATCGTCAGTGTCGTCATTCATTTCGCCAATCGCGTCGGTGGACGTGTCTTCTCCGGCTGGAACGACGGCAATTTCGCCAGCGTCACGCCTGCCGACCTGCCGATGCTCGCGGTGCCGGTCGCGGTCGGCGTCGCCTTGGCGCTGACAAATGCCAAGCCGCTGACCGCCCTGCTGCTCGGCGAAACCTATGCTAAGAGCCTCGGCACCGACGTCACCCGCCTGCGCCGCCTGACATTGGCCGCCGTCGTACTGCTCGTCGCGCCCGTTACCGCTTTCTGCGGGCCGGTCACCTTCGTCGGGCTGATCGTACCGCACTTCGCGCGGGCGATCGCCGGCACCGCACGCATCCTGCCGCTGCTGCCGCTGGCGGCCCTGTCGGGCGCGCTGCTGGCGCTCGCGGCGGACATCGTCGTCCACGCGCCGTGGGAGCAGCATTTCTTGCACCTCAACGCGGTGCTGGCGCTGGTCGGCGCGCCGATCGTCATCGCGCTGCTGATCTTTTCATCGATCATGCGGGGGCAACGCTAGATGCTGCGACTATCTGCGCTATCGGTCGGCTATTCCGGCGCGCGCGGACGCGTGCTCGGTGACCTCGACGTAGCCGTCGTGCCGGGCAGCTTCGTCTG
The DNA here is from genome assembly GCA_913776045.1 of uncultured Sphingomonas sp. GTDB lineage: Bacteria > Pseudomonadota > Alphaproteobacteria > Sphingomonadales > Sphingomonadaceae > Sphingomonas. The sequence goes on from CAJYOI010000008.1 coordinate 57,458, forward strand.
CGTGCTTGGTCGCAACGGCGCTGGCAAGTCGACGCTGATGCGGACGCTGGCCGCGCTCCAGCCCGCGCTCGGCGGCGGCGCACTGCTGGATGACGAGGACATCGCCGCGATGCGCCCGCAGACCCGCGCGCGCCGTGTGGCCGTGGTCCTGACCGAACGCGCCGCCAGCCCCGGCCTGACCGTCGACGACGTGGTGTCGCTCGGCCGCCAGCCCTTCACCGGCTGGCAGGGGCGGCTGTCCACCAACGACCGCGCGCAGGTGACTTCTGCGCTGGCGCTAGCCGGGGCAAGCACCTTTGCCGGCCGCCTGTTCGACGACCTGTCCGATGGTGAACGCCAGCGCGTAATGATAGCCCGTGCTATCGCGCAGGCACCACGGCTGATGATCCTCGACGAGATCACCGCCTTCCTCGATCTGCCCGGTCGCGTCGAGACGATGGCGCTGTTACGCAAGCAGGCACGGGTGACAGGCGCGATCGTGCTGTTGTCCAGTCACGACCTCGACCTGTCGCTGCAACTTGCCGACAGCGTGTGGCTGCTCGATGGCAGTAGCGGCATGGCAGTCGGCAGCGCGGCGGACCTGATCGCCAGCGGCAGCATCGGTGCCGCCTTCGACACGCCGTCAGTGCGCTTCTCTCCCGCGATCGGTCGCTTCGAGTTGATCGCATGAAGGCGGCAATCATCGCGGCTTCTTTCCTCGCTGCGTCGGCCGCAGAGGCGCGCCCCGCGCTGAACCACGTCTATGTCGTGCTCGATCAGGCGACGTTCGATGCGATGCGCAACGATCCGCGGGTAACCGAATTGCTTGGACCGAGCGACGCCGGCCTGCCCGATCACGCGCCGCCACGCCCGGACGCCGATCGCATCTTCCTGCGCGGGCGCACCACGTATCTGGAGCTCTTCGCACCGAAGAACCGCTTCAATGAGCCGGTCGGCAAAGTCGGAATTGCCATTGCGGAAGACCGCCCGCGCGAATTCGAACAGTTGGCAAGACGATGGCGGATCCATTGCGCAACCAGTTTCTATCGGACCACAGTCGCCTGGACACGCAGCCAACCGCCGATCCCCTGGTACGACTCGATCCAATGTGACGAAACGGCGGTTCGCAAAGACCTGTCGATCTGGGCGATGATCTACAAACCCGCGTTCGGACGGTGGCAGACGGGATCGCCGACGACTTCTCGACGCACGATACTCGCGCCGCGCAGGACAGCGGGCCAAGGTCGGTTCGACTTGACCGGATTGGACCTGTCTATCCCTGCCGCGGATCAAAGGCGGATCGCACAACAGCTGACTGCGGCAGGGCTAAGGCCGGAATACCGTGGCGACCGGATAGTGCTTCGCGGCGGCGGCTGGTCGATCACCCTTCGATCCACGAATATCACCAGCGCCGCCATCACAACCATCCGAATGCGCGTTCCCACGACGCAAAAGTCGACACTGCGATTCGGCAACTGCTTGCTCGAGTCTGGATTGCGTGAAGCCGCGCTGACATTTTGACCCACATCCGATCGTTCGCGCGCGTCGTACGCCCTTCGTCGAGCATCTCAGTGGCGTCGACTTCGAGAACCGCGAAACTGTGCGCATCCGCAACCGATACGACGCCAGCGTGCCGACGGTGGTCGGCGCCGTGTCACGGCCCAAGCCTGTCGTTGTGGAGGACGCCCGGCTCCTGCGCGCGATCCCATGCCGGCGAGGCCAGCCCAGGCGGCGCATCGCCCGGTCAGGCTTCGACCACCGGATGGAGCACGGCATCGATACCGGTGTGGAACACCAGCGCCGACCCAGTGAGGCCCAGCACCGCGAACGGCAGCCCCAGGCTCAACCCCAACCACAGATGAACGCGGCTCACGAGAATGCGCGCGCCCGTTGCTGCCGATCGCGAGTGCCCGGCCATCAGAACCGCGTCGCCAGCGCCACTTCGAACGATCGCGGCGCACCGATATAGACGTTGGTGGTCGGGTAGCCGGAATATTCGCCGTAGAAGGTGTCGGTCAGGTTCCGACCACGCAGCGTCAGTGTCGCTTGAGGCGCGATCGGGAACGACAGGCTGGCATCCAGCACGTTATGCCCGGCGACGCGGATGGTATTGGCCGTGTCGGTGTAGAAGGCGCTGGCGTGTCGCAGAAAGCCGCCCAGCGTCACCTTGTCGGCGATCGTGTAGAGCGCTGAGGCGTTGACCGTGGTCGAGGGGACATTGATCGGGCGGTTGTCGCTCCGATCGATCCGCACGCCTCCAACCAGCTCGGACAGCTCGTCATATTGCGCGTCGGTGTAGGACACGCCGCCCGAGAGGCGCAGCGCCTTCACCGGAGAGACGACGCCGGACAGTTCGACGCCCTGCGACGACTGCCGCCCGCCCTGAACGGCCAGCGCCGGGTTGACCGGATCGCGGGTCAGGATGTCACGCTGCTCTATGCGGTAGGCCGCGCCGGTGACGCTTGCCCGACCGCCCCATGCGGTCGCCTTGAACCCGGCCTCGTAGGCGCGACCCTTGGTCAGCCGAAACCGGCTGTTGGCGATCGAGGCCAGCAGGATCGAGGACACCGGCGATACCGCCGTCGTATATTGCGCGTAGAGCGTCAGGCCCGGTGTCACCTCCCACGTCGTGCCCGCCCGCCACGACATGGAGTCGAAGGTCGGGCTGTTGCGATCGACCGCGCCGCCGACGTTCTGGATCGTCGCACGGTCCAACTCCATGTGGTCCCAGCGTATCCCGCCGACCAGCAGCCACTTCGGCGTCAGGTTCAGCGCATCCTCCGCGAACACGGAGGTCTGCTTCAGCTTGGAGTCGAAGGTGACATTGCCGGCGGTGAAGATCGCCGTCCCCGTGGGCCGGGGCACGACGGCCGGATTACGCACGTCCACCGCCGGCAGGGCCGAGGTGGGGGCCGTCTGACGCAGACTGACGAAATCGGTGTCGTTGTGTTCGACGCCAAGGCTGAAGCGGTTGCGCAGCCCCGCGATGCGGCTGTCGTTGCCGACGACCCCGCGCGCGTTCCAAAACTTATGATCGTGGCGGAAATCCTGATAGGTCTGGCGAAAGCTGCCGTTCGGGAACGCTGCGGTGGGCGTGACAAAGATCTGGCTGTCGGCGAGCAGGAACGCACGCTTCGCGGTGTAACCGGTCAGGTCGAGCGCGAAGGTCCACCCGCTGCCGATCGACCAGTCGAGCCGCGAGCGCACCGTCGTCTCGTCGGCACCGGAATAGGCACCCTGGGGATTGTAGTTGCGCCGGCGCAGCGCGCGATCGACAACCAGGCCGTTCGCGCTCGTTACAGCGTCGGTCGGGCGCAGCGCATATTGACCGGGGATCAGCGGCAGGCCCTGATAGGTGGCGTCGTAGCGATCCTCGAAATGATCGACCGCGACGAGCAGCGACAGACGATCACTTGGTTTCCACAGCGCGCTCGCGGTCAGCCCGGCCGAGAAGGTGTCGTTATTATCGACGTCGTAGAGACTGTCCGATCGCTGGTAACTGGTATCCGCCCGCACTGCGATCGTGGACGATACCGGCAGGTTGACCCCGCCGGCTGCAAACAGGGTGTCGAAGCTCCCGACCGACAGCAGCGTGTCGAGGTGGCGTTCGCCCAGCACCGGCTTGCGCGTCACCTTGTTGATGACGCCCGCCAGCGCACCCTCGCCGTACAATACCGACGCCGGTCCCTTCAGCACCTCGACGCGATCATAGTGCCAGTTGTTGCTATCGCGCTGGACGACGGTCGAGGTCGAAATCCGCACGCCGTCCTGAAGGATCGATACGGTGTTGCCGGCGAAGCCGCGCAAGCTGACGACGGCCGGATTGCCCGGCACGTTGCCGGCGATCGCCCCCACCACGTCGTTGAAGGTCTCGCGCGCGGTGCGAAGGCCACGGACCTGAAGGTCGTCCTGCGTCAGTACCTCGACGCTCGCCGGCGTCTCGCGGATCGACAGCCCGAGGCGGCTGCTCGCTTGCGCCTGATTGTCGAGCTTCAGTGGATCGCGCTGGCCGGTGACCACGATTGTCGCATCGGTGCGATCGTCAATGGTGTCGGTGCTGCGCACCTGTGCGCCGGCCGGCACGGCCAGTAGTAGGCAGGGCGCAGCCGCGCCCGCCAGAAGATTGGATCGGAACATGGGAATACCTTTGACCGGCCCGACGCCTGAGAACGCGGGCCGCAATTCATGGTCGCGCCGGATGAAGCGGCGCGGGATGACAGGTCAGAGGCAGGAAGGTGGTCCGCGTAGCGGAGGCCGTAGGTAGACCGGACGTAAGGGTGCCGGCGGGATGATTGCCATCAGGCCGAGGGCCAGGATGAAGACGATCAGCGCGGCGAGCTGGACGGGGTCGATCGAGCCCAGCATCGCGGCCGACAGTCCCGAGAAGGCGCAGGGCATCTCTGCCTTGCCGTGATCCTTGGACTTGCCGTCGTCAGGCATGTCGCCATGCATTCCCGGCATGTCCATCGTCATGGTCGCCGGGCCGTAGCCGGAGCAGATCGTGACGGTCATGCGACCGGACCCGTTGTCGATCATGTAGCCGGTGGGAACCAGCAGCTTCAACAGCAGCGTCGCCGCGCACAGCAGCACGGCAAAACGGCGTTGCGCAAGAATTTGCCGGACGGCCTGCACGAGGGCTACCTAACTGTGCATATGGGACGTGTCACTGAGGCAATCGGTCCCACGGCCCTTTCTCAAAAGGCGTCTCGCAAATCGCTTTTGGGAAGCCAGTCGCGTTCCCAAAATTTGATCCCAATCGGGACGGTTTCCGGGCTTAGATCGGTCGGAAACCGCTCTAGGCCGCGTCTGCATTTAGCGTAGCCAGATCATGGCGGATGCGAGATGAACGAGGCCCATGAAGGCGGTGATGGTTTTCTCGCAGCGCAGGGCGATGCGCCGGAAGCGTTTGAGCTTGTTGAAGCAGCATTCGACCTGATGGCGTTCCTTGTAGAGGCGCCAGTCGATGGGAGGTTTGGCGGTCCGGCTCGGATTGGCCTTGATCTGCGCGGTGGCGCCAAGGTCGTCGGCGATGAAGGTGCGCAACGGATCGGCGTCATAAGCGGCATCGGCAATGACGTGGCCGACGCCCTTCAAGCCAGCCAGCAACGTCTCAGCTCGGGGTCGATCGCCCCGCTGGCCGGGCGTCGGATGGATGCGGATCGGCAGGCCGATGGCATCGACTAGGGCATGAACCTTGGTGCCAAAGCCGCCCCGCGAGCGGCCGAGAGCCCGGGTCGCAGCCCCCCCCCCTTTTGACCCGGGCGCCCGCCGCCTGGGCCTGAGCGCGGATGTTGGTCGCATCGATCAACAGCCATTCGAAGTCAGGGTCGGCAGATACCGCATCGAACATCCGGTCGAACACCCTTTGCTCGACCCAGCGATAGTAGCGTCGCTTGGCTGTCTGATACGCTCCAAACCGATCCTCCGGCAGATCCCGCCATCGCCCGCCCGAAGGCGCCAGCCACAACAGCGCATCGAGGAACCGTCGACCATCGCTCCTCGGACCACGCGGCCCCTTGCGGCCACACGGCACAAACGGCTTCAACCGCTCCGATTGATCGTCCCGAAGAACCTCACTTCCACGCCAGCCTCCAAAAGCCAGCGTTGAATTAGAATAGGCCCCCAAACGGAATCCCTAATTCGTCACTACAGCCTAAATCAGCTGCGGATGTAGTCGCGCATCGCCGCGGCTTCGGCCTCGATCCGGTCGATGCGATGCTTCACCAGGTCGCCGATCGAGACGATGCCGATCAACGCGCCGTCGTCGACCACCGGCAGATGGCGGATGCGGCGGTGGGTCATGACCGACAGCGCGCCGAGCACCGGTTCGCCCGATGCGATCGTTTCCACCGGTGTTGACATAACCGTGCGGACCGGGGCGTCGAGTCCACCCACGCCATCGCTCGCCATATGCTGGATCAGGTCGCGTTCGGAAAAGACGCCGGCGACCGCGCCGTCCGCCATCACCGGCACCGCGCCGATCCGGTTGTCGGCGAGCAGTCGCACCGCATCGCGCACGCTTGCGTCCGCGTCGATCGTCACCACGTCATGGCCCTTGCCGCCCAGGATTACCGCGATTGTCACCGCATTCCCTCCGTCATTGCCGACTGTTGTGGATTGAGCATCGCGCAAACGCCGGCCATTGGCAAAAACATAGTTATGCCCCGACATGATCCCCTGCCCCGCGACACGCGCCCCGATCCGCTCGACGACCCGGCCTATGCCGCGCATGTCTGGGGACGGTTCCGCCGTATCCTGGCGTGGATGACAGTGTTTTCCATCGGGATAGGTGTCGGCGCGGTCGCGATCCTGTGGCGGTCGGTCGGACCGCTGCCGATCCATATGGCCATCGCGACATTTCTGGGCGTGACGCTGACCATCCTGATGGCCGCGCTGCTGATGGGATTGATCTTCCTGAGTTCGGGCAGCGGGCATGATGAGGCAGTCGAGCGGCATGATCGACACGAGGATTCTGCGGCCTGGCGCGACGAATAGGAAAAGGCCGGGATCGCACGATGGCGGCCCCGGCCCTTTAGTATTGCACGATGAAGCGTCCGCCTTACCGGTGCTGGCCGGCATCGGTTACGCTACGGCGCCTTACGCCGCGGGCGGAACCGCTTCGTCTTCGGTTCGAACCCGACGCGGGCGACCACGGCGCGGCCGTTCGGCCGGAGCCTCGTCGTGCGACGCGACCGATACGATCGCATCGGTCGATATCGCCGGCGGCAGCAGCGTGGCGTCGAAGCCGTTGCCCTGATCGACATCCTGCGCCGCCTCGCGCCGCGGGCGGCGGGTGCGGCGGGGTTCGTCATTGGCCGGGATCGGCGCGGCGCGTTCGTCCGCAGCCGAAGCGCCCTCGCCCATAACCTCGCGGGGCTGGCGGCGCGGACGCTCCTCACCCTCGTCAGCGCCGGCATCGCGATCCCGGTCGCGGCGCGGGCGAGCCTCGCGGTCGCCGCGAGGGGCACGATCGCCCCCGTCACGGTTCTCGCGATACTCGCGGCGGGGGCGGTCCTGACGCTCCGGCCGGTCGCCGTCGTCCGAGCCCTGCTGATACTGCGCCGGGCTGGCGACTTCGCCTTCGAAGCCGAAATCCTCGCCCTCATCGTCCATGTCCTCGTCGCGCTGGCGACGGGCCTGGCCATTCTCTTCGGCGCGCGACCGGGTTTCGGCGAGCACGCGGAAATAATGGTCGGCGAACTGAAGGTAATATTCGGTGTTCACCCGGTCGCCCGCGCGTTGCGCGTCGGCGGCAAGATTCTTGTATTTCTCGAGCAACTGGGCGGCATTGCCGCGGGCACGATTGTCGATGCGATTGCCGTTATCCGGGCGACCGGGGTTACCCCCTTGACGCTGCCCGCCGCGGCCGCGACGGCGGCCCGCCTGACGATTGTTCATCAAAGTGTTCGGTCCTGTCCTATACTGGCACCTGCCCGCGCGCGCCTCAAAACCGCTGCGCACTGCAGATGCGTGACATCCCCCCGGATACCAAACCTCTTTCCCTGAAAAAGAGGTTTGGCCTCCCGCCAAGGCCGCCGGACGTCAGCGGCTCTGTAGCTTGATGGAGCCGGCCCCAACCAATTCATCGATTTGGAAGTGGGTGCCTGCCCTGCCGCCGTTCTTAGCGGTTAGGGCATCGCTCGCCAAGCATTATATTGTGCAGCCGCGCACCGGCTTCAAGTGACGATCAGGCACCGCGCGCGGCCGGCGAGGTCATTACGCAGCGACACCGCAAACCCGTGGACGGCGAAGAGCGCACCGACGCTGTCGGCCTGGGTCGCGCCGATCTCGATACAGGCGACGCCGCCGGGCGCGAGCTGCGGGCGGAGTACGGCGGCGATCTGGCGATAGTCGTCGAGGCCGTCGGCGCCGGCGAATAGCGCGGTGGCGGGCTCCCACTCGGCGACGTCGCGCGGCAGGGGCTCATCGGTTCCGATGTACGGCGGGTTGCAAAGAATGAGGTCGTGCGGGCCGCCGTAGCCCGTCCAGTCGCCGCGCAGGATCTGCGCGCGATCGGTCATGCCCAGCCGCTGCGCGTTATCCCGAGCGATGGCAATCGCTGCCTCTGAGGCGTCGATGCCGATGCCGGTCGCCTGCGGCCACTCCGCAAGCGCGGCCAGCAGTAACGCGCCCGAGCCGGTGCCGAGATCGAGCACCGAGCGCGGGCCGGTCGTGCCGTCGAAGTAGTCGACCGCCGCTTCGATCAACGTTTCGCTGTCAGGACGCGGGATGAGCACGCCCGGCGCGACGTGGAGCGTGATCGTCCAGAAATCGCGGGTGCCGGTGATATAGGCGACCGGTTCGTGGGCCAGGCGGCGGAGGACGAGGTCGGCGACGGCTGGCGGTGTGGGATCGTCGAGATAGCGCAGGATCAGCGCATCACGGGTGGAGCCAAGCGCGTGCGCCATCAGCAGCTCGGCGTCGAGGCGGGGGGTGTCGGAGACGCCGTCGAGTTGGGTCGTCGCCGCGCGGAGGGCGTCCCGCACACGATAGCCCTCTCCCCGCTCGGGGAGAGAGTTGGGAGAGGGGCAGTGCCGCGAGTTCAGGTCTCGGTGAGACACCTTCCCCTCTCCCAACCCTCTCCCCTGAAGGGGAGAGTGCTTTACCGGCTCACTCATTGATAGAAGCCAACCGCTCGGCCTCGTCCTCGGCCACCAGCGCGTCGATCAGTTCGTCCATCTCGCCCATCAGGATTTCCGGCAGGCGGTGCAGCGTCAGGTTGATGCGGTGGTCGGTCACGCGCCCCTGCGGGAAGTTGTACGTCCGAATCCGCTCCGACCGGTCGCCGGAGCCCACCATCGACTTGCGCGCGCCGGCGCGTTCGAACGCCAGCCGCTCGCGCTCGGCCTCGTACAGGCGCGTGCGCAGCACTTTCAGCGCCTTTGCCTTGTTCTTGTGCTGGCTGCGTTCGTCCTGCTGGATGACGACGAGGCCCGTCGGCAGGTGGGTGATGCGGATCGCCGAATCGGTCGTGTTGACGTGCTGCCCGCCCGCGCCCGACGCGCGGTAGATGTCGATCTTCAGGTCCTTGTCCTGGATGTCGACGTCGACCTCCTCGGCCTCCGGCAGCACCGCGACGGTCGCGGCGGAGGTGTGGATGCGCCCGCCGCTTTCGGTCACCGGCACGCGCTGGACGCGGTGGACGCCGCTTTCGAACTTCAGCTTGGCGAAAACGCCCTTGCCCGCGACGGAGGCGACGACTTCCTTGTACCCGCCGGCGTCGCTGTCGGAGAAGGAGATCAGCTCGACCTTCCACCCTTGGCGATCGGCATAGCGCTGGTACATGCGCAGCAGGTCGCCCGCGAACAGCGCGGCTTCGTCGCCGCCGGTGCCCGCGCGGATTTCGAGCATCGCCGCGCGTTCGTCCGCCACGTCGCGCGGCAGCAGCGCGAGCGCAAGCGCCCGGTCGGCGGCCTCCAGCGCGCGCTCGTTATCGTGCAGTTCCTCGATCGCCATCGCGCGCAGTTCGGCATCGCCGTCCTGCGACATGTAGGTCAGGCTCTCGGCCTCTTGCCGCAACCGGCGCACTTCGGCGGCGGCCAGCGCGACGGGTTCGATCTCGGCATATTCCTTCGACACCGCAACGAAGCGGTCGCCCGGCAGATCGCCGGTCGCCATCAGCGCCTGCAGTTCGTCACGCCGCGCCTCGATCTGGCGGATGCGGTCGGCGGGGATGCGGGTCATTCGATCCCGCTCGTCGCGCGCTCGATCTCCGCACGAAAGCTGCTAGGATCGAATTTGGCTCGCAGGCCGCGCTCGCCGATGTGGAGCAGACCATCACGGCGCGAAAGCGAGATCGTATAAGCTGGGTTGCTCTTCAGAGCGCGATCGTAGCGCTTCTTCGGACTGCCTGTAATGGTCGCTTCGGTCGCATGTCCTGCGCGACGCAGCAAAGCCGTCAGCGCAACTGCCACGGTTTCGAACTCCACTGCTTCGGCAATGACGGCGACATCGATACCAGGCGTTGCCGGCGCATCCAGCAACATCGCCAGCCGCTCGATCCCCGCGGCCCAGCCCACGCCCGGCGTCGACGGCCCACCCAGGCTCTCGACCAGTCCGTCGTAGCGCCCGCCGGCAAGCACCGTGCCCTGCGCACCCAGCCGATCGGTCACGAACTCGAACGCCGTGTGACGATAGTAATCGAGCCCGCGGACCAGGCGGTCGTTGCGGATCCACTTCACGCCCGCTGCATCGAGACCCGACGTCACGGCAGCAAAGAATTCGCTCGCTTCCGCGGTCAGGAATTCGTCGATTCCCGGCGCCGAGTCCGCGATCGGCCGGTCGCGCGGGTCCTTCGAATCGAGGATGCGCATCGGGTTCTTTTCGAGCCGGACCAAGCTGTCCTCGCTCAGCACGTCTCGCGCACTCGCGAAATGCTCGACCAGCGCCGCGCGCCACGCGTCGCGGGTCGCCGCATCGCCCAGCGTATTGAGCTGGAGCGTCACGCCCTCGGCGATCCCCAGCTCGTTCAGCAACTGGTCGGCGAGCGCCAGCAGTTCGACGTCCGCCGCCGGTTCCGCCGCGCCCAGGATTTCGGCGTCGATCTGGTGAAACTGGCGATAGCGCCCCTTTTGCGGGCGTTCGTAGCGGAATACGGGCCCGTGCGTCGTGACCTTGATCGGCGCATGCTGCTGCCAGCCGTTGCCGATATACGCCCGCGCGATGCCGGCGGTGAATTCCGGCCGCAGCGTCAGCGAATCGCCGCCACGGTCGGGGAAGGTGTACATTTCCTTCGACACGACGTCGGTCGTCTCGCCGATCGATCGGGCGAAGACTTGCGTATCCTCGAACACCGGCAGTTCGACGCGGCCGAAGCAATAGAGTTTGCGGATGCGGTCGAACGCCTCGACCACGCGGGCGAAGCGGCGTTCCTCGTCGAACGCGATGTCCTGCGTGCCGCGCACGCGCTGCGGAGTCTGGATGCGGGCCATAAGCGCCGCGCCTTATGTCAGGCCGTGCGCAAACGCTACCCTATCCCGCCGCAGCCAGCCGATAGCCGACACCGCGCACGGTCTGGAGCAAAGGCTTGGCGAACCCGTCGTCGACCTTGCGACGCAGGCGGCTGAGGTGGACGTCGATGACGTTGGTGCCGGGATCGAAGTGATAGTCCCACACCGCCTCCAGCAGCATCGTACGGGTCACCACCTGATCGGCATGGCGCAGCAGGAATTCGAGCAGGCGGAATTCGCGCGGTTGCAGGTCTATCGTCTGCCCCGCGCGACGCACGCGGCGGGCGAGCAGGTCCATCTCCAGATCGTCGTACGACAACTGCGTCTGTGGCGCGTTGGTCGCAGCACTCCCGCGGCGGATCAGCAGCGCGATGCGGGCGGCGAGTTCGGCGAAGGCGAAGGGCTTGGTCAGATAATCGTCGGCGCCCTTGGTCAGGCCGGCGATCCGGTCCTCGGGCGCACCCAGAGCAGACAGGACGATCACCGGCGTCTCGATCCCCGCCCCGCGCATGCCGGCCAGCACCGCCATGCCGTCGATCCCCGGCAGCATCCGGTCGAGCACGATGCAGTCGTAACTGCCGTCGGTCGCCAGGAACAGGCCGTCGCGCCCCGTCGCGGCGCGGTCGACGGTATAGCCCGCCTCTTCCAACCCTTTGGTCACGAAGGCGGCCATCGCCTCGTCATCCTCGATCACCAGGATCTTCATCGTCGCTTCCTTGGGCTCACCCGCCCTTCATACCGCGATGTCGGCGCAAGAAAACATTACGGATCGGTCATGTCGCGGTCAGCGCGGCGCAGGGTCGCGCGCGGCAGACAGGTCGCATGACGGAGACGAGCCGCCATCGCCTGCGCCGCGCAGACCGGGCCGCCGAGCTCGACGAACGGACCTGCGCGATGATCTGTCCGGTGTCGGCGGGCCTCGTCGGCGTGTGCCTGACCGCAATCAGCATAATACAGGTCGCGATCCAACCGCATCACGGTCGGACGATCGCCGACGATATGCTGGCGGTCGATGCGCTGCTGTTCCTCGCCGCGATGCTGTCGTCCTATTTCGCGCTGCGCATCCAGGCGCATGCGCGGTTGCACTGGCTGGAGCGGATCGCGGATGCGACCTTCATCACCGGCATGATCGTCCTGACGATCGCCAGCTTCGTGTTGACCTACCGGATCGGCGCATGACCCGGCGGTGGCTGGCGCTGCTCGTTCTGTGCCTCGGACTCGTGGCCGGAACGCTCGGCTATGTCTGGCACCTCGGCTATTTCGGCGGTTCGCTCTACACGCTGGTCCCAGCCGACGCGCCCGCCCCGCCCGATCGGCAAGGGCTGGTCGCGGTGCTGTTGTCGGGCGACATGGGCTTCAACATCGGCATGGGGCCGCGGATCGCCGATCATCTGGCGGCCGAGGGGATGCCGGTGCTGGGCGTAAACTCACTGACCTATTTCGCCAGACGCCGCACGCCGGCCGAGGCCGCGGCGTACGTCGAACAGGCCGTCGCCCGCGCGGCGGCGCTGCCGAGCGCGCGGCGGGTCGTGCTGATCGGCCAGTCGTTCGGTGCGAATGTCGCGCTGGTCGGCGTGTCGAGGCTGCCGGCGGCCCTCCGGGCAAAGCTCGCCGCGGTGGAGCTGGTCGTGCCGGCCGACACGATGACGTTCCGCGCGACGCCGGGCGGGGTGATCGATCTGGGCCATGACGGCCCGGCGCTGCCCTATGCGCGCGCCGTGACCGGCGTGCCGGTGCTGTGCATCCACGGCGCCGAGGAAGCTGACAGCCTCTGCCCGATCTGGCACGCGCCCAATGTCCGCTCAGTCACGCTGCCAGGCGGGCATTTCCTCGACAACGACGCAGCCGCCGTCGCCCATGCGCTGGTCGCGGGGCCGATCATTACGGAAAGTTCAGGCACCGGCCAACGCCCCGCAACATCGCGCAGGCCATAGCCACGACAACGCTGGACGGAGGATGGGCAGAACATGGCGACGTGGAGAGCGATCGGACTGGCAACCGTCGCGATGCTGGCAGCCACTCCGGCTATCGCCGCCCCCATATCGCCCGAAGGCCTGTGGCTCAGCCCGCACAAAAGCGTCATCGTCCAGACCGGCCCGTGCGGCGACAGATTATGCGGCCGGATCGTCTGGGCGAACGGCGAGGCAGAGAGCGATGCCCGCGACGCGGGGGTCGAGCATCTGGTCGGCACCATGCTGCTTCAGGACTATCGCCCCGATGGCGACGGGCGTTGGAAGGGCACCGTCTTCGTTCCCGACATGGGTCATAGCTTCGCGTCGGAAATCGACACCGTCTCGCCCGAGGCGTTGCGGGTGAAGGGCTGCGTCCTGGGCGGATTGCTCTGCAAGTCGCAGCTGTGGACGCGCGTCGCGGCGGTGCCGCATGAGTAGACTGCGCGCGATCGCCGAGCGCTATCGCGGCTGGATCATCGGCGGCGTCGCGCTGTCACTGCTCGTCGTGGCGCTGGGCGCGCTCTACCGGCTGACGCACGAAGTCCATCTGAAGGACGTCAATGCGGCGCTTGCGGCGCTCTCCACGCAGCGCATCGTACTGGCCGGTGCACTGACCGCGGCGAGCTATCTCGCGCTCACCTTCTACGACGTGTTGGCACTGCGCATCATCGGCAAGCCGCTGCCGTGGCGGACGGCGGCGACCGCGTCATTCACCAGCTACACATTGAGCCACAATCTCGGGCTGGCGCTACTGACCGGCGGGTCGGCACGCTACCGGGTGTACACCGCCGCCGGGCTCGACGGGCCGGACGTCGCGCGCGTCGTCGGCCTGGCGGGAGCGACCTTCTGGGCCGGTGTCGTCGCGGTCACGTCGCTCGCGCTGATGCTGCACGACGGGCCGCTGGTGCTGCCGGGCGTAACGTTCCGTGCCGGGCAGACGCAGCTGCTGGGCGGCGCGGTCCTGGCGCTGATCGCCGCCACCTTCAGTGCGACCGCGATCATACGTACGCCGATCAGGCTGTTCGGCTTCGTCGTGCCGCTGCCGGGCTCCGGCCAGTTCGCCGCGCAGCTTCTGGTCGCGGCGGTCGACCTGTCCTGCGCCAGCGCTGCGCTGTTCGTGTTGTTGCCGCAGGCCGCACCCGCGCTGCTGCCGGCGTTCGTCCTCGCCTATGCACTGGGCATCGTCGCGACCGTCCTCACCCATATCCCCGGCGGGATCGGGGTGTTCGAGGCGGTGGTGATGAGCGTCCTGCCGGGCGATCGCACGACATTGCTCGCCGCGCTGGTCGCCTATCGCGCGATCTACTACCTCGCCCCACTGGCGGTCGGCATCGTCATGCTGGCGTGGCACGAGGGCCGCCGCCAGCGCGGCACCGCGCGGTTCCTGACCGGGCTGGAGGACGCCGTTGCCAGCCTCGCCCCGCTGCTGCTTGCCGCAGCGGCGTTCGGCGGCGGAGCGTTGCTGCTGCTATCGGGCGCGCTGCCCGCGCTTCAGCCGCGGATGCGCGACCTCGCCCACGTCCTGCCGCTGCCGTTCATCGAGGCGAGCCATCTGGCCGCCAGCGTGGTCGGCACGTTGCTGCTGATCCTCGCACCGGGGCTCTACCGCCGGCTCGACGGCGCGAACCTCGCGGCGCGGGTGCTGCTCGTCGCCGGTGCCGTCTTCTCGCTGACCAAGGGCATCGATTACGAGGAGGCCGCGGTCTGCCTGGTCATCGCCGGGCTGCTGCACTGGACCCGCGGCGCCTTCTACCGCCGCACCGCGCTGACCCACGCGCCGTTCAGCATCGGCTGGCTGGCGAGCGTCGCCGCCGCCTTCGGTGCGGCCACCTGGGCTGGCTTCTTCGCCTTCCGCCGCGTGGCCTATTCCGACGACCTGTGGTGGCGATTCGCGCTCCACGGCGACGCCCCCCGGTTCCTGCGCGCAAGTGTGGCGAGCGGCGCGGTGCTGGCCGCGATCATCCTCTGGCGGTTCCTGTCGCCCGCGCGCCTGCCCGCGATACCCGACCGCGTCGACCCCGCGCGGCTCAACCGCGCGCTTGACCATGCCGACCGCACCGACGCGATGCTGGCGCTGACCGGCGACAAGCGCTTCTTCTGGTCCGTCGATGGGTCGGCCTTCGTCATGTATGCGGTTGCGGGCGGAACCTGGGCGGTGATGGGCGACCCCGTCGGCCCGCGCGATGCCTGGCCAGAGCTCATGTGGGACCTGCGCGAGGCCGCCCACCGCGTTCAGGCGCGGCTGCTGCTCTACGAAGTCTCCGGCGCGCTGCTCGACCTCGCCATCGGCATGGGGCTGGAGATCGTGAAGTTCGGCGAGGAGGCGATCGTCGACCTAGCCGATTTCGACCTGGAAACGCCCCGCCTGCGCAATGCCCGCCGTTCGGCACGCACCCTGGAGAAGAAGGGCCTGACCTTCCGCATCGTGCCGGCCGGCGCGGTACCGGTCATTCTCGACGAGCTGCAGGCGGTGTCCGACGCCTGGCTGGCGGCGAAGGACGGGCGGGAAAAGCACTTTAGCCTCGGTCGGTTCGACCGCGAGTATATCGCGCGGTTCGACACCGCGATCGTCCAGATCGACGGCCGCATCGTCGCCTTCGCCAACCTATGGCTGACGCCGAACCATAACGAGGCGTCGGTCGATCTGATGCGCCACACCGACGACGCGCCCGCCGGCACGATGGATTTCCTGTTCGTGCAGTTGATCCTGTGGGCCAAGGCACGCGGCTACGCGCAATTTTCTCTCGGCATGGCGCCGTTGTCGGGAATCGAGGATCGCCGCCTCGCCCCGGCGTGGGCGCGGATCGCCGCCTTCGCCTTCCGCCATGGCGAGCGCCTCTACGGCTTTCGAGGCTTGCGCGCCTATAAGGACAAGTTCGCGCCCCGATGGGAGCCGCGCTATGTCGCAGGGCCGCATGGCGTCGGCCTGTTGCTGGCATTGCGCGACGTGACGCGGCTGATCGGCGGCAGGCCTGAGCCAGCGCCTCGCGACCGTCCGGCATCGGGCGCCAGCGTGCCGCAGCCGGTTTCGCCCCGGCTTGCGCTCGCCGGCTGACCGCAATCGTCAACATGACGGAAACTTAACCCAAGGCTAAGTGGCCGGTCATATGCGCGATGCCACAGCAGCGGGATCGCGCCGGTTTCCGGGTGCGAGTGGCAGGGGCATATGGCGCAGAATCCGATTTTCTACGATCCGACCGGGCGGCGCGGGCGCTGGGCGAAGCGCATCCTGGCGCTGGCGATCGGCCTGATTTTGCTGGGCGGCGTCGTCTTCGCGACCACGCTGGTCATGGTCCCGCGTGGGCGCAACGTCGCGCTGCCGCTGCCCCAGCCGAAGGCCGCCGCGATGCGCGGGTCGCCGCCGCGCAAGGGGCTGGCCCGGTGGCTGCCGCACGAAACCGGGCCGGCCGGCAATACGCCGCTGTCGGTCGGCTTCTACGTACCCGGCGACGAATCGAGCCTGGCGTCGCTGCGCCGAAATGTCGGCGCGCTCGATTGGGTCGTGCCATCGACGATCAACGTGGTCGGCCCGACGCACCAGACGACCGTCCTGCCCGACGTCCATTTCGACCGCATGATCGCCGCGATGCCGCGCCCGCCGCGCGTCCTGCCGATGGTCCAGAATTTCAAGGACGGGACGTGGGAGGGCGACCGGATCGCCGACCTGCTCGCGAACCCGGCCGCACGGACGAGGCTGATCCAGCAACTCGCCGCGGTCGGCAAGCAGCCCGCCAATGGCGGCCTGGTGCTCGATTTCGAAGCGCTGCCGGCACGCGCGATGTCCGACTATCTGCGCTTCATACCGCAACTGCGCGCCGCACTGCCGACAGGTGCGCAGATCGCTGTGACCGTTCCCGCGGAAGACGACGTCTGGCCGCTGGGCGCCATCGCCAAGGTCGCCGACCGCGTCATCTTCATGGCGTACGACCAGCACTACAGCGGCGGCTCCGCCGGCCCGATCGCAGCACAGGACTGGTTCATCCGCGAAGTCAGCGCTGCGCGTCGCAAGATCGGCACCGACAAGATGGTCGTGGCGCTGGGCAGCTATGGCTATGACTGGCACGGCGGCGATACCGATGCGCTGACGATCGAGGAGGCCTGGCTCGCCGCGCACGACAGCGATGCGAAGCCGCAATTCGATCACGCCAGCGGCAACAGCTATTTCGCCTATGACGAGGATGGGCAGCGCCACACCGTCTGGATGATGGACGCCGCGACCAGCTGGAACCAGTTGCAGGTCCTCAAGCGCCTGGGCATCGACGACGTCGCGATGTGGCGGCTGGGCAGCGAGGATGCCGGATTCTGGTCGTCGCTTCGCGCGTTCCGCAAGGGCGGCACCCCCGACCTGTCGACTCCGCGCGCGCTGTTGGAGACCGACGTCGAGGGTGCGGGCGAAATCCTGAAGATCACCGACACCCCGTCGGTCGGCCACCGCAACGTCAGTTACGACAAGAGCGGCTTGATTCGGCAGGTCGAATATACGGCGATGCCGACGCCCTATGTCGTCAAGCGTGCGGGTGCTGCCGATCCCAAGGCGATCGCACTCACTTTCGACGACGGACCCGACGGCAAATGGACGCCCCAGATCCTCGATGTGCTGGAGCGCGAGAAGGTGCCCGCGACCTTCTTCGTCATCGGCCAGAACGTGCTCGAACATCCGCAGCTGGTGAACCGCATCATCGCCGGCGGCAGCGAGCTGGGCAACCACAGCTACAGCCACCCCAATCTGGCCGGCGCGTCCGAGACGATGACGATGCTGGAGCTGAACACGACCCAGCGGCTGGTCGAGGCCTATACCGGCCGCCGCATGACACTGTTCCGCGCGCCCTATTTCGGCGACGCCGAACCGACGACGACCGACGAACTGCTGCCGGCCCTCGCCGCCCAGCAGGCGGGCTATACGATCGTCGGGCTGCACGTCGATCCGAACGACTGGCAGCGTCCGGGCGCGGACGAGATCGTCCGCCAGACGCTGACCCAGGTCCGCAAGGCGACGCCGGAAGTCCCCGGCAACGTCGTTCTGCTGCACGACAGCGGCGGCGACCGGTCGGAAACCGTCGCGGCGCTGCCCCGCATCATCGCTGCGCTTCGGGCGGCGGGCTATCACTTCGTCACCGCATCGCAGCTGGTCGGCGTGTCGCCGGCGCAGGCGATGCCCAGAGTCGCGGGCGAGGATCTGGCCGCCGTCCGCTACGACGTCGCCGGCTTCATCTTCGTCGCGGGCGTCCTGTTCGTAATCGGCTGGCTGTTCTACCTCGCCATCGCCTTAGGCATCGCCCGCGCCGTCCTGATGGCCGCGCTCGCGTGGTGGCAAAGTCGCCGTCGTCGTCCAGAACCGCCGGTCTTCACCCCCAGCGTGTCGGTCATCATCCCCGCCTATAACGAGGACCGCGTCATCCGATCCTCGGTCGAGCGGATTCTGGCGAGCGACTATCCCGCGCTTCAGGTGATCGTCGCCGACGACGGGTCGCAGGACGCGACCAGCGCAATCGTTGCCGAGGCGTTCGGGACGGACCCGCGCGTCACGCTGCTGACGCTGCGGAACGGCGGCAAGGCAGCCGCGCTCAACCGCGCGCTGCAGGACGCGACCGGCGAGATCATCATCGCGCTCGACGCCGATACCCAGTTCGAGGCGGGCACGATCCGCCGCCTCGCCCGCTGGTTCGTCGACCCGAAGATCGGCGCGGTCGCCGGTGATGCGCGCGTCGGCAACCGCGTGAATCTGGTCACGCGCTGGCAGGCGGTCGAATATATCACCGCGCAAAATCTGGAGCGCCGTGCGCTCGCCGGGTTCGACGCGATGACCGTGGTGCCGGGCGCGGTCGGTGCGTGGCGCCGCGCGACGCTCGATCAGGTCGGTGGCTACCCCGAGGATACACTGGCCGAGGATCAGGATCTGACCATCGCCATCCAGCGCGCGGGCTGGCGCGTGACCTACGACCCGATGGCGGTCGCCTGGACCGAGGCGCCCGAAAGCTTCAAGGGTCTGGCCAAGCAGCGCTACCGCTGGGCGTTCGGCACGCTGCAATGTCTGTGGAAGCACGCCGGCATCTGGCGCACGCGTCGCCCGCGGGGTCTGGCGCTGGTCGGGATGCCGCAGGCGTGGCTGTTCCAGATCATGTTCGCCGCGATATCGCCGCTGATCGACCTTGCGCTGATCCTCTCGATTGTCGGCACCGTCACCCGCGTGCTCCAGCACGGCTGGGCGCAGACCGCGGGCGACGTCAGCACGATGGGCCTCTACTGGCTCGCGTTCACCGGCATCGACGTCGTGTGCGGCTGGATCGCGTACCGGCTGGACGGCAAGGGCGTGCGGTACCCCGCGCACCTGCTGATCGCGCAGCGGCTGGTCTATCGCCAGATCATGTACTGGGTAGTCATCCGCGCAGTGAGCTCCGCGATCGGCGGCTGGGTCGTCGGCTGGAGCAAGCTCGAACGCAGCGGTCGCGCAACGACCGACGGGACGAAGGAAGCGGCGGCCTGATGCGGGCTGTCCCCGCCCCGAGTTTTCGCTATCGGGGCCGGCATGAAAGCCAGCGACCTGCAAGACCGGATCATCGCGCAACTGCTGCGCGACCATGGCGGGACCAAGCGTCGCTGGCGTACGGTCGTCGGCCGCGTGAAGCTCTACGATCCGGCGACGCATCCGCATTGCAACTGGTCGCTCGACCCGCAGGGCAGCGCGAAGGAGAATGCGGTGATCGAGGCGATGATGGACGATCTGCGGCTGCGTCTGCGCATCGTGACGCCCGGTTGACGGATCGACCGGGCGGTTTCGGCATTCTCCCCGTCACATGACCGCCGCCACCCAACCCTTCCCGTCCTCCCCCTTCGGCATATCGCTCTACCGGCAGGTTTGGGTCGCCAGCCTGTGCTCGAACTTCGGCGGCCTGATCCAATCGGTCGGCGCGTCGTGGATGATGACGGGATTGGGCGCCTCGCCGCAGATGATCGCGCTGGTCCAGGCATCGACCAGCCTGCCGATCATGCTGCTGTCGCTCTGGGCGGGCGCGATCGCCGACAATCTCGACCGCCGCCGTATCCTGCTGACCGCGCAGAGCTTCATGCTGACCGTCTCGCTGATGCTGGCCTTGGGCACCTACCTTGGCTGGATCACACCGTGGCTGCTGCTGACCTTCACCTTCCTGATCGGCTGCGGCACCGCGATCAACGGCCCGGCCTGGCAGGCGTCGGTCGGCGACATGGTGCCGCGGCCGCTACTGTCGAGCGCCGTCGCCTACAACAGCATGGGCTTCAACATCGCGCGTAGCGTCGGGCCCGCGATCGGCGGCGCGATCATCGCGGCGGCAGGCGCAGCCGCCGCCTTCGCGGTCAACGCGGTCAGCTATGTCGGGCTGATCGTCGTGCTGAAACGCTGGCAGCCGAACCTGCCGCCCCGCCATCTGCCGCGCGAACGACTGGGCGTCGCGATGGTCGCGGGCGTCCGCTACGTCCGCCTATCGCCACCGATCCTAACCGTGCTGATGCGCGCCGCGTTGTTCGGGCTGGCTGCAAGCGCGATCCCGGCGCTGATGCCGCTAGTCGCCCGCGACCTGGTGCGCGGCGGGCCGCTGACTTACGGCATCCTCCTCGGCGCATTCGGCCTGGGTGCGGTCGGCGGCGCGCTGCTGGCCCGACGGCTGCGCGAGAAGGCGACGACCGAGCAGATCGTCCGCCTTGCCTCGACCGGCCTAGCGATCGGCGGCGTGACGACGTCCTTGGGAATCCTGCCGCTCGCCCTTCCCGCCCTGGCGCTCGCCGGTGGGGGCTGGGTGCTCGCGTTGTCGACGTTCAACGTCAGCGTTCAGCTCGCCTCGCCGCGCTGGGTGGTCGCGCGCGCCATCGCACTCTACCAGATGGCCGCGTTCGGCGGGATGGCGGCGGGTAGCTGGCTGTTCGGCTCGGTCGCGAGCGTCCACGGCGTCGCCGAAGCGCTAATCGCCGCCGCCGGCGTCCAGTTGCTGAGCGTGGTTGCCGGTTTCGTGCGGCGGATGCCCGAAATCACGCAAGCCGACCTCGCGCCGCGCTCCGGCTGGGTGGAGCCGAACACCGCCGTCCCCATTCAGCCGCGCAGCGGGCCGATCGTCATCACGGTCGAACATCGCATCGCCGAGGCCGACGTCGCGCGCTTCCTGACGGTCATGAGCGAACGCCGCCGCATCCGCCGCCGCGACGGCGCCCGCGCGTGGCAGTTGCTTCGCGATCTCGGCGAGCCGACTTTGTGGGTCGAACGCTTCCACTTCGGCACCTGGCTCGACTATGTCCGCCACAACGAACGCCGTACCCAGGCCGATGCCGCCAACAGCGATGCACTCCACGCGCTATGGATCGACGACAAGCCGCCGGTGATCCACCGCCGCATCGAACGCCAGACCGGATCACTGCCCGCGGCCGGCGAGGACGACGCCCAAACGCTCGATCCGGTCACCGACCCGACGCGGTCGAGCTAACTCCGCCGGATCAGCGCCCGCGCCAGCTTGCGGTCCTCCAGCGAATAATAGAGCCACACCGCATCGCCATCGACCACGACCGATGCGGCAAAGGCGATGTCGGTCTGCGCGCGATCCTCGGGCGGCGGCGGTGTGACCAGGGGTTCGATCCCGCGATCGACGACGCGCGTATAGTCGCGGTCGAACGCCACCCAGCCGATCCGCCACCGCGCGTCCCGCGTCGCGCCGTTGTAGAACATCACCGGCATGTCGGGATCGGTCGTCAGCAGCGGTCCGGTCGACAGGTGCCAGTCGTCCCAGCTATCGGTGCGCGGCATGAACGGCGTGGGCTGTTCGACCCACGGCCCCACCTCGGTCGCCCCGATCGCCAGCCCGACGCGCGATGCCTGGTCGGCGGCATATTCGTAGAACAGGCGCCAATACCCGTCGGGCGTGCGATCGATCGTCGCTTCCTTGGTATTGCCCTCCGACTTCGACGATGCGAGCGCGACCCCGCGCTTTTCCAAGCGGTCGAGCGACGGGCCGGTCGCATAGGCGAGTTCGCCATGCGCCATGTCGGCGAGGACGCAGGTGTAATAGACAGTGTAGCTGCCGTCGGCATGGCGCAGCACGGTCGGATCCTCGACCCCGCCCGCATCATGCTCGCCCGGTCCCGGCACGATCGAGGGCGCATCGAGCATAGCAAAGCGCCGGCCGTCGTCGCTCCACCCGGCCCAGATCACGCCGGTGTCGGTCATCGTCTGGCCGACACGGACGACCGCGCGGACCATGATGCCCCAGCGCCCATCGGGTTCGCGCCAGACGTACGGACTCATCAGGTCGCGTGCCATCAGCGCGGGCGGGCCGTCGAGCACGACGTCCTCGATCCGCTTGACGTTGAAGTCGACCGGCGTCCGGCTGTCCTCGACGCGGTCCTTCCTATAGGTATCCGTCGCCCCCGGCTCGAGCGCGCTCATGCCCCGATCGCCTGAAGCAGCGACAGCCCGCCGTCGATGACGATCCGCGAGCCGGTGATGTAGCGTGCCTTGTCGGAGGCGAGGAACACGGCCAAGTCGGCGACCTCCGAAGGATCGCCCGCGCGGCCCATCGGGATGTTACGCTCGAGCGACTGGCGGTAGGCGGCGTCCTTCATCGCGCGGTCGTTCATCGGGGTCAGGATCATCCCCGGCTCGATTGCATTGACGCGGATGCCGCGCGGCGCTTCCTCGATCGCCAGTGTCTCGACCAGATTAGTAAGCCCGCCCTTCGCCGCGCAATAATCCGCGCCGCCCGCCCGCACCGCATAGGCGTGGATCGACGAGATATGCAGGATCGTGGCCGGCCCCGTCACCTCGCCGCGTCCGGTCAGGAACCGGCGCGAGGTCAGGAAGGCGCCCGTCAGGTCGGTGTCGATCAGGCGCCGCCACTGCTCCAGCGTCATCTGGCGCACGGTGACGCCGGTCATGTTGAGTCCGGCGGAATTGACCAGCACCTCGGCCGGCCCCCACGCCTGTTCGACCGCGGCGAAGGCGTCGGCGACCGAGGCCTCGTCATCGACCGCAGCCTGCACGGTCATCGCCGCACCCCCGGCGTTGCGGACAGCATCGGCGGTCGCGTCCGCTGCGGCTGCATCGCTGTGATAGAGGACCGCGACCCGGTCGCCCGCCGTGCCGAAGCCGACCGCACAGGCCGCTCCGATCCCCGATTCCGCACCCGTCACCACCACTGTCCGCGTCGTCACCCGTCGCCTCCGAAAGATTGCGTTACCGCGTCGAAACGATTGAGGGGCGAAACGGCTTCGCGCAGATCAGGATTTCGCCGCGACCCGTCGGCGCACCAGCCAGGTGATTCCGCCCGCGACGATCGCGAGTCCGCCGATCGCCAGCACTATATGCTCAACCGAATGCAGCCGCCCTACCGCCTTCGCCAGCGCTTGACCGAAGACGTACCCGATCGTCGAGATCAGCACGGCCCACACGACCGCCGCCGCGGCGTTGAGCGCCAGGAACCGCCGCGTCGACACGCGCGTCGTCCCGATCGCCATCGGGCTGACCGTGCGCAGGCCGTAGAGAAAGCGGAAGGCGAAGATGAAACCGGTCGGATAGCGTTCGAGCATGTCGAGCGCTCGCCCGAACGCCGGCTTGGCGCGGATGCGCGCCACCCAGCGGTGATCGCGAAATTTTCGGCCGATGGCAAAGAACAGCCCATCGGCCACCGCCGATCCCGCCGCCGCGGCGGCCATGACGCCGGCGAGCGGAAACATCCCCTGATGCGCCAGCAATCCGCCGCCCGCGACGACCGTTTCCCCCTCGACGCCAGCGCCGACGAAGATCGCAAGCAGACCGTAGCGCGCGACGAGCGTTTCTATCGTCATACGGGCGCACCCGCCGGCAGGAACAGCCGCACGCGCAGCCCGCCGCCCGGCGCATCGTCAAGCGTCAGCGCCCCGCCGTAGAGCGCGACCAGATCGGACACGATCGTCAGGCCGAAGCCATGGCCATCGCCGCGCTCGTCGAGCCGCATGCCGGGCCGCGCCACCTGCGCGCGGGCTTCGGCTGGAATGCCGGGGCCGTCGTCGATGATCGTCACTTCGACGCGGCGGGCATCGTCGGCTATCACGGCAGCGGCCACCATCACACGCGACCGCGCATGCCGCGCGGCGTTGTCGAGCAGGTTGCCGATCAGTTCGTCCAGGTCGTGCGGATCGACCGCGACCCGCACGTCGTCCGCGACGTCGATCGCCAGCGTCCGATCGTCGTACAGCCGGCGGATGACCGCAGCGACGCCCTCTACCGCTACCCCCAACGCCGTCGAGCTACGGCGATCGGTCGCCTCCGTACGCGCGCGCGCCAGGTGATGGCGGATCGTCGCATCGATTCGTGCGACCTGAGCCGCAGCCTGCGGCTGGTCGCGCAGGTCGATCGCCAACGTCGCGACCGGCGTCTTGAGCGCATGGGCGAGATTCACGGCCGAGGCGCGCGCGCTCGCCAGCGCCGCCGCATTCTCGGCAGTCAACGCATTGAGTTCGGTCGCCAGCGGCTGGAGCTCGGTAGGCAGTTCGTCATCGACCGTCGCCCGCGTTCCGGCACGGATCGCGGCGACCTGATCGCGAAGCGTACGCAGCGGTCGCAGGCCGATTCGTACCTGCACCAGCATCGCCACGCTAAGCAGCAGTCCCAGGATCAGCAGCGCGCCAAGCAACGGCATCATCGCCGCCCGCACCGGCCGCCGTACGACGTCGCGCGGCGCGGCCGCGGTGATCGTCACCGGCCCGCGGCGGGTGTCGAAGGTGATGCGGCGGGCGTGGACGGCCACACCATCCTCGCTCGCGCCCTCCAACGAGGACAAGCGGCCGGGCGGCGCATGCCGCGGCGGCACTGGGCCGGGGCCGGGCGGCGGCAGCGGTGGGCCAACGTCGGTCAGGGTCGGAAAGTCATTCGACCCGACCGTCCCGTCCGGCCCGGCGATCTGCCAGCGCCAACCGGGGCCGCTCTCGGCCAGCCCGGCGCGCGCCTGAAGTCTAGCGCGATCGACGCGGCCATAGTCATCGACCGCGCCCGACAGCATCGTCACTTCCGAATCCAGCCGGCGATCGAGCCCGTCGACGACCAGCCGTTCGAGCAATCCCGCGATCGACACGCCGGCGATGGCGAGCGCGACCAACGTCGCGACCACCGACAGCACCAGCATCCGGCCATGCAACGAGCGCGGCACGATCCTCACGAGTCGCACGCCACGCGATAGCCGCGCCCGCGCACCGTCTCGATCATCGCCGCGCCGATCTTTTTGCGCAGCCGGCCGACGATCACTTCCAAGCTGTTCGAATCGACATCGGCATCGCCCTCATAGACGCGTTCGAGCAACTCGAGCCGCTCGATCACTGCACCCTTCCGCAGCATCAGTTGCGACAGCACCCGCCATTCGAATGCGGTCAGCTTCAGCGGCAGTCCGTCGAGCTCGAACTGGCCGAGCTGGCTGTCGAAGCTCAAGGGCCCGCATTCCAGCCGGGGTGCCGCGTGGCCGGCCGAGCGGCGGACCAGCGCGCGCAGCCGCATGACCAGCTCCTCGACGCGAAACGGCTTGACCAGATAGTCGTCGGCCCCGGCCTTGAACCCCTGCACCTTGTCCGACCACGCATCGCGCGCGGTCAGGATCAGCACCGGCAACGTGCGCCCGGCGTCGCGCCACGCTTTCAGCACGCTGACCCCGTCCTGCCCGGGCAACCCCAGATCGAGCACGGCCGCGTCGTAGCTCTCCGTCTCGCCCAGATGCGCAGCATCGATGCCGTCGGCGATCAGGTCGACCGCAAAATGCTCGTCGCGCAGCGCGCGCGCGATGGTCGGTCCCAGGTCGCGATCGTCTTCTACCAATAGGATGCGCATCTCACAGCCCTATGCCCGGTGCCTAAACCGAAACTGAACCGCTTGGTTCAGCGGAGGTGGGCAAGGAGCCGACTAAAACCCGATCATCGATTGATGAAAAGGAGTCGATCATGAAGTTCGATAGACGATTTATCCCGCATCTCGGCACACGCCAGCGGCTCGCGCTTGGCGGTGCGGCGTTGCTCGCGATCGGTGCGACCGGCGGTGCCGCGGCGATGTCGATGACGCGGCCGACGATTGAGATGGCGCCGACCGTGCCGACCGCGGTCGCCAAGCTGCCCGCCACCTCCGGCCTGGTCACCGTCCGCGGGCGCGTAGCGGGCGTGTACGGCGACCGGGTGATGGTGCAGGACCAGACCGGCCGCGCGCTGGTCGATGTCGGCCGCGATGCCGCCGCGGGCCTGCGCACCGGCGCACCGCTGCTGGTGCAGGGCCGCTTCGACGACGGCCAGTTGCGCGCGCATTATCTGGTCGATAGCGCCGGTGCGGTCCAGCAGGTCGGCCCGCCTCCACCCCCGCCGGGCGCCCGTCCGGGGCCGCCGCGTGGTTCGGGTGCAGGCGCTCCCCCGCCCCCACCGCCACCGCCGGGTGCCGGCGCACCGCCTCCTCCGCCGCCGGGTGGTCCGGGCGCGCCACCACCGCCCCCGCCGGGCGCGGGCGCACCGCCGCCGCAGGGAGCCGGGGCACCCCCGCCCCCGCCGCCGGTCGGTGCTGACGCTCCGCCGGCGCCTGCAGCCGGGCAGGTCCAGGCGCCCCCGCCTCCCCCGCCGCCGCCCGCTGCACGGGCTCGCTGAAGAGTAAGATGGGAGCGGCTCGGCGACGGGCCGCTCCTTATTCGCGTCACGCGCTCTGGATTTTCGGAGCGGTTGCGGTAGCGCTTCGGCATGACCGGACCCGATCGCGCGCAACTCTATGACATCCTGATCGTCGGCGGCGGCCATGGTGGCGCGCAGGCGGCGATCGCGCTCCGCCAGCGCGGGTTTGCCGGCAGTATCGCCATCGTCGGGGAGGAAGCCGAACTCCCGTACGAACGCCCCCCGCTCAGCAAGGAGTATCTGCTGGGCGACAAGCCGTTCGAGCGCATGCTGCTCCGCCCCGCCGCCTTCTGGGCCGAACGTGACGTGATGATGCTGCTTGGGCAGCGTGTGACCGCGGTCGATGCGGAGGCCAGGCAGGTGACGACCGCGGATGGCACTACGATCGGCTATGGCGAGCTTATCTGGGCGACCGGCGGCAGCCCGCGGCGGCTGGTGTGTGCGGGCCATGATCTGGCCGGCGTCCATTCGGTGCGCACCCGCGCCGACATCGACCGGTTGATGGACGAACTGCCCGGCGTCACGCGCGTCGTCGTGATCGGCGGCGGCTATATCGGGCTGGAGGCGGCAGCGGCGCTGACCAAGCTCGGCAAGCCGGTAACGTTGATCGAAGCGCAGGACCGTGTCCTCGCGCGCGTCGCCGGGCCGACGCTGTCGGCCTTCTACGCAGCCGAGCACCGCGCAAAGGGCGTCGACCTGCGCACCGGTATCGGCGTCGACTGTATCGAGGGCGGTACGCGCGTCACCGGCGTACGTCTGTCCGACGGCACGCTGCTGGCCTGTGAAATGGCGCTCGTCGGTATCGGCATCGTGCCCGCGGTCGACCCCCTGCTCGCGGCCGGCGCGGCGGGGGGCAACGGCGTGCAGGTCGATGCGCTATGCCGTACCAGCCTGCCGCACGTCTATGCGATCGGCGACTGCGCGGCGCATGCGAACGGCTTTGCGGACAACGCCGAAATCCGCCTGGAATCGGTCCAGAACGCCAACGACATGGCCGCCACCGCCGCCCGCGCGATCCTCGGCGATCCGGTCCCCTACCATGCGATGCCGTGGTTCTGGTCGAACCAGTATGACCTGAAGCTCCAGACCGTTGGCTTGTCGGCGGGTCACGACGCCGAAGTCGTCCGTGGCGATCCGGCGACGCGGAGTTTTTCGGTCATTTATCTGAAAGGCGGTCGCGTGGTCGCGCTGGACTGCGTCAACGCGGTAAAGGATTACGTTCAGGGCCGCGCGCTGGTCGAGCGCGGAGCGGTGATCGATCCGGCGCGGCTGGCCGATGCGGGGGAACCGTTAAAGACGATGCTCGCCGACTAGCCCCACAACCGTCATTCCCGCGAGGCGAGGATAAAGTGTCGCTGAACGTCGTCAGTTTCACGACCACCAGCGACTATTGATTCCCGTCTTCGCGAGACCTCTGCGAAAGTAGCTGACTGGCGGTGATGGATCTGATTCACTGCTGGAGAGCAGCGGAAGGGATCGGGATGGATCAGCGTGGGTTTGCCGAGGCGTTTCTGCCGGCGAGTTTCGGTCG
>CAJYOI010000009.1 GCA_913776045.1 uncultured Sphingomonas sp.
CGCGGGATTGACGAACAGACCGCCGGTCGCCTTCGCCAACGCGTACAGACCGGCGACATCGCCCGCCCCGTGCCGTTTCGGCAGGGCGAGCGATCCGTAGAGATCGTGGCGGTCGAGCCGATCGATCAGGCTGCCGATCACCGCACGCTGCTCGTCCTCACCGCTGTCCGGCCCGTCGCGCAGGCCCGCTACGATGACCAGATTGCACCGCTGGCGCAGGTGCGCGTCGGCGGCATAGAGGTCGACCAGAGCGGCGAGGTTCTTTTTCCGCACGGGCCGCGCGATGGCAAGCAACATTGGCTTTGCCGGATCGCGCAGAAACGGCGCGACCAGCGCAGCCGCGGCGGCCACGTCCGGGGGGCCTGCGCCGTCCAGCGACGCGCCCGGCGGCACGCAGTGAATACGTGCCGGCGATGCGCCCGGATATAGCATCAACTGCCGCTCCGCCTCGTCACGCGAAGATGCGATGATCGCGTCCGCTTCGACGATCGCCCGCCCCTCATGCGCAATACGCTCGTTCAGGGAATTCCCGTCGGCCCCGACGCTGTTCGCCTTGTCGATACCCAACGAATGTGCGGTGTAGATGAACGGTATCCCGAACCTGGCGCGAACCGCCGCCGCGACTTCCGCCGCATCGGAGAAATGGGCATGAATCACGTCCGGCCGAAGATCTGCGGTTTCGATGTGGCGCAGAAGGGCGACAATGAAGGCGGGCCGATCCGCGCAGCTTGCCTCCTTCGACAGATAGGCGCGGTTGCCAGTGTCGATCCGTCGGATCGCCAAACGCGCGTCGATCACCTCATACGGACGCGCGTAGGCCGAACCCAGCGCCGGATCATCGATCAGCCGCGTGACGATCTCCACGGCTGATACATCGTGTCGCGCCGCCAACGCCTGCGCCGCGCCCAGCGCGTAGGTTATATGGCCCCCGGTATCCTCGGTCAGGCCGAAGGCCACGGGCGGCGCCTTGATGCAACCGCCAAGCGCGATACTCATCACCCGCATAGCAGCCGCACCTTCTCGCAAGACGCGCGTTATCGCGTCACGAAGAAATCGCGACCCTTCGGCGCAGGATGTCCGCCGAGCCAGTGATGTTGGGGACAATCAGATTACGCACGACAGACGCCGCGGTTTCAGTCTCCGCTGATCTCGATCATAGGGAAAGGTTGCCGGTGCATATTCAGGGCCAGGACTTGTGATTCACGGCCAGAAGACGACGGTGTTAGTTAGGGCAATCGGCGAGGGTCTGACCCTAGCGCGTCCGCATGCCCGGCAAATCGAGAGCTTCGCCAGCCAGCCCTTTTCGCGCTTCAGATCGTAACCCGCCACGATCCGGTTCCTAGTTGACCGTATTCCGCGTCTCCTATCTTGCGCACATCAATCGCCGCGGCCGCCTCGCGTCGCCGACCTGCCCGAAAGGCTTCTCACGCCCTCTTATCGAAGCTCTCAGCCATCCGCGCGACGTTTGCAGCACGACCTGTGATAATCTCGAACGCCGCAGCGGCTTGACGCACGACCATTCCACTGCCGTCTAGCGTCGCGCACCCCAGGGCGCGGGCGGTGCGGAGCAGTTCGGTTTCCTGGGGGAAATAGACGATATCGGCGACCCAGTGGCGCGGCTGCAGGTACTGCGTCGAGATCGGCATGCCCGGCTTCGACATCATGCCGACTGGCGAGGCGTTGACGATCCCGTCGATCGCGGCCGTGTCATGATCACTCGCTGCACGCACGACGACATCGGCGGCGAAGCGCTGCCGCAGCGTCATGGCGAGCGCGCTCGCCCGTTCGGCATCGACGTCGCATAGCTCTAGCCGGCCGACACCCGCGGTCAGCAGCGCGGTCGCCACGGCCGCCCCTGCACCGCCCGCGCCCAGTTGCAGCACGCGGTCCAGCGTCGCGTCCGGCAGGCCCGCACGCAGGCTGTCTCCGAAACCGATCATGTCGGTGTTATGGCCGGTCAGGCGCCCGTCGCGGATCGCGATCGTATTGACCGCGCCGACCGCCTGCGCGCTGTCGGCCAGCGCGTCCAGGTGCGGGATCACCGCCTGTTTGAAGGGATAGGTTACGTTCGCGCCGGCATAGCCTTCGTCGCGCAGCCGAGCGAGCAGGTCCGGCAAAACCGCGTCGTCCCAGCCACGATCATCGAAGTCGAAGAGCGTGTAGCTCAGCTCGAACCCCTGATCCCGCGCCTCCTGCTCGTGCAGCCAGGGCGACCGCGACGCCAGAATCGCGCGACCGATGAGACCGGATTTGGTCATCTTGTCCCTCGCTTGTTCGGCGCGACGGCGGGAGGTTGCCGCCGCGCCGATCCCGTCAGAAGCTGACACGCACGCCGGCGTAGAAGGAGCGGCCGACCGCATCGTACAGCGCGACGTCGGTGCCGTTCTGCGAGCTGGCGACATAGGGCAGCTGCTTGTCGAACAGGTTGTTGACGCCGAAGCGTAGCTCAAAACCCTGTGCCGCCTTCACGGTCGAGAACATGTCCCAAAGCGCATAGGCCGGGACACCGACCTGCGCGGTCGCCGGCGTCAGCACCGCGCTCACGTCGCGCAGCGGCCCCTGATAGCGCCAGCGCAAGCCCAAGCTGCCGCCGTCGCCGCGATAGCCGAACGAGGTCAGCGCCTTCCACTTCGGCGTCGCGCGCGGCGGAACGCTGGTCGGCAGCGCGCCACCGTTGCTCACGCCCGTATAGTCGAGGAACGGCGAGCCCGGCAGCAGCTGGACTTCATACTTGCGCGTCCAGTCGACGCCGGCGTTGACGAACACGCTGCTGGTCGCGCCCAGGAACGGGGTCGGGACGCTCCAGTTCGCCTGGAATTCGACGCCCTCGGTGCGCAGGCCGCCGATGTTCAGATACGGGGTGTTAACGGTCGTGATCTGTCCGGTCGCATCGCGCTGGATCGCGGTGCAATAGGAATTGCTGGCGCTGTAGCTGGGATTGGTCCCATCAAGATTGAAGCATTTCGACAGCACGGTCAGGCCCGGCACGGTCGAAATGACGTTCTTCACCTTGATATTGTAATAGTCGACCGACAGCGTCAGATCGCCGAGCAGCCCGCGACCCGGCACGTCGAACACGAAGCCGACGTTGTAGGTGTCGGCCTTTTCCGGCGTGAGGCCGAGGTTGCCGGCGATCGTCTGACCGGTCGCTGTGGTCGGGAAAGTGTAGGAGCTGACCGCGGCCGCCGGCACGCCCTGTGCAACGCACAGCGCCGCGACCTGCGCGCCATTTGCACCGGTACGGGCGCCCGAGCGGACATCGCACGGATCGCCGAGCGACGCCGGCGGCGTGCCGATGACCAGCTGGGTGCCGGAGGCGGGCGTGAAGAGCTCGCCGATATTGGGCGCGCGGACGGCGCGCTGATAGCTGCCGCGGATCAGCAGCGCCTTGAACGGCCGCCAGCGCGCATCCGCCTCGTAGCTGGTGACCGATCCCGTCACCGAATAATCGGACACGCGCACGGCGGCGCCGACACCCAGTTCCTCGAAGAACGGACGGTTGGACAGCAGCGGCACGTCGACCTGCGCGGCGATTTCCTTCACGCTGATGGTGCCGGCCGCCGGGGCCGAGGCGATGATCGATTCCAGGTTCTGCGCGCGCAGGTCGCTGTCGGGCACATAATCGTAGGTGTTACGGCGATAGGTGCCGACGACCGCGATCTGCGCGGGGCCGGCGCCCAGGTCGAACAACCGCCCGTTGAGCTGCGCCTGGACCTGCGTCTGGGTCAGGTCTTCCTGCGAGAAGGCGGTCTTCGTGATATAGTCGCGGCAGGCGGCCGACAGCGACCGCGCATTGGCGTCGCCGAAGATGTTGAGCCCGCCGGCGCAGAGCGACGCTCCGCCGTCGGCGGCGTTCAGCAGCGTTTGAACCCGGCTCTTCACCACCGCATTGCCGATCGCCAGCTGATGCGCGGACTTGTCCCACGACGCGAACATGTCGAACGTCCAGCCCGGCGCGATGTCGCCGCGCAGGCCGGCCAGATACTGCTGGATCGTGTACTGCTCGCGGAAGCTCTTGTACGGCACGCCGACATACCGGCCGTTCCAGGTGAACGCGGCGTTGGGGTTCGGGCGCGACGCCAGAATGGTGCGCAGCGCCGCCGGAATGAAGGGATTGGTCACCGGCACCGTCGTCAGCGCGCCGAACTGCGTCAGGCTGCCCCCGCTTTCGGTGTTGACCGCCAGGTCGACGTACATGAACTGACCATAGGCGGTCAGGCCCGGCGTCAACTGATAGTCGCCCTTCAAGAACGCGGTCTTGCGATCGAGCGCGTTGGCGAACTGAATCTGCTGACCGACCGGCATGCGGACGTTGTTCGCGACGATCAGATACCCCTGAGAGTCACGGGCACCCTTGTAGTTGATCGCCCCCGTCTGGGTGAACAGCGTGCCGTCGTTGTTGAAACCCAGATTGAGCAGCGGGTTGATCGTCGTCGTGTTGCCATAGGTCGCGAACACGCCGTTCACCGCCGCACTGCTCGGCGCGTTGGTGGCGCTGGGGACGAAGGTGCCCGATCCGATGAAGGACGACGGCGTCTTGTCGTTGAAGAAGGCGCGGGTCGATCCGTTGATAGGGTCGGCCTTGGCATAGCTGAAGGCCGCAACGACGTTGCCGCGATCGTCGGCGAAGGAACTGCCGAAGGCGAGCGAGCCGTTGAAGCGGTAAGCGTCGCCGCGTTCCGAAATGCCGTTCTGCAGATCGACGCGGAAGCCATCCAGCTTACGCACCGTCTTGAAGTTTACGACACCCGAAATCGCGTCCGAACCATAGACTGCCGACGCACCGCCGGTGATGACGTCGACTCCGCCAATGATCGCATCGGGAATGATGTTGATGTCGACGTTGCCGTTGATGTCCGACACGGGCAGGCGGCGGCCGTCGAGCAGCACGAGGTTGCGGTTCGATCCCAGGCCGTGAAGGTTGACGGTCGATCGGCCACCGGTGCCCTGCCCGCCGGTATTGCCATTGCCCGATGTGGTGAAGCTGGGGATCTGGTTCAGCGCATCGACCACGTTGACCGCACCGGTTTCGCGGATCGACGCGTCGCTGACCGACACGATCGGGCTTGCCGAACTGTCGTTCGCGCGGCGGATCAGCGTGCCGGTGACGACGACGTCGGCAGCGGTGGCGTCTTCTTCCGCCGCGGTCGTGGTCGACGTTTGCACGGCCGGATCGCCGGCCGGCACGGTCTGCGCGGCAGCAGAGGCGGCGAAGGCCGCAGCCAAGGTCAGAACGGATGTGGTGAACGCAAAGCGGAACGACGCCTGTCGCATATGATCCTCCCCGTTGCCGTCGAGTATCCCAACGGTCAGTGCTGGATCATTAGTGTTACGAACTGGTTCCTGTCAACAGTGTCGCCAATCGATCAATCGCTCCGTTGCTTACCCACCCAAGCCAGCAGGATGTCGCCCACCTGCGCCGCCCGTTTGGCTATCGCCGCGTGGCTGGTCATGTCGACGCCGAAATTATGCGCGAAGGTGAACTGGTTGGAGACGTTGTAGAACGCTAGCGCGGTCATGTTCATGTGCAGGTCGATGGGGTCGATGCCGGAGCGGAACGAGCCTTCCGCGACGCCGCGATTCAAGATGCGCCCGAGCAGGTCGATGACCCGGCGGTTGTTGGTCGGCAGCCCGTCGATCTGACGGAGATGTTCGGCCCGGTGGATATTCTCGTTCATCACGAGTCGCACCAGTTCGGGGTGTTGCGAGTGATAGCGGACGTCGTGTTCGATCAGCCGGCGCAACGCGTCCACCGCGGTGCCACTGTCGATGTCCACCTCCGCCTCGCTCGATCGCACGCGGCGATAGGCGCGTTCCAGCACGGCGCGGTACAATTCGTCCTTCCCGCCGAAGTAATAGTAGATCTTCCGCTTGGTCGCCTTGCCGGCGATTTCGTCGATGCGGGCGCCGGCCAGCCCCTTTTCGACGAATTCCTCGGTTGCGACGTCCAGGATCGCATCGATCGCCGCCTCTCGGGCTTCCGCGCGCGTACGACGGGTCTTTGCGGGCGATGGAACGGCGTCGGCAGGGTTGGGATCGTCTGACATAATCGCGGTCTAACCCGCACACGTTCGCGCGCAACGGCGTTTTCTAGATTGACCAATATTGGTGGTACGAACCAGTTCCTCTTTTTGCTTTGCCGTTCAAGATCAGGTTGATAGGATGGGGAAAAGCGCCGGTCGATGGAGGCCGGCTTCTCATGTGGGAGGATCGTCGATGAAACGCACGCTATGCGCCTTGATGCTCGTCGGCGCCGCCGCTGCGGGCAATGCCCAGGAGCGTCAATTCCCGACCGCAGCCGCCCCGGTCACCGAGGACAAGTTTCCCGTGGTGCCGGCGTCCTTCCCGGGCGGCGTGAAGGCGTATCGCGACGTCGTCTACCAGACGATTCCCGGCTACCGGCCGCAGATCGTCGACATCTATGTTCCCGCATCCAAGGGCCCGCACCCGCTGATCCTGTATATCCACGGCGGCGGATGGATAGGCGGCCACACGCGGCATTCGGGCGCGCTCGCCGATTTCCCCAAGGTCCTGGCATCGCTCGCCGCCGAAGGCTTCGTCGTCGCCAGCCTGGAATATCGCCTGTCGGGTGAAGCGCGTTTCCCGGCGCAGTTGCAGGATTCGAACGCCGCGCTGCGGTTCCTGCGAAGCAGGGCCGGCGACTACGGTATAGATCCCAGCCAAGTCGGCGTGTGGGGCGGGTCGGCCGGCGGGCATCTCGCGGCACTGACCGCCGTCACGTGCCGCGATACCGAGCTTGACCCGGCGGCAGCGGGCGACGGCTGCGTTCAGGCTGCGGTGACGTGGTACGGCGTCTACGACTTTCGCGGCATGACCGCGACGCCCGACGGTAATGCCGCGGGCGGCAAGCTGCTCGGCTGCGACAAGACGTGTCCGGCCGACAAGATCGCCGCGGTCAGCCCGGTCACGTATATCGACGCCAAAGACCCGCCGTTCCTGCTGATCCACGGCGAGGATGACAAGGTCGTGCCGGTCGCTCAGTCGCGGCTGGGCGAAGCGGCGCTGCGCAAGGCCGGGGTGAAGGTCGAATCGATCTACATCCCCGGCGTCGACCATAGTTTCATCGGCAAGACGCCGCAGGACACCCGGGCGGCGACGCTGAAGGCGACCAACGCGACCTTCGATTTCTTCCACAAAACGCTGGGCGTGCCGCGCCGGTGACGGGGCGCACACCGTTTGCGGTCATCGCGCTGGCGACGCTGACCGCGCAGAGCCAGCACGCGGCACCGGTCCGCACGACCGATGCCGGACGGGTGGAGGGTATCGTCCTGTCCTCGGGCGTCGATGCTTTCCTGGGCGTACCCTTCGCAGCGCCGCCGGTGCGCGACCTGCGCTGGAAGCCGCCGCAACCGCGTCGGACCTGGTCGGGCGTCTATCATGCCGACCGCTTCGCGCCCGAATGCCTGCAGCCCTTACGCAGTTCGCGGCAAAACCATTATTTCGGCGAAGAGGCGACCAGCGAAGACTGCCTGTACCTGAATGTGTGGGCGCCGCGCACGGCGAAGAAGGCGCCGGTCGTCGTCTGGATCTATGGCGGCGGCTTCACCATCGGGTCGGCGAGCATGGCGAATTACTCGGGCGAGCCGCTGGCGCGATCCGGCGTCGTCCGGGTCAACCTGGCCTACCGCGTCGGGGCGCTGGGCTTCCTCGCCCACCCCGCGCTCAGCCGGGAGCAGCAGGGCCGGTCGGGCAACTACGGGCTGATGGACCAGATCGCCGGCCTTCAGTGGGTTCGCCGCAACATCGCGCGCTTCGGTGGCGATCCCGAGAATGTGACGATCGTCGGCCAGTCCGCCGGATCGATGTCGGTAGCCCTGCTCCAGGCGAGTCCGGCCGCCCGCGGGTTGTTCCGCCAGGCCGTGGGGATGAGCGGCAGCCCGTTCGGCGGCATGCTGGGCCCGGCCACGCTGGCGACCGGCGAGACGCAGGGCGTGGAGCTGGCGACGGCGCTGGGCGCGCCGACACTCGACGCCCTGCGCGCGGTGCCCGGCGACCGGATCGTCGCCGCGCAGGGCGCCCGCGTGTCGATCGTGCAGGACGGACATGTGGTGCCCGGCCCCGCCGAGTCCGTCTTCGTCGGACGGCGCCAGAACGACGTACCTGTCCTGATCGGCTACACCCGCGACGAGAGTTTTCGTCCCTTCGACCGCATTTCCGATCGCGCCGGGCTGATCGCGGCGGTGCGCGAACGCTATGGCGCGCGGGCCGATGCGATCCTGAAGGTCTATGACTCCGGCGACGCCAGCCGCGATGCCGCCGACATCGCGCGAGATGCGTCGGTCGGCGTTCAGATGGCGGCCTGGGCGAGCCATCAACGGCGCTACGGAACGGCACCTGCCTATGCCTATCTGTTCACGCGTCGCCAGCCCTATGCCCCCGGTATCACCTTCAGCGACCATGATCCGGCGACGGCCGGCGCCTATCACACCGGCGACGTCCCCTATTGGCTGCGCACCCGCGATTCGCTGAACCTTTTTCGCCGTACGCGGGACTGGGAACCGGGCGACGTCAGCCTGGAACGCGAGATGTCGGACGCGCTGCTGTCGTTCGCCCGCACAGGAGTCCCGACCAGTCCCACCGTCGGGCGCTGGCCGGCGTTCGACCCGACCGATCCGCGCCTCGTCCGCTTGGCGCCGCGCAGCGAGATCGTCGCCTGGCCGCATTACCGCGATATCGCGCTGTTCGATGGCGCCGCCGTGCCGCCGCGGCCGGCGGGCGCACGCCCGCGCGACTGAGGGATGCTGGCACTCGCCCTCGCTGCGACGCTGGCCGCGCCGCCGGCATGTGCCGCCGACGACACGCTCGCCTATGTCTGCGGCACGGAAAAGCCGGAAGACGTCGTCGCGCTGCCCGGTACGCGCTGGCTGATCGCCAGCGGGTTCGCATCCGGCGCAGGTCTGAAGCTGGTGGACACGACCGCCCGCCATGCGACGCGCTGGTACGCGGGCGATGCCGCACAGCACCGGCCCGATCCGCGCTGGATGCGCACCTGTCCCGGCGCTCTCGACCCCGCGCTGTTCAACGCCCGCGGATTGTCGCTGCGCGCCACCGAGCCCGGCACGTGGCGGTTGCTGGTCGTCAATCACGGCGGTCGCGAGTCGATCGAGATGTTCGACATCGCCGCCACCGGCGACACCGCGCCGACGCTGAGCTGGCGGGGCTGCATCCCGATGCCGGCAGGCCAAGTCGCCAACAGCGTCGCAAGCTTTGCCGACGGGACGATCCTGGCCACCGTCCTCACCCGCCCCGGCACGACGATCGGCGACTTCATGCTCGGTCGGCCGACCGGCGCAGTGTGGCGGCTCGCACCCGGCGCCGACCGGTTCGAACGGCTGCCGGGCACCGAACTGCCCGGAAACAACGGTATCGAAACCGATCCGGACGAACGCCATTTCTACGTCGTCGCCTTCGGCTGGCACGCGGTCGTGATGTACGACCGTAGCGATACCCGCGAACCGGTCGACCGGATCGTCGCGCCCGACTTCATGCCGGACAATATCCGCTGGTCGGGCGAGCGGCTGCTTGTGGCGGGCATGCGGCTGGACGAACCCGCATGCGGCGGACTGCGTGCGGTCGTCGACGGCGTTGCAGACCCGATGCTCTGCCATCGCGGCTGGGTCGTCGGCGCCGTCGACCGCGCCGCACGTCGTATCGCGACCGTGGCCTATGGCCGCCCGCAGGTGCAGTTCAACGGCCTGTCCGCCGCCGCGATCGTCGGCGATCGACTGTGGCTGGGATCCTTCCAGTCCGATCGGATCGCCTACCTCTCCTTGCCGAAACCCGGGAGTGTCACGCCATGACCAGCCTCAACGCCATCGCGACCGTTTCGATCAGCGGGACGCTGGAGGACAAGCTGCGCGCCGCCGCCGCGGCCGGGTTCCGCGCGGTCGAGATATTCGACACCGACTTCGTCGCATCGGCCCTGACCGCCGAACAGGTCCGCGCGCTGCTGGACAGCCTGGGCCTCGCGTGCGTGCTCTACCAGCCGCTCCGCGACGTCGAGGGAATGCCCGAGCCGCACCGGACCCGTGCGCTGGCGCGTGCCCGCCAGAAGTTCGACGTCATGCAAACACTCGGCTGCGATCGGCTCTTGCTGTGCTCGAACACCTCGCCGCTCGCGTCCGGGGATCGCGACACGATCGTCGCCGATCTGCGCGCGGTGGGCGACATCGCCGCGGAATATGGCGTCACCGTCGGCTATGAAGCCCTTGCCTGGGGCCGCCACGTCGCCGATCACCGCGACGTCTGGGATATCGTCCAGGCGGTCGACCATCCGAACATCGGCATCCTGCTCGACAGCTTCCACTCGCTCGCGCGCAAGATCCCCGTCGAGTCGATCCGTGCGATTGACCCGTCGAAGCTCGTCTTCGTCCAGCTCGCCGACGCGCCGCTGCTCGACATGGACTATCTCTACTGGAGCCGGCATTTCCGCAGCCTGCCCGCGCAAGGCGGGTTCGACCTGACCGCCTATGTCGCCGAGATTCTGCGGATCGGCTATGACGGGCCGCTGAGCCTGGAGATTTTCAACGACCGCTTCCGCGGCAGTTCGGCGGAGATGGTCGCGCGCGATGGCCTCCGCTCGCTCGATGCGCTGCGCGATGCGGCGGCACGGAAGCTGGGACGCGAGACGACGATGCCTGCGCGCGCCAAGATCGACCGCGTCGAGTTCGTCGAATTCGCGGTCGCCGAGAAGGATGCCGACGAGCTTGCCGCGATGCTGCGCAGCGCCGGCTTCGACCGGATCGGGCATCACCGCAGCAAGCGGGTCGATCTGTGGCGTGCGGGCAACGTCAACTTCGTCCTGAATTACGAGGATGATGGCTTCGCCGCCAGCTATCGCACCGTTCACGGCACCGCGATCTGCGCGATCGGCCTGGTCGTCGCCGATGGTCCGGCGGCCATCGCGCGCGCGCGCGCCCTCGGCGTGCCGGACCATCCCAGCGATCTGCCCGCGATGCCCGCCCTTCGCGGCGTCGCGGGCAGTCTGGTCTATGTCCTGGACAGCGAAGCGGCGCGCACGATCTGGGACGATGAATTCGTGATCGACGCCGCGTCGGACGGGCCGCGCGTGGATGTCCTGGCGATCGACCACCTTGCCGCGACCGTCCATCACGACGAATTCCTGTCGTGGCAACT
Source organism: uncultured Sphingomonas sp. (assembly GCA_913776045.1). Taxonomy (GTDB): domain Bacteria; phylum Pseudomonadota; class Alphaproteobacteria; order Sphingomonadales; family Sphingomonadaceae; genus Sphingomonas. Next base: position 11,158 of record CAJYOI010000009.1, read on the forward strand.
CTACTGGCGCGCGCTGTTCGACGTGCAGGTCCAGACGCCGCAGGACGTGATCGATCCCAATGGCCTGGTCCAGAGCCAGGCGATCCAGAACCGCGAGGGCAGTTTCCGCATCACGCTGAACAGCACGGACGCGCCCGGCGCCCTGTCGGCGCGGTTCCTGACGCAATCGTTCGGCGCGGGATTCCAGCACATCGCCCTGCGCGTCTCGGACGTCGCCACGACCGCGGCTGCGCTGGCGGCGCGCGGGCTCGAACGCCTGCCGGTCCCGGCCAATTACCATGACGACGTGGCGGCGAAGTTCGGCCTGTCCGACGACGAGACGACGGTGCTGCGCCAGTACGGTATCCTGATCGACGAAGAAGCCCCCGGCTGCCGCTATCACCAGTTGTACAGCCGGGCATTTGCGCGGACGTTCTTCTTCGAATTCGTCGATCGCGCCGGTTACGATGGCTATGGCGCGCCCAATGCGCCGATCCGGCTGACGGCGCAGAACCGCTTTCGCCCTGCGCCGCCGCTCGACTGACTGATCAGTCGAGCACGATCCGCTTCACGTCGCCCAGCACGACGATATACGCCAGTGCCCCCAGCAGCGCGACGATCCCGATGAAGGCGAGCGCATAGAAGAAGCTGCCTGTCGCCGCGACGATCCCGCCGACGACCAGTGGCGTGACGATGCCGGCCAGGTTCGCCGCCAGGTTGAAGATGCCGCCCGTCACGCCGAGCATCCCTTCGGGCGCAATATCCGAAACCAGAGTCCACCCGAGCGCCGCCATGCCCTGCGCGAAGAAGGCGAGGCTCAGGATCGCGATGACCGCGGCGTTGCTCTCGACGAAGTTCGCAGCGATGATGGTCGATGCGAGCAACAGCCCGAGGATGATCGGCAGCTTGCGTGCGACGTTGGGCGACTTGCCCTGGCGCAGCATCCGGTCCGACCACCAGCCACCGAACAGCACGCCGACCGAGGCGGCAATGAACGGGGCGATCGCGAAGAAGCCGATCTTCAGCCAGTCCATGTGCCGTTCGGTCGCGAGATAGGTCGGAAACCAAGTAAGGAAGAAGACGAGCGTCGAATTGCCCGCGAACTGGCCGAGGCAGATACCCCACATCTGCCGCGTCTTGAGCAGCTTGCCTGCCGCCGACCAGTCGAAGCGCTGGACGGGCGGCTGGTCGAGCAGTGCACCACCGGCGACGATCTCGTCGAGTTCCGCCTGGTTCGCGCGGCTCTGTCGCGGTTCGCGATAGCCACGCCACCAGACGATCGCGAACAGCAGACCGATCACGCCCGCCCCGACGAACAGCGACCGCCAGCCGAACGTGGCAAGTGCCGCGAACAGCAGCGGGCTGAGAAACGCCAGGCCGATATATTCGCCGACCGTATAGACTCCGGTTGCGAACGCACGTTCGTCGCGGGGAAACCAGGTCGCGACGACGCGGCTGTTCGCAGGAAAGCAGGGGCTTTCGGCAACGCCCAGTGCCAAGCGCAAACCGATAAGCGCCCCGACACCGTGGACAAACGCCTGCAGCAGCGTGAAAAACGACCAGAAGGCGACCGACAGGCAATAGGTCAGCCGCGTCCCGAACCGGTCGAGAAACGCCCCGCCCGGCACCTGTGAGGCGGCATAGGACCAGCTGAACGCGGAAAAGATCACGCCCATCAGCGCAGCGTTGATCCCCAGCTCCTTTGTGAGTGCCGGTGCTGCCACGCCAAGGATCGTGCGATCGAGATAATTGATGAGCGTGCCCGAGGCGATCAGCGACAACATGACATAGCGTTGTCGCGTGGGAGCAGGCTCGCCCACATGCACGTCAGTCCCCACCCTCGGCATAGCCGCGGCTCCTCTCCAAAGTTCGTTAGGACATTTATACGGACCAGTTCGTAACATAATCAAGGGCGGAAAGCTTGTCGGTTTCAGGCCGGCAGAATGATCATGTGCGATAGCGGGCACCGAGGTTAGGGATCTCGTGAGCCGGCAGGAGGACGTTGCTTGCCGCAAAGGTCGCTCGACATGTCAATGCGATGATACATTGTCACCCTTGACGATAGACGGTCCGGCAAGGCACAGGGCCGGCCATGCAGCACACGACGACGCCCCACGCCCCTCCGCCGGACATCGCCCTTACCGCGGTCACGCTCGCTTACGGGACTCACCGCGTGCTTGACGGCCTGTCTCTGCATGTGGCGGCAGGCGAGATCTATGCGCTGCTCGGCGGCAACGGCGCGGGCAAGTCGACCACATTGTCGGCGCTGCTCGGCTTCGTGACGGCGGACGCGGGCAGCGTGCGGGTCGGCGGGATCGATCCGGCGGCCGACCCCGACGCCGCGCGGCGGCGGATCGCGTATCTTCCGGAAAATGTCGCGCTGTACGAACATCTGAGTGCGGTCGAGAATGCCGACTATCTGCTCGCGCTATCCGGCAATCCCCGCAGCCGCGGCGAGATCGTCGAGGCGCTGAGCGGCGCCGGGCTACAGGACCGCGCGTTCGACCAGCGGCTGGGCGGCTTTTCCAAAGGCATGCGGCAAAAGGTCGCGATTGCGGTCGCGCTGCTGCGCGAGGTGCCTGTGCTGCTGCTCGACGAGCCAACCTCCGGGCTCGACCCGCGGGCGACGGCAGACTTCAACGCGCTGCTCCGCGCGGTACGGACCCGTGGCACGGCGGTGCTGATGGTCACCCACGACCTGCTGAGCGCCGCCGATGTCGCCGACCGTATCGGCTTTCTCGAGCGCGGACGCATCGTCGAGGAAATCGCGGCCGAAGGCGAAGCCCGCTTCGACGTCCGCGCGCTCCATGACCGTTTCGCGCAGCAGGCGCTCGCGGCGTGAGCGCGGCTTCGCTCATCGCGCGCGACGAGCTGCGGCTGATGCGGCGCAACCGCGTCGCGGTGACCGCGGTCGTCCTGCTGCTGCTGCTTACGCTGGCCGCGGTCGTCACCTCCTGGACGCATCAGCAGGGCATCGCCGACGTCCGAGCGCGCCATCAGGCAGAGGCGAACCACGCGTTCGAGGCGCAGCCCGATCGTCACCCCCACCGCGTCGTCCACTATGGCCATTTCATCTTCCGCCCACTGGGGCCGCTCGCCGCGTTCGATCCCGGCGTCGACGCCTTCACCGGCAACAATATGTTTCTTGAGGGGCATCGCCAGAACACGGCCAATTTCGGCGATGTCCGCCAGAGCTCGCTGCTCGTGCGCTTCGGCCAGCTGACGCCCGCCTTCGTGCTCCAGGCGGTGGCGCCGCTGCTGCTCATCTTCTTGGGCTATGGCGCCGTCGCGCGGGAGACGGAGCGCGGGACGCTGCGCCCGCTGATGCTGCAGGGCGCCTCGGCCCGCGCGATCGTGTTCGGCAAGCTCGGCGCGCTTGGCCTGGTCGCGATTCTTGTCGGGTTGCCGGCGATGATCGGCTTCGTGCTCATCTCCGGCCAGCCGGGGGCCTTTGCCGGGCCGATGGCGGTCATCGCGCTCGCTTATGCCGCCTATCTCGCCTTGTGGGTCGTCGCGATCATTTTGGTATCGATGCTGGTGCGGCGGCGGCGCGATGCGCTGCTCGCGCTGCTCGCGCTGTGGGCGGTCAGCGTCGTGCTGTTGCCGCGCGTCGCGCCCGACATCGCCGCCGAAGCCTATCCGCTCGCCAACCGCTTGCAGACCGACGTCGCGATCGCGCGCGACCTGCGAGTGATGGGGGACAGCCACAATCCCGACGATCCCCACTTCGCGCAATTCAAGGCCAACGTGCTCAAGCGCTACGGCGTCACCCGCATCGAGGATCTGCCGGTCAACTACAAGGGGCTGATGGCGCTGGAAGGTGAAGCGATGACGTCGCGTCTGTTCGACCGCTATGCCCGCGAAAGCTATGCGACGCAGGCGGCGCAGAACCGGTTGGTCGCCGCGGTCGGACTGCTCAGCCCGACGATCGCGCTGAAACAGGCGTCGATGGCCGCCGCTGGCACCGACTTCGCCGGACACCGCCGCTTCCTCGAACAGGCCGAACGCTATCGCTACGATCTGGTCCAGCGGCTGAACCGGCTGCAGGCCGAAGCGGTCAGCTATGCCGACGACACCGCCAAGGACGCCGACGCCGATCGCCGCAAGCGCATCGGCGCGGACAATTGGCAGCGGATGCCCGAATTCGCCTTCCGCCAGCCGGGCGCCGACGCACTCGTCCGTGCAAGCCTGCCGGGGCTTGCCCTCCTCTTCGCCTGGCTGGCCGTCGCGGGCCTCGCCACCGCTGCGGCGACGCGCCGTCTGGGACGCAGGTAATGCAGATCTGGAAACACGAAGCGCGGCTGCTGCTGCGCTCGCGCCTGGCGAGCGTCGCGCTCGTGCTCCTCGCGCTGCTGAGCGCCGCCGCGGTCGCAGCGGGCATGGCGGAGAGCGCGCGGCAGCGCGCCGCCATCGACGCGATCGCGCCTGCACAGGCCGAGGATATCGGTGCGGTCGCGACCTACATCGACCGCGAAAAGGATGCAGGCAGCGCGGCCTATTACAGCTTCCACACCACCTGGGACGCCCCCGCCCCGCTCGCCTTCGCCGCGATCGGCATGCGCGACGTGGCGCCCTATATCCTGCGCGTCCGTGCGCTTGGGCTGGAGGCGCAGATCTACGATGGCGACACCTTCAACCCCGAACTGGCGTTGCCCGGTCGCTTCGACTGGTCGTTCGTGCTGGTCTTCCTGGCCCCCCTGTTTGCAATCGCCCTGTTCCACGACCTGCGCTCGGGCGAGCGCGAGGCGGGGCGTGCGCGGATGCTCGACGCGCTACCGGGCGCACAGCGGCTGTGGCTGCGGCGGGGCCTGGTGCGGTTCGTCCTGTTGCTCGCGGCCCTTGCCACGCCGTTCGTGGTCGGCGCGATCCTGTCGGGCGTCGGTTTCGCCGTGATCCTGCTGATCGTCGCGGTGGCGGCTCTGTACCTGCTGTTCTGGATCGGAGTGTCCGGCCTCGTCTCACGCCTGGGTCGCGGATCGACCGCGAATGCCGCGACGCTGGCGGGGCTGTGGCTGGTGCTCGTGCTGATCGCCCCGACGCTGGCAAACGTCGTTATCAACCGGGCCGTGCCGGTCGACGAAGGCTCGCAGATCGCGCTCGCCCAGCGCGAGAACGTGCACCACGCCTGGGAAATCCCGCGCGAAGAAACGATGCGCCGCTTTTATGCGCGCTACCCGCGCTGGTCCGACTCCGCGCCGCTGACCGAGGCGTTTCACTATAAATGGTATTTCGCCTTCCATCAGAATGGCGACGATAGCGTAGCCGCACGGGTGAAGGCCTATCGCGACGGCCTGCAACACCGCGCCGCGACGGCGAGTGCGCTCGGCTGGGTGCTGCCTTCGGTCGGCGTCCAAACGTTACTGACCCGCCTGGCGCAGACCGACCTCGCCGCCCAACTCGCCTATCAGGATCGCATCCGCGACTTCCACCGTCGCCTGCGCGAATTCTACTATGGCTACATGTTCTACGACCGCCCGTTCGCGAAGGCGGATTTCGAAAAGGCGCCGGAATTCGAGGATGGGCGTTAGGGCCCGCTACCGATCGTTCAGGTTGCCCTAGCGGCCTTGCAGGATGCGTCATCGGCGGTTTCGCCTGCACCTGCACCCGATAGTCCGCCGGGCGCATCCCGGACTTCTTCAACTTGTCGTACAGGGTGTTGGGCGCGATCTGCAGGTGGGCCAGCGTTTCGGGGATATCGCCGGCGTGGCGGATCAGCGCAGCGCGGATCAGGCCTGCCTCGAATTCGGCGACCTGGCTGTTCAGGGCGACCGGCGGGCCGTCGGCGGCGGGCTCCGCGAGCAGGCCCGGCGCGACGCAGCGGGCGTAGCTGCGCAGTTCGCGCACGTTGCCGGGCCATGCGTGACCGGCGAGATGTGCGGGTCGGCGACACTGTCGCGATGGTGCGAAAGCGCAGGTCGGCTTCGGTTCCGATCACGAAGGCGGGACACGAAACTTGCCGACATCCGCGGCCCGGTGCGCACGCCGGCCAGTTGTCGGGCTTCGGCGACACGCCGCTCGACCGCGAGGAGCGTGGCTGTATCGAGGTCACCGGCCGCGCAGCAAATCCATCGGCACGCTGACCTACGAAACCGGTCCCTGGCTCAGCCGCATCGCCGCGACCCGCTTCGGCGAGATCATGACGGTCGCACCCCCAAATTGCCCGAACGGGCCCAGACCTTCACGCCCAGGGTGGGGACCGACGTATCGATCGCCTAACGCCTGTCGGATGCCGTCGAGCCGCAGATCGGCGCGAACGACGTGTTCGACGTCTATCCCCACCGCGTCGCCGACCCCGCCTGACCAAAGACGGCACGGTGTGCTACAGCCGGTTCGCCACGCAGTTCAGGTTCGACGGCGCCTCCTGTTTCGCCGCGGCCAACTCGAAATTCCGATGTAGTACCCTGTCTCTAACCTCCACGCTCGATCGGCAGTTTCATATGACACGCTCTCCTCCCGCGGCCCATCCGATGCCCGACACGAACGCCGCGGGCACGACACAGCGCGATCGGCTGAAGGCGATCATCGGCGGGTCGACCGGCAATCTGGTCGAATGGTACGACTGGTATGCCTATGCGGCGTTCACGCTGTATTTCGCGCCACATTTCTTTCCATCGGGTGATTCGACCGCGCAACTGCTCGGCGCGGCGGCGGTGTTCGCGGTGGGCTTCTTCATGCGGCCGATCGGTGCGTGGATCATGGGCATCTATGCCGACCGCAAGGGGCGCAAGAGCGGCCTTGCGCTGTCGGTGACTCTGATGTGTGCCGGCTCGCTGCTGATCGCGATCGCCCCGACCTACGAGACGGTCGGGCTGATCGCGCCGGCGATCCTGGTGCTGGCGCGGCTGATGCAGGGCCTGTCGGTCGGCGGCGAATATGGCGCGAGTGCCACTTATCTGTCGGAAATGGCCGGCAAGAACCGCCGCGGCTTCTTCTCGTCGTTCCAGTACGTCACGCTGATCGGTGGCCAGCTGACCGCGATCGGCGTCCTGCTGCTGCTCCAGGCGACGATGTCCGAAGCGGCGCTGGAGGCCTGGGGCTGGCGTATCCCGTTCGCGATCGGTGCGGTGCTGGCGGTGGTCGTCTTCTGGATCCGCCGCGGGCTGGCCGAGACCGAAAGCTTCAAGAATTCGAATAATACCGACGCGCCGAAGTCGGGCATGTTCGCGCTGTTCAAGCATCACCCGCGTGAGGCGATTACGGTGATGCTGCTGACCGCCGGCGGCACACTCGCCTTCTACGCCTACTCGATCTACATGCAAAAATTCCTGGTCAACACGACCGGACTCAGCCGCGAAGTCGCCTCGCAGATCAATGGCGGCACATTGTTCATCTTCATGCTGCTCCAACCGGTTGCAGGCGCGCTCAGCGACAAGATCGGGCGCAAGCCGCTGCTGATCGGGTTCGGCGTTCTCGGCGTGCTGTGCACCTATCCGCTGTTCTCAACGCTGGAGACGACGCGCGATCCGACGACCGCCTTCTTCCTGGTACTCGGCGGGCTCGTCATCGTCACCGGCTACACGTCGATCAACGCGGTGGTGAAGGCCGAGCTGTTCCCCGCCCACATCCGCGCGCTCGGCGTCGCGCTGCCCTATGCGCTCGCCAACACCATCTTCGGCGGGACGGCCGAATATGTCGCGCTGCGCTTCAAGAACGCCGGGTGGGAGCGCGGCTTCTACTGGTACGTCACCGCGATGATCGCGATCTCGCTCGTGATCTACATCCGAATGCGCGACACCCGCCAGCACAGTGCGATCGTGGAGGATTGAGGCCACGGAGCCCCGCCGCCGCGAACCTCGGCAACTGCCGATGACGACGATCTCAGCGGACGAGTTCGCCCGAAATCGTAGCCACGTCCCGCCGTCACAAAGGCGGGGGTCATGGCCACCTGTCACGCCAGCCAGCACAGCGGGTACGAGCTGCGCGACGGAAAGCCGGTGAAGCAATCCGTCGTCGCACGGCTCCAGCGCCGCTCCGCGCCGATGACGGGAGAGACGAGGGACGCCGCCACGAGGCAAGATCGGCTCTGTCGCGATGGTGCAGATCGGTCGGAAGCCGATCCAGCGTACTGAAACGAGAATGGGCGGCGCGTCCTTCGACGCCCCGCCCATTCCTGAACTTAGACTATCCTGCCCCGTCGTCAGGCGAAGCGGCTACGCCGCCCTTTTCCCTGACGTGGCGTCGCCTGCGATTGCTCACACAATCGCAGGGTGCACGCTCAGTGCTTCTTGTCGCGCCAGACGCTCTTGTAGGCGCCCCAGGTCAGGAAGCAGAAAATCAGCAGGAACAGCACCGATGCCCAACCGGCAGCGTGGCGGGCCTGGAGCTTCGGCTCGGCGGTCCAGGTCAGGAACGCCGCAACGTCGGTCGCCATCTGATTGACCGAAGCCTTGGTGCCGTCTGTGTAGCCGACCTGGCCATCGCTGGTCAGCGGCTGCGCCATCGCCAGATTCAGGTTGGCGAAATACGGGTTGTAGTGCAGCCCCTTCGGCGTCTTGGCATCCGGGAACTTGCGCAGCAGCTCGGCCGGCTGGTTCTGATAACCCGTCAGCAGCGAGTAGACGTACGCCGGGCCATCGTGCCGTGCCTTCGTCATCAGCGACAGGTCGGGCGGCACCGCGTTGTTGTTGGCGGCGCGCGCGGCGATGTCGTTGGCGAACGGCGCCGGAAAACGATCCGACGGCAGGTTCTTGCGCGTCGCCATCTCGCCCGTTTCCGGGTTCGGGGCGGGCGTTTCGATCGCCCACTGCGACGCGATCGCCTTAACTTCGGCTTCCGAATAGCCGATCTGCTGAAGGTCGCGGAACGACACCAGCTTCAGCGAGTGGCACGCCGAGCAGACTTCCTTGTAGACCTGGAAGCCGCGCTGCAGCTGCTGGTTGTCGAAGTGGCCGAACACGCCGTTCGACGGGAGCTTCAGCTCCTTGGGGGTCTTGTGGAACTCGTGCTCCGCGGTGGGAGCGGCAGGTTCCTGGATGGCGCCGACGGTCGTGGAGATGAACCCCACGAACGCCATCACCGCAAAGGCGAGGCCGACAAGACCGGCGATGATGCGAACCATTGTTCTGTCTCGTCCCTTATTCGGCCGGCGCGATCGCGCCGCCGCTCATCGCGGTCTTGGTGGGTGCGGTGCCGCCGCGCTTCGCCAGCACAGCCTCGGTGATCGAGTTGGGCAGCGGACGCGGGCGTTCCATCGCCGACACGATCGGCAGGATCACCAGGAAGTGGAGGAAGTAATAGGCCGAAGCGATCTGGCCCATGATGATGTTGCGCGCGATCGGTTCCGCACCGCCGACATAGCCCAGGATCAGGACGTCGACGAGCAGCGCGACCAGGAACCAGCGGTAGACCGGCCGGTAATTGGCCGAGCGCACCGGCGAGGTGTCGAGCCACGGCAGGAAGAACAGCAGCAGGATCGACCCGAACATCGCGAGCACGCCCCACAGCTTGGCGGGCATGATGAAGTCGATCGTGAACGACTTCAGGATCGCGTAGAACGGCAGGAAATACCATTCGGGAACGATGTGAGCCGGCGTCGAGAGCGGGTTCGCCTGGATGTAATTGTCCGGGTGGCCCAGCAGGTTCGGCGCGAAGAAGATCAGCGTCGCGAAGATCAGCAGGAAGACGCCCAGGCCGAAACCGTCCTTCGCCGTGTAATACGGGTGGAAGGGCACGGTGTCCTGTTCGTCCTTCACTTCCACGCCGGTCGGGTTGTTCGACCCGGGGATGTGCAGCGCCCAGATGTGGAGAATGACCACGCCCAGGATGACGAACGGCAGCAGATAGTGGAGCGAGAAGAAGCGGTTCAGCGCCGCGGCGTCAGGTGCGTAACCGCCCAGCAGCCAGATGCGGATCGTCTCACCCACCAGCGGAATCGCCGAGAAGAAGCCGGTGATGACCTGCGCGCCCCAGAAGCTCATCTGGCCCCACGGCAGGACATAGCCCATGAAGGCGGTCGCCATCATCAGCAGGAAGATCACGACGCCCAGCAGCCACACCATTTCGCGCGGCGGCTTGTACGACCCGTAATAGAGGCCGCGGCCGATGTGGATATAGACGACCGCCAGGAACATCGACGCGCCGTTGGCGTGCGCATAGCGCAGGAACCAGCCGGCGTTGACGTCGCGCATGATCGATTCGACCGAGCCGAACGCGGTGTTCGCATCGGTCGAGAAATGCATGGCGAGCACGATGCCGGTGACGATCTGCATCGCCAGCGCCGCGCCGGCGAGGACGCCGAAGTTCCAGAAATAGTTGAGGTTGCGGGGCACCGGATAACCGGCGCCGACCGCATTGTAGACGAAGCGCGGCAGCGGCAGACGGTCGTCCAGCCACTTCATCAGCGGCGCCTTCGGCTCGTAATGCTTGGCCCAGGGAAAGCTCATTGTCTGTCTCTCGTCCCTATCAGCCGACCGTCACGACGGTGTCGGAGGTGAATTCATAATCGGGCACGTGCAGGTTGGTCGGCGCCGGACCCTGGCGGATGCGCCCCGCCGTGTCGTAGGCCGAACCGTGGCACGGGCAGAAATAACCGCCGAACGGCCCCTTGTTCTCGCCCTCGCCTGCGCCCAGCGGCACGCAGCCCAGATGGGTGCAGACGCCCAGCGTGATCAGCCAGTTGGTCTTACCCGCCTTCGTGCGCTGCTCCAGCGTCTGCGGATCGCGCAAGCTGGACACCGGGACCGCATCGGCCTCGGCGATTTCCTTCGGCGTCAGGTTGCGCACGAACAGCGGCTGCTTGCGGAAGGTCGTCTTGATCGCCTGCCCCGGCTGGATCGCCGAGATGTCGACTTCGGTGCTCGACGCGGCAAGCACGTCGGCCGACGGGTTCATCTGGTTGATCAGCGGCAGCGCGATCACGCCGACGCCGACGCCGGCGAAGGCGACCGCGCCGATCTGCAGATAGTCACGGCGGCGGGGATCCTGCGGACCCTCTGCGATCGCCTCGTGGTCAGTTGCCATGCACTAGCCCTTGCACTTCGAATCTGACGGCCGCGCGAACGCGCGCCGATACGCGGGAATCATTGTGGCATAGCCGCAATGCACCCCCGGTTGCCCCCGGTGGTTGGCTTGCCTGATAAACAGGCCCCGCCCGCTTTGCCAACAGCAATTTGCGTGCGCGCTTGCGCGGCGCTACCCGACCACCCATGCGCGTCGCCCTGTACCAGCCCGATATCGCCGGAAACGTCGGCGCCGTCATGCGCACCTGCGCCTGCCTGGGCGTGCCCCTGGACCTGATCGAGCCGATGGGATTCCAGTGGGACGACAAGCGTGTCGCGCGGGCGGCGATGGACTATATCGACCATGTCTCGGTCACGCGGCACGCCGATTGGGACGCGTTCCAGGCGCAGGCGCGCGGGCGGCTGGTCCTTCTTACGACGCGCGGCGCCACCCCGCTGCACGACTTCTCCTTCGAGCGGGACGACGTGCTGCTGTTCGGTCGCGAGAGCGCGGGCGTGCCCGAGGACGTCCACGCGCGTGCCGACGCCGCTGTCGTCATCCCGATGGCGCCGCCGCTCAGGTCGCTGAACCTGAGTGTGTCGGCGGCGATCGTACTGGCCGAAGGGTTGCGACAGACGAACAACTGGCCTTCCACCACTGCACTCTAAACGCTTGTTAAAGCAAGTCGTGCTACGGTTTCCGGATGGTCCAGCCCACCTATCATATCATGCCCGATGTGGCGGGCGCCTTTCTGCGGATCGACTTGGCCGGCGATTGGGACGCGGAAATCACCGCACGCTTCACCGCCGACGTGACGAAGACGCTGCGCGAGATGCTGGCGGGCGGCCTGCGCCAAGGCGAACTGCGCACCCTGATCGACATGCGCGACAAGAACATCCTGCCGCGACATCTCGTCGCCGAATTCGCCCGGTTGGTGCGCCCGGATTCACCGTCGAAGCAGATCGCGCTGGTGGTTTCCAGCGCTCTCCACCGATTGCAGACCAAGCGGGTGGCCGACGAACGATCGCGCCTATTCGATACCGAAGCGGAGGCACTGGCCTGGCTGGGGATGGACCAGCGAACCGCGCTTCTCGCAATGACATCCTGACATCGCAGACGTCTAACCGACATTGATAAGCCGACGCATATTCAGAAACCGGGTTTCATGCGTCAAACCCCGTCATTCGCGCTGTTCGCCTCGCTCCGCCTGTCCATCTCCGCCGGCGCCCACTCATCGCGACACAGGTCGCGCGTCGAGACGATGGCCCTGAGCAGGGGGAAGCCGAGCGCATGGTCGCCGAGCGGACCACCGCAAGCCGCAGCGTCGTCGCGGCGCGATAGGTGCCGAGGATCGCCGCCAGGCGCATCACCATCGGCGTCAAGACGCGGAAGGGGGGCAGCCGGACGTTTAACGACGCGCCGTTCGGCAAGCGGTCACTGTGGATCGGCGGCAATACGGCGCCCGCGGCCAGGGACCAGCAATGGCACAACCAGGTCCGTCTCTACGACCCGGCCGAGGGCAGCTACCTCGCCCCCCGCGCGCCGACCAATAGGTGGAATCTGTGGCATGAGGGGCATATCGACCCACTCTTCGCCGCGTCGATCGACGCTCAGGTCGCGGTGAACGGCGTCGATTCCAATCGCGCGTACCTGATGGGCTATTCGGCGGGCGGCGACGGCGTGTGGCAGGTCGCCCCGCGCACGGCCGACCGCTTCGCCGCGGCAGCGATGATGGCCGGGCACCCGAACGACGCCTCGCTGATCGGCTTGCGCAACCTGCCGTTCGCGATTTTCATGGGTGGTGCGGACGCGGCGTACAAGCGCAACACGCTGGCCGCCGAGAAGACCGCCGAACTCGACCGCCTCCAGGCCGCCGATCCGGGCGGCTACGTCCATATGTCGCTCATCTATCCGGGGCTGCCGCACTGGATGAACCGCAAGGATGCCGAAGCGCTGCCGTGGATGGCCGGCTCCACCCGTAATCCTTGGCCGAAGCGGATCGTTTGGGTCCAGGACGATGTGACTCACAAGCGCTTCTACTGGCTGGAAATTCCCGACGCCGCCGCAGCCGCCGCCAAACAGGGCGACACGATGGAAGCGGTGGTCGAGGGCCAGACGATCGCGCTGACGGGGCTGATGCCGGCAGGCACGATGGTCTGGCTGTCCGACCGGCTGGTGGACCTCGACCGGCCGGTGCGGGTGACGGTCAACGGTCGGGTGGCGTACGCCGGCAAGGTCGCGCGGACGGCGGCGGCGATCGACCGGTCGCTGGCGGAGCGGTTGGATGGGGCTGACGTGGCGACGGCTGCGTTGCAGTTACAGTGAGGCGTAAACAGCTAGTCCTGCGACCGGTATCGCAATTAGGATCAGGCATCCCCACCACGGGATAGGCTTACTGAACCGCTCTCCATATGGGTCGAGTTCCTGCCAGAACGCTTCTGCGGCCGCTACGAGTTCATCAATGCTCGCGTCGTCCGATCTCACATCACCGACTTGGGCTAGCGCTCTACGCAATAAGTCTTTCAACCCTTCAACATCTGGTGGGGCGTCTATCTTATTGATAGTGACCATATCGTCGATGGCGATGATCGAAAATTTCTGACCAGTCGCATCGAATGCTCGTGGATAGAGGCGGCTGTTAACATCGACAGCTTCCAACCAACTCTCTGCGACGGCAATCGATGGAAAGACCAATAATGGTTCGTCAGATTCGACAAATAGACTTGGCATTTGGTCAACGTGTCAGCAGCGCGCAACGCTGGCAACACCACTGCAGCCTGAGACATTCCGCCCCATCGACTTGAGCCCCTGCCCTCCGCTAAACGCGCGGGCATGCAGCCGTTAGACGCCGAACAGACCCAAGCCCGCCATTGGTTCGAGCACCTCCGCGACCTGATCTGCGCCGAGTTCGAAGCGATCGAGCGCGAGGCCGGGTCGGATGCGGTGTTCGACTATACGCCGTGGGACCGTTCCGATCCGTCAGGCGCGCCCGGCGGCGGTGGCGTCCGGGGCGTCATGAAGGGCCGGGTGTTCGAGAAGGTCGGGGTCAACGTCTCGACCGTCGGCGGTACGTTCGAGGGCGAGTTCGCCAAGTCGATCCACGGCGCGGCGGAGAATCCGCAGTTCTTTGCGACCGGCATCAGCCTGGTCGCGCATATGGCGAACCCGCATGTGCCAGCGGTCCATATGAACTGCCGCTTCCTCAGCACCACCAAGCGCTGGTTCGGCGGCGGCGCCGACCTGAACCCGCCGCTGCCCTCCCCCCGAGACACGCAGGACTTCCACGCCGAGCTGAAGGCCGCCTGCGACGCCCACGGCGCCGATTACTACGACCGCTATTCGAAATGGGCGGAAGAGTATTTCCGCATCCCCCACCGCGGCGTGAACCGCGGGGTCGGCGGTATCTTCTACGACCATCTGGAAGGCGATTTCGCCGCGAACTTCGCCTTTACGCAGGATGTCGGCCGAGCGTTCCTGAACGCGTACCCGCGGATCGTGCGGCGGCGGATGAACGACGCATGGAGCGTGGAGGACGAGGCGGCGATGCTCGCGTGGCGCGGACGCTACGCCGAATTCAACCTGGTCTACGACCGCGGCACTTTGTTCGGTCTGAAGACCGGCGGCAATATCGACGCGATCCTGATGAGCCTGCCGCCCCGCGCGACATGGCCCTGATCCCGGTCGCCAACGCACAGGTGGCGACGATCGTCACCTCGCTGGAAATGCGGACACGGCCCCGCCCGCGCCCGCTGCCCGATTCGCGGCTGCGGCTGGTGCGGTGGAAGGCGCCGGCGCTCGCCACCTATCGCGCGCTGTTCCGGCGGATCGGGGGCCCGTGGCTGTGGTTTTCGCGGCTGGTGATGGACGACGCGCGACTGGCCACGATCGTCCATGACTCGAAGGTCGAGGTCTATGCAGTGCTCGACCCCGCGGGGATCGAGGTCGGGATGCTCGAACTCGATTTCCGCGAAAGCGGCGCATGCGAACTGTCCTATGTCGGCCTCATCCCCGAACTGGCGGGCCAGGGGCACGGCCGCTGGTTGATGGCGCACGCGCTGCAGCGCGCCTGGGCGCCGGGCGTCACGCGGGTGTGGGTGCATACCTGCACGCTCGACCATCCGAAGGCGCTGGGCTTCTACCGGGCGAGCGGCTTTACGCCCTGCAAGCGCACCGTCGAGACGTTCGACGACCCGCGTGCGATGGGCATTCTGCCCGCGGATGCGGCGCCGCATGTGCCGTATCTGGCAGGATAGAGACATTTGATGCCCCTCCCCTTCAGGGGCGGGGTGAAGTGGCCTTACACTGCCAGCCGCCGGTACAGCGCGACCTGCACCAACGCGAGGACCAGCGCGCCCACCGCCGCGATGCCGCAGGCAAGCCCCGCTCCGATCGCGACGATGACCGGATTGCCGCCGCCCGCCGTCCCGAACGACAGCGCGATGCTGCCCAGCAGACCGGGGATCAGGAACACGCTCGCGTAGATCGCCGCCAGCACCCACCCACGGCTGGCGGTCAGCGCCCAGCTGCGCGCAATCGCGGCGACCGCGCCGATCGGCGCTTCGGCGACGATCACCGGCCCCATCAGCATCGTGCGGCCGTAGATGTAGAACAGCGGCCCCGCGGCGACGATCATCAGCATCGGCACGGCCAGCGCCATCGACATTAGCCCCGCCATGGGCAGCGACACCAGGATCGTCGCCAGCAGATAGCGCTGGAACAGTGCCAGCGCCCGGCCGAGCGCGCCGCCCACCGACACCCGATCGCGGTTGAGGTACAACGCGAAGATGGCCAGCGACCCGAACAGCGCGATCGCCGGCGACACCAGGTACCAGCCGCCATAGCTGCCCGCCCATGCCTGGATCGCATCGCCCCAGGCGCGCATCGCGGCTTCGTCGCGCGCCTCTGGCACCGCGGGCAATGGCGGCAGCAGCAGTTGCGCCGCGAACGGTCCCAGGAAGAAGGCGAGCCCGGCCAGCGGCAGCAGCAGGCTGCCGTCGCGCCGCCAGGCGGCCAGCGCGTCGCGGAAGGGCACGGCGAAGAAGCGGTTCACGGCCGCGGATCGTCCTGCATCGGCGCTGCCGCGGCGACGACCGATCCGCCGGCCGCCCCGACGATCGCGACGTACAGCCGTGCGCAGAACGCGGCCGCCAGCACCGTGAACACCGCCGATACGGCCGACGTGGCGATCGCGGTAACCACGCCGGTCAGCGTAACCGGCCCGGTACCGCCGTCGAACAGACGCAGGATCGTGCCGAACACCGTCTGCACCGCCAGCACCGATACGAACGCGACGATTCCGTAGAGCAGCAGCACGCCGAGCAGACGCCATGTCAGGCCGCGCGTCAGGCGGAAGGCATAGGGAATCGCGCCCGCCCCGCGCCGTTCCTCGACGATCACCGCGCTCAACGCCGCCAGTCGGGCGCCTAGGAACAGGACCGCGACGAACGCGACCACGCCGTACAGCGTCGCGATGCCGACATAGGTCCCATTCAGCCGCTCCATCATGACCTGCCCGCTTGCCACCGCGGTCGCATCGATCCCGCCCATGACCACCAGCACGATCGCCGGCAGCATCAGCAGCGTCGCGGCGAGGCCGACCAGGATGAAGCCCCCGATCGTCGGCAGCAGCCGCCGGGTCGCGATGCCGATTATCTCCCCGGAGGTGCGTGCTGTCCCCACCGTCGCAGCGATGATCGCCAGCTGCGCCCACAGCGACAGCAGGGATGCGACGAGCGATACCAGGCTGAACGTGATCTTGAGTCCCGGCGCGGCCATCTCGCGAAGCCCGTCGAAACTGGTTATCGCCGCCGACGGCAGGAAAATCCCGAGGATCGCGATCGGCAGGATGACGCCCAGACGATCCCCCAGCGTTTCGACCGTACGGTCCCAGACATAGCCCATCTTCACCATAACGCTCGCGCCCCCTTCGTCGCACCGGACAGCCGCGTTCGCTTAGCGGATAGTTCGCCGGCTTGCCAATGACGCCGCGCGCCCGCATCTGGAACGGCATCATGGCCGACCTTCCCGACGACATCGAATGGCGTGTCAGCGCAGCGCCCGTCCCGTACGACGTCGCACTGGCGGAGATGGACGCACGCAACCGGGCGGTGCAGGCGGGCGAGGCGCGCGAGCTCGTCTGGCTGCTCGAACACCCGCCGCTCTATACCGCGGGGACCAGTGCGGACGTCGCCGAGTTGATCGACCCGCGCTTTCCCGTGCACGCTACCGGACGCGGGGGGCGCTATACCTATCACGGGCCGGGTCAGCGGATCGGCTATCTTGTGCTCGATCTCGCCAGGCGCGGCAAGGACGTGCGCTGCTTCGTCCATGCGCTGGAGGGCTGGGTGATCGACGCACTGGCCCAGATCGGGATTGCCGCCTTTCGCGCCGAGGGGCGGATAGGCATCTGGACGCACGACCCCCTGCGCGGCGAGGCGAAGATCGGCGCGATCGGGGTGCGGGTGAAGCGCTGGGTGACGATGCACGGCTTTTCGGTGAACCTCGCCCCCGACCTGTCGCACTTCGGCGGAATCGTACCCTGCGGCATCGCCGATTACGGCGTGACGAGTGCCCAGGCGCTCGGCAAGGACGCCGCCTTCGCAACGTTCGATGCGGCCCTGGCGTTGAGCGCGCGACCGTTTCTGAACGCCCTGTCCTGTCCGACAAAAATCGAGGCTTGAGGGTCAGGGTCTGTTTGACTAATGTCCACCACGATTTGGGTATTACAAGGCCTAGAGCCGGCCCTGATCGCCTTATCTAGGGAGCTTCCACAATGCGTGCACTTCTCACCAAGGCCCTCACCGGCTCGATGATCGCCGGCGCTGCGCTGCTGGTTTCGGCTTGCGGTGGTTCGACCACCAACACCACCGAAAACACCGTCATCACCGACCTGAACGCGACCGACGCGACCATGGACGGCACGATGTCGGACAACATGACCCCGGTCGACGGCGCCATGGGCAACGACATGATGATGTCGAACGACACCATGATGGCGAACGACACCATGATGATGTCGAACACCACGACGACCACGAACGCGATGTAATCGTCGCGTCGCGGCGGATCGCGGCGGGCCAGATGCCCCCGCGGTCATCGTGACAGAGACAAAGGGCCGCCCGGCACGTCCGGGCGGCCCTTTTCTTTTGCGCGTGACGGCAGCGTGCCCGGCTCGTCAAGCCATGCTCGCCCCCTTCCCCGGTCATTCCCTCCCGCAACCGGATTCGGTTCGTCGCAACCGATCGCCGCGCCGCCCTTCGCCGGGCAGAAACCGCTTGGGTGAAAGCCTGATTATGCTTAATGAATCCGCGGGCTTCGGCGGGCTGTGCCGTCGGCAGCAAGAGGGTGGTGATGACGTTGCGTATCCTGACGATGGTAGCGGCTGCGGGTTTGGCGGTTGCGGCGGCAGCCCCGGCGCGGGCGCAGTTCTTCTTCCAGTCCCCCGACCTGCGGGGCCAGCCGGTCGACGGCAGCGAACCCGGCATGGTCGGCCAGGCCCTCCCCGGCGCCACACCCGACGAGTTGAAGGCGGCACTCGCCTGGAACCTGCGCGCTGCGCTCAACGTCGCGGCGCTCCAGTGCCAGTTCGCGCCGCAGTTGCTGACGCTGCAGAACTACAACAAGCTGATCAAGGATCACGAGGCGGAGCTGGCCAGCCAGTACGCCGTGCTCGGCAAATATTTCTCTCGCGTCAACAAGACGCCGAAGGCGGGCCAGACCGAACTCGATAAGTTCGGGACGCGTGTCTATTCCGGCTATTCGACGGTCGGCGCGCAGCTGACCTTTTGCCAGACGGCGGGCGACATCGCGCACATGGCGGTCTTCACCCCGCGCGGCAGCTTCACCACGCTGGCGCAAGAGCGTCTCCGCCAGCTGCGCAACAGCCTGGTACTCGCCGGCGAACAGCGATTCCCCTGGGGCTTCAATCCGCCCGTACCGGTCCGCCTGCCACGGTTCGAGGACGTGTGCTGGCGCAAGGAACAGTGGAACGTGAAGACCTGCGGGGCCTATGTCTCGCCGTTTGCGTAAACCTCCCCACCCCTGGGGAAGTTCGTCGTCATCCCGGACTTGATCCGGAATCCAGAGCCAAAAGCCGTAGCGCTCGCGACCTTCGATCCCGGATCAAGTCCGGGATGACGGTCGCGAGATCTGGCGCCTACCGCAGCCCCAACGCCTTGTGGGTCTGCAGCGACAGGCGCCACTTTGGCCGCACCATTGCGAAGTCGACCGCGGCCTGAACGTTCGCCGCCCCCCGCGCATCGTCCATCGGCTGCACGAGGAAATGGGCGAAGTCCCACGCCTCCATCGCATCCGCATCGCTGCCGGGCTGCGGCCAGACCAGCTTTAACTCGTCACCCGACCGCTGGACCACATCGCTGCCCGCCTTGGGGCTGATGCACACCCAGTCGATGCCGGGATGCGCCGCAATCGTACCATTGCTTTCCATCGCGATCTCGAAGCCTTGCGCATGCAGCGCATCGACGATGGCGTCGTCGATCTGAAGCATCGGCTCGCCGCCGGTCAGCACGACGAAGCGCCGCTCGGCGCCTTCGCCCCAGTGGTCGGCAACTGCCTGCGCGAGGGCCGCAGCGTCGGCGAACTTGCCGCCGCCCAGCCCATCGGTGCCGACGAAATCGGTATCGCAGAATTGGCAGATGGCGCTCGCGCGGTCCTGTTCGCGGCCCGACCACAGGTTGCAGCCGGCAAAGCGCACGAAAACCGCGCGCCGCCCGGCATTCACGCCTTCGCCCTGCAACGTGAGGAAGATTTCCTTGACCGCGTAGGTCACGCGTTCGTCCTCACGGCCGGACGGCGTAGACCGTTGGGTCGGGCAGCCCGGCGTCGTCGAAGCCCTTCGAGCGCAGGCGGCAACTGTCGCACAAACCGCAATGCACGCCGCCGGGTGCGGGATCGTAGCAGGACCAGCTCATGCCCGCGTCCAGCCCCAGCCGCGCGGCCTCGACCACGATTTCGGCCTTGGTCATGTTCTGCAAGGGCGCGCGGATCTGGAACGGGGCGCCTTCCACGCCCGCCTTCGTCGCCAGTTCGGCAAGCTGCTCGAACGCGGCAATGAATTCCGGGCGGCAGTCGGGGTAGCCCGAATAGTCGAGAGCATTGACCCCGATATAGAGGTCGCGTGCACCGACCGCTTCGGCCCAGCCGAGCGCCAGGCTGAGGAAGATAGTGTTACGCGCGGGCACGTAGGTGACGGGAATCCCCTCGCCCACGCCGTCCTTCGGCACGTCGATGTCCGCGGTCAGCGCCGACCCGCCGAACGCCGACAGGTCGAGCGGCAGGACGACGTGGCGTTCCGCCCCCAGCGACGCGGCGATGCGACGCGCGGCTGCCAGTTCGACCTGGTGGCGCTGGTTGTAATCGATCGACAGCGCGAACAGCCGATGCCCGTCCTCGCGCGCGCGCGCGGCGGAAACCATCGAGTCGAGGCCGCCGGAAATCAGGGCGACCGCTACGGTGTCTGAAGATGTCATGATGCGCGCCTTGCTACGCGCTTCGACCGCGAATCGCAATTGCCGGACGACGAAAGGGCCGCCCGAGGGCGGCCCAGTCAATCTGTCAGCTAGGGAGCTGCGCGCCGTATCAGGCACATCCCCGCTCTAGACTGATATTGGTTAAGGTCATGTGAACAAGACTTTTATCGCCGAATTATGCCGCCTCGCGCGTGACGAAGGCGTCGGCCGCCTGTCGCAGCCCGGCCAGCGTCGAATCGATCCGGTTCACGTCGCCGCCCAGCCGTTCGATATCGGTCGCGACGCATTCGGTATCGCTGTGGATCGCAGCGATCGTCGCCGACATCGAATCCGCCGCCAGCGCGGTTTCGTCGACGGATGCAGTGATCGCAGTCACCGTCATCGCCTGCGCCTCCATGGCATAGCGGATGCGGTCGGCGGACTGCTGTAGTTCGACGACGGTCGACCGGATGCCAGCGTTGGTATCCACAGCGACGCGGGTGGCGGACTGGATCGCGGCGATCTTCGCGGCGATATCGTCGGTCGCCCGCGCGGTCTGATTCGCCAGGCTCTTCACTTCCTGCGCGACGACAGCGAAGCCGCGACCGGCATCGCCGGCTCGGGCGGCCTCGATCGTCGCGTTCAGCGCCAGCAGATTGGTCTGTCCTGCGATGTCGCGGATCAGGCCCAGGATCGATTCGATCGACTTCGCATGGTCGCTCAGCGCCTCGCTCATCCCCACGGCATCGCTCGCCTGGTCGGAAGCGAGGGTCGCGACGTCGGCGGCGGCTTCGACCTCCAGCCTGGCATCCTCGATCGCGCGGATCAGGCCCGCGGCGGTCTGTGCGGCCTCGCGCATTGCGACCGCCGATTCCTCTGCGGCTGCGGCGACTTCACTCGTCTTGCCGAGCATGCCGCGCGTCGCACGGGACGTGGCCCCGGCCTGCGACTGGACGTCGCTGCCCTGCATCGCCGCCTGTTCAATCAGGGTCGAAATCGATTCGCGGAACGTCGACGCGCGGTCCCGGCGCAGACCGTCACTGCGATCGCGCTCCAGCGTGTAGACATGCGTCGCCAGGAAGTCCGCCTCGATCTGTGCGACGCGACGGATGATCGAACACAGCCGGGAGTATTGTTCGTGATCGGTGCCGATATCCTCGGCGATGACGTCTATCGTGACCTGATGACCATAGGACAGAGCGGCGAATTGCGCGGATAGCGACACACCGGCATCGATCGCGCGGGCGAACTGGCTGCAGCCCGACCGGATCCAGTCACTGTTGTCGATGTCGCGATATTTCGCGCAGGTGTACGCGACGCCTTGCGCCTTCAGCGATGCGATCGTCTCCGGCGTCAATGCCTTCATGATCGGCGCCGCGGCGCGCGAGACGAGGTAGTGATCCCAGAAACGGTCGACGATTTCCGCTTCCTTGCCCCCGATCGCCGCGGCGACCGCAGCGCAGCCGGGCCGCAGATCGCCATCCCAATCATAGTCGTCGATTCTCAAGACAGCAGCGCGGGCGTTGAAAAGCGTGTCCATCGAAACACCCTATGCGGCGACCATCGTGACGAAATCGCCGGTGTTCCCGCGCAGGGCATCCAGTTGCTCCTCCAGCGCGGTGAAGCCGGCGCCGACGCGGTCGATGTCGGCCGCGACCGTTTCGGTATCGCTGCGGATCGCAGCGATCGTCGCCGACATCGAATCGGCGGCCAGCGCGGTCTCGTCGACCGATGCGGTGATGGCGGTAACGGTGGTCGCCTGTGCCTCCATCGCGTGCCGGATGCGATCGGCCGATTCCTGCACCTCGACCACGGTCGCCTTGATGCTGGCGTTTGTCTCGACGGTGACGCGGGTCGCCGACTGGATCGCGGCGATCTTGGCGGCGATGTCGTCTGTCGCCCGCGCGGTCTGGTTGGCGAGGCTCTTCACTTCCTGCGCGACGACCGCGAAGCCACGGCCCGCGTCCCCGGCCCGCGCCGCCTCGATCGTGGCGTTGAGCGCCAGCAGGTTGGTCTGGCCGGCAATGTCGCGGATCAGGCCCAGGATCGATTCGATCGACTTGGCGTGATCGCTCAGCGCTTCGCTCATGCCGACCGCTTCGCTCGCCTGGCTCGAGGCGCGGGTCGCGACTTCGGCCGCCGTTTCGACCTCCAGCCGGGCATCCTCGATCGCCCGGATGAGGCCCGCGGCGGTCTGCGCCGCCTCGCGCATGGCGACGGCCGACTGTTCCGCCGCGGCCGCGACTTCACTCGTCTTGCCCAGCATGCCGCGTGCCGCCAGCGACGTCGCGCCGGCCTGGCTGCGCAGCGACTGGCCGGCCTGCGATGTCTGCTCGACCGTCATGGCGATCTTCTCGCGAAAATCGGTTGCCAGCCGGTCGCGGGTCAGGCGCTCGTCATGTTCCTGGAGCAGGCGATGAATGGTGCCGGTAACGTCGCCTTCCAAGCCGGTCAGGCGCATCAGCACTTCGATCATCCCGGCCAGCGTCGGGTCACCCGCCGGCGTCTTGCGCAGCACGATTTCCAGCGCCACTCGGTCGCTGGCGCTGATCATCGATCGCAGGGCGAACAGATCAACCTTGGCGAGATAGGCGGCAGAGACCGACCGTTCGATCGATTCGATCCAGCGCCGGCCGGTCGTGTCCAGGAAACGGTCGCGCAGAAACGTTGACCCAAGGTCGATCATTTTGCGCGTTTCGTGCGGGGCCCAGTCGCGCTCGTCGCCGAAATGGGTCAGCCACTGGCGCCAATAGGCTTCTGACACGCTGCCGATTTCGGGTTCGATCACCTGCCAGACGGCACGGCACATCTCGAGCCCCATGGCATCGAAACCGAACACGCGCAGGCGGCGGTCGAGGTCAATCTGGGCGGCAAGACTGCCAGGGGCGGGCATCGTTTCGATCACGTCGGTCTCCGTCGCGGGCACGTCACTCGCCTGCGGTTAGACCGGAACGCTACCGCGCGAAGGTTAAACGGCCGTTAGTGTCGACTGATTCGCCCGGCATCGACATGAAATTGCACCGCCGTCCCCGGCAGTCCGGCGAACAGCGCGGCTTCGGTACCCGTCATCCATACCTGCCCGACGCCGGACAGCGCGTCGAACAGCGCGGCGCGGCGATGCGGATCGAGGTGGGCTGCGACTTCATCGAGCAGCAGGATCGGCGGTCGCCCGGTGCGATCAGCGACGAGTGCGGCATGAGCGAGCACGATGCCAAACAGCAACGCCTTCTGTTCGCCAGTCGAACTGATTGCGGCGGGCTGTCCCTTGTCGAGATGGGTGACGACCAGGTCGCTGCGGTGCGGGCCGACCAGCGTACGGCCGGCCGCGGCGTCGCGCCGACGCCCATCGGCCAGCCGCCGTGCGAGATCGTCCTCCTCCCCGCCGTCGATCGTCAGGCCGGCACGTGCGAAGCCGCCCGGCGCCCCGGCTAGCCGGTCGTTCAGCGCGTCGACGGTCGCCCGGCGCGCCGCAACGATCGCCGCGCCATGGTCGCCCATCGCCCCCTCCAGCGCCCCGAGCCACGTCGGATCGGCGGGCGTCTCGTCGGCAAGCAGCCGGTTGCGTTGGCGCATCGCCGCTTCGTAGCGCGCGGCGTGATGGGCATGGGCGGGTGCGAGCGCGAGCACCAGCCGGTCGAGGAACCGCCGCCGCTCCGACGCGGGCTCGACGAACAGCCGGTCCATCGCCGGGGTCAGCCACAAGATGCTCAGCCGTTCGGCGAGCGCATTGGCGGTCGCGGTGGCGCCGTTGATCCGGACGATCCGCCGTTCCGGTGCCGACGCCAGCGTGCCGGTCGCGACCTCGTCGCCGCTCACCAGCGTCGCGGCGACCCCGAAACCCCCGCCGCCCTCGACCCGCGCGATCGCCGACAACGCCGCACGCCGCAACCCGCGGCCAGGCGCGAGCAGCGATACCGCCTCCAACACGTTGGTCTTGCCCGCACCATTGTCGCCCGCGAGCACGACGAACCCCGGCGCGGCGACGATCGTCGTCGCAGCGTGGTTGCGATAATCGGTCAGGACGAGGCGGGACAGCATGGACCGTCCGTCTCTAGCGACACTCTGGAACGGCGGACAGCGTCTTCCCATCTGTTACGCCCAGGGAACGAAAGAGGTCGGGGAATGCTGGATATTCTGGTCGCGCTACTGCTGACATGGGCGGCGCTGACGGTGGCGGGAGATACGCCGGCGGGGCGAGCGCTGCGGCGGATACTGGTCGATTGGCCGGCCGAGCGGCTGTCCCGCATCACTCGCGGTCATGTGACGCTGTCGATCCTGGTGTTCGGCGGCACTGGCCTGCTGGTCGCGGTGCTCGGCCACGAAGCCGCGCGCTTCCTGGCGATGGGCCTGCCCGAACTGGCGAGCTGGATCACGATGTTCGAAGTGACCGCCTATCTCGACGCCGCAGTCGCGGTGGTGACGGCCGTAACGGCGACACGCTTCGCCGGCGTCAAGGCGTGGCTGCGCACGCTTCCCCACTCCAAGCGCCCCCGCAATCGCGCCCCGCGCCAGCGTCCGGCGCAAGGCGTGCGGAAAGCGTCCAACGACGATGAACCTGGATGGGCGCTGGCGGCCTGACGGAGGGGTGTCACCGTTTCCGGATACCGAAACATCCCTCCCGACGCGCTATTGCGCCACGTTCCCTTCCAGGGAAGGATCGGGCCGATCAGATCGCCTGCTTGCCCTGCGCCGCCAGCATCGCCTGCGCCTTGTGGTACAGCACCGGCTCCGCGATCCCCAGCCGAGCCCGCGCGCTCTCAAGCGGTTCGGCGAGCAGCGTCACATAATCCTCGCCCGAAAGCCACCTTGCGCGCTTGCCGTGACGATACCCCTCCCAAACCGCACGCAGCACGGCGGTGTTTCGAGTAACCGACAGGCTCTTCAGCGCGCCCATCGCCGCGATCGCGGCCCAGCCGAGGCCGCCGGTCTGCGCATAGGAAAAGGCGACCAGGCACAGCTCGCCCAGATGCTCCTCGGCGGTATAGCCGGTCAGCGTGTGCCAGATATCGTGCATGTCGCGCTCGCGACGGCCGAACCACGTATAGGGGTGCTCGACGACGACCGCGTCGGGATCATAGTCGGTGACGCTGATGTCCGCGAGGCCGGCGGCCGAGAAGCCGGTGCGGTCGAGAAACGCGCGATACGCCGCGCCGACCGTCCCCTCCGGCAGCGAATCGAGCCACGCGCGGTCGCCGAATTTCTCGGCCAGCTCGACGCGCTCGTACGCAATCCGCCCACCGTCGCGCGTGGCGATCAGCTTGCGATAGCCCTTTTGACTGGCGTCCGCGTTCAGCGCGCGCATGATGCGGAAGACCTGCACCGTGTCATCGCCGTTCGCCATCAGGTTACGCAACGCGCGCCAGGCCGAGCCCCAATCGCGCTTCAGCGGTTTGCCGGGATTGTACGGCGCGACCGTCGGGGCGGGACGGGTCCGGGCGGAGAAGTCGATCGCTTGCGTGGCCATGCCGCATCCTTACTTACAATAATGTCAGTATGGCGAATGTCTTGCGCCGAATCAAGATGCTGCATGGCCAAAGGAACGCGGCACCGCGCTGTGCCGTTGAAGCGCCGATACATTAAGGAGTCACACCGATGGTCGCCGATCCCCGCCCCAGCCTGCCCGTCCCCAGCGCGCACACCTTCGGGCTGCTGACACTGGGCGCAGCTGTCGTCGGTGGCGGCGCCTATCTGGCGCGACGGCTGGTGAAGCGGGGCGCGTTCGCCGGGAACGCAGAACACGCGGCTCCCGATCTGGCGCTCGACAAGCCGCATCCGGGTCCGACGGATCGCTCGCCGGACGCGTTCCGGCCCGATCCGACCGCGCCGGTACCCGCGAGCGAGCGCGACGGTCTGCGTCCTGCGACCGGGCCGGGGCCGACGCTGGTTGCCGGACGATCGGACGGGTGATGTCGGGCTGACCCCACCCCAACATCCGTCATTCCCGCGAAGACGGGAATACATTCTGGCTGATCGCCGTTAGACCCACCGATTTCAGCGACTATGGATCCCGCCTTCGCGGGCATGACGATCGCTTAAGTATCGCCCGGAAAGGCCGTCACGGGAGCAAATCCCGTTAGCCTGCCCCGGTGAAGGCCGGGGTCGGTCGCGGGCTAATGCCCGCGCGGGCCGGTCTTTCGTGTCCGCTAGCGCGAACCGGCAGTCACGCTGCCCTCACCGTCTCACTCAGACGCGCATCGGCATCAGCACGTACAGCGCCGGCGACTTGTCGTTCTCGCGGATCAGCGTCGGCGCCGCGGCGTCGGCCAGGTGCACTTCGACCGAATCGCCCTGGATCTGATTCAGGATGTCGAGCAGATACCGGCTGTTGAAGCCGATCTCGAACGGCATCGATGCGTAATCGCCCGGCACTTCCTCGATCGCCGCGCCGTTTTCGGGGCTGGTCACCGACAGCGTGATCTTGTCGCGATCGAGCGCCATTTTTACCGCACGCGTCTTTTCGCTGGCGATGGTCGACACGCGGTCGACGCCCTCTTCGAAGCTGCGTGGGTCGAGCTTCAGCAGTTTGTCGTTCGCGGTCGGGATGACGCGCGAATAATCGGGGAAGGTGCCGTCGATCAGCTTGCTGGTCAGGATCGCCTGGCCGAGATCGAAGCGGATCTTGCTGCCCGACAGCGACACGCCGACCGACCCGTCGACCTCATCGAGCAGCTTGCGCAATTCGCCGACGCACTTCCGCGGCACGATCACGTCCGGCATCGCCTCCGCACCTTCCGGCCGCGGCACGGTCACGCGCGCCAGGCGGTGTCCGTCGGTCGCCGCTGCCTTCAGCACCGGCTGACCGCCGTCGTCGGCGACGTGCAGGAAGATACCGTTCAGATAATAGCGCGTCTCTTCGGTCGAGATCGCGAAACGAGTCTTGTCGATGATCTGCTTCAGCGTCTCCGCCGGCAGTTCGAACGTCGTCGGCAATTCGCCTTCGGCGATCACCGGGAAATCATCGCGCGGCAGCGTCGGCAGCGAAGAGTTGTAACGACCGGCGCGAATCTGGAGGCGCCCTTCGGCGGCGGTCAGTTCGACCTGACTGCCTTCGGGCAGCTTGCGGGCGATATCGAACAGCGTGTGCGCGCTGACCGTCGTCGTGCCCGGCTGGTCGACCGCGGCCGGCACCGTCTCGTCGACCTGCAGGTCGAGATCGGTCGCCATCAGCCGGATCGCGCCTTCGCCGGTCGCGTCGATCAGCACGTTCGACAGGATGGGAATGGTGTTGCGCCGCTCGACCACCGACTGGACGTGGCTGAGGCCCTTCAACAGGGTCGCGCGTTCGATCGTCGCCTTCATGCCTTCAAAACCCCCGGAACGCCCCCCAGCGCAGACTCGCGACCGGTGGCAGAATTCGTGCCGACTCACACCCTAGCGGAGGCCGAAGGGGCGCGGCAAGCACTCGCTCGCTCTTCGGGCGGCACGCGTTACCGGATGGTTAACCCGGCGCTCACACCTGTGGACAACTCGGACGTTCGCAGCCAATCGTGCATGACATGACAGCACGACGCCCCCGCGCCGGCCGCGACTTCGTCATGCGGCATGGCGAGACGGTCTACAATCTCGCCGGGCGGATGCAGGGCGACCATCCGCACACGCCCCTGACGCGCGCCGGGTTCGCCCAGGCCGATGCGATGGGCGCGGCCCTGCGCGCGTTGCTCGGCCCCCGTCCCAAACTCACGATGTGGTCCTCGACGGCCGGTCGCGCGCTCCAGACGCTGGCGGTGATCGCCGAGCATCTCGACCTCGACTGGCACGCCGCACGCACCGATACCCGACTGGTCGAGATTGGCATGGGGACATGGAGCGGCCGCTACTACCGCGACCTGATTCCGGAGGTTGGCGAGTTCGTCGACCGCCGGCAGGGCCTCTACACCCGCCCACCCGAAGGCGGCGAATGGTATGACGCCATCGCCACGCGCGTGTCGGCCTGGCTCGACGACACCGACGACGATCCCGGCGACCGGCTGGTCCTGATGCACGGCATGTCGAGCCGCGTGCTGCGCGGCGTGATGACCGGCCAGAATGTCCTGCCCGGCTTCGACGCCCCCGTCGCGCCTGCCCTGCCGCAAGGATCGATCGCGCTGATCGAGCATGGCCGCGAGACGGTCGTCCACCGTGGCAGCGGCGCGCATGAGACGCCGACGTGAGCGTCCTGCTAGCCCTAGCGCTCCAGACGGCGTTTGCGGGGCGGCAGGCGATCGGCATCTACGCCGGCTGGGGCGCCTTTCGCGACGCGAGTCCCGCGCGCTGCTTCGCCATCGCCGAACCGCTCGGCCGCACGCGCACCACCCGCCCCTTCGCCAGTATCGCGTCCTGGCCGGGCGCAGGTCTGCGCCACCAGCTTCACGTTCACCTGAGCCGCCCACGCGCCGCGAATGCCCGGGTCACGCTGTCGATCGGCCAGCGCCGCTTCGACCTGCTGGCCGGCGCCGCCGACGCCTGGTCCCCCGATGCCGCCACCGACACCGCCATCGTCGCCGCGATGCGCGGCGGGCGCAGCATGAGCGTCGAAACCCGTGGGCGCGACGGCCGCCCGATGGTCGATGTCTATGCGTTGCAAGGCGCGGCCACAGCAATTGACGCGGCAGCGGTGGGGTGCACGCGTCGCTGACGGCTCGCGCTGGAAAAACTTCGCCCCATCGGCTATATGGCGCACATGCATTCAGCCTCGGCCGCCCCCATGTCCATTCCCGGACATATCGATCCCGTGCCCGTCCCCCGTCCCCTGCCGATGCGCAGCGACGGGCGGATCGACCTGCTCGGGCTGTCGCGCGACGACCTGAAAATGGCGTTGGAGACGGCGCAGCTGGAACCGAAACAGGCCAAGCTGCGCGCCAAGCAGCTGTGGCACTGGATCTACAACCGCGGCGTCACCGATTTCAAGCTGATGACCGACATCTCGAAGCAGCTCCGCCCGTGGCTGGCCCAGCGCTTCGTCATTTCGCGCCCCGAAGTCGTGACCGCGCAGGTCAGCAGCGACGGCACGCGCAAGTGGCTGCTCCGTTCGGACGACGGGCAGGATTACGAGGCGGTGTTCATCCCCGACGCCGACCGCGGAACGCTGTGCGTGTCGAGCCAGGTCGGCTGCACCTTGAACTGCCGCTTCTGCCACACCGGCACGATGCGCCTGGTCCGCAACCTGACCCCGGCGGAGATCGTCGGCCAGGTCATGCTCGCGCGCGATGCGCTGGGCGAATGGCCGAGCCAGCCCGAGGGGCGCATGCTCACCAACATCGTCATGATGGGCATGGGCGAGCCGCTGTACAATTTCGACAATGTCCGCGACGCGCTGAAGCTGGTGATGGATGGCGACGGCCTGGCGCTCAGCAAGCGGCGCATTACCCTGTCGACCAGCGGTGTCGTGCCACTGATGGCCCGCGCGGGCGAGGAGATCGGCGTGAACCTGGCCGTCTCG
The DNA here is from genome assembly GCA_913776045.1 of uncultured Sphingomonas sp. Taxonomy (GTDB): domain Bacteria; phylum Pseudomonadota; class Alphaproteobacteria; order Sphingomonadales; family Sphingomonadaceae; genus Sphingomonas. The sequence continues at coordinate 40,960 of CAJYOI010000009.1, forward strand.
CTCCACGCCGTGACCAAGGACGTGCGCGACGAACTCGTGCCGCTCAACAAGAAATACGGCATCGAGCAGCTGCTACAGGCCTGCGCCGACTATCCGGGCGCCAACAACGCGCGCCGCATCACGTTCGAATATGTGATGATAAAGGACAAGAACGACAGCGACGAAGAGGCGCACGAGCTCGTGCGGCTGCTGAAGCAGTACAAGCTGCCAGCGAAGGTCAACCTGATCCCGTTCAACCCGTGGCCGGGTTCGGATTACGAGACATCGACGCCCGAACGCGTGCGGTCCTTCTCGAACATCGTGTTCGAAGGCGGCATCTCCGCCCCCGTCCGGACGCCCCGCGGTCGCGACATCGATGCCGCCTGCGGCCAGTTGAAGACCAGCGCCGAACGCAAGAGCCGGGCGGAGCTCGATCGGCTGGCGGAGGAAAAGCAGGCGGCGCTGGGATAGCGTTCAGTTCGGCACCTTCCGCATTGCGCGTTATCCCGTCTGTTGCTCTATGTGGGGGCAACAGTGGAGGGGCGGGCAATGCGTGCATGTATCTGGTCGCTAGCCGCGATCGTCGTCGTCATCGCGCCAGCTGCGTCGGCTCAGGTCGATCCCGTAAAGCGCGGGCCGACCCCGGCCTGGGTGCAGCCATCCCAGCCCCTCGCGGTGCCTGATAAGCCGAGCGGCGCCGTGTTCATGCGACGACAGGATATCGTCGTCCACGTGACCCCCGAAGGACAGCAGCAGTATTTGGGGTACAGGGTCAAGATTCTGCAGTCGAGTGCTTTGCAGATCGGCAATCTGGGGCTGGTGTGGAACCCGGCAGCCGGATCGCCGATGGTGCACCAGATAACGGTGTATCGCGACGGCCAGGCGACCGACGTACTGAAAGGAGCGACCTTTCAGATCCTTCGCCGCGAAGGCAATCTCGAACAGGCGCAGCTCGACGGGCTGCTGACCGCCACCCTGCAAATCCCCGATCTGCGGGTCGGTGACGAACTCGAAGTCGGCATGACGCTGCCGGGCGCCGACCCGACGCTGGGCGATCGCGCGTCCGGCGTGCTGTTTCTGGGCCCCGCGCCCGCGGCGGGACGGTATCGCCTGGCCCTGACCTGGGATGCGAAGTCCCGGCTTACGGTGCGCCCGACCGCCGATATCGCGCCGCGGATTTCAGCCGTCGGCCGATCCGTCGAACTGCTGATCGACAATCCGGACGCGGCGCCACCGCCGAAGGACGCTCCGCCCCGCTATCAGTGGCTTCGCGCGATCGAATATACGGGCTTTGACAGCTGGGCGGATTTGTCACGCCATTTTGCGCCACTGTACGCAAAGGCATCGATGCTGTCGCCAAACTCCCCTATCAAGGCGGAAGCGGCGCGGATCGCCGCCAGTCACGCGACTCCGATGGCCCGTGCCGCCGCTGCCTTGAAACTGGTGCAGCAGGATGTCCGCTATATCTACGTCGGCCTCAACGGAGGCAACCTGACTCCGGCGACCGCCGAACAGACATGGCAGCGCCGTTACGGCGACTGCAAGGGAAAGACCGCGCTGCTCCTCGCGCTGCTTCGCGAGCTGGGCATCCCGGCCAAAGCGGTGCTGGTGAACGCCAGCGGGGCCGACGACGGACTAGACCGCCGTCTGCCCGGACCGCAGCTGTTCGATCACGTCCTCGTCCGGGCGCAGATCGACGGCGCGGAGTATTGGATGGATGGCACGTTGCCGCCTGTCGCGCCGCCTGCGGCCCGCCCCGTCCTTCCGCTTCGCTGGGTGCTGCCGATCACGGTCGAGGGCGCGGCCATCGAATCGCTGCCGTTCGCGACGGCGGCAGTGCCCGAAGAGGTGAACCTCTACGAAATCGATGCGCGTGCCGGGTTCGACAAGCCGGCACGGATCACTACCACGTCGATCGTACGCGGCATGAAGGGACTGGAACAGCAGGTCCAATTTTCCGCGGTCGACAAGCAGCAGATGCTTGCCGCGTTCCGCCAGCAGCTGACCGGCGACACGTGGCAAGCCATAGAGGAAGTCGACTGGCGCTACGATGACAAAGCCGGCGCCAGCGTCCTGCGAATATCCGGGACCGGCATGGTGGACTGGGATGACGACGCGGGCGAAAAGTCGCTGGCGCTGCCCGGCGGCGGGTTCAACCCGCCTGAAAAGCGCATCCGGCTGGCTAGGCAAGACGGGGCCGAAGTGCCGTTCTATCAGGCGCCGGACTTCAGCTGCCACGTCACCACCGTTCGCCTACCCACTACGACTCAACCGATGCAGTGGTCGGCGAAGCCGAGTTTCGACATGCGATATTTCGGCCGCCACTATTATCGTGCCTTCGACTTGCGCGACGGCGCGATCCGCATGATCCGCGCCTCCCGCGTGGAGCAGCCGGAAATCGACGCGGCAACCGCCAGCCAGGATAATGAACGCCTGTCGAAATTCGACAATAGCATGGGCTGGATCACATATGATCCCGCAAATAAGGCCGGAAAAGTTGGTACCGGCGTGCCGGTCCCGGCAACCTATGATCGAGACTGGGTCGATGACGACGTGCCATGTATGCCGAAGCCGTAGAGCACAAGTGGGACGATCCCGTGTCGCCCGCCACAGACGACTGACCACGAAGCGGTGATGACGCAACTTAGCGCTATCACCCTGCCCTTCGTCGCCGGTTGCGTCGGCGGGGCGATGAATGCGCTGGCCGGGGGCGGGTCGTTCGCGACGCTGCCGTCCCTCATCGCGCTCGGGCTGCCGGCGAACATCGCCAATGCGACGTCGAACATCGCGTTGCTGCCGGGGGCAGGCGCGAGTGCGCTTGCCTACCGCAAGGAGTTGATTCCGTTGGGCGGCGTCGGCTGGCGGACGCTGGCGCTGATCACCTTCGTCGGCGGGCTGGCGGGCAGCGCGTTGCTGGTCGTCACCCCCAGCCGTGCGTTCGACCTGATCGTGCCCTGGCTGCTGCTGTTCGCCTTTCTGGTTATGGTGTTCGGCACGCGCGCCTCGGCCTGGCTGCACGCGCGTGTGACGATCGGGCCGCGGACACTGGTCGTCGCACAGGCGATGCTCGGCACCTACGGCGGCTATTTCGGGGGCGGCGTCGGGCTGATCACGACCGCGGTCTACGGCCTGCTCGCCAATGTCATTCCCCGCGCGCTCTTCGCGCAGCGCACGCTGATGCTGGCGGTCGCCAATTTCGCCGCGGCCTTCGTCTTCATGTGGTTCGGCATGGTCCGCTGGCAGGCCGCGCTGCCGATGCTGCTGGGCGGTATCCTCGGCGGCTGGCTGGGCGCGGTGGTGGGCAAGCGATTGTCACCGCTCGCGGTGCGCGTCTGGACGCTCGCCGTGACCGGGGCGACGACCGCGGTTTTCTTCTGGCGAGCGTACGGCTGACCAGCGAAATCCTCCCCTGCAAGGGGAGGATGAGATTTCATTTTCCTACATCGCTCCAATCTGCTTCACCCGTTCGAGAGCCGGCACCGCGCGAAGCGGCAAAGGTGACAAAAGTGACGAAGGCTGACGAATGAACGGCGTTACCGTAACTTTTGAAGGAGCGCTTGGGAGGGACGGGGCGTTTTGCAGCCGATGACCAGCGCACCCGACCCTGCCGTGCCGGCGACCGGCCGGATGATCCGTCGCCATGCGCTGTCGACGCGGCTGTGGCATTGGATCACCGCGGTCAGCGTCATCATCCTGCTGGGCAGCGGGCTGATGATCCTGAATGCGCATCCGCACCTCTACTGGGGCCGCTATGGCGCGAATTTCGATCCTGCGTGGTTCCATGTCGGCTGGGTCTTCGAAGGCGGCCGGGTGCCGGGCTGGCTGACGATCCCCGAAAGCTACAATCTGGCGCTCGCCCGGCAATGGCATCTGCTCTTTGCGCTGGTGCTCGCGGTCGCCTTGCTCGCGTTCATGGTCGTGAGCCTTGTCAACCGGCATTTCCAACGCGACCTGCGCGTGCGGGCGAAGGAACTGGCGCCCCGGGTATTGGCCCACGACGTGCGCGAACACCTGGCCTTGCGCTTTCACGATCCGGCCGAACCGCGCGCGTACAATATCTTTCAGAAGCTGAGCTACGTGGCGATCATCTTCATCGCTCTGCCCGGACTGATCTTCACCGGACTTGCCATGTCGCCGGGCATGAACGCGGCGTGGCCGTGGCTGCTCGACGTGCTCGGTGGGCGGCAATCGGCGCGGTCGATCCATTTCATCCTTATGCTCGTCATCGCCCTGTTCATCATCGTTCACCTGGCGCTCGTGCTGCTGGCGGGCGTGTGGAACGAGGTGCGCTCGATGGTCACCGGCAAGTGGCGGGTGCCCGAATGATCCTGACCCGCAGACAGGCGCTGGTGACGGCAGCGGGCGGGCTGCTCGCCGGTTGCGACCGTGTGGCGTCGGGCGATGTCGGCCAGCGGCTGCTCGGCTCGGGCGAGAACGGTCACCGCATCCTCCAGCGCGCGCTGACCGACCGGACCGCGCTGGCGCCCGAATTCCGCGCCGACCAGCGATCGCCCTTCTTCCGCCCCAACGGCACCCGCAACCCGAACACGCCCGATTACAACGCGTCGGCCGCCAACCGCTTCGCCGATTGGCGGGTGCGCATCGACGGGCTGGTCCGGCGTCCGCTCGACCTGTCGATCGCCGACCTGCGCGCAATGCCGGCCAGGGCGCAGATCACGCGCCACGATTGCGTCGAGGGGTGGAGCGCGATCGGCAAATGGACCGGTCCGCGGCTGAAGCCGATCCTCGAATTCGCCGGCCTGCGCGACGATGCCCGCTACCTCGTCTTCCACTGCGCCGATCGGCTGGGCGGGCGGCCCTATTACGAATCGATCGACCTGATCGACGCCTTCCACCCGCAGACGATCCTGGCGTGGATGCTCAACGACCGGCTGCTGGGGGTGCCGAACGGCGCGCCGGTTCGGCTCCGGGTCGAGCGGCAGCTGGGGTACAAGCATGCGAAGTACATTCAGCGGATCGAGGCGGTCGCGTCGCTCGATGGGATGTTCGGCGGCAAGGGCGGGTACTGGGAAGATGTCGCGGGATATGAATGGTATGCGGGGATTTAGCCCCTTCAAGGCCGTCACCCCGGACTTGATCCGGGGTCCAGGGCCACACAGGACCACGCCCATAACCCTGGATGCCGGATCAGGTCCGGCATGACGATGTGAAAGACCGTATCTTATGCGCCTCCGCTCGCTGCTCTTCGTCCCCGGCGACCGGCCCGACCGGATGGAAAAGGCGCTGGCAAGCGGTGCCGATGCGCTGATCCTAGACCTGGAGGACGCGGTCGTTCCCGCGGCCAAGGACGACGCTCGCCGCGCGGTCGCCGACTTCCTCGGCCGCTCGAACCGTGACGTCGCGCTGTTCGTCCGCATCAACCCGCTCGACGGCGGCCTGGCCGATGCCGATATCGACGCGGTTGCCCCCGCCCGCCCCGATGGCTGGGTGCTGCCAAAGGCAGAAGGGAGTGCGTCCGTGCTCGACCTCGACGCCCGCCTCGCCGACCGCGGCGACCGCACCGCCCCGATCCTGCCGATCGCCACCGAGACGCCGCGCGCGATCTTCCAGATCGGCACCTACGCCGACGCCCCCGCGCGGCTCGCCGGGCTGACATGGGGCGCCGAGGATCTGCCCGCTGCCATCGGTGCAGAGACCAGCCGTGAAGAGGACGGCAGCTACACCGCCCCCTACCATATGGCCCGCGCGCTCACCCTGTTCGGCGCCGCCGCCGCCGGGGTCGCGCCCATCGAGACGGTCTACCCCGCCTTCCGCGACACGGCCGGGCTGGAGGCCTACGCCCGCCGCGGGGCGCGCGACGGCTTCACCGGCATGATGGCGGTCCATCCCGCGCAAGTGCCGATCATCAACGCCGCGTTTACCCCCTCACCCGAGGCAATCGCCCGGGCGCAGGCGATCGTCGATGCCTTCGCCGCCGATCCGGGCGCCGGGGCGCTCAGCGTCGATGGCCGCATGGTCGACGCTCCGCACTTGCGCCAGGCCAAGGCATTGCTCGCTCGCGCAGGCTGATCGGGGCTTCCCGGCCCGCGGTCGATACGGTAGCGCACCATCATGGCGCTGATCGACACCTTCTTCGCCCGAGCCTTCCGCCGCGGCGAGCTCACTGTCATCCACCCCGACGGCACCAGCCGCACCTTCGGTACCCCTGACCCTGAATTCCCGCCTGTCACCATCCGTCTAGGCAAGGGCGCCGCGCTGCAGATTCTGCGCGATCCCGCCGTTGGCGCCGCCGAAGCCTTCATGGACGGGCGATTGACGATCGAACAGGGCGACATCCGCGGCCTGCTGTCGATGGCGACCGCCAGCAACCTGTGGGAGCGAGGCAGCCCGGCGCTGGCCGGCACGGCGTTCGGCCGCGGCTTGGCCGCGCTGCGCTTTCGGCTCGACCGGGCGAACATGGCGCGGCGGGCGAAGCGCAACGTGGCGCATCACTACGACCTGTCCGACCGGCTGTACGACCTGTTCCTCGACGCCGACCGCCAATATTCCTGCGCCTATTTCACCGACCCCGCCAACAGCCTGGAACAGGCACAGGCCGACAAGAAGGCACATATCGTCGCCAAGTTGGGCGTCAGGCCTGGGATGCGCGTGCTCGACATCGGCTGCGGCTGGGGCGGGATGGCGCTCTACATCCATGCCAAGACCGGGGCCGACGTGACCGGCATCACCTTGAGCGAGGAACAGCTGAAGGTCGCCCGCCGCCGCGCCCAGGAAGCGGGAGTCGCGGACCATGTCCGCTTCGAGCTGATCGACTATCGCGCCATGGCCGGCCGGTTCGACCGCATCGTTTCGGTCGGCATGTTCGAACACGTCGGGACCAAGCACTACCGAAGTTTCTTCGCCAAATGCCGCGAGTTGCTGACCGACGATGGTGTCATGCTGATGCACACCATCGGCCGCGCCGGGGGACCAGGCGTCACGGACACCTTCACGTCAAAGTATATCTTTCCCGGCGGCTATATCCCGGCGCTGAGCGAAGTCGCCCGCGGCTACGAGGGGCTGCGGATGTACTGCACCGACGTAGAGGTGCTACGGCTCCACTATGCCCTGACGCTCGATGCCTGGTACGACCGGACGGTCGCGGCGAAAGATGCCATCGTCGCGCTGTACGACGAACGCTTCTACCGGATGTGGACCTATTACCTCGCCGGTTCGATGGTCAGCTTCCGCTACGGAGGCCTCGTCAACTACCAGTTCCAGTTCGCCCGCGACCGCCACGCCCTGCCAATCACGCGGGATTACGTGGCGGAGGCGGAAGCCGCGTTGCGAAGCTGACCCGATCGCCCCGATGATCCGGGGCGAGCAAGTGAGCGGATCATCGCGTCGCCAGTTCGCGCACCAGCCCTGGCGCCGGATAGACCTTCTCCAGCGCCTCCTGCACCGCCGCCGCCGACACGACGACCGTCCGGTTGAGCAGCGGGTCGTAACCGAAATTGCCGCCGAGCGAATGGATGTTGCCGTCGAACGCGGCGCCGATCACCGATCCATCCTTCGCGATCACCGGCGAACCCGAATTGCCGCCGATGATGTCGTTGGTCGTCACGAAGTCGTACGCCGTCGCCATTGTCACCCGGTCACGGGCGCGAACGAAAGCTTCGGCCAGCTTGAACGGCTCCTGGCCCGTGGCGCGCTCGTACATGCCGCCATAGTCGGTCATGAACGGGGTCGGCCGCCCGCGCTCGGTCCAGCCCTGAACCTTCCCGTAGGAAATGCGCAGTGAGAAGGTCGCATCCGGGTAGTTCGCCGCGCCGTACGCCGCGAAGCGCGCCTTGGCGAGCTTCGCCTGCGCCGCGGTCACGGGGCCTGCGACCTCCGCATCATAGCGCGCCTGCAGCGCGCGGCCGGCAGCGTCGTTTGCCAGCGCGAACCGGATCAGCGGATCGTCCGTCGCCCGGATCGCCGCCATGCCACCCTTGAACAGCCGCTCGCGAACCGCCGGATCGGCGAGCCTCGTGCCCTTCACGAGTCGCGCCGCCAGGTTTTCCGGCGATTCGCGCCCGAGCAGCGCCTTCACCTGCGGATCGTCGACACCGACGAATTCGCGGGTCTTGCTCAGCCAGAATTCCAGGCTCATCTGTTCGAGCCACGGATAGACGGGCGCGCCATCGGTGATCTGCTTTTCGAGCAGCGGCAACGCGCTGTCGGTGAAGCCCGGCAGGCGATCCGAATTCGGCTTCTCACGCTCGGCTGCCGCGCGCACCAGCGCTCGGGCATAACCGTAGAGCGTTGAGCCGAAGCCCGCGCCGCTCTCCAGGAAATAATAGGGGTAATAGAGGTCGCGCAGCTTCACATCGGCCGCCGCGATTTCGGCCCACGGATCGCCGACCGACTTGCCGGCCTTGGCGCGCAGGTCGCGCTCGTTCGTCGCGAGCTTGGCGGTAAAGGCGTCGTCGTTCAGCGCCTTCTGCTGGCCCCAATAGACCTTATAGCTGTTCTCGATGCCGTTCAGCGTCTCCAGACCTTCGCGCGCCTGGGTGGCGCTTTCCTCGCGCATGGAGATCAGGCGGCCGCGGTATTCGGACAGCAACGCGACGCGCATCGGCAGTGCCACTTCGCGCTGGAACGCGCGCTGGTCCTCGGTCAGCAGGCGCTGGGTGCGGCCGGGATTGCCGACGACGAAGGTGGCCTCGCCCGCCTGCGGCGCCCGCGGATTCCATGTCAGATGCTGCGGGGTCGCGACGGGACGGCCGTTTTCATAGGCGCGCAGGAACGAGGCATCGAGCGCATAGCGCGGGAAGTTGAAATTGTCGGGATCCCCGCCGAACGCCGCGGCAGCCGCTTCGGGTGCCCAGACCAGACGGACGTCCGAATATTTGCGATACTTGTACAGCTTGTACTGGCCGCCGCCGAAGAAGGTCACGACTTGGCAACGGATCGTCGCGTCGCCGCGCGTGCAATTCTCGCTTTCGATCGCCGCGATCGCCGCGTCGCGTGCCTTGGTCAGGGCAGCCCCGGTGGATGTCCCGATAGCGGCGGTGACGCGGGGGCTGACGTCGGTGATCGACATCACGACCTCCGCCTGCTGGCCCGGGCATTTCTGCTCCTTCGACCGATCCGCGGCGACGAAGCCGTCGGCGAGGTAATCGGTTTTGTCGCTCGACAGATCCTGCGCGCAGGTGGCGATGCAGTGGTGGTTGGTGAGGATCAGTCCTTCGGCCGACACGAACGAGGCCGAACACCCGCCGGTCAACCGAACCGCCGCCGCCTGCACGCGATCCAGCCACGCCTTGTCCGGTGTCCAGCCCAGCGATTTCTGCACGCGAGCGGTCGGGAAGGCGTCGAACGTCCACATACCTTCATCGGCGCGGGCCGCGCCCGTCAGCGCAAATGACAAGGCGGCGGCGGAAGCGAGATAGCGGGCAGCGGTCATCGCAGGTGAACTCTCCAGTCGGTTATTGATGCGCGTTGTGACGTGACAATGTCTCAAGGGCAAGGGGCTCGCCGGGGTGACGAGCCGCCGCCGCCCGGCTAACGCCTCGCGGCATGGCGCATGCTCCCCTCACCCGCCGCGCGATCCTGGCGCAGGCCTGGCCGATCATGCTGGGCCAGGCGACGGTGCCGCTGGTCGGGATCGTCGACACCGCCGTGATCGGGCGGACGGGCGATGCCGCCGCGCTGGCGGGCGTGGCGCTGGGCGGAACGATCGTCAGTTTCCTGTTCTGGAGCTTCGGCTTCCTGCGGATGGGGATGACGGGGCTGACCGCACAGGCCAGCGGGCGCGGCGATGTGGAGGAAGTGTCGGGGTTGCTCGCGCGCGGGCTGGTGATCGGCGCGGGAATGGGCGCGCTGTTGATGGCGATGCAACTGGTCCTGATACCGGCCGCCTTCGCGCTGTTCGCCGGCGGCGCGGCGATCGATGCGGCCGGACGAGCCTATGTTTCGGCACGGTTCGTCGGTGCGCCGGCGGCGCTTGCGGTCTTCGCGATCAACGGCTGGTTGCTCGGGCTCGGCCGGACGCGGGCGGCGCTCGCGATGCAGGTGTGGATGAACGTCATCAACATCGCCGCCTGCGCGGTGCTGGTGTGGCATCTGGAACTTGGTGCACGCGGAGTCGGGCTGGGCACCGCCATCGCCGAATGGAGCGCGTTGCTCGCCGGGCTGATGATCGTAGCGCCGCAGTTGCGCGGGCTGGCGCGGTGCCGGGTGTTCGATCGCGCGGCAATCGTCCGACTGTTGGCGGTCAACGCCGACATCATGGTCCGCACCATCGCGTTGCTGACCTTGCTCGCCTGGTTCGCAAATGCGGGCGCGCGGCTGGGCGCGGAGACATTGGCCGCGAACCAGATCCTGATGCAGGCAGTGGCGCTGGTCGCCTTCGTGCTCGACGGCTTCGCCTTCACTGCAGAGGCGCGGGTCGGCCATGCGATCGGCGCCGGCTCGCGCGCCGACATGCTCCGCGCGATCCGGCTGACGGGCGAGTTCTCGCTCGGCGCCGCGGTCCTGTTCGCCGCGATGATCGCGCTCGGCGGCGCGGCGGCGATCCCGGTAATGACGACCAACGCTGCTGTACAGGCGCAGGCACTGGCGCTGCTGCCCTTCGTCGTCGTCCTGCCGGTCATCGGCATGCCCGCCTGGCTGCTCGACGGCATCTTCATCGGCGCCACCGAAGGCCGGGCGCTGCGCAACGCCGCGATCCTGGCGACCGCGCTGTACGTCGCCACCGATCTGCTCTTACGCGGGAACGGCGACATCGGCGTGTGGATCGCGCTGACGTTCAGCTACCTCTACCGGGCGATGACGCTGGGCGCGTATTTCCCGCGCCTGTTGCGACGCCTCGCCTAGGTCCCTAAAGGCGCGCGCATGACCGACTCCTCCATCAAGCGCGTCGTGCTGGCCTATTCGGGCGGCCTCGACACCTCCGTCATCCTCAAGTGGCTGCAGACCGAGTATAATTGCGAGGTCGTCACCTTCACCGCCGACCTGGGCCAGGGCGAAGAGCTGGAGCCCGCGCGTCGCAAGGCCGAGATGGCGGGCGTGAAGGCCGAGCACATCTTCATTGACGACCTGCGCGAGGAATTCGTGAAGGACTATGTCTTCCCGATGATGCGCGCCAATGCGCTCTACGAAGGGCTGTATCTGCTCGGCACCTCGATCGCGCGGCCGCTGATCGCCAAGCGCCAGATCGAGATCGCGAAACTCGTCAACGCCGACGCCGTCAGCCACGGCGCGACCGGGAAGGGCAACGACCAAGTCCGCTTCGAACTCGGCTATTACGCGCTGAACCCGGACATCAAGGTCATCGCGCCGTGGCGCGAATGGAACCTGACCAGCCGCACCAAGCTGATCGAATTTGCGGAAGCGCACCAGATCCCCGTCAGCAAGGACAAGCGCGGCGAGGCGCCCTTCTCGACCGACGCGAACCTGCTGCACACCTCGTCCGAGGGCAAGGTGCTGGAGGATCCGTGGGACGAGGTTCCCGACTATGTTTACTCGCGTACGGTCAATCCGGAGGACGCGCCCGACCAGCCGGAAACGATCACGATCGATTTCGAACGCGGCGACGGCGTCGCGCTGAACGGCCAGGCGATGAGCCCGGCGACGTTGCTCGCCGCACTCAACGACCTGGGTCGCAAGCACGGCATCGGCCGCCTCGACCTGGTCGAGAACCGCTTCGTCGGCATGAAGAGCCGCGGCATGTACGAGACGCCGGGCGGCACCATCTATGCCCTCGCCCACCGCGGCATCGAGCAGATCACGCTCGACCGGGGGGCTGCGCATCTGAAGGACGAACTGGCGCCGCGCTATGCCGAACTGGTCTACAACGGCTTCTGGTTCTCGCCGGAGCGCGAGATGCTGCAGGCCGCGGTCGATCACAGCCAGGAAAAGGTGTCGGGCACCGTCCGGCTGAAGCTCTACAAGGGCAACGTCATCGTGACGGGTCGCAAGTCGCCCAATTCGCTCTACAGCGAAAAGGTCGTGACGTTCGAGGACGATCAGGGCGCCTATGATCAGCGCGACGCCGCGGGCTTCATCAAACTCAACGCGCTACGCCTTCGCCTGCTGGGCCGGCGCGATCGTTGATCCGATGGTAACCATGCCCCGCTAGCCCGGCATGATGAACACGGGCGAGCGGGACTGGTGGCAGACGCGGTGGTTCTTCGCCGCCGTCGTCCTGTTGGCGACACTGCCCTTGCTCTGGCCGGCGGTGCCCCCGCTGACCGACCTGCCCGGACATATCGGGCGGTACCGATTGATGCTGGATGGCGGCTCAGGGCCGCTGGCGCGCTGGTTCGTCTTTCACTGGCGGGCGACCGGCAATCTCGGCGTCGATGTAATCATCGCTGTGCTCGGCCCGCTGATGGGTCTGGAGCCAGCGGTCAAGCTGGTCACGATCGCCATCCCAGCGCTGACCGTCGCCGGGCTGCTGACGCTGTCGCGCACCGTTTTCGGACGGGTCAGCCCATACGCGATCGCAGCCCTGCCGTTAGCCTACGGACTGCCGTTCGGCATGGGCTTCGTCAATTTCGCGCTGTCGATCGCGCTGGCGCTGTTCGCCCTTTCGCTCTGGCTGCGCATGGCCGGCAGCCGCTGGCGCGCCGCGGTGTTCGTGCCGGTCGCGCTGGCGATCTGGTTTTGCCATATCTTCGGCTGGGCCGTCCTGGGCCTTGCGATCTTTGCGGTCGAGCTCGCTAGGTCCCGCCATCCGATCCGCGCGGCGATCGTCTGCTGGCCCCTCGCTGCGCCGCTGCCGCTCATGCTGGCGACCGCTGGCGGCGGCGGCGTGACGGGCGGATATAGCCTTGGCGGGAAACTGTTGCCGCTGCTGACCGTGGTGCGCGACCGATGGATGGCATGGGACGTCGCGGCCGTCGCGGTGATGCTCGGGTTAATCGGATACGGCCTCGCGCGTGGACACGTCGACCGGCGGCTGGGCGCCGCCGCGGTGGCGCTTACCCTCGCCCTGATCGCCATTCCGTCTTGGCTGCTCGGCTCCGCCTATGCCGATTCTCGGGTGGCGCCGATCGCGCTGATGATGGCGCTCGTCGCGCTACGTCCCGCGACGCGGCGGCAGGCGTCCGCCATCGCGCTGATCGCAATGCTCGTTTTCGCGATGCGGATCGCCGGGACGACCGCCAGCTACGCGATGGCGGCGGCGGAGCAGGAACGCGCGCTGGCGGCCCTCGACCATATCCCCGACGGCGCTCGCGTCGTCGCGCTGGTCCGGCCGGGGTGCGACGACTTCTGGAGCGTCGCCCGCTTCGATCACCTCGGCGGCCTGGTCACCGCGCGACGCCGGGCTTTCGTGAACGACCAGTTCCAGGGGAATGCTGCGGCCCTGCTCGACGTCCGCTATCCCGCCGCGCGGCCGTTCGAGCGCGATCCGTCGCAGTTTCTGGACTGCGACGCGGGGTCCCTGGCCCGTACGGTGTCGACCATTCCACGCAGCGCGTTCGATCGGGTCTGGGTATTGAACCTCGACACTCCGCCCCCCGCCGCCCTCCCCGGCGTGACACGCCTGTGGGTCGATGGCGGGCATGCGCTCTATCGGATCGACTGACGGGAAATTAACCATCGCAGCCCTAGCGTGGTGCCGATGTCCGCCCGCCTGCGCCCGATCCTGCCTGTCCTTGCGCTGACGATCCTGCTCGGCATGGCGTGGGCGCTGGCCGACTGGGCCCGGCTGTCACGCCTAATGCTTCCCGACACCGACGATGCGATGCGGCTGCAGCAGGTTCGCGACTGGATTGACGGACAGGGATTCGGTGACGTCGCTCAGCACCGGCTGGCAGGCGGGCTGGCGATGCACTGGTCGCGGATCGGCGATCTCGTCCCCGCCGCGATCATCCTGCTGCTCCGACCATTTGCCGGCACGACCGACGCAGAAGTCGCTGCGGTCGTGCTGTGGCCGCTTGCCCAATTCGCCGTCCTGCTCGCCCTCGTCCGAGACGTGACGCGACGCTTCGCCCCGGCAGCGGGAGGGACGGCGCTGGTGCTTATCGCGCTTGCCTATCCTGCATCCAGCCTGTTCCTGCCTGGGCGGATCGATCATCACGCGATGCAGCTGCTGTTGGTCGTCGTGCAGCTTCGCGCGGTGCTGGCGCGGCCCAGCTATGCGTCCGGCGCGATAGCCGGAGCGGCCGTCGCGGTCGGTGCGAGAATCGGCCTGGAGACCGTTCCGTTCGCGCTGGTCACCGGCGCGATCATCGTCCTCGAGCGTCTGCGCGGCGATGGCGAGCGCCAGACGGGATTCGGCCTGACGCTCGCCGCCGGCCTGATCCTGCTTGCGCCCATCTCCGCGCACGGCGGCACCTGCGACACGATCGAGCCGGTGATGCGCTATGCGGCCGCTGGCGGCCTGGCGCTCGCCGCGATCGGAAGTATCGACCGGTACAGACCGGCGTTGCTGTCGGGCTGCGGTGCGGCCCTCGTTCTCCTGAGCTGGCCGGCCGTCGCGCCCTGCCTGTCCGGCCCCTATGCCTCCGTCGATCCGCTCGTGACCCGGTTGTGGCTACGGCAGGTCGCCGAAGCGCAACCCCTGTTCGGCGCGCCGCTTGCTAGCGCGATCGGCTATGTCGGCTTGCTGAGCGCCGGCCTGATCGCGAGCGCGGTGCTTGCGCGACGCGACGGCGGTGGCTGGTGGCGGCTGCTTGCCTATCAGGTCGCAGCCCTCGCGATCACGCTGTTCCAGCTCCGCGGCGCCTATGTCGGGGCCGCGCTGGCAGTTGTGCCGATCGCCGTGTTGCTGACACAGGCACGGGCCGCGAAGGAAACCGCGGCGGTGCTAGGCCTGTGGATCGCCGGCGCCGGCCTCGCCTATCCACTCATTGCCGGTGGTCTTGCCCCCAAAGCGGCGATCGCCGCGCCATCAATCGATTGCGCGGGCGCGGCGATGATCGACCGGCTGAAGACGCTGCCGCCGGGCACAGTCCTGTCCGGCATCGATGCGGGAAGCTATATCCTAGCCGGCACGCCGCATTCCGTGATCGCCGCGCCCTATCATCGCAACAATGCCGGCAATGCCGCGGCCTACCGCTTCTTTCTCGGGCCGCCGGCGCAGGCCGCCGCCATAGCGCGCCGCTGGCACGTTCGTTACATCGCGTTGTGCCCGGGCATGTTCGGCGACGTCCGGCCGCCCGCCGGATCGATCGCCGCCGGAAACGTCCCGCGCTGGCTGCGCCCGATCGACGGGTCGGCGGCACTCTTCCGGGTCGACGATCTCCCGCAATGATAAGAAGCCGGGAAGCGCTATGGCTGGTGGCAGCGATGCTCCTCGTCGTGCTGCCGCTCGTCTGGCCGGCGATCCCGCCGCTCAATGACCTGCCGGAACATATCGGCCGCTATCACATCGCTGCGACGATCGACCGTTCGCCGGAGTTGCAGCGCGCGTGGGCCTATCACTGGCAGCTGATCGGCAATCTGGGCGTGGACCTGCCGGTGATAGCCATTGCGCCGTGGATTGGCGTCGAACGCGCCACGAAACTCGTCGTGATGCTGATCCCCGCCGCCTTTGTCGCCGGACTGTGGACGATCGGGCACGTGCGCGATCGGCCGGTGCCTCCGCTCGCCGGCTTCGCCTTCGCGCTCGCCTATAGCCACGCCTTTTCGCTGGGGTTCGTCAACTTCGCCCTGTCGGTGTCTCTGTCGTTCTTCGCGCTGGCGGGATGGATCGCGCTCCACGACAGGCCGTTCATCCGCGTGCTCGTATTCGTGCCTGTGTCTTGGGCTCTCTGGATCGCGCACAGCTCCGGTTGGGGCATGTTCGGGCTGATGGCATGGGCGAGCGCGATGATGCTCGAGCGCGAGCGTGAGCTTGGCTGGGGGGCCTCCATCCGCAACGCCACGCTGGCCAGCTTGGCGCTGGCGACGCCCCTCCTCACCATGATCGGCAGCGACGGGCCGGCGATCGCGCCATTCTGGATCTGGCCGTCGAAGGCCAGCGCCATCGCATCTTTGGTCCGCGATCGATGGCAGTGGTTCGATGTCGCCAGCGCCTGCATCGTAGTGCTGCTGGTCCGGACCGCCCTGCGTCATCGCGACTGGCGTTGCGACGCGGTGATCGCCGCGCCCGGCGCTATCCTGCTGCTCGCCTTCGTCACCCTGCCCCATGGAGCGATCGGCGGTGCCTATGTCGATATGCGCGTCTTGGCACCGGCCTGCGCGCTGCTGCTCTGGTCCGTTCGGATCGAGTCGCTGCGAACCGCCCGGCGCCTCTTCGCCGCCGGGGCCGCCTTCCTCGCCATCCGTATGCTTGCGACGACCCTCAGCTATGCAAGCTTCGCGGCGGTTTGGGAGGAGACGCAGGCTGCGATCCCGGCCATGCCCCGCGGCGCGCGCGTGCTGAGCCTGGTCGCCGAACCCTGCACATCGACATGGCGTTCCGACCGGCTGGGCCATCTGGCCGGCCTCGCCATCACCCGCCGCGACGTGTTCGAAAACGGCGCCTGGGCGATCGCGGGTCAGCAGTCACTCCGCATCCGCGGCGACGCCGATCCGGTCTATCGCACCGACCCATCGCAGCTCGTCTATCCCGCGGGCTGCTTGCCCGACACGACCGATCGCAATCGCGCACTTGCCGCGTTCGATCGCCGCTATTTCACGCACGTCTGGCTGATCGGTCTGCCGGGCCCGGTGCCGGCAGACCTGCGCCCGGTCTTTCGCAACGCGCGCTCGACGCTATACCGGGTCGTCCGCTGATCGGCCTTGCCGCGGGGGCGCCCCCACCCTTATGGACGATTGCGATGCAGACGCCGGCCGATACCCCGCTTCGTTGGTGGCAGACCCGCGCGTTCGTCGTCTTCGTCGCGCTGGCGACGGCCATCCCGCTGCTGATCCCCGACATCGCCCCGCTGGTCGATCTGCCGGGGCATATGGCGCGGTACCGCGTCCAGTTGGCGCATGACAGCGCGGCGTGGCTGAACGACTGGTATGATTTTCGCTGGCAGCTGATCGGCAACCTGGGGCTCGACCTGCTGATCGAGCCGCTGGCGCCGATCTTCGGCCTCGAACTGGCGGTCAAGCTGATCGTGCTGACGATCCCGCCGCTGACCGCGGTCGGGTTCCTGTGGATCGCCCGCGAAGTCCATGGCCGCATCCCGGCGACCGCGCTGTTCGCGCTGCCGCTGGCATATAGCTATCCCTTCCACTTCGGCTTCGTGAACTTCGCGCTGTCTATGGCACTGGCGCTGAACGCCTTCGCCTTGTGGCTGCGGCTGGCGCGGCTGGGCAGGTTTCGGCTGCGGGCGATCCTGTTCGTGCCGATCGGGCTTATCCTGTGGGTGTGCCACACGTTCGGTTGGGGCGTGCTGGGCGTGCTCGCCTTCTCCGCCGAGCTGATCCGCGAGCATGACAAGGCGACCGAGCGCGGCGTCGTCGCGCGGTGGGTGCGGCCGTGGTTCATGGCGGGCATCCACTGCCTGCCGCTCGCGCCGCCTGCGCTGCTGATGCTGATGTGGCGCAGCGGCGGGCATGTGACGGGGCAGACCGGCGACTGGTTCAACTGGCGCCAGAAGGTCAATTGGGTGACGATGGTGCTGCGCGACCGGTGGATGCCGTTCGACATCGCTTCGGTCGCCGTGCTGCTGTTCGTGCTGCTGAAGTCGGTGCGCGACCCGACCGTCCAGTACTCGCGCAACCTGACGCTGTCGGCGCTGTTTCTGCTGGCGGTCTTCATCCTGCTGCCGCGGATCGTATTCGGATCGGCCTATGCCGACATGCGGCTGGCGCCGTTCATGATCGGCATCGCGCTGATCGCCATCCGCCCGCGGCCGGGCACGACGGCGCGCGGGGTCGGCATGCTGGCACTGGCGGGCCTCGCCTTCTTCGTCGCCCGCACCGCGGCGACGACGGTCAGCTTCTGGCATTACGACAAGAGTTACGACCGCGAACTGGCCGCACTGGAGAAGCTGCCGAAGGGCGCGCGGCTGGTCAGCTTCGTCGGCGAGACCTGCTATAACCAGTGGACGATGACGCGGTTGCAGCATCTGCCCGGCATGGCGATGGTGCGGCGCCTGGCCTTCACCAACGACCAATGGTCGATGCCCGGCGCGCAGCTGCTGACGGTCAAATATCAGGCCGGCCGGCCGTTCAACCACGACCCGTCGGAGATCGTGACGACCACCCAGTGCCCGACCGAATGGTGGCGCCCGGTGTCGATCAGCTTGGTGCGTTTCCCGCGCGACGCGTTCGATTACGTCTGGCTGATCAGCCCGCCCAATTACGACAAACGGCTGGAGCAGGGTCTGGTCCCGATCTGGCGCGACGGGACAAGCGCGCTGTTCCGGGTCGACCACAATGTGCCCCCGGCCGAACTGTCGATCGACGATTGGGGGCCCTACCGCGAGATCCTGCTCAAGCGCCGCGCGGCGCGGCTCAAGCGGTCTTCCTGAACGGGGTCATCTCGCCGAGAAACGCCTGTTCCTCCTCGACCGCCAGCCGCTCGCGCTCCAGGAAATCGGCGACCGCACGGCGGAAGTTCGGGTCCGGCAGGTAATGCGCCGACCAGGTCGGGACGGGCGTATAGCCGCGCGCCAGCTTGTGCTCGCCCTGCGCCCCGGCCTCGACCGTCTTGAGGCCCCGAGCAATGGCGGCGTCGATCGCCTGGTAGTAGCAGAGCTCGAAGTGAAGGAAGGGCACGTCCTCCACGCAGCCCCAATAGCGGCCGTAGAGCGTGTCCGCGCCGATCAGGTTGAGCGCCCCGGCGATCGGGCGTCCGTCGCGCTCGGCGAGGATCAGCAGGCACTGGTCCGCCATCCGCTCGCCCAGCAGCGAGAAGAAGGCGCGGGTCAGGTACGGCGTCCCCCATTTGCGGCTGCCGGTGTCCTGGTAGAAAACCCAGAAGGCGTCCCAATGCGCCTCGGTAATCTCGGCGCCGGTCAGGTGGCGGATGGTCAGCCCCTCGATGGCGCCTGTGCGTTCCTTGCGGATCGCCTTGCGCTTGCGGCTGGCGAGGTCGGTCAGGAAATCGTCGAAGCTGCCATAGCCGCGGTTCGCCCAGTGGAACTGCGTGCCTTCGCGGATCAGCCAACCGGCGGCCTCGAACAACGGCAGCTGATCGGGGCTGACGAAGGTCGCGTGAGCGGAGGACAGTTGGTGCTGATCGACCACCGCCTCCACCGCCGCGATCAGCGCGGGCGCGGATGCGGCGTCGCGCATCAGCAGCCGCGGCCCCGGCACCGGCGAAAAGGGCACCGCGACCTGGAGCTTGGGGTAATAGCGACCCCCGGCCCGCTCCCACGCATCGGCCCAGGCATGGTCGAAGACATATTCGCCCTGGCTGTGGCTCTTGGCATAGGCCGGCGCGACGCCCGCGATCTGCCCGTCGGCGCCATCGATGACGACCGGCACCGGCTGCCACCCGGCGCGCGCGGTGGCGGAGCCGGACTCCTCCAGGATCGACAGGAAGGCGTGGCTGACGAACGGATTACCGGCACCGGCGCAGGCGTCCCACTGGTCGGCGGGAATGGCGCGGACGCCATCGGCGATGCGGGCGGTGACAGGAGTGGAGCTCACGCTGGCGTATCTAGGGAGCCGATCGGCCCGCGGGAATGGGGGCGAAGGTCACGAAGTTCACACCAAGAGCGGGTTTTTCCGCGCTGCCCGCCCCCGTACCGTGCTCCGGCGCAGGCCGGAGCGGTGGCATGCGCGAGGCTTCGACCGCCAACGCTCCGGCCTACGCCGGAGCACGATCCTACTTACCCGTTGGGGTCTTGGATTAATTCAGCTGTCAAAGAGAGTCGGCGTGTCAGCCGCGGATTACCCAGCAGATGTTTTCCAACATTGCTAGGCGCTCTGCCTTAAACGCACCGCTAATCGCTAATGCGCCAACGTTGTTTGATCGCAGGCGCATACCAGCCGGCAACGAAAGCTACAGGCATTGCAACGAGAACGCCGAGTAAGCCGAAATTTTTCCATAAGATGGCGGTAATAATCACTCCGGTCATGTGGACCGCGAACTTCCAAACGAACTTCATCTGCAGTTCCTAAGCGGTCACAACACTGTCAGCTATCGGGAATAGAGGGTCATCAAACAAGCCCCTCACCCCTCCCCTGGCACCACCATCCGCACATCCCGCTGCGGCACGGGCACCGTCACCCCATGCTCCCCAAACAGCGCCCAGATGCGCTTGAGCACATCGGCCTTCACATTGCCGACGCCGCCTTCGGGATCGCTGATCCACACGCGGACCTCATATTCCAGCGCATAGTCGCCGAACGCGGTCATCCAGACTGCCGACGGCGGGTGGTTCAGCACCCGCCCGCTGTCCTTCGCCGCGCGGGCCATCAGGCTTTCGGCCAGGTCGACGTCGCTGTCGTAAGCGATCTTCACCGGAATCGCGATGCGCACGTTGCGGTCGGAGAAGGACCAGTTCTCCACCTCCTGCGTCATCAGGATCTCGTTCGGGATCAGGTGCTCCTTGCCCTCGCGGGTGATGACGCTGACCGCGCGGACGCCGATCTTGTTGACCCAGCCGAAACTCTCGCCGACCGCGATGACGTCGCCGGGCTTCACCGACCGGTCCATCAGCAGGATGATGCCGGCGATCAGGTTGCCGACGGTCTTCTGCAACCCGAAACCGATCGCTAAGCCGAAGGCGCCGCCGAAGACCGCGAAGGTCGTGAGGTCGATGCCGAGCGCATCGATGCCGAAGAAGAAGGCGGTGACGAGCAGCGCGATGCCGGCGAGCTTCTGGATCAGCAGGCGCTGGGTCGCATCCAGCGTCTTCGTCCGCCCCAAGGCCTGGGCGATCGCGCGGTTGATGACGCGGACGATCGCCAACAGGACGACGACGGTCAGCAGCAGCGTGAGGAGCGACCAGAGCGACACGCGCCGCCGCCCGACGTCGATACCGATCGCGTCCAGGGTACTCGTGATCGGCTCGTACCCCCCGACCGAGCGGCCGAGGATCGCGACGAAGACCAGTGCGCCGACCGTCCACGCCATCCACGACGGCAACCTTACCGCGCGCAGCAGGGTGAGGACCAGCATCGCGGTCGCCGCCCCCAGCGCGACGCCGATGCCGATGCTGGCGAGCGTCGCCCACGGGTAGCCTTGCGCGATGATCGCGAGCAGCAGCGCGGCGGTGCCGTGGCGGACAAGGCTGCACAGCCGGGTTTCGACCGATTCCCCGGCGTCCCCGACGCGGTCGTGCCAGATTTCGGTCAGCGGCGGGCCGATGCGGCGCCCGGCATACCAGCCGGCGAGCAGCGCCAGCAGGACGAGGCCGAGCGCGATCGCCGCCTGTGTCAGATCGTCGCCGCCGGGACGCAACAGGCCGAGGTCGGCCAGCCAGGACTCGATCTGCGTCACCGCGCGGCGGCGGCCCAGGCGGCGAACCCGCGCTCCAGATCGGCGATCAGGTCGGCGGGATCTTCGAGCCCGATGTTGAGGCGGACGAGCGGCCCGCGGTTCCAGCGCGTGGCGGTGCGATAGCGCGCGGGATCGACCGGGATCGCCAGGCTTTCGAACCCGCCCCAGCTGTAGCCGATACCGAACAATTCCAGCGCGTCGATCAGCGCGGCGCGCTCGGCCTCTCCACCCGAGACCAGTTCGAACGCGAACAGCCCCGCCCCGCAGGTGAAGTCGCGGTGGAAATATTCGCTGCCCGGACAATCGGCGAGCGCAGGGTGTAGGACGGCGGCGACTTCGCTGCGGGTCTTGAGCCAGCGGGCGATCTCCAGCGCGCTGTCGGCATGGCGATCGAGCCGCAGCGCCATCGTGCGCAGGCCCCGGCTGCCGAGCCAGGCGTCGTCGGGCGACACCGTCTGGCCGAGTTGAAAGCTGGTATCACGCAGCGCCGGCCAGTGCTCGGCGGTCGAGGTGACCGAGCCGAGCATCGTGTCGGAATGGCCGGTGACGTATTTAGTGCAGGCGAGGATCGAAAGATCGATGCCCAGCGCCATCGCCGGCAGCCGTAGCGGCGTCGCCCAGGTGTTGTCGAGCAGCGTGACCACCTCGCGCGCCTTGGCGGCGGCAACGATGGCGGGGATGTCCTGCACCTCGAACGTCAGGCTGCCGGGGCTTTCGAGGAAGATCGCGCGGGTGTTCGGCCCGATCAGGTCCGCGATGCCGGCCCCGATCATCGGGTCGTAGAAGCGCGTCGTGATCCCCATCCGCTTCAACAGGCCGTTCGCCAGGTTGCGGGTCGGGTCGTAGGTGCTGTCGACCAGCAACAGCTCGTCGCCCGGCGAGAGAACGCTGAGCAATGCGGCGGCGATGGCGGCGACGCCCGAGGGGTAGAGGAACGTCGCCTCCGCGCCCGGTTCGAGTTCGGTCAGCGCGTCGGCTAGGCTCCACTGGGTGGGCGTCCCGCGGCGGCCGTAGAACAGGCGGTGGTGGGTGTCTTTCGCCGCACTCGCGCGCAGATGGGCGACCGATTCGTAGAGGATGGTCGACGCGCGCCACACGGGGGCGCTGACGATGCCTTGCGTCCATTCCGGCCGCCGCCCGGCGCGGACGACCCGCGTCCCGGCACCGGCGTTGCTGGGGGTGTCACCGCTCATCGTCCGGTTTCCTTGGGCGTCGTGGCATCGCTGCCCCAATCGGCCCAGGACCCGCCGTAAAGCGCGGCGTCGCGCCCGAGCAGGTGGAGGCCGAAGACGAGCGAGCAGGCGGTGACGCCCGATCCGCAGGTGGTGGTTATGGGCACATCGAGATCGACGCCCGCGTTCGTGAAGGCGGCAGCGAGCGCGTCGCCGTGTTTCCAGGTGCCATCGGCTTCGTAGAGTGTGGCGTAATGGACGTTGCGCGCGCCCGGGATGTGGCCCGGGACGACGCCCGGCCGCGGCTCGGGCTCTTCGCCGGCGAAGCGTGCGGGGGAGCGCGCGTCGACGATCTGGTCGGTGGTCGTGCGGACATCGTCCTTGTCGCGCAGGGACTCGACGACGCGGGCGATCGTCGTGGCGCCGAGAGTGATGCCCTCCCCTGCCTCCAGCGGTCGCCCTTCGCTGCGCCACTTGGCGAGGCCGCCGTCGAGGATCGCGACCGACTTGGCGCCTGACGATTTCAGCAGCCACCAGCCGCGGGCGGCGGTCTTCAGCGGGCTGTCGTCATAGACGACATAGGCCGTATTCGGGTCGATCGCGACGGCTCCGGGCTTCACGGTCGACAGGTCGAGGAAGGCGGCGCCGGGGATATGGCCGGCGCGATACTCGGCGCGAGCGTCTCGGCCATGTTCGGGCAGGAACCACGACGCATCGACGATGCGGACGCCGGACAGGTCGGCGAGACCTGCGGTCGAGACGAGCGAGCCGATCATCGGGCGCGGATGAAGGCGCGGATGTCGCGGGTGAGCTTCGCGCGGTCCTCGTCGCGGACGTACATCATGTGGCCGGCGTCGTAATAGTGAAACTGGATGCGGCTCTTGTCGTATCCGGTGCGCGACAGGGCATATTCGGCGGCGAAGAAGGGCGTGGCGAAGTCATACCAGCCCTGTCCGACGAAGATGCGCAGACCTGAGTTTTCGCGCAGCGCCTTGCCGATGTAGGGGGCGACGTTCATGTAGACGTCGTTGTCGCGCCCGCCGCCCAGGCGCCAGTCCCACGGGCCGACCTGCCCGATCGTCACATAGCTACGGTCGGTCGCGTACTTCAGGTCGCCGCGGACATAGGCGTTGATCGCCGCGGTATAGCCGCCGTCGATCCCGTAGAAGCTGGGATCGTTGTCGGGCGTTTCCCCGGCATTGTCGAAGTCGCGACCGGTATAGCGGCTGTCGAGGCGCCCCACGGTCAGTCCGCGGTCGCGCAGCAACTCCTTGTAGAAGCGCGCCGGCGTCACGCGCAGGTCGGCCTGTTCGAGATACGCCTCCGACAGGCCGGTGTAGCGCGCCAGGTCACGGCGGACGGTGGCGCGTTCCTCCGCGGGCAGCGCGTTGCCCTTCAGCAGCGCCGCAGCGTACGGCCCGGTCGCCCAGCGGCGCGCCTCCTCGACGAACGCCTCGGTCTGCGTAGCCGCGCCTGCCTTGCCGTGGAAACGCGCGGTCGCGGCCATCGACGGCAGGTTGAGGATATAGGTCATCTCGTTGCCCGGCGTATCGGCGCCGGCGGCGAAATCGAGCACGGTCGAGACCAGGATCACGCCGTTCAGCGAAACGTCGTTATACTGCCCCTCGAGCTGGTTGAGCACCGCGGCCGACCGGGTGGTGCCGTAGCTTTCGCCGCCGAGGAACTTCGGGCTGTTCCAGCGGCCGTGCTCGTTCAGCCACAGGCGGATGAACTGCGCGATCGATCGCGCGTCCTGGGTGACGCCGTAGAACTCCTTCGGATCGGTCTTGCCGAGCGCGTGGCTGAAGCCGGTGCCGACGGGATCGATGAAGACCACGTCGGTCACGTCGAGCAGCGAATCGGGGTTGTCGACGATCGGATAGGGCGGCGCGCCGTCGTCCTTCGCGTCCGACGGGATCGCGACCCGCTTCGGCCCGAACGCGCCCATGTGGAGCCAGACCGATCCGGAGCCGGGGCCGCCGTTGAACAGGAAGGTGACCGGGCGGCGCGGGTCGTTGCCGTCCTTGATATAGCTGGTCGAGAAGATCGCGGCACGCGGCGTGCCGTCGTCGGCCTTCAGATATGTTTCGCCGGTGATCGCGGTGTAGGCGACGCTCTGGCCGCCGAACATGCCGGCGTGACGGGTGACCGAGCGGTTCGGCGGGGGGATGTCCTCGGCCTTGCCGAGCGCCGGCTTGGGCGGGGCTGCGTCCTGGGCGAGGACGGGGCTGGCGATCAGGGCGGCGGCGGCGAGCAGGAGGGTGCGCATGGGGCGCACCGTAGCGGCGATGGCGGCGGGTGCAATCTCCCGTCATGTCGGTACCGCCCGCCCCTCCCAGCGTACCGCCCGCATTTCCGGGCGTCTCACCCGCCTCTCCCGTCATCCCCGCGAAGGCGGGAATGAAGCCTAGCTGGCCGACGTGAGGCTCCCGACCGCGAGCGACTATCGATCCCCGCCTTCGTCAGGATGACAGGACAAGGACGGGGATGACGTGAGAAGGGCGAGCCCCTACATGGCCCACCCATGACACCGCTCCATCTTGGCCAGGCGAGCAGCCTGCCCGCCTCGCCGCAAGAGGCCGTCCTCGACTACGTCCCCAACCCGCGCGCCGGTTCGCTCTATCTCGTGCGCTTTGCGGTGCCGGAGTTCACCTCGCTCTGCCCGGTCACCGGGCAACCCGATTTCGCGCACCTCGTCATCGACTATGCGCCGGGCGAGACGATCGTCGAATCCAAGTCGCTGAAGCTGTTCCTCGGCGCCTTCCGCAACCACGCCGGCTTCCACGAGGATTGCACGGTCGGCATCGGCCAGCGGCTGTTCGACGAGATGCAGCCGCGCTGGCTGCGCATCGGCGGATATTGGTATCCGCGCGGCGGCATCCCGATCGACGTATTCTGGCAATCGGGCGCGCCGCCCGAGGGTTTGTGGCTGCCGGACCAAGGCGTTGCGCCCTATCGCGGGCGGGGTTGATCCATATCGCGATTGTTGCATTGCACAAATATGGCAACCATATTGCGTTCTATAGCGTTGTGAGTCGGTTGCGGGCCTTTCGGGGCTTGATCTGTTGCAAATGCGAAGGACCGTCATGGACACCCAGGAGGCCGCCACCGCCCCGATCGACCACATCGTCCTGATCGGAAACTATCTGCCGCGCAAATGCGGATTAGCCACCTTCACCACCGACACCGCGCAAGCGATGCGGTCACGCTTTCCGGACCTGAAGGTCGACGTCTATGCGATGGACGACCATCCGGGGCGCTACGACTATCCTGCCGAAGTCACCGGCACGATCCCGCAGAACGACCTGAGCGCGTATATCGCGACCGCGCGTGCGATCGAGGCATCGGGCGCGCAGGCGCTGTGGCTGCAGCATGAATATGGCATCTACGGCGGGGCGGCCGGGGAACATATCCTGGCGCTGCTCGACAGGGTGACCATGCCGGTCATCGTGACGCTGCACACCGTGCTCGAAAAGCCGAGCGCGGACGAACGCCGCGTGCTCGAAGCGCTTTTGCGTCGCGCATCGAAGGTGATCGTGATGGCCGAGCGTGGCCGTGAGATTCTGGAGCGCCACTACGGTGCCGACGCTCGCCAGCTCGTCACCATCCCGCACGGCGTTCCCGATCGCCCGCTGGTCGATGCCGACACGCTGAAGGGCGCGTTCGGCTGGGCGGGGCGCGAGGTCGTGCTGACCTTCGGCCTGCTCGCCCCGAACAAGGGCATCGAAACGATGATCGCCGCCCTGCCCGCGATCGTCGCGCAGAACCCGGCCGCGCTGTACGTCGTTCTCGGCGCGACGCATCCGAACCTGGTCGCGCATGAGGGCGAGGCGTATCGCGACCGGCTCAAGGCCCAGGCGGAGGAACTGGGCGTCGGCCACGCGATCCGCTTCATCGACGCCTTCGTCGAGCATGATGAACTGCTCGATTACCTGCAGGCTGCCGACATCTACGCGACGCCGTACAGCAACCCGTTCCAGATCACATCGGGCACGCTCAGCTATGCGGTCGGCGTCGGCAAGCCCGTCGTTTCGACGCCCTACGTTCACGCGACCGAAATCCTGGCCGACGGCCACGGCGTGCTGGTCGACTTCGGTGACAGCGCCGGCTTCGCGCGCGAGATCAATGCGCTGCTCGGCAACCGTCGCAACCGCGAGCGGCTGGCGGCGCGTGCCTATGCCCGTGGCCGGTCGATGATCTGGCCGCGTCTGGCCGAAGCCGCGCTGGCGCAGATCGAGCGCATCGTCGCCAACCGCCCGCGCCGCCTGGCGCAGCATGGTCACACCGCGCGCATCCTGCCGATCGATATCGCCGCGGTCGAGCGGATGAGCGATGCGACCGGCATGCTCCAGCATTCGATCCTGTCGGTGCCGGATCGCCGTCACGGCTATTGCATCGACGACAACGCCCGCGCGCTGATCCTGATGACGCAGGCGCCGGATCTGGACCCCGTGGTGCGCGACAAATGGTCGAGCGTCTACGGCGCTTTCGTGCAGTATGCCTGGAACCCGGACAAGCGCCGCTTCCGCAACTTCATGAACTATGATCGCACCTGGTGCGAGGAATATGGGTCGGAGGATTCGAACGGCCGGGCGCTTTGGGCGCTGGGCGTCACCGCGCGCGATGCAGGCATGCAGAAGCATCGCGACTGGGCCGCGCGGCTGTTCGACGAAACCGCCAGCCTGGCCTTCGAACTCGGCTCCCCGCGTGCGCACGCCTTCGCCATGCTGGGTGCCGCGGCGATGCTGGAGGCGCACCCTGGCCATGGCCTGTCGCGTGAGATCCTGACACGCTTCTCGGCCGAACTGGCGAGCCTGCTCGACACGGCGCGCCGGCCCGAATGGAGCTGGTTCGAAATCGTACTGGCGTATGACAACGCCCGCTTGCCCGAAGCGATGATCCGCGCAGGGATCGCGCTCGGCACGCCCGAGCTGATCGCGACGGGCATCGAGACGCTGGAATGGATCGTCAGCCGCCAGACGTCGCCCGCGGGCCGCTTCCGCGCGGTCGGCACCGAAAGCTTCGGCCGCGAATATTCGGACCCGCTGCCGTTCGACCAGCAGCCGCTGGAGGCGCAGGCGACGGTCGATGCGTGTGCGGCGGCGTTCGACGCCACCCGCGACGCGCGCTGGCT
This sequence comes from uncultured Sphingomonas sp., assembly GCA_913776045.1. GTDB lineage: Bacteria > Pseudomonadota > Alphaproteobacteria > Sphingomonadales > Sphingomonadaceae > Sphingomonas. The sequence goes on from CAJYOI010000009.1 coordinate 68,513, forward strand.
GACCGAAGCGGGCAAGGCCTATGGCTGGTATCTCGGCGCCAACGATCTGGACCTGCCGCTTGCCAGCATCGCCGACGGCGGCTGTTTCGACGGGCTGATGCCGAACGGACTCAACCGCAACCAGGGTGCCGAATCGATCCTGGCGCTGCAACTTGCCGGTTGCGCCATTTCGGCCCTTTCAAAGCGGGGCGCATCCGTGGCAGGGCAGGCAAGCGCGGCAGCCTGATCCACGTCAGGCCCTGCCCGCTGGTATGAGATAACGCCCCGGGGGGACGTAATGCTTGATCTGTTCGACCACCCCTTGCGCCTGCACGCCGATCCGTCGCGGGTGGTGGTCCGTCCGTTCCACATCGCCTGGGCGACGCCGACGCCGGGCGCCGAGAGCCGTACGCAGAGGATGGTCCGCGCCGTCCTGGAAATGAGCCCCGGCGAAGCGCGCGAGCAGCTGGAAACGGTGCTGAAGGATTTCGAGGCGCGCCACTGGCAGACGCGCCGCGTGTTCATGACGCGCTATGATGAGATCGAAGCGCTGTTGGGCCTCGACGGCAGCAAGATCGGTGATGAGAAGCGCCAGCTGATCGGCGCCTATTTCTGTCACGAATACAGCTATGCCGCCGCCGCGCTGATGAACCCCAGCGTCGTGCCGCATTTCGACCAGTCGGGCATGCCGGCAGGGTCGCAGCGCATCCTGATGTCGATGCGCGCGGTCGGCGAAGGGCACATCAGCTCGGTCGCCTTCCGCGAAGGCATCATCACCGACCGCAATGAACTGCAACTCGCGCCCGAGCCGCCGTTCGCGACCGCGGCGGACGCGGTCGGCGACGAGCTGGAAATGCCGACCGGCCCGGTGACCGTCTATCGCCACCGCGATTCTACGCTGTCGGGTACGGTAATCTTCCCGATCACCGAGCAGCAGTCGAAGGGTCTGGAGGACCTGCGCCTCGTCAAGTTCACGCACGACGACGGCGAGGACGAGTGGATCGGCACGTACACCGCCTACAACGGGTCGGCGATCCAGTCGGAAATGATGCGGACCAAGGATTTCCGCGCGTTTGACCTGGTGCCGATGTCGGGGTCGGCCAGCCGCAACAAGGGCATGGCGCTGTTCCCGCGCAAGATCGGCGGCAAGTATATGATGATCGGCCGCCAGGACGGCGAGAACGTCTTCATCATCGACAGCGACCGGATCGATAACTGGGACGAAGGCCAGCTGCTGCTGAAGCCCGAATATCCTTGGGAACTGGTCCAGATGGGCAATTGCGGGCCCCCGATCGAAACCGAGGCGGGCTGGATCCTGTTGACCCACGGCGTGGGCGCGATGCGGAAATATTCGATCGGCGCGGCGCTGCTCGATCTGAACGATCCGACCAAGGTGATCGGGCGGACGAAGGAACCGATCCTGGCCGCCGCGGACCAGGACCGTGAGGGTTACGTGCCGAACGTGGTCTATAGCTGCGGCGCGATCCGGCATGGGGACAAGCTGTTCATTCCGTACGGGATTGCCGACAGCTCGATCGGATTTGCGTTTGTGGAGATCGATAAGCTTCTCAGCACCATGGCGTGACGCGGGCACCCTGCGATTGCCAAGGCAATCGCAGGAGTTGCCACGGCGGGCAGCGTTGCGGACGCAGTCCGCTCCGTCTGACGGCGTGGCGGAAGGGGGGACCTCGCCTGAAAACCTCCGCGCTACCGCAGGTGGGAGCTCACTGCCGCGGGTGAGGTATTCAATACGAGCGTGCCCCTATGCCCTCCTCTTCCCCTCAGGGGGGGGCCGGGGGTGGGGCCTCTCTGCGAGCGACGGGCATGCGGCACCGCCCCACCCCAACCCCTCCCCTAAAGGAGAGGGGCTTGAGTTAGCTTCGCCGTTTCACGCTTTGGCTTTGCTCGGATGCAAATTGCGAACGGCCCCTACCCCCGCGCCGCCGTCAACGTCTGCCGGTACAGCACCGCAATCCCACCCGCGAACACCAGGATCGCCGCCGGTATCGTCACCCCCTCGCCCAGCTCTGCGATCGCCAGTGGTGCGTCACTTCCGGTCGCCGCGACGATGCCGGCGAAGACCACCCCGAACAGGCTCTCGCCTACGATCAGCCCGGTCGCGGCCAGCACGCCCAGGCGGCTGACGAATTCGGGGTTCGCGCTCTTGGCGGCCTGCTTCTCGTACCAATGGCCGATCAGCGCGCCGACCGGAATCAATAGCGTCAGCGCCATCGGCAGGTAGATGCCCATGCCGACCGCGAGCGGCGGCAGGCGGTAGCGGCTGGTCTTGCCCAGCGTCTCGTCGATTGCGACCACGGCGACGCCGATACCCGCGCCGATCCCGATCAGGCCCCAGTCGATGTCACCGCCAAGCACACCCTTCGCGAGTGCCGAGATGAGCGACGCTTGCGGCGCGGCCAGCGCGTTCGGGCCGGCGTTCGCCGCGCCGGCAAAACCGAACGCGGTGTTGAGCAGGTCGAGTACCGGCGGGATGATGAGGCTACCGAAGATGACGCCCAGCACCAGCGCGAACTGCTGCTTCCACGGCGTCGCGCCGACCAGCTGGCCGGTCTTCAGGTCCTGCAGGTTGTCGTTGGAGATCGTCGCGATCGAAAAGACGATCGCGGTGGTGAACAGCGCATAGGCCACCAGCGCATCGACCCGCGCCGGATCGCCGCCGTGACCGAAGACCATCGCCAGCAGCAGCGACGCACCGAGCACCGCCAGGATGCCGACGCCCGACACCGGCGAATTGGACGCGCCGATCAGACCCGCCATGTAGCCACACACCGCCGCGATCACGACGCCGACGACGAGCACATAGGCGAGCGTCCCGCCGATCACGAGCCAGGGATGCTCCGCGACCGGTCCGCCGCCGGCGAAATCCCACAGCAGCCAAGCGATCGGGATCAGCGAAAACAGAACGGTGCCGCCGACGACGCCGATCGGCAGGTCGCGCTCGGTGAGCTCGAGCACCGCCCCGCCCTTGCGTGCGCGGGCCGCCACCATCGCTGACCGGATGCCGCCGATGATCGGCCCCAGGATCTTGAGCAACGTCCAGATCGCCGCGACGCCGATGGTACCGGCGCCGATGAAGCGGACGTCATTGCGGAACACGCTTCCGACGACGGTGTCGACCGGGTCGAGCGCCGGCTGGAGGCTGGTCAGGATCGGCATCAGCACACCCCAGGCGAGCACCATGCCCACCGCCATCGCGATGCCGACGGTCAGCCCGACGAGGTGGCCGACGCCGATCAGCGCGAGCGAGAAGCTGGTCGACACGCCGGTCGCCGACGCCACGCCGACCTTGAAATTCTTCGCCGCTTCGGCCGCGACCAGGCGCAGCTGGGTCAGCAACGTGAAGCCCGCGGCGATCAGGCTGCCGAGGATGATGGTGCGCAGCCCCCGCATGTTCTCCGCGCCGCCTTCGCGCGATTCGGCGCCGACCTTCAGCACTTCGGCCGCGGCTACGCCTTCGGGATAGGGCAGGTCGGACCCGGTCACGAGCGCGCGGCGCAGCGGCACGGAGAACATGACCCCCAGGATACCGCCGACCGCGCAGACGAAGGCGGTGATCCAATAGGGGAAACCGCTCCACCAGCCGACCAGCACCAGCCCCGGCAGGACGAAGATGATCGCCGCCAGCGTGCCCGCGGCCGACGCGATCGTCTGGACGATGTTGTTTTCCAGGATGTTGCCGGTCTTGAACAACCGCAGGATCGCCATCGAGATCACCGCGGCGGGGATCGAGGTGGCGAAGGTCAGGCCGACCTTGAGCCCGAGATACACGTTCGCCGCGGTGAACAGCACGGTGATGATCGCGCCGAGCACGATCCCGCGCAGGGTGAGTTCGGGCAGGCGGGGGGTGGTGCGGGTGTCGCTCATGGGCGGAAGCGTGGCACAGGATGAAAAAGGAGGGAAGACGCCGCCCGATCTGGCGTCATCCCCCCCTCCACGGGAATGACCGTGTCGCGCGAATGTAGGGATGACGGTCGAGCGGCGGCGTTACCCCGGCAACCCGCCCTGCAACACCCGATCCGCGAACGCGCAGTGCAGCGCGATACCCTTGGCCATCACGCTTTCCTCGATCGTCATCCGCGTGTTGTGGAGCGGCGGGTTGGTTGCCGCATCGCTGCCCTCCGGCGCCACGCCGATGAACGCCATGCAGCCAGGCACTTCGCGCAGGACGTAGCTGAAGTCCTCACCCCCCATCATCGGCGCAGGCATGGTCATCCAGCCCGCCTCGGCGTCGATCTCCTCGGCGATGTCGCGCACCAAAGTGATCGCGCGCGGGTCGTTCATCGTGACCGGATAGCCTTCGTCGATCCGCACCTCCGCGGTGCAATCATGCGCCAGTGCGACATGCTCGGCCACGCGCTGCAGGCCGACCCGCGCTTTCTCGCGTGTCTGCGGCGACAGGGTGCGCAGCGTGCCAAGCATCGTCACTTCCGACGGCACGATGTTGTAGGCCGATCCCGCGGCGATCTTGGTGATCGACAGGACGGCGGGGTCGCTGACCGGAATCGTCCGGGCGATGAAGGCGTTGAGCGCGGTCACGATCTCGCAGGCGACCGGGATCGGATCGACGCATTCGTGCGGCATGGCCGCGTGCCCGCCCTTGCCGCGGATCGTGAAGTTCAGCGCGTCGGTCGAGGCGAGTAGTGGCCCGGGTCGGCTGACGACGGTACCGGCCGGAATGTTCGGCGAGATGTGCAGCGCGAAGGCGGCGTCGGGGCGGGCGATGTCGAGCAACCCGTCCTCGATCATGAAGCGCGCGCCGTGGTGGCCCTCTTCGCCCGGCTGGAACATGAAGACGATCGTGCCGGGCAATTCCTCGCGCCGGGCGCACAGCGCGCGGGCGGCGCCAGCGAGCATCGCGGAGTGGCTGTCGTGCCCGCAGGCGTGCATCGCGCCGGGGATAGTGCTGGCGAAATCGAGACCCGTTTCCTCCTGCATCGGCAGCGCGTCCATGTCGCCGCGCAGCAGGACGGTGCGGCCGTTGTCGCCCTTGCCCCCCGCCTGCCCACGCAGAATAGCGATGAAGCCGGTGGTCGAACGACTTTCGTGGATCTCGAGCGGCAGCCCCTCCAGCGCCGCGCGCAGCTTCGCGGTGGTCTTCGGGCAGTGGAGGCCGACTTCGGGCTCGGCATGGATCGCGCGGCGCAAGCGTACGACGTCGGCAAGTTCGGCCGCTCCGGCGGCGGTCCAGCGGGTGGTGGGGGCGTTCATCGGCGGGAGACTACGCCTACCTGCCCCCGCCGCCAAGCCCGCTCAGCCTTTGAACAACCCGCCCAGTACGCCGCGGACGAGGCCGCCGAGCAGCCCGCCGCTCGCCTTGCTGCCGCGTCCGGAGCCGAGCACCGCCTTCGTCACTTCGTTGGCGATCGTGCGGCCGACGGTCGAGCTGGCGGAGCGGGTGGCGGAGGTGATCGCCTTGTTCCACGGGCTGTTCGCCGCCTCGCGTTCCGCCGCGCGCTGGGCCTGGGCGTCGAGGCGGGCCTGGCGATCGGCCTCCTTCTGCGCCTGCAATCGCGCGCGTTCGGCCTCCTTCGCCGCCTGCGCATCGGCCTTGGCCTGCAAAGCCGCGGCCTTGTCGGCTTCGGTCTGCGCCTTGGCGGCGGCGGCGGCGGCAGCAGCTTCGCCGGCCTTGGCGCTCAGCAGTTCCTCGGCACTCTCGCGGTCGATGCGTTCGTCGTATTTCGACCCGATCGCGTCGGTCTGGATCAGCACGCCGCGCTCGACCGGGGTGACCGGGCCGACGCGGCTCGACGGCGGCTTGATGAGCGTGCGTTCGACCGGTGCGGGCGCGCCGTCGGGCTGGAGCAGCGACACCAAAGCCTCGCCGACCTTCAGTTCGGTGATCGCGGTCGCGACGTCGACGCCGGGGTTGGCGCGGAACGTTTCGGCGGCGGACCGCACGGCCTGCTGGTCGCGGGGCGTGAAGGCGTTCAGCTTATGCTGGACGCGGTTGTTCAGCTGCGCGGCGACGGTGTCGGGGATGTCGATCGGGTTCTGGGTGATGAAATAGACGCCGACGCCCTTCGATCGGATCAGCCGGACGACCTGTTCGACCTTTTCCAGCAGCGCCTTGGGCGTGTCGTTGAACAACAGGTGCGCTTCGTCGAAGAAGAACACGAGCCTGGGCTTGTCCGGGTCGCCGACCTCCGGAAGCGTCTCGAACAATTCGCTGAGCAGCCAGAGCAGGAAGGTCGAATAGAGCTTCGGGCTGGCCATCAGCTTGTCGGCGGCCAGAATGTTGACGACGCCGCGGCCCTTGTCGTCGGTCGCGATGAAATCGGTGATGCTGAGCGCGGGTTCGCCGAAGAAATGCTCGCCGCCCTGGCTCCGCAGCTGGAGCAGCGACCGCTGGATCGCGCCGACCGATTGCTTGGTGACGTTGCCGTAGGTGACGGTCAGTTCGTCGGCGCGGTTCGCACATTCGGCGAGCATCGCTTGCAGATCGTCGAGGTCGAGCAGCAGCAGCCCTTCCTTGTCGGCGACGTGGAAAGCGATGGTCAGCACGCCCTCCTGCACCTCGTTCAGGTCCATCAGCCGCGCCAGCAGCACCGGGCCCATTTCGCTGACGGTGGTGCGGATCGGATGGCCCTGTTCGCCGAACAGGTCCCAGAATTGCGTGGGATTGTCGGCGTAGAACCAGTCGGTCAGTCCGATTTCGGCGGCGCGCGCGGCAAAGATCTCGTGGGTCTTGGTCTGGGCGGAACCGGCCATGGCGAGGCCTGACAGGTCGCCCTTCACGTCGGCGACGAAGCTGGCGACGCCTTCGCGGCTGAAGCCCTCGACGATGCCCTGGAGGGTTACCGTCTTGCCGGTTCCGGTGGCGCCCGCGATCAGGCCGTGGCGGTTGGCGCGTTTGAGAACCAAATCCTGCCGCTTGCCGTCCGCACTGGCACCGATGAAGATCGAGTCGGCCATCCGCTATCCCCTAACCTTGGTTCGGTTCAGGGATAGCGGATGGCGCTCAGGGCTCAAGCTTACTTGAGATCGACCGCCACGTAACGTCCGCCGACCATGCGGGCGCGCTGGAAGTAGATCAGCACGGTCTTGCGACCTGCCGACTTCGCCGCGGCGATCGCGGCGGTTGCTTCGGCCGGTGTCGTTACAGAAGCGCGGTCGATCGAGCTGATGACGTCGCCGCGCTGAAGTCCCTTGGCCGCCAGATCGCTCGACTGATCGACCTGCGCAATCACGACGCCCCGAATACCGGCGTCGATGCCCAGCTGACGCGCGATTTGCGGGGTCAGCGCGACAACTTGCGCTCCCAGCGACTGCGACGCCGGAGTCTGCGGGCTGCTGCCACTGCCCGGTAGCCCGTCAGTGTCGTCATTCTCGCCACCCGACGCCAACTGGTCCTCCGGCGGGCGAGTGCCAACGGTCGCGGTCAACGTCAGACGCTTTCCGTCACGAATCAGTTCGATCGGAATACGCGTTCCTGGTGCTTGGTTCGCGACGAGGAAGCTAAGCGTCTGGTCCGGCGTTACGTCCTGGCCCGCGACCTTCACCACGACGTCACGCGAACGAATGCCGGCCTTGTCGGCGGCTTCGCCCGGTTCCACACGATTGATCAGTTCCCCGACGTTGCGCGGCAGGCCAAGCGCGGCGGCGATGCTTTCGTCGATCTGCTGAATGCCCACGCCCAGATACCCACGCTGAACGCTGCGGCCCTTCATCAACGTGTCGATAACGGGCTTGGCGACTTCCGCCGGAATGGCGAAGCCGATGCCGACATTGCCGCCGGTCGGCGAAAAGATCTGCGAATTGATCCCGATCACGTTGCCGTTCATGTCAAACATCGGGCCGCCGGAATTGCCCTGATTGATCGAGGCATCGGTTTGAATGAAGCGATCAGCGTTACCCGGCTGCGTGCCAGTCGAGCGGTGGACGGCCGACACGATGCCCGCAGTGACCGAGCTGCCGATCCCGAACGGGTTGCCGATCGCGATGACCCAATCGCCGACCCGCGCACGCGCCGAGTCACCGAAGCGGACGAACGGCAGATTAGTCGCGTCGATTTTCAGCAACGCCAGATCGGATGTCGGATCTCTGCCGATCAGGCGGGCCTTATATTCCTTGCGATCACCCAGCGTGACCGTGATCGTCTCGACCACCGCGTTGCGGGTGCCGGCCGAAACGACGTGATTGTTGGTCACGACATAGCCATCGGGCGAGATCAGGAAGCCCGACCCGAGCGACTGGGCCGGCCGCGTAACCGGCGCGCCTCCACTGCCACCACCCTGCCCGCCGAAGAAATTCTCGAACGGCGTGCCCGCGAACGGGTTCTGCTGCTGCTGGTTCAGCGTCACACGCTGGGTGGTGGAAATGTTGACGACCGCCGGTTGCAGCTTGGCGACCATGTCGGCGAAGCTCATCGGCGCGCCGGCGCGCGGGGCACTGGCGCTGATCGCGCCGGGTTCGTTCTGTGCGGTCTGCGCGCCGATCGGCGACAGCGTCATCGTGGCGGCGGTGCCGCCCAGCAGGAGGGCGGCGGTCAAGGCGTAGGCGTAGCGCACGTGCGTGATATTCCTCTCGAAATCAGAAAACTGATGACCCCTCTGGCGGCAGTCTCGCCTCCGGTTGCTGAACGCCAACTGAAGGCAATCGGTCCACCGTTCCCTTAACTCACCTCAACGTCCCCCGAACTCACGCAGATAGCCGTTCTGCGGGCTGAGGATGATCGAGGTTCCACCGCGGCCTTCGTCCGGCTGGCCGTCGGCGCCGAAGGTGTAGCGATACGACTGCATCGCGCGGTAGAAATCGTAGAATTGCGGATCCTTGCCGAAAGCGTCGGCGTAGATCTTGGACGCCTGAGCGTCTGCATCGGCCTGAACGATCTGCGCATTGCGCTGCCCTTGCGCGCGGATGGTCAGCGCCTGCTGCTGGCGCGCCGTCCGCATGCGGTTGAGCGCGGATTCGAGCGGGGTGCCATCCGGCAGGTCGGCATGCTTGATCCGCACGTCGACGATCTGGACGCCATATTGGGTCGCGTAATTCTGCAGACGGGTCTGGATATTGTCCATCACCTGCCCGCGTTCGGGGCTCAGCAGCGTCGCGAATTCGACCTTGCCGAGCTCCGCGCGCAATGCCGAGCTGAACAGCGGCTGGAGTGCACTGGTCACCCCTTCCTCGCTGCGCGCGGTGACCACCATCTTGAGCGGATCGACGACGCGGAAGCGGGCATAGGCGTCAACCTGCAGCCGCAGCTGGTCGGTCGAGAGCACAGGCTGGTTTTCCAGATCGACGTCGAGCACGCGCTTGTCGACCCACACGATGCGGTCGACGAACGGGATGCGCGCGATGACGCCAGCGCCGGTGTTGCCGAAATCGCGGTTCGGCTGCCACGCGTTTACGGTCCGCACGGGCTGTTCGAAGCGCAGGATGACCGCCTGGCGCTTTTCATCGACGATCGTGAAGGTCGACAGCAGGACGATGACGGCCGCGAGCAGCGCGATGCCGAGGCCCATCGGGCCCTTCAACCAGGCGCTCACTGGCCACCTCCCTGCACCGCAGGCGCGGGCGTCGTCGCCGGCGCCGCCGGTTCGGGCAGGCGCTTCGCGGCCTCGGGCAGCGGGAGGTAGGGCGTGACGCCCTGCGCCTCGATGATCGTCTTGTTCGACTTGGCGAGCACGGCTTCCATGGTTTCGTAATAGAGGCGGCGGCGCGTCACTTCGGGCGCGGCCTTGTACTGTTCGTAGATCTTGTCGAACTTCGCGGCCTCACCCTGCGCGCGGGCGATGACCTGCTGGGCATAGGCGCGGGCGTTGTTCAAATTGGCCTGCGCCTGCTGCTGGGCGGCAGACACCGCCTTGAAGTCGTCGTTCACGGCCGCCGGCGGGTCCGCCTTCGAAATGGCGATGCCCTGCACCATGATACCCGAATTATAGTCGTCGAGGATCTGCTGCATAAGCTGCTGGACGCGCGCTTCGATCACGGTGCGACCGCGGCCGATCGCCTGGTCGAGCGTCACGTCGGCGACGACCGCGCGCATCGCGCTTTCGGCGGTCGCGCGGACGGTTTCTTCCGGATTACGGATCTGGAAGATAAAGTCCTGCGGATTGGCGATGTTCCAGCGCACTTGATAGCCGAGATCGACGATATTCTGGTCGCCGGTCAGCATCAGATTTTCGCCCGAGCCCGAGGTCGGGAAATTCTCTTCGCGGATCGCACGGACGTTCACCTTCGTCACGCTGTTTATCGGCGCCGGCAGCACCAGGTGGATGCCGGGTTCGAGCACGCGTGAATATTTGCCGAAGAAGGTGACGACGCCGCGTTCCTGCGGGCCGATCTGCTGGAAACTGGTGAAGACCAGCCAGATCGCAGCGATGACGCCGACGCCGATCAGCCACAGCCGCTTGGCCGGCAGCCCGCCGCCGGGGAAGCCGCCGCCCGAAAAGCCGCCGCCACCGCCACCGCCGGTCTTGGCGCGCTTCAAGAGCTCGTCGAGCGCGCTGGGGCCGCCGGGACGCGGGCGGCGTCCTTCGGGCGGGAAGGACCAGGGGTTGCGCGGGCCGTCGTTGCCGCCGCCATTCCCCTTGCCGCCATTGCCGTCGCCGCCGGATGGCGGACCGCCCCATGGGCTCTTCGGTGGTTCGTTGCGAAGGATGCCGCCGAGAGAGGCCAGCCCCGAAAAGATGCTCATGCCTGTCTTTATAGGTGCCACATTTCAGAAAAACAGTGGCACCGCGCGCCCGCGGACCTAAATCGCCCCCGACATGAACGACACTTCTCTTCCCGGTCTGCCCGCCGGCGCCACCGCTCGCGTCGCCGACGGCCGCGCTAGCATCATCCTCGACGTGACCGGCCTGTCGGCGGAGGCGGCGGACGCGCTGGAGCGCCAAGCGCGTGGCGTGGCCGAAGCAGCTGGTCTCGAGGCGCGGGTGGCGCGGACGGCGTCACGGGTCGCGCGCCGGCTGATCGCGGTCGCCAGCGGCAAGGGCGGCGTGGGCAAGTCGACCGTGTCGGCCAATCTCGCGGTGGCGCTCGCCAAGCGCGGACGGCCGGTGGGCGTGGTCGATGCCGACATCTCGGGCCCGTCGCAGCCGCGACTGTTCGGCGTGGAGGACGCGACGCCCGATGCCGCCGACAAGCGGATGTTTCCGGTGCAGACCCCGGCGGGGGTCGGGCTGGTGTCGATGGGTATGCTGGTGCCGCGGGCCCAAGCGATCGCGTGGCGCGGACCGATGCTGGCGGGCGCGCTCAGCCAGCTGCTCGATGCGCATTGGGGGAGCACCGACCCGCTGATCCTAGACCTGCCGCCGGGCACCGGCGACGTCCAGCTGACGATGGTGCAGAAGCATCGGCCGGTAGGTGCGGTGATCGTGTCGACGCCGCAGGATCTGGCGCTGATCGACGCCCGCCGCGCGATCGACTTCTTCGAGAAGGCCGGCGTGCCGATCATCGGGTTGATCGAAAATATGGCCGGCTATGCCTGCCCGCACTGCGGCGAGGTCAGCGATCCGTTCGGATCAGGCGGCGCGCAGGCGGATGCCGAACGGCTGGGCCTGCCGTTCCTGGGGCGTATTCCGCTCAGCCGAGAGGTCCGCGCGGCATCGGACGCCGGCACGCCGCCGGCCGCCGGGAACGGGCCGGGTGCGACGGCGTTCGATGCGGTGGCGCAGGCTGTCGACCAATGGCTTCGCGCGAACGGAGGATAGAATGCCGCTGACCCGCGACGAGGACATCAAGGCGCTGCTCGAGGGTGCCCGCACCATCGCGCTGGTCGGCGCATCCGACCGTCCGGATCGCCCAAGCTACGATGTTATGAAGCGGCTGCAGGATCACGGCTACCGTGTCATTCCGGTCAATCCGCAGATCACGGGCGAGCATGTGCACGGCGAATTCGTCTTCCGCGAGCTTGCCCAACTCGGCGACCCGATCGACATCGTCGACATCTTCCGTCGTCCCCAGGCTGCTGGCGAGGCCGTCGACGAAGCGATCAAGATCGGCGCGAAGGCGGTGTGGATGCAGTTGGGCGTCGTCAACGACGAGGCCGCGGCGCGCGCCGAAGCGGCGGGACTGACGGTCGTGATGGATCGCTGCCCGGCGATCGAGATCCCGCGGCTGGGCGTGGCGCCGGTCACGGGCGACTGAACGCCAAACGTCGTCACCACCCCAAACGTCGTCACCCCCGCGAAGGCGGGGGCCAATTCTGGCTAACGGTGCGGACGATCACTCAGGTCAGCCAGAATTGATCCCGCCTTCGCGGGAATGACGAATGGGGTTTGCGGCGTCAGTCGCGCAGCAGCTCGTTGATCCCCGTCTTCGACCGCGTCTGCGCATCGACCGTCTTGACGATGACCGCGCAGTAGAGCGCCGGGCCGTCCGGGTTGGTCTTCGACGGCGCGCTGCCCGACACGACGACCGAATAGGGCGGGACTTCGCCGCGATATTCCTTGCCGGTCGCGCGGTCGATGATGCGGGTCGAGGCGCCCAGGTACACGCCCATCGACAGCACCGCGCCTTCGCCGACGCGGACGCCCTCGGCCACTTCGGCGCGCGCCCCGATGAACGCACCGTCGCCGATGATGACCGGATCGGCCTGCAGCGGCTCCAGCACGCCGCCGATACCCGCGCCGCCCGACAGGTGGACGTTCCGGCCGATCTGCGCGCACGATCCGACGGTCGCCCAGGTGTCGACCATCGATCCTTCGCCGACATAGGCGCCGATATTGACGAAGCTCGGCATCAGCACGCAGCCCTTGCCGATGAAGGCGCCGCGGCGCACGACGCTGCCCGGAACGGCACGGAAACCCGCGTCGCGGAACCGGTCGGAGCCCCAGTCGGCGAACTTCAAGGGCACCTTGTCGTACCAGCCGTCCATGGGCACGTTGTCGTTCAGGCGGAACGACAGCAGCACCGCCTTCTTCAGCCATTGATTGACCTGCCAGCCCTCACCGGTCGGCTCGGCGACGCGTGCGGTACCGGCGTCGAGCATCGCGAGCGTCTGCGTAACCGCGTCGCGCACGGCGCCGGTGGTGGCGGTGCTGAGCGACGCGCGGTCGTCCCAGGCGGCGTCGATGGTCGATTGAAGGTCGGTCACAGGGCTTCTCCCAACAGGTCGGCGAGCCAGGCGGTCAGGTTCGCGGTCGCATGGTCGATGTACGGCGCATCGTGCGCCTCGGGCTGGTGTTCGGATCCGTTGTCGATCCAGAGCGTGGTCATGCCGATCGCCTTGGCCGGCGCCAGATTGCGCGCCATGTCGTCGGCGAACAGGGCTCGGGTCGGGTCGAGCGCATAGGCGTCGCACAGGCTCTGGTAGGCGATCGGCGCGGGCTTGGGCGCAAGCGCCATCGCGTGGATGTCGTGCACGCCCTCGAACGTCGCGCCCAGCCCCAGGCGGCCGAGCACCTTTCCGGCGTATGGCCCGTCGCCGTTGGTGAAGACGATCTTGCGTCCCGGCAGCCTGGCGATCAGTGCGGCGAGCGGCGCGTTTTCCTCCAGCACGTCCATCTCGACGTCGTGGACGTAGGCCAGAAATTCGTGCGGATCGATGTCGTGATCGGCCATCAGCCCGGCAAGCGTAGTGCCGTGGCTGAGGAACCACCCCCGTCGCAGCGCCGACGCTTCGGCTTCCGGCAGGCCGAGCCTGTCGGCGATGTAGCCGGTCATCCGCGCCTCGATGGGCGCGAACAGGTTGCACGATGCCGGATACAGCGTGTTGTCCATGTCGAAGACCCAGGCTTCGATGTGGGCGAGATCGGCGCGCATGGCGGCGCGCTTAGGGGAAAGGCCGGCAAAGACAAGAGGCTTGTCGCTGGCTTGGGGCCGGCAAAGCGAAACTTCGCTGGCGGCGGTGCCCATGCTTCCTACATCCCAGGCATGATCCCTTATTCCTTCCTCGACCTCGTCCCCATCCTCGAAGGCGGCACTGCCGGTCAGGCGCTCGCCAACGCCGCAGAGCTCGCCGCGCATGCGGAAGCGCAAGGCTTCACCCGCTATTGGGTCGCCGAGCATCACGGCATGCCCGGCATCGCGAGTGCGGCGACCGCGGTCGTCATCGGGCATCTGGCCGCGTCCACGAAGATCATTCGCGTCGGCGCGGGCGGGATCATGCTGCCCAACCATGCGCCGATGGTGATCGCCGAGCAGTTCGGCACGCTGGATGCGCTCTATCCCGGCCGGATCGACCTGGGGCTCGGTCGCGCGCCGGGGAGCGACGGTCGGGTCGCGCGGGCGATGCGGCGGACACTCGATACCGATCCCAACGCCTTCCCGCGCGACGTCGTCGAATTGCAGAGCCTGTTCGCCGACGACGGCGCGACCGGCATCCATGCGACGCCCGGCGGCGGCGCGGACGTGAAATTGTGGATTCTCGGCTCCAGCACGTTCGGCGCGCAACTCGCGGCGATGCTCGGGCTGCCGTATAGTTTCGCGTCGCACTTCGCGCCGGATTCGCTCGATGCGGCGGCCGCGATCTATCGCCGGGATTTCACGGGCTCGGCCAAGCCGCATTTCATGCCCGCGTTCAACGTCATCGCGGCGGACACCGACGAGGAGGCGCAACTGCTCGCCACGTCGCAGCAACAAGCGTTCGTCGCGATCCGCACGACCGGCACCGGCATCCAGCTGCCCCCGCCCGTCCCCGGCTATCGCGAGAGCCTGCCCCCGCAGGCGGCCGCAATGCTCGACCATGTGCTGTCGTGCACGGCGATCGGGTCGGCGGAGACGGTGGCAAAGGGGTTGCGCGCGTTCATCGAGCGGACGGGGGCGGACGAGGTCATGCTGACGAGTTCGATCTACGACCAGGCGGCGCGGAAGCGGAGTTTGAGCATTGCGGCCGAGGTGATGCGCTCGCTCTGATCCTCCCCGTGCCGGGGAGGATCAGGCGGCCGGCAATCTTAGCCGTACCAGCAGGCCGCCCAGGTCCTCGCTTTCCTCGAGGCTCGCCGTGCCCTCGTAGATTTCCGCCACGTCGCGCACGATCGCGAGGCCGAGGCCTGTCCCCGGCTTGCCCGAATCGAGCCGTACGCCGCGGTCGAAGATGCGGATGCGGTCGGCCTCCGGAATGCCCATCCCGTCGTCCTCGACCAGGATCTCGACGAAGCCGGCGTTCGCCCGCGCGGTCACGAACACGCTGCCACCGCCGTATTTCGCGGCGTTTTCGACCAGGTTGCCGAGGATCTCGTCCAAATCCTGCCGCTCGATCCGCGCGATCAAGTCCTTCTGGCCGTCCACGTCGATGCGGACGTTGGGATAGAGCCGCGCGACCGCGCGCTCGACCGCCTCGACCGAGGGCCAGACGTCCGCGCGACTGTGCGCCGACCCGCGCCGCCCGACCGCCCGCGCACGCGCAAGGTGATGGTCGACCTGGCGCCGCATCGTGCGCGCCTCGCGGATCACGGTTTCGGCGAGGTCCGCCTGGCCCGCGGCGGCGGCGTTCATGATGACCGTCAATGGGGTCTTGAGCGCATGCGCGAGGTTGCCCGCATGGCGCCGCGCCTCCTCCGCCTGACGGTCATTGTGCGCGACCAGCGCGTTCAGTTCCTCGACCATCGGCGCGATTTCCAGCGGCATGTCGCCTTCGACCCGCGTCGACTTGCCCTCGCGCAGCCGCTGAATTTCGAGGCGCAGCTTGCGCAAGGGCAGCAAGCCCCAGATCGTCTGGAGCGCCACCATGACGATCAACCCGGCGCCGAGCAGCAGGAAGCTGCGGACCAGCACGCGGCGGAGCGCATTGACCTGTTCGTCCAGCGCGATCTTCGACTGCGCGATCTGGAACCGCCACCGCACCGGCGACCCCGGCACGGTTGCATCGATCTCCGCGACCCGCAGTGTCTCGTCGGGAAACTGCGTGGAATTGTAAATGTGGACGTTCTGGTCGTTATGCTTCTGGTTCGTCGCCAGCCGCCGGTCCCATAGCGAGCGTGACGGAAACGGCGCGAAATCGCCGCCGCTGATCTGCCAGTAGAGGCCCGAATTGGGCTCCAGGAACCGCTGGTCGGCAAGCTGGCGGTTGAAGACGAGCTCGCCCTCCGAATCGATCTCGGCCGAGGCGAGCATCGTGTTGAGCAGGAATTCGAGCTGGTTGTCGAAATTCCCGCTGATCGCGGAAGTCAGCACGCGGTCGAGCGCATAGCCGCCGCCGGTGAGCAGCACGAGGATCCACGCCGCCGCGATCGCGATCATCCGGCGCGAGATCGAGCCGGTGACGCGGACATAGGGGCGTGGGGGGTCGGTGGAGGGCGTCATAGAGCCCTCTCTCCGCTTGCAGGGAGAGGGTTGGGAGAGGGGGAGTGCCGCGAGCGACAGTCTTGGTGAGACCCCGCCCCTCTCCAAACCCTCTCCCCTGAAGGGGAGAGGGCTCTCATCACTCGCTCGGCCGGCGCTCGTCGGGTTCGTCCAGGCTGTAGCCCAGGCCCCGGATCGTCGTGATGACGTCCTGCCCCAGCTTCTTGCGGATGCGCGTCACGAACACTTCGATCGTGTTCGAATCGCGGTCGAAATCCTGGTCGTAGATATGTTCGATCAGCTCGGTGCGGCTGACGACCTTGCCCTTGTGGTGGAGCAGATAGCTGAGCAGCTTATATTCCTGCGCGGTCAGCTTCACCGGCTCGCCGGCCTTGGTCACCTTGCCCGACCGGGTGTCGAGGCGGATGTCGCCCGCGGTCAGTTCGGCCGAGGCGTTGCCGGACGCGCGGCGGATCAGCGCGCGCAGGCGCGCGATCAGCTCTTCGGTCTGGAAGGGCTTCGCGACGTAATCGTCGGCGCCCGCATCGAGCCCCGCGACCTTGTCCGACCAGCTGTCGCGCGCGGTCAGCACCAGCACCGGCGCGGTGCGGCCTTCCTTGCGCCAGCGGTCGAGCACCGTCAGCCCGTCGACCTCAGGCAGGCCCAGGTCGAGGATGATCGCGTCATATTGCTCGGTCGAGCCGAGGAAATGCCCCTCTTCGCCGTCGGTCGCCAGATCGACGGCATACCCCGCCCCCTCCAGCGTGTTACGAAGCTGTTGGCCGAGATTGGGTTCGTCCTCGACGATCAGAACGCGCATCAAAATCTCCCCTGTTCGGTGTCGGGCTTACCGGCTGCGGCCGATGATATTGCCCGAACGACCGTCGACCATCACCCAGATCATCGATCCATCGCGCAGGAACTTCAGCGTGTAAACCGCGGTTCCCGAATCGAAGTCGACGCCAAGATATTTGGCCCCCTGCATCGATGGAATCACCCGGCGCTGAATTTCGCTCAGCGGCAGGATGCGGCCCTCGCGGCGAGCGGCCAGCACCGCCTGCTGCTCGTGCGTCTGCGACGGCGGCTCGGGCGCGGCTGTCGTCAGCAACAGGCCGGTCAGGGCGGTGAGGAACATGCTCATGGGTGGCGGCATAGGTGCAACGCTTTGAACGGACTGTGAATGGTCGTCGCAGGGAAGTGTCAGGAAAGGCGCGGGGTCGTGGTAATTGGGCCACAGTCGGCAGGTGGATCGCGCCGCGGCTAAGCCGCGTCGTCAGTCGTCGCTTAAAGCGACGCTGGCCGCGCCCGCGCTTAAGCCTCGATTTAACTTCGTTAACTCGTTAGGCCGCCCGGCTTATGGCTGCCCCCATCCTCTCCTACGAAAAGCTCGGCCTCGTCCAAGGCTCCGGCTGGCTCTTCCGCGACCTCGACCTGTTCATCGGCCAGCGCGACCGCCTCGCGCTCATCGGCCGCAATGGCGTCGGCAAGACGACGCTGTTGAAGCTGATCGCCGGCGTGATCGATTCCGACGAAGGCCGCCGCACGATCGTGCCGGGGACGAAGGTCATCCTGCTCGAACAGGACCCGAAGGTCGATGGCTTCGCGACGCTGCGCGACTTCGCGCTGTCGGGCAGCGATGCGCCGGAAGCGCATGAGGTCGACGCCATCGCCGACCAGCTCGGCATCGACCTGAACCGCGAGGCGGCGACGGCGTCCGGCGGCGAGCGGCGTCGCGCGGCGATCGCGCGGGCGTTGGCGATGGACCCCGACGTGCTGCTGCTGGACGAGCCGACCAACCACCTCGACATTCATGCGATCGAATGGCTGGAGGACTGGCTTTCGCGCTATCGCGGCGCCTTCGTCGCGATCAGCCACGACCGCGCGTTCCTGACCAATCTGACCAAATCGACGCTGTGGCTCGACCGCGGCAAGATCCGCCGCGCCGAAGTCGGATTCGGCGGGTTCGAGGCGTGGACCGAGACCGTCTATGCCGAGGAGGAGCGCAACGCCGCGCGGCTGGATGCCAAGCTGAAGATCGAGGAGCATTGGCTCCAGCGCGGCGTCACCGGGCGGCGGCGGCGGAACCAGGGGCGCCTTGCCAAGCTGAAGGAAATGCGCGCCGAACGCGCCGCGATGCAGGGGCCGCAGGGCGCCGCGGCGCTGTCGGTCGCGGCCGACGACAGCAAGACCAAGGTCGTCATCGACGCGAAGGACGTGACCAAGCGGTTCGGCGACCGGACGATCATCAAGTCGCTGAACCTGCGCGTCACCCGCGGCGATCGACTGGGCATCGTCGGCGCGAACGGCGCAGGCAAGACCACCCTGCTCCGCCTGCTGACCGGCGAACTCGCGCCCGACGAAGGCACGATCAAGCTGGCCAAAACGCTGGACGGCATCGTCATCGACCAGCAGCGCAGGCTGATGGCGCCCGAGAAGACGGTGCGCGACGTGCTGACCCAGGGCGGCGAGTGGATCGAGGTCCAGGGCGCGAAGAAGCATGTCGCGGGCTATCTGAAGGAGTTTCTGTTCGATCCCTCGCTGGTCGATGCCAAGATCGGCACGCTGTCGGGCGGCGAGCGGTCGCGGTTGCTGCTGGCGCGCGAATTCGCGCGGCCGTCGAACCTGCTGGTGCTCGACGAACCGACTAACGACCTCGACCTCGAAACGCTCGACCTGTTGCAGGAAGTGATCGCCGATTACGCCGGCACCGTGCTGATCGTCAGCCACGACCGCGACTTCCTCGACCGGACGGTGACGGTGACATTGGGCCTCGACGGGTCGGGAACGGTCGATGTCGTCGCGGGCGGCTATGCCGACTGGGAGGCGAAGCGGAAACCGAAGTTCGCGGCCAGGGCGCCGGTGAAGGCCGCGCCGGTCGCCGAGGCGCCCAAGCCCAAGGCGGCCAAACTGTCGTACAAGGACCAGCGCGACTACGACCTGCTGCCCAAGCGGATCGAGGAGCTCGACGCCGCGATCGCGCGCGACGAAGCGGCGCTTGGCGATGCCAATCTGTTCGTGCGCGATCCAAAGAGATTCGACGCGTTGATGGCGTCGGTCGCCAAGGCCCGCAATGAAAAGGATGCGGCCGAGATGCGCTGGCTGGAGCTGGCGGAAATGGTCGAGGGGTTGGGCTGAGCCGCAAGAGGCAGCCATTGTCTACACCCCCTCCCCTGAAGGAGAGGGGCTGATTTATCCCCAGCCTTAGCATCCTATCGGTTACGCGCACGCAACGCTTCGCCGTCAACTTCGTATCTGCAGGCAGGGGGCAAGTGAACCAACGCCGATGTCGATCGCCAACCGTATCAGACGCGTCTTCGCCGAGGAGCGGTGGGACTATGCCCCGCACGAGGCGCCGGTCATGCCGGGGTCGCCAGGCTCGCCCGCGCATCCGCAGGCGCGCAAGGCGGCCTATATCGCGGTGGCGGTGCTGCTGGGGCTGACCGGGGGTCTGGGCAACGCGTTGGTCGCAGTCAATACGACCACACTCGGCGGGTCGTTGGGACTCGATCCGGTGCAGGTCGCGTGGCTGCCGACGGTCTATGTGATGACCAACGTCAGCATCAACCTGCTGCTCATCAAGTTCCGCCAGCAATTCGGCCTGCGCCCCTTTGCGCTGATCTTCCTGGGGCTCTACGTGCTGCTGTGCCTGGCGCATCTGTTCGTCAGCGATTTCGGGTCTGCGATTCTGGTCCGCGCGGCAAGCGGCATGGCGGCGGCGCCGCTTTCCACCTTCGCGCTTTACTATATCATGCAGGCGATGCCGCCCGCGGCGCGGCTGAAGGGAGTGGTGTTGGGGATCGGCATCCCACAACTGGCGACACCGCTCGCGCGGCTGTTCTCGCCGGAGTTGCTGGCGATGAGCCAGTGGCGCGCGCTGTACCTGTTCGAGCTCGGCCTCGCCGTCCTCAGCCTTGCCGCCGTGCTCGTCTTCCGCCTGCCGCCGACCGTTCGGCAAAAGGCGTTCGAGCGGATGGATTTCGTCACCTTCGCGCTGTTCGCGACCAGCATGGCGCTGTTCGCCGCAGTGCTGGGGCTGGGCCGCGTCGTGTGGTGGACGCAGGCCGGCTGGATCGGCTGGGCACTGATCGTGGCGATCCCGATGTTGAGCGTCGCCCTGCTGATCGAGCACGGCCGCAGCAATCCACTGCTCAACACCCGCTGGCTGGCGAGTGCGGACATCGTCCGCTTCACCATCGTCACGGTGATGGCGCGGATCGTCCTGTCGGAACAGACTTTGGGCGCGGTCGGGCTGTTGACGGTGCTGGGCCAGACCAACGACCAGTTGCAGACCTTCTACGCGATCATTGCGGTAGCCTCTCTGGCAGGTGTCGTCAGCAGCGCGGCGACGCTGAACGTTCAGCGGCTGACGCATCCGGTGATGCTCGCGATCGGGTTGGTCGCGGTTGCCGCCTACATCGACTCCCACTCGACCAGCCTGACGCGTGCCCCACAGCTCTACGTCACCCAGACGCTGATCGCCTTTTCCGCGACCTTCTTTCTCGGACCCGCACTCCTGTTCGGCATGACCCGCGCCTTGAAGGAAGGCAGCGGGCACATCATCAGCTTCATCGCGCTGTTCGGCATCATCAATTCGCTGGGCGGCCTGGGTGGCGCCGCCGCGCTCGGCACCTATCAGGTCGTGCGCGAGAAGGCGGCGAGTTCGGAGATCGTCCAGGGCATCGATCCGACCGATCCGATCGTCCAGCAGCGTTTGGCCGCCGGTGCCGCCGGGGTCGGCCGCGTCATCGGCGATCCGGCGTTGCGATCGGCGGAGGGCGGCGTGCTGTTGTCGCAGGCCGCGACGCGCGAGGCCAATGTGCTCGCCTACAACGATGTTTTCCGGCTGGTCGCCCTCCTCGCCGCGCTTACGTGCGCCTATCTCGTTTTCCTCCTCCTCCGCCGCGCGGTGCGTGAACGCCGCCAGGAACCCGCATGACCGACGCCCGCACGCCCGTAGATGCCGCCCCCGCCACCGAGGAACGGCTTGCAGAAGCCCCACCGACCGGATCAGGCTGGCGACCGCCGGCACTGTCGCGCACGGCGCTGATCGTCGTGCTGCTGCTGACGCTGGCCGGGATCGCCGCAGTGATGATGGCATGGCGGATCGGGCCGTTCGCGACGGCGCAGGAAAGCACCGACAACGCCTATGTCCGCGGACGCGTCACGGTCATCGCGCCGCAGGTGTCGGGCTATGTGACGAAGGTGCTGGTCCGCGACTTCGCGACCGTGCAGGCAGGGCAGCCGCTGGTGACGATCGACCAGCGCGTCTATGCCCAGCGTGTCGAACAGGCCGCGGCGCAGGTCGCCGCGCAACAGGCGACCCTTGCCAACAGCCGCCAGGCCGCCGCCAGCCGGGCGGCGAGCGTCCAGGCGCAGGATGCCGCGGTCGAGAACGCGCAGGCGCAACTGATGCGCGCGCAGGCCGACATGGCGCGCGTCAACGATTTGGTCACCGACGGCAGCGTGTCGCTGCGCGAGCGCGACCAGACCCGTGCCGCGCTCCGCCAGGCCCAGGCTGCGGTCGCGCAGGCGCAGGCGGCGCGCGAGATCGCCCGGCAGGACGTCCGCACCGTCGAGGTCGGCCGCGGCGGCCAGGCGGCCGGCGTGTCGGGCGCCGAAGCCGCGCTACGCCTCGCCCGCATCGACCTGTCCAACACCGTCATCCGCGCGCCCGAGGCCGGGCGGTTGAGCGAAGTCGGCGTCCGCGTCGGCCAGTATGTCACCGCCGGATCGCAACTGCTGTTCCTGGTGCCGCCCGAAGTGTGGGTCATCGCCAATTTCAAGGAAGCGCAGACCGCGCGCATCGCGGTCGGCCAGCCGGCGAGCTTCACCGTCGATGCGCTTGCGAACGGCCGCCTGACCGGCCGGGTCGAACGCATCGCGCCCGCGACCGGCAGCGAATTCGCGGTGCTGAAGTCCGACAATGCGACCGGCAATTTCACCAAGGTGCCGCAGCGCCTGGCCGTGCGTATCCGCATCGACCCGGGCCAGCCGCTCACCCAGCGCCTGCGGCCGGGCATGTCGGTCGTGGCCCACGTCGACACCGGCGCGGCTCCGCGATGAGGATCGTCCGCGCCCTCCTCCCCGCGCTGCTGGTCGCGGGCTGCGTCTCGCCCGGCGAGCGTGCCGCCCCGCCCCCGGCTGCCGGCGTCACTCCGCCGACCGCGTGGCGCACCGCGCTGAACGGCACCGCGCCGGTCAGCGCCGACTGGTGGACGGCATTCGGCGACCCGGCGCTGACCTCGCTCGTCCAGCGGGCGCTCGCCAACAACGTCGACATCGCGATCGCGGCCGCGCGGGTGGAGGAAGCGCGGGCGACCGAAGCGCTGTCCCGCGCGCAACTGTTGCCGCAGGTCGGGGGGCAGCTGCCGGAAACGCAGGGCCAGACCTTGAGCCCGCTCGGCACCCCGTCGCGCGCGATCGGCGCGCAGCCTGGCGTCACCGCCAGCTTCGACCCCGACCTGTTCGGCCGCCTGCGCCTCGCCAGCCGCGCGGCGCGCGCGCAATTGCTGGCGACGCAGGCTGCGCGCGACACCGTCCGGCTCGCCACCGCATCGACCGCGGCGAGCGGCTACATCACGCTACGTGCGCTCGACAAGCGCCTCGCCATAGCCCGCGCGACGCTCGCCGCGCGCAGCGACGCGCTCAGGATCGCGCGACGGCGATACGAGACCGGCTATTCCTCGCGCCTCGAATATCGCCAGGCACAGGCCGAATATGCCGCGACCGAGCAGCTCGTGCCCCAAGCCGAACTGGCCATCGCGCGGCAGGAAAACGCGCTGTCGCTGCTGGCGGGCGACACGCCGGGGGCGGTCACGCGCGGCGTATCGCTCGACCAACTCGGCCTGCCTGCAATTCCCGCCGGCCTGCCCGCCGACCTGCTGCGACGCCGGCCCGATCTCGCTCAAGCCGAGCAAACGCTGGTCGCCGCCGACCTGTCGCTCGACAGCCAGCGTGCCGCGTTTCTGCCGAATCTGTCGCTCACCGGGTCGGCGGGCCTCGTCCTGTCGACCGCGCTCAAGAATCCCGTCGGGGTCTTCTCGCTGGGCGCCAGCATCCTTGCCCCCCTCTTCGACGGCGGTCGCCTCGCCGCGCAGGAGGATGCCGCCACCGCCCGGCGCGACCAGGCCGCCTTCGCGTATCGCCGCACCGCGCTGACTGCCTTCCGCGAGGTCGACGATGCGCTGGCGGGAGTCCAGCGCGCCGGCGAACAGGTGACGGCGCTGAACGCGCAGGTCGCCGCCACGCGCGGCGCGGTCAGCAACGCGACCAACCGCTACCGTGCCGGCTATTCGAGCTACATCGAACAGCTCGACGCGCAGCGTAGTCTACTGGGGGCCGAACTCAGCCTCGTTCAGGCATCCGCCGACCGACTGACCAGCTATGTCGCGCTGTATCAGGCGATGGGCGGCGGCTGGAGCGGCGCGGCGCTTTCGCAAGCCAGCGATCGGCGGTAGCAGGGGCGCTATGATCCAGATCACGTCCCTGATCCTCGCCCTCGTCGCAACCGCGCCCGCCGATGCGCAGACCGTCCGCCCCTCGCCGGCCGCTGTGGAAGCGTTCGCCGGCTGCCGCTGGGGCGAGGTCGTCGGGCGAAGCTATTCGATCGGAAGCTTTGCGTGTGGTAAGGACCATGGCGACCAGCGGCTGGTGCGCGCCGACGATGTCGACGGTTTCGCGATCGTGCCGACAACGCCCGCGCGCGACCGGCAGATCGTCCTGCGCACCTTCCGCCGCGCGCGTGGCACCCCCGTCGCCGCCATCCTGCCTGCGGTGCTGAAGGTCACCGGTCGCGCGAAATCGGCGTGCCGGCTGGTCGAATATCGCAACTACGGCGACTGGGGCACGGTCTGGCTGCTCGAGCCGACCGGCGCGCAGAAGCGGGCGTATGACCGCGCCAGCGAAAAGGAACCGCAGGACAACCCCTGCGGTGCGCTCGGCATCGGGCCGGCGGGCGACCGGTTTTTCCGCGTGTTGCCGGCGGACCCGACGCGCATCATCTATGCCGACATGGGCAGCGAGATTCAGATCTTCGACCTCGACACGCTGCGCCTGACCTCTGCCAGGACACGCTGACGCACGATGATCTCGACCGACCGCCGCGGCCTGATCCGCACGTCCCTGGCCCTGGGCGGAACCGCGGCGCTGGCGCCCTGGTACCCGGCGTGGGCGCACCCGGTGTCCCCGGGTATCGTGCGCCCGCTGCCGACCGTGTCGGGCGAGGACATCACCTTGCGCATCGCGCACCAGATGATGACGATCGACGGGCGGCAGAGCCATGCGATCGGGATCAACGGCACCGTGCCCGCGCCGCTCATTCGTCTGCGCGAAGGGCAGACGGTACGGCTGCATGTCGAGAACACGCTGGACGAGGACACTTCGATTCACTGGCACGGGCTGATCCTGCCGTTCTACATGGACGGCGTGCCCGGCGTCAGCTTTCCGGGCATCAGGCCGCGATCGGCCTTCACCTATGAATTCCCGATCGTCCAGTCGGGCACCTATTGGTATCACAGCCATTCGGGGCTGCAGGAACAGATGGGCCATTACGGCCCGATCGTGATCGATCCCAAGGGCGACGACCCGATCGGCGCGGATCGCGAGCATGTCGTCGTGTTGTCCGACCACAGCCAACTGCACCCGCACACGATCTTTCGGAAGCTGAAGCAGCAGGGCGGCTACTTCAACTATCAGAAACAGACGCTGGCCGGCCTGATCGCGGGCGAGGACCAATCCGCAAAGGAACGGCGCGCCTGGGGCGCGATGCGCATGGACCCGACCGACGTCGCCGACGTGACGGGCAGCACCTACACCTACCTCGTCAACGGTCACGGCCCGCGCGACAATTGGACCGGACTGTTCCGCCCGGGCGAGCGCGTACGGCTGCGGCTGATCAACGCGTCCGCCATGACGACCTTCAACGTCCGCATTCCGGGCCTCAAGATGACCGTCGTTCAAGCCGATGGCCTGCCGGTACGGCCGGTGACGGTCGACGAGATGCAGATCGCGGTCGCCGAAACCTACGACGTCATCGTCGAACCCACCGACGACCGCGCCTATACGATCGTCGGCGAGAGCGTCGATCGCTCGGGCATGGCGCGTGCGACGCTCGCCCCACGCGAAGGCATGGCCGCCGCCATCCCGCCGCTGCGCCGCCGGCCGCTGGCCGACATGAAGGACATGGGCATGGGGGCCATGGCCGGGATGGATCACGCCGCAATGGGCCATGCCGCGCCGTCGGCTTCGGCAAGCGCCACCGCCCCATGCCCGCCCGAGCACGCCGCGATGGGCCATTGCACGCCCACGGCTTCGGCGGCCGGCGCGGCGACCTCCGGGCAGCACGCGGGGATGGACCATGCGTCGGGCGGCATGGATCATGCAATGCGCGATTTCTCGAACGCGCCCGAGGTCAAGAAGACCCCTACCGTCCAGACGATCTCC
Organism: uncultured Sphingomonas sp.; assembly: GCA_913776045.1. GTDB lineage: Bacteria > Pseudomonadota > Alphaproteobacteria > Sphingomonadales > Sphingomonadaceae > Sphingomonas. The sequence continues at coordinate 94,115 of CAJYOI010000009.1, forward strand.
CCGATGCCGGTCGACCGCATGGGCGAGCCGGGCCAGGGGCTGGACGACGTCGGCCACAAGGTGCTGGTCTACAGCGACCTGGTGGCGGTGACGCGCAACCCCGACGTCCGCGCACCCGATCGCGCGCTGCGCATCCACCTGACCGGCAACATGGAACGCTATATGTGGGCGTTCGACGGCGAAAAGCTCAGCGAGGTCAGGAAGCCGATCCCGTTCCTGAAGGACGAACGCGTCCGCGTGACCCTGGTCAACGACACGATGATGGGCCATCCCATCCATCTGCACGGCCATTTCTTCGAACTGGTCACCGGCAAGGGCGACTATGCCCCGCGCAAGCACACTATCCAGGTCCAGCCGGGCGGCACGGCCACGTTCGACGTCACGACCGATGCGGTCGGCGACTGGGCGTTCCACTGTCACATGCTCTATCACATGCACGGCGGCATGATGCAGGTCGTGTCGGTCCGCCCGCGCGACGGGGATGCGGCATGAAGGCGACGTTCCTGACCGCCGCCAGCGTCACCGCCCTCGCCGTTGCGTGGCCGGCCGCCGCCCAAACGATGGACCATCCGCAGCACATGCCCGGCATGACGATGCCGATGCCGGCGGCGAAGCCCAAACCCAAGCCCCGGGCGGCCCCACGCCGGACTGTCCCGATGCGGGCACGCGCCAATCCGGCGGCACGTCCGGCGCCCCGCCCCGCGAGCCCGGCCATGCCCGCCGCCGCCTGCCCGCTCGACCATGCCGCGATGGGCCATTGCACGCCCGAGCCCACTACGACCGAGGCGACGCCGGTTCACCCCGCCCCCGTCGCCACACCCGCGTTCGACCCGGCCTGCCCGCCGGAACACGCCGCGATGGGCCATTGCGTACCGAAGGTCTCCGCGCCCGCAGCAGCGGTACCGACGACGCCGCTCGGCACTGCGCTGCCCGCGGGCAACGCCCCCGCCCCGGCCGCACCCGAGGCGAATTATGCCGACCGCATCTGGGGTCGCGACGCGATGGCGCCGGCGCGCGCGACGCTTCGCCGCGAACACGGCGGGATGACGGTGTCGCAGCTGATGCTCAATCTGGCGGAAGTGCACTTCGACCGGGGTCGCGACGGATACCGCTGGGACGGTGAATTCTGGTCTGGCGGCGACATCAACCGGCTGACGCTGAAAAGCGAGGGCGAAGGCCGTTTCCGCGGCAGTGCGGCAGGCGAAGTCCAGGCGCTCTACAGCCGCGCGATCGGCCCCTATTTCAACCTGCAGGCCGGCCTCCGGCAGGACTTTTCGCCCGGTCCCAACCGGACCTATGCCACGGTCGGCGTCGAGGGGCTCGCCCCCTATTGGTTCGACGTCGAGGGCGCGCTGTTCTTGTCCGACAGAGGCGACCTGCTCGCCCGGCTGGAGGGCTATTACGACCAGCGGATCACCCAGCGCCTGATCCTGCAACCGCGCGTCGAGCTCAACCTGTCGGCACAGGACGTGGCCGCCAGCCGCCTCGGTTCAGGCCTCACCGATGCCGAGGCGGGCCTGCGCCTGCGCTACGAAATCGTCCGCGAATTCGCCCCCTATGTCGGCGTGTCGTGGGAACGCCGCTTCGGCGACACCGCCCGCTTCGCCCGCGCCGATGGCGAGCGCACCGGCGGGGTCGGCCTGGTCGCCGGCATCCGCGCCTGGTTCTGAGGGGCGACTAGGCCGGCTCGCGCAGCATCGCGATCTCGTCAGCATCGCCCAGCATCAGCCCGACGCGCTGGTGCAGGCCCGTCGGCACGATGTCGAGGATGCGCCTCGCCCCGTCGATCGACGCGCCGCCCGCCTGTTCGATCAGATAACTCATCGGATTGGCCTCATACATCAGCCGCAACCGCGCGCCGCCGGTGCGGACGTCGGTCGGGTAGCAGAAGGTGCCGCCGCGTTTCAGGATGCGGTGGACGTCGGCGACCATCGATCCGGTCCAGCGCATGGTGAACTCGCGCCCGCACGGCCCCGTTTCGCCCGCCACGCGGTCATCGACAAAGCGGACGACCGCGTCAGACCATTGCCGCCGCCGCGCCATGTTGATCGCGAATTCAGGCGTCCCTGCCGGGATCCGGATCGGCCCGTCGGTCAGCCGCCACGACCCGATTTCGCGGTCGAGCGTGAACTCATAGACGCCCGACCCGACCGACAGCACCAGCAACGGCTGCGGCCCGTAGATGGCATAGCCTGCCGCGACCTGGCTCGATCCGGGCTGGAGAAAATCTTCCTCGGCGATGTCGCGCCCGGCCGCGTCCGCCGGCGCCTTCAGCACCGAAAAGATCGTGCCGACCGACAGGCAGACGTCGATGTTGCTCGATCCGTCGATCGGATCGAACAGCAACAGATATTCGCCCTTGGGATAGCGGTGCGGGATGCGATGGATCGTCGCCATCTCCTCCGACGCCATCGCCGCCAGATGCCCACCCCATTCGTTCGCATCGAGCAGCACTTCGTTGGCGATGACGTCGAGCTTCTTCTGCACCTCGCCTTGGACATTCTCGTTGTCCAGGCTGCCAAGCACCTCGCCCAGCGCCCCCTTCGACACGGCATGACCGATCGTCTTGCAGGCGCGCGCAACGGTTTCGATCAACAGGCGGAGTTCCGCCGGCAACGCCGCCGCGCCCCGCTGCTGCTCGATCAGGAAACGGGCAAGCGACATGCCTTGCATCATGGTCGGGCTCCGGAGTGCGGAAGGGAGTGCTGACGTACCTCGACCAGCCGCACGGGCGACCGCCCGATCATCGTCTTGGGACGATCAGGAAAATGGTGCCC
>CAJYOI010000010.1 GCA_913776045.1 uncultured Sphingomonas sp.
CAGCATGACGCCGACCGGCTCCCGCAGCGCCATCGCGATGCAGCCGGGCTTGTCCGACGGAATGACCTCGCCACCGATCTGCGTCGTCAGCGCGGCAGCCTCGCGCACCATGCCGACCGCGAGCATCAGGTTGAAGCGCGCCCAGCCTTCGGTCGCGCCGATTTCGCCCATCATCGCATCGACGAACTGGTCGGCCTTGGCAGCCAGCGCATCGGCGGCCTTGGTCAGCGCGGCGCGGCGGGCGTTGGGGCCGAGCGCGGACCAGGCGGGGAAAGCGGCGGCGGCGGCCTCGACCGCGGCATTGGCCTCGGCCGAACCGAACGCGGCGGCGGTCGTTGCGACCTCGCCCGTCACGGGATTGATGCGATCGAACGTGGTACCGGACGCCATCGGGCCGCTCTCCATATTTGTTATGTTTTATAGCTTAAATTGGGTCGTGTATGTCGTCAAGCGGCGGCAGGCCGCCCGCGCATCAGGATCAGTGCGATTGCCGCGACCAGCGATCCGACGCCCATCAGCACCGCCACCGCCTGCAATCCGAAGCCGGCCGCGAACAGGAAACCCGCGACGGCCGGCGCCAGCGCCGAGCCGCCACGGCCCACGCCGATGACGAAGCCGGTCGCCGTTGCACGCACGCCCGTCGGGAAGCTTTGCGCGATCAGCGCATAGAGCCCGACGACACCGGCGTTGGTCGCAAAGCCGGCGCACGCCGCGACGATCGACAGGCCGGCCAGATCGCTCTGCGCACGACCGAAGACGATGACGAGCGCGGTCGACAGCAGCATCGCGGTAATGGTCAGCGCCAGCAGGCGGATGCGCCCGGTCAGCAGGCCAAGGATCAGCGACCCCGTCGCACCGCCGATGCTGGCCCACACCAGCACGCTTGCGGCCTGCGGCGGGGGAAAGCCCATGTCGACGACGATCTTGGGGATCCATTTCAAGATGAAATAGAAGGTCATGATGTGCGCGAGATACGCAAGCGTCAGCAGCACGGTCGTCCGCAGCAGCGCGGGGGAGAACAGCGCGACCACGGGGGCCTTGGCGACGGCCGCCCGCGGCTCGGGATCGGGCAACGCATCGACAGGCGGGTGGCCCATCCGGCGGAGCGTAACGTTGATCCGCTCCAGGGCATCCGCCGGGCGCCTGTGCATCAGGAAGGCGACCGATTCGGGCGCGCGCCACAGCACCAACGGTACGAAGACCGCGCTGCAGATCGCGCCGAACACGAAGACCGCGCGCCAGTCGTACTGCGCGAGCAGCACCGCCGACACCGATCCGCCGACGATCGTGCCGACCGGATAGCCCGCCGCCATCAGCACGACCGCCAGCGAACGGTGCCGGGCGTTCGCCGCCTCCGCCACCGCCGCATTGGTCGAGGCGAGCATGCCACCGATGCCGAGGCCGGTCAGCACGCGCCAGGTTGAGAGCGTATAGACGTCATGCGCGGTCGCCGCGCCCAGCATGCCGAGCGTCATCATACCGAGACAGCCGAGGATCGTGTTGCGCCGCCCGATCCGGTCGGCGACGCCGCCCAGGAACAGCGAACCAATCGCCATGCCGATCAGTTCCATCGACAGGACGATCCCCAGCGCCGCACGGTCGATACCCCATTCGGCGGCGATGCCGGGCGACGCGAAGCTGATCGAGAGGACGTCGAATCCATCGAGCGCGTTCAGCCCGACCATCGTCGCGACGATGCCCCACTGGAACCGCGACATCGGCTCGGCGTCGATCACGACGCGTGGATCCTGGGCCAACCGTAGCTCTCCAACTTTTGTTATGCGATGGAACATATACCTGGATGCTCGCGGTCGGCAACCGGACATTGCGCGCGCGCGACGGTGCGCTTAGGAGCCGTATGCAACACGTACGATCGCCCTTGGAGAGCACGCCATGCCCAAACCCCCGTTCCGCGCCGATCACGTCGGCAGCTTCCTGCGGCCCAAGGCTCTGATCGACGCGCGCGAGGCGTATCGTGCCGGCACGATCGACGCCGCCGCGCTGCGCGCCGCGGAGGACGAGGCGATCCGCGGCGTGGTGCGATTCCAGGAGGATCTGGGGCTTCAGGGCATCACCGACGGTGAATTCCGCCGCACCTATTTCCATACCGATTTCCTGCTGCAACTCGACGGCGTGGACGAGGCCGGCGGGACCCAGGTGAAGTTCCACCAGCATGGCGGCAAGGAGCTGGAATATGCCCCGCCGGTCATGAAGATCACCGGCAAGATCGGCCATGCGAAGGACATCCAGCGCGCGGATTACGAATTCCTCGCCTCCTGCACGTCGCGTACGCCGAAGGTGACGATCCCGTCGCCGACGATGCTGCACTTCCGCGGCGGGCGCGATGCCATCGACGCGACGGCCTATCCCGATCTCGAGGATTTCTACGCTGACCTGGCCGCTGCCTATCGCGCCGAGATCGCCAGCCTGGCCGATGCGGGGTGCCGCTATCTTCAGCTCGACGACACCAACCTCGCCTATCTGTGCGACGACACGCAGCGCGAGAATGCACGGCGGCGCGGCATGGACCCCGACGAACTGCCGCGGCTCTACGCCCGTCTGATCAACGAATCGATCCGCGACCGCCCGGACGACATGGTCGTGTGCGTCCACCTGTGCCGCGGCAATTTCCGCTCGTCCTGGGCGGCCGAGGGCGGCTACGAGCCGGTCGCCGAAGTGCTGTTCAACGAACTCGCGATCGACGGCTATTTCCTGGAATATGACGATCCCCGGTCGGGCGACTTCGCCCCCTTGCGCTTCCTGCCGAACGGCAAGACGATCGTCCTCGGCCTCGTCACCACGAAGCTCGGCGAGATGGAAAGCGCAGACGATGTGACGCGCCGCATCGACGAAGCGGCGCAATACGCGCCGCTCGACCAGCTGGCGCTGTCGCCTCAGTGCGGCTTCTCTTCGACCGTCCATGGCAACGACATTCAGGTCGAACAGCAGGCGGCAAAGATGCGGTTGGTGATCGACGTCGCGCGGGATGTCTGGGGAGACTGACGCTCCGTCGAAACCGTTCGCGCTGAGCGTGTCGAGCACTGTTCTTCGAGCCGCTAACGATGAGCGTGCGTATCGCAGAACGGCCCTTCGACAGGCTCAGGCCGAACGGCTTTCAGATATCCTCCGGCCAGTACAGCCGCATTGGATTGTCGACGAGCAGCTTGTGTTGCAGGCCTGTCGTCACCGCGATTTCCGGGATGACGTCGACCAGCGCCCCATCGTCGGGCAGGACGCTTTCCATGTTCGGATGCGGCCAGTCGGTACCCCAGAGCACGCGATCGGGATAGGCCTCGACCAGCGGCCGCACCGCGCGGACGAAATCGGCATAGGGCGGGCCGGCGGGGTCCAGCCGATCGGGGCAGGTCACCTTCATCCAGATGTCGTTCCGGCTGTCGAGCAGCGTGCGGAACGCGGTCATGTCCGCGCCGGCAGGGCCCTGGGCGACGTCAGGGCGGCCCATGTGGTCGATGACGATCGGCACCGGGATCGCGGCCAGAAACTCGCGCATCTCATCCAGAATATCGGCTTCGAAATAGACGACGACGTGCCAGCCGAGCCGCCGGATGCGATGGGCGACGTCGAGGAATCTGTCCTTGGGCGCATCGTCGACCAGCCGCTTCAGGAAGTTGAACCGCACGCCGCGGATGCCGCCGGCGTGGAGCGCATCGAGTTCGGCGTCGCCAATCGCCGGGTCGACCACCGCGACGCCGCGGCACGTCCCGTCCGACACCGCGATCGCGTGGAGCGTCGCGCGATTGTCGGTGCCGTGGCAGCTCGCCTGCACGATGACATTGCGGCTGAAGCCCAGCTGCCGGCGCAGCGCGAACAGCGCGTCGGGGCCGGCATCCTGCGGCAGATATTTCGCCTTCGCGCTGAACGGAAAGTCCGCCTGCGGCCCGAACACATGGCAATGCGCATCGACCGCACCCGGCGGGGGCGTGAAGCGGGGCTGGGACGGCTCGAGCGTCCAGCTGCGGATCCGGCCGTCTGCATCCTTCACGCGAACACCTCCCCATCCATCAGTTTGCGCGCAGTGCGCAGCATGCCCGCCTCGACCGGCTGGCCATCGTCGTCGAGTGTCACCACGCATTCGGTGACGCCGGTCGGATGCTCGACGCCCAGCGTCAGGTGCTTGCCGCCGGGCACCACCGCGACTGCGGCGGCGGGTGATCCGTCGATCAGGCACGCCGTTGCGACGCTGACCGCACCCAAGACCCCGATCGAGGCATGCACGCGGTGCGGGATCAGCGAGCGCACGGCGACAGCGCCGCCGTCCTGCGGTGCGGCGACCAGCATCATCTTCGGCACCGATTTCTGCGCGACATCGCCCAGGTTCATCAGCGGCCCGGCCTGCAGGCGTATCGCCTCGACCTTGGCCTTCATCGCGTCGTCGCAATCCAGCGTGTCGCGGTCCTCATAGCCGGTGATCCCGACGTCTCCGGCGGCGATGACGACGCACGGCATGCCGTTGTCGATCAGGGTGCAGGCGATACCGTCGATCGTGTCGACGCCGTTGCCGGTCGGCAACAGCGCGCCGCATGACGAACCCGCTGTGTCGCGGAACGCAAGCGGCACGGGCGCGGCTGTGCCGGGTACGCCACTGATCGCAGCATCTCCGGCATAGGTCACCACACCGCCCGGCGTCTGGACGGTCGCCACCGCGACCTGGCCGGTATTTTCCATGAAGATGGCGACGCGCGTCTCACCATCCTGCGCGGTGACCAGCCCGCGTTCGATCGCGAACGGGCCGACCCCGGCCAGGATGTTTCCGCAATTCTGCGCGTCGGTGACGATGGGCTGATCGACGAAGACCTGCAGGAACAGATAGTCGACGTCGACGCCCTCGCGCTCGGACCGGCTGACGACCGCGACCTTGCTGGTCAGCGGGTCCGCCCCGCCCATCCCGTCGATTTGCCGCGGATCGGGCGAGCCCATGACGCGCCGCAGGAAGGCGTCGCGCTCGGCCACATCGGCGGGCAGGTCGTCACGCAGGAAATAGCCGCCCTTCGACGACCCCCCGCGCATCCACATGCAGCGGGTCACCACATCCTCCCCGGCACGGGGAGGGGGACCGCTCGCAGAGCGGTGGAGGGGGCGGGCCGCAGAGGGTGTCCTGTGAGGCCCCCCCCCTCCGTCAGCGCTGCGCGCTGCCGCCTCCCCGTGCCGGGGAGGATCTTGTCGTCACACATAGCGCAGCCCCATCGCTTCCAACCGCGGGCGCATGTCGTAGATGTCGAGCCCGAGCTCACCGGCCGCCAGCCGCTGGCGCTTGGCCTCTTCCGCCGCTTCGCGCGCCTGCGCCTTTCCGAGCACGGCGGCGGCATCGGCGCGCTTCACCACGCAGACCCCGTCGTCGTCGGCGACGATCACGTCCCCCGCCTCGACCGCAGCGCCGGCACACACGATCGGCACGTTGACCGACCCCAGCGTGTTCTTGACCGTCCCTTGCGCGAACACCGCCTTCGACCACACGGGGAAGCCCATCTGGGTCAGGTCACGCACGTCGCGGACGCCCGCGTCGATCACCAGTCCGCGGCACCCGCGTGCCATCGCGCTGGTCGCCAGCAGGTCGCCGAAATAGCCATCGACGCAAGGGGACGTCGGCGCGAGCACCAGGATGTCGCCGTCCTTCAGCTGTTCGATCGCGACATGGACCATCCAATTGTCGCCGGGCGCGGCGGAGATCGTCACCGCGCTGCCCGCGATCCGCGCGCCCGGATAGATCGGCCGCATGTAATGCGCGAGCAGGCCGATCCGCCCCTGCGCCTCGTGCACCGTCGCGACCCCGGCGGCGGCCAGGCCGTCGATGACGCCCGCGTCAGCACGGTCGATGTTCTGAACGACGATAGTCATGTCGATCCCCTCGCTTCTCGCCACCATCGTCCGCCTGCGCGCGCGCCTTGGCCAATCGATCTTGCGGTCACCCCATAAGTTTTTGCTATATCCGGTGTGTGAAGCCGTTCGATCTCAATCTGCGCCACCTGCGCGCCATCGGGCATATCGTGACGCAGCGCAGTCTGAACCGCGCGGCGGACGCCGCAGGTCTGTCGCAGCCGGCGCTGACGCAGGGGCTCGGCAAGATCGAGCGGCAGCTCGGCACCCTGTTGTTCGATCGCAACCCCGACGGCATGACGCCGACTGCTGCCGGACAGGCTTTGGCGGATCGGACAGCGCGCGCCTTCGCCCTGCTTGCGGCGTCGGGTCGGCGTAACGGCAAGCGCGGCTTCGCCCGGCCCGAGGCGCTGATGACCGCGACACAAGCGGAAGCGTTCCTGCATTTCGCCGACGCCGGCAGCTTCGCCGGCGCGGCGGCAGCGGGCGGGCTGTCGCAGCCGGCGATCCACCGTGCGGTGCGCGAGCTGGAGCAGATCTGGGCGGCGCCGCTGGCCGAACGGCGCGGTCGCGGGATGGTCCTGACGCCGGCGGGCCGAGCGCTTGCCCGCGGCGTCCGGCTAGCGGCGCGGGAGATCGCGGCGGGCATTGCCGAGACGCGCGGCGACGGCCAGGGCGGCGGGCGGACCGCGGTCGGTGCGATGCCGCTCAGCCGCGCATTGCTGCTGCCCCATGCCCTCGCGCTGTTTCTGGCTGAGATGCCAGGCACCGTGATCGACGTGGTCGAGGGTTCGTGGCGCGAGCTCGTCGATCCGCTGCTCGACGGGGTCATCGACCTGATGATCGGCGCGCTGCGGCCCGATCCGCCCGCCGGACTCGACCAGGTCGCACTGTTCACCGACCGGCTGGCGATCTTCGGCCGTGCCGGCCATCCGCTGGCCGGGCGCGCCGTCGGGCTCGACGCTCTCGCGGCGCAGAGCTGGGTTGTCGGCCCCGTCGGCACGCCGCTGCGCAGCCATTGGGAGACGCTGTTCGCCGGACGGCCCCTGCCCGCGGTGCCGATCGAATGCGGATCGGTGATGGTCATCCGCGGGCTGCTGGCCGAAAGCGACCTGCTGACCCTGTTGTCGCCCGATCAGGTCGCGCTGGAGGTCGATGCCGGCCTGCTCGTCCGGATCGGGCCGGAGTTGACCGAAACCGTGCGGACGATCGGGATCAGTACCCGCACCGGATGGCGCCCGACCACCGCGCAGGCGCGGTTGATCGCCCTGCTCGAACGCGCATCCAACGAAACCAGACTTCAGGAAAATCGATAGGCGGCGGCGCTTTCCGATTGGCGCAGGCGGCGGCGGCCAGCCTAACCCGCTCGGTATGGCACGCGAAATCGCCTTCATCGGATTCGGAGAGGCCGGGCAAGCCTTTGCCCGCCCCGGCGACCGTGCCTATGATCGGATGACCGACGACGCTGCTGCGCGAGCGGACAAGCAGGCAGACTATCGGGCTGCAGGCGTCCTTGGGTGCCAGACGCCCGCCGAAGTGCTGGCCGACGCGTACGCTGTCTTTTCGCTCGTCACCGCCGACCAGGCACTTCCCGCCGCACAGACCGCTGCCGTGTCGATCGCATCGGGCACGCTGTGGCTCGACATGAACAGCGTCGCCCCCGGCACCAAGCGCGCTGCGGCCAAGACGATCGAGGCAGCTGGTGGCCGCTACGTCGATGTCGCGGTGATGTCGCCCGTCCTGCCCGGCCGCCTGTCCGTCCCCCTACTCGTCGCCGGCCCGCATGCCGCCGCTGCGGCTGAGGTGCTCACCGCGCATGGCTTCACCGACGTCACCATCGCCGGCGCAGCGGTCGGCGATGCCTCCGCGATCAAGATGATCCGCTCGGTGATGGTGAAGGGCCTCGAAGCGCTCAGTGCCGAATGCGCGCTCGCAGCGCACCGCGCCGGGGTCGCCGATGCCGTGTTCTCTTCGCTCGATGCCAGTTGGAAGCCGCAGGGGTGGAGCGCGCGGGTCGACTACAACCTCGACCGCATGATGGCCCATGGCCTGCGCCGCGCTGCCGAGATGGAGGAAGTCGCAGCGACGCTGGGGGAACTGGGCGTCGACCCCGCGATGACCCGCGGCACGATCCGCCGCCAGCGCGCGATGGGTGAGCTGAGACTCACCCCGTCCGACGGCCTGGCGGCCAAGCTGTTCGCCCTTGGAGATTGCGCATGATCATCGACTGCCACGGCCATTACACCGTGCTGCCCAAGGGGCATGACGCATGGCGCGAAACGCAGGTCGCGGCGTACAAGGCCGGCGAGCCCGCCCCGCCCTATCCCGACATCACCGATGCCGAAATCCGCGAAACGATCGAAGCGAACCAGTTGCGCCTGATCAGGGAACGCGGTGCCGACCTGACGATCTTCTCCCCCCGCGCCTCGGCGATGGCACCGCATATCGGCGACGAAGCCGTCGCGATCGAGTGGGCACGTCGCTGCAACGACCTGATCGCGCGCGTCGTCGGTCTGTTTCCGGAGACCTTCGTCGGCGTTTGCATGCTGCCGCAAAGTCCCAAGGCCGACATGACCGCAAGCGTCGCCGAGCTGGAGCGCTGCGTGCGCGACCTCGGATTCATCGGCTGCAACCTGAACCCCGATCCCGGTGGCGGGCATTTCACCCATCCGCCGCTGACCGACCGCTACTGGTATCCGTTCTACGAAGCGATGGTCGCCCTCGACGTGCCGGCGATGATCCACGTTTCGGGTAGCTGCAACCCGGCGATGCACGCGACCGGCGGCTATTATATCGCCGCGGACACGGTCGCCTTCATGCAGCTGCTGCAGGGCGATCTGTTCGCCGATTTCCCGACGCTGCGCTTCATCATTCCCCACGGTGGCGGCGCGGTGCCCTATCACTGGGGGCGCTATCGGGGGCTTGCCGACATGCTGAAGAAGCCGGCGCTCGACACGCATCTGATGAACAACATCTTCTTCGATACATGCGTGTACCACCAGCCGGGCATCGACCTGCTGGCAGACGTGATCGACACCAAGAACATTCTTTTCGGCAGCGAGATGGTCGGCGCGGTGCGCGGCATCGATCCGACGACCGGCCAGTATTTCGACGATACCAAACGCTATGTCGACGCACTGGACATATCCGACGCCGATCGCGCGGCGATCTTCGAAGGCAATGCCCGCCGGGTTTTTCCGCGGCTGGACGCGAAACTCAAGGAGCGCGGGTTGTGACTACAAAATTCATCCTCCCTGGAACGGGGAGGGGGACCATGCTGAGCATGGCGGAGGGGGCTCCCCACAAGCGGCGATCTATGCGGAGGTCCTCCTCCGTCAGCGTTGCGCGCTGCCACCTTCCCGTGCCGGGGAGGATTTGAGATGACACAGCCACGCGACATCCACGCCTATCTCGCCGAGTTCGAGGATATTCCCGGCACCCGCGTCTTCACCGCGGCGCGCGCGCGCCAGGGCTATCACATGAACCAGTTCGCGATGAGCCTGATGAAGGCGGAGAACCGCGCCCGCTTCAAGGCCGACGAGCGTGCCTATCTCGACGAATGGCCGCTCAGCGACGAGGCGAAGCAGGCCCTGCTCGACCGCAACTACAACCGCTGCCTGGATCTCGGCGGAAACGTCTATTTCCTCGCCAAGCTGTTCTCGACCGACGGCATCCCCTTTGCCGAGGCGGTGAGCACCATGACCGACATGAGCTTCCCCGAATATCGCGAGATGATGATGAAGGGCGGCCGCTCGCCCGAGGGCAACCGCTCGCTGAAGGATACCGCCGGCGGTGCCGGGGCTGGAAAGGATCAGGAATAATGGCTCGCATCACCGCCGGCGTGGCGACCAGCCACGTGCCCCTGCTCGGCGTCGCGCACGACCAGGGTAAGGACCGCGACGACTATTTCGGCCCGATCTTCGCCGGCTACGACTGGACGCGGGCGTGGGAGAAGACCGAGAAGCCCGACGTCGTCGTCCTGGTCTACAACGACCATGCCTCGGCGTTCGACATGAAGATCATCCCGACCTTCGCGATCGGCTGTGGCGAGCGTTACACCAGCGCCGACGAAGGCTGGGGCCCGCGTCCGGTTCCCGACGTGATCGGCCATCCCGATCTCGCCTGGCATATCGCGCAGAGCCTGATTCTCGACGAATTCGACATGACCATCATCAACGAGATGGATGTCGACCACGGGCTGACCGTGCCGCTGAGCATGGTCTTCGGTGATGTGCCCGAATGGCCAGTCAAGGTCATCCCGCTGGCGGTCAACGTCGTCACCTACCCGCCCCCGTCCGGCAACCGCTGCTGGGCGCTGGGCGAAGCGATCGCGCGCGCGGTCGCGAGCTTCCCCGAAGATCTGAACGTCCAGGTCTGGGGCACGGGCGGGATGAGCCACCAGCTGCAGGGGCCGCGCGCCGGTCTCATCAACCGCGAATGGGACAACGACTTCCTGGACGGCCTGATCGGCGACACCGATCGCCTGCGCCATATCCCGCATATCGAATATCTGCGCGAGACGGGCAGTGAGGGGATCGAGATGGTGATGTGGCTGATCATGCGCGGGGCCCTCGGCCAGCGCACCGCGGCGCTGCACCGGCATTACCATGTGCCGTGCAGCAACACCGCGATCGGACATATCGTCCTGCGGCCTGATAACGGCGAAGGGCTCGACATGACCGGCAGCGGTTACGTCGCGGCTGCGCAACAAAGCCCTCTCCCTTAAGAGGAGAGGGTTGGGAGAGGGGCAGTCTTCGATCACGAACGACAGGGCCGGTGACGAGAGACTGCCCCTCTCCCCGGCCCTCTCCCTGCAAGCGGGGAGAGGGAGATAATCATGAAAATCGCACTCGCCGGCGCCGGCGCTTTTGGTGAAAAGCACCTCGACGGGCTGAAGAACATCGACGGTGTCGAGGTCGTATCGGTCGTCGGCCGCAACCTCGAGCCGACGCAAGCGGTCGCCGCCAAATACGGCATCGCCCATGCGACGACCGAGCTGGCCGAAACGCTCGCGCTGCCGGGGCTCGACGCGGTCATCCTGTGCACGCCGACCCAGATGCACGCCGCCCAGGCGTTACAGTGCCTGGAGGCGGGCAAGCACGTTCAGGTCGAGATTCCGCTGTGCGATAATCTCGCCGATGGTGAGGCGGTGCTGGCCATGGCGCAGAAAACCGGCCTGACCGCGATGGTCGGCCACACACGCCGCTTCAACCCCAGCCACCAGTTCGTCCACAACAAGATCGCGGCGGGCGAGCTGAACATCCAGCAGATGGACGTCCAGACCTATTTCTTCCGCCGCAAGAACATCAATGCCAAGGGCGAGCCGCGGTCGTGGACCGATCATCTGCTGTGGCACCACGCGGCGCACACGGTCGACCTGTTCGCGTATCAGGCAGGCCCCATCGTCCAGGCGAACGCGATTGAAGGGCCGCATCATCCCGAGCTCGGCATCGCGATGGACATGTCGATCCAGCTGAAGGCGGAGAGCGGTGCGATCTGCACCCTGTCGCTGAGCTTCAACAACGACGGCCCGCTCGGCACCTTCTTCCGCTACATCGGCGACACGGGAACCTATATCGCCCGGTACGACGATCTGGTGACCGGCAAGGAAGAGCCGATCGACCTGACCGGCGTGGCGGTGTCGTCGAACGGCATCGAATTGCAGGACCGCGAATTCATCGCCGCGATCCGCGAAGGCCGCGAGCCCAATGCCAGCGTCGCGCAGGTCCTGCCCTGCTACCGCGTGCTCGACGCGCTGGAAAAGCAACTCGAAGCCGCGCGGTGAAGACCGGGGTCGTCATCGTCGGCGCGGGGCCATCCGGGCTGCTGCTTGGGCACCTGCTTCGCGCGGCCGGGGTCGACTGCGTCGTCGTCGAGCGCCAGTCGCCTGATTATGTCCTCGGTCGCATTCGCGCCGGCGTGCTGGAAACGGTGACGACCGACCTGATGACGCGGCTCGGGCTCGACGCGCGTTTGAAGGCGGAGGGACTGGTCGAGGAAGGCTTCAACCTGGCCACCGCCGACCATCTGATCCGCATCGACATCGCCGCGCTGACTGGCCGCCACGTCACCGTCTATGGCCAGACCGAAGTGACCCGCGACCTGATGGACGCGGCACCCGCGCGCGGGCTGCGCGTGATCTACGAGGCGAAGGACGTCACACTCCACGACGTCGCCGGCGATGCCCCGTACGTGACCTATACGAAGGACGGCGCCGAGCATCGGGTCGACGCGCAGTTCATTGCCGGCTGCGACGGTTTCCACGGCGCGTCACGCAAGGCGATTCCCGCCCCTGCGGCGCGCGAGTTCGAGCGCGAATATCCCTTCGGCTGGCTGGGCATCCTGGCCGATGTGCCGCCGTGCCACCCCGAACTGATCTACGCGAATACAACCAAGGGCTTCGCCCTCGCCTCGATGCGGTCGTCGACGCGAAGCCGCTATTACATCCAGGTACCGCTGACCGACCGGGTCGAGGACTGGAGCGAGGAGCGGCTGTGGGACGAGCTTGCCGAGCGGTTCGATCCGCTCAGCGACCACAAGGTCACTCGCGGGCCAGCGCTCGAAATGTCGATCGCGCCGCTCAGGTCCTACGTCTTCGAGACGATGCGCCACGGCCGCCTGTTCCTTGCCGGCGACAGCGCCCACATCGTCCCGCCGACGGGTGCGAAGGGCCTGAACCTGGCCGCCTCCGACGTCGCCTATCTGGCCGACGCGCTGATCGGCTTCTTCACCCGCGGTGACGAAAGCGGCCTGACCGGTTATCAAGCGCGTGCCCTGGCGCGCATCTGGAAGGCGGAACGTTTCAGCTGGTATCTGACCAAGCTGATGCATCGATTCCCCGAGGATGGCGCGTTCGAGCACCGGATGCAGACCGCCGAGCTCGACTATGTCGCGACCTCACGCGCGATGCAGACCGCGATCGCGGAGAATTACGTGGGACTGCCGCTCTGATGACCCTGCCGAGCCGGACGATCGGTCCGTTCACCGTTTCGAGCATCGGGCTCGGCTGCATGAACCTCAGTCACGCCTATGGCACGCCGCCGAGCGAGGCGGAGGGCGTGGCGCTGCTCAACCGCGCACTCGATCTGGGCGTGACCTTCCTCGACACCGCCGCGCTCTACGGCGGTGGGGCGAACGAGCGGCTGGTCGCAAAGGTGATGCACCGCCGCAGTGCGTTCACGCTGGCGAGCAAATGCGTGCTCGACATGCGCGACGGGCAACGCATCCTCGACGGCTCGCCCGACGCCATCGCCGCGACCCTGGACGCCGCGCTCGACCGGCTCGGCGCCGATCATATCGACCTTTATTATCTCCACCGGCTCGATCCCGATGTGCCGATCGAGGACTCGGTCGGCGCGCTCGCGCGGGCCAGGGAGGCCGGCAAGATCGGCGCCATCGGTCTCAGTGAAATGTCCGCCGCGACCATTCGTCGGGCGCACGCGGTCCATCCGATCGCAGCGGTTCAGAGCGAATATTCGCCCGCCGTCCGTAACCCCGAAGTCGCCGTGCTCGATACCTGCGCCGACCTCGGTATCGGCTTCGTCGCCTTCTCGCCGGTGGCGCGCGGGTTGCTAGCCGGCAGCGTCCGCGACGATGCCTATGACGCGGGCGACATCCGCCGCAGCATGCCACGCTTCGTCGAGCCGCAACTGTCGCGCAACCTCGGCATCGTCGCACGGTTCGACGCGATCGCGCGTGACGCCGGGATCACGCCCGCGCAATTGTCGCTTGCGTGGCTGCTCGCGCAGGCGCCGCATGTCGTACCGATCCCAGGGACGCGGTCGATCGCGCATCTGGACGAGAATGTCGCGGCGGCGACACTGCGCCTGTCGGACGACACGCTCGCTGCGGTCGATGCCCTGCTGCCCGCCAACCGCCTGGCGGGCGCGCGCTATCCGGCGAGCGCCCAGGCGCAGATCGATACCGAACTGCTGCCCGACGAACCGCTGGCCTAACCCTCCGCGCGCCGATAACCGATCGCGAGGACGGCTGCGGCAAGCACCGCGCTCGCCCCGATGATCATGACCGCGCTTGCCGCGCTGATCCCTTGCGCAATCATCACCCCGCCCACCAGCGGGCCCAGGATTGCACCCCCCCGGCCAACGCCGATCGCCAGCCCGCTGCCGGTCACGCGCAACTCCGCCGGGAAGGATCGGGCGATCAGAGCGTAGAGCCCGACGATTCCGCCAAACAGCACGACGCCGGTCAAGAACGCGACCGCCTGCATCGCAGCCAGCCCTGTGACGGCGCCGAAGACCGGGAAGCCCGCCGCGGTCAGCAACATCGCGGCGATCAGCAGACGGACGAGCCCCAGCCGTGGTGCCAACCAACCGAAAGCGAGGCCACCGATCACGCCACCGCTGCTCATCAGCGCCGAGGTCCGGATCGCGTCCGCGGTCGCGTAACCCATGTCGCTCATCAGCTTCGGCAGCCAGCCGGAAAAGAAGTAGAAGGTCATCATGTGCAGGAAATAGGCTGCAACCAGCACCAGCGTAGCACGACGATAGCGCCCGGAAAGCAGCGTCAATGCCGGATTGCGGACGGGCGCCTTTTCCACGCGAGGCGCGTCGACCGGCGTGCGATAGGCCGGGGATTCGGGCAGGCCGATCAGGACCAGCGGGATGAACGCCGCGGTCAGGGCGGTGCCGAGATAGAAGACGAATTGCCAGCCGTACGGCCCGACCAGATCCGCGACCGCAAGCCCACCGATCAGTCCGCCGGCGGGATAGCCGATCGTCATCAGCCCGATCGACAGGTCGCGCCGCCGCGCGTTGGAGAATTCGGCGGCCACGGCGTTGATCGCCGCCAGCATCCCGCCGATGCCCATGCCCGTCACGAATCGCCACAGGCACAGCGCCGGCACGCCGGTCGCGGTCACCGTCAGTCCCATGCCCGCGGTCATGACGACCAGGCAGCCGAGAATCAGCGGCCGGCGGCCGAATTTGTCGCCCAGCGGCGCGAGCAGCAGCGAGCCCATCGCCATGCCGACGAGGCCGGACGACAGCGCCACGCCCAGCTCAGCCGGTCCGACGTTCCACGCCCGGGCGATACCCGGCAACGCGAAGGTGATGGCCAGGACGTCGAATCCGTCGAGCGCATTCAGTAAAACCGCACAGGCCACCGCGACCATCTGTACCCGGCTCATCGGCCGGTCGTCATGCCCGGTCGTGTTCAACATCGCTCCGGCCACGGCCGCGCCCTCCCCTTCCTTCTGTCACGGCCAGCGTATCAGGCGAATTCGCCTTCGCATAGACGATCGCATCACGGACGCGATTGCGCGCACTCAGCCGCGTTCGATCAATCCTGCCGTCTTCACCAGAAGATCGACGATCCGGGCCTCCAGTTCGGGATCGTGACGGACGATCGGATAGGCGACGCTGAACGCGCCGACCGGAACGCCATCGACGATCACCGCGCGGCCCAAGCCGACGATGCCCGCGGTATATTCCTCCTGCGTCCGGGCGATGCCGGTCCTGCGGACCTCTTCGACTTGGGCGCGCAAGAGTTCCTCCTCGGTTACCGTCGCATCGGTAAACGCCGTCCGCTCGGTTTCGCGGAAATAGCGGTCGAGTTCGTCGTCGGACATGGCCGCCATTAGCGCCTTGCCGGCGGCAAACCCATGCAGCCCGTTATGTGCGCCCGGGGGTACGGCGTAGCGCAGGGCGTGGTCGCTGGTTTCGGTCACCAGCGCCTCCAGTTCCCAGCCCTTGCGCACGAAAAACGAGCTGGTCTCGTTCAGCTGCACGCGCAACGTCCGGGCCAGCGGCGCGACCATGTCGACCAGGCTGAACGCGTGATCGCGGACCTGCAGCCGCTCCAACCCCGGTCCCGGCGCGTAACGGCGCCCGTCGCGCCGCAGATAGCCGCGCGCGACCAGCGTCGACAGCAGATAGGACAGGCTGCTGACGGGGATACCCAGACCGCTCGAAATCTCCTGCGCGACCAGCGGGCGTCCGCGGGCGATCACCAGTTCGATGATATCCAGCGTTCGCATTGCCGATTTGACGGGAGTTTGCACGGTTTCCGACATGAGCCTCTTCATGACGCAGGATCGGGCCGAAATCCATTGCCCGGCGCGCAGGCGTCAGTCGCGGAAGACGACTGTCCGCGTGCCGTTCATCAGCACGCGGTCGTTCAGATGCAGTCGCACCGCCTCCGCCAACACGCGACGCTCGACATCCCGCCCCTTGCGGACCAGATCGTCGGGCGTGTCGGCATGGCTGGCGAATTCGACATCCTGGTGGATGATCGGGCCTTCATCCAGGTCGGCGGTGACGTAATGGGCGGTCGCGCCGATCATCTTCACCCCGCGATCATGCGCCTGATGATAGGGTTTCGCGCCCTTGAAGCCCGGCAGGAAGCTGTGGTGGATGTTGATGCAGCGGCCCGACAGGAACGACGCCAGGTCATCCGACAGGATCTGCATGTAGCGCGCCAGCACGACGAGTTCGGCACCGGTGTCGAGAATGACCTGCTTCACCGCGGCTTCCTGCGCGGCCTTCGTCGCGGGTGTCGTCGGCAGGTAATGATAGGGGATGGCGCCGATCAGCGAGGTGTGCAGTCGCTCGCGCGGGTGGTTGGAAATGATCGCCACGACATCCATCGGCAATTCGCCCAGGATCGTGCGGTACAACAGGTCGCCCAGACAATGATCCCAGCGCGACACCATCAGCACGACGCGGCGCGCCACGCCGGCATCCTTCAACGTCCAGTCCATCCCCGTGGCCGTCGCGATCGGAGCGAAGGCATCGCGCAGGACCTCCAGCCCGGCCGCTGCGTCGTACTGGAAGGCGACGCGCATGAAGAATCGCGCATTGGCGGGATCGTTGAACTGCTGCGCATCGACGATGTTGCAGCCGCGCTCACTCAAAAAACCGGAAACGCGGGCGACCAGCCCCAGCGCGTCGGGGCATTGCAGGCGGAGAACGGCGACGTCGGCCATATCGAAAGGACCCTCCCTTTGGTGTGATGCCGCGCGTCAATGCGCACGGTCGTAATCGGCGATCCAGGCGACGGTCCTGTCGACCCCGCCGAACGGATAGAAGTGCAGGCGCAACGGGCCATGATCGGGCGTCATCCCCGCGTCCAGTGCGGCGATCAACTTGTCCGGCCCCGCCGTCCCCAGCAGCTGCCCGATCGAGATGCCATATTTGGCGAGGACCGCGGCCGACGCCCCGACCCCGCAACGCGCGGCGAAGCGCACCAGCGTCTTGATCCCGGCCGGTCCCGGCACGCCGATCCGGATCGGGGCATCGATGCCCCGCCGTCGCGCCTCCGCCACCCAGCGCAGCACCGCGGCGGCGTCGAAGGCGAATTGGGTCACGATCAGCGACGCCATCCCGCGCGCGGCGATATCGGCGCATTTCGCCTGCAGCACCTGCCAGCCCTGGTCGGCGGTCATATGCGGATGCCCCTCCGGATGGCCACCGATGCCGATCGCGGTGATCCCCGATCGTTCGAACGTGCCGCTACCGATCAGCGCGCTGCTGTCGGCATAGGGGCCTTCGGGTTCGGACGGATCGCCGGCGATGACGAAGCAGCGGCGCACCGACGCGCGCTCGACCACGGTTGCCAGATAGGTTTCGAATTCGTCGGCCGAGGCGATTCGCCGCGCGGAGAAATGCGGCATCGGCTCGAACCCCAGTTCGCGCACCCGTACGGCGGCCGCCACCCGCGCCTCCATCGCCTCGCCCGGCAGGAACGTGATCGCGACCGGTGTTTCGGCCGGCATCGCCGCCGCCGCGGCATCGAGCGAGGCGATGTCCTTCGCGGTGATCTCGATCGAATAGCCATCGACCATGTTGTGCGCAGGACGCGCCCAGTTCGGGTGAAGGATCGGTGTCGACATCTCGCTCTCCCAACGTCGCATTTTCACTAGCTCAGTCGCAACTGTTCGTATAGATGAAACTTCACAAACGCGAATTGGAGAGTGCGTTGACACGACTCGTGATCCTGCCGGGGCTGTTGTGCGACGCACGCCTGTTCGCCGCGCAGGTCGCCGCATTCGACGCGGTTGTGGTCGACGGCTACTACGGCCATGCGGACAGTATCGGGGCGATGGCCGATTGGGCGCTTGCGCGGATGCCCGATGGCGCGGCGCTGATGGGGCATTCGATGGGCGGCCGCGTCGCGCTGGAGATGTGGCGACGCGCACCCGACCGGATCGCCGGTATCGCCATCGCCAACAGCGGTGTCCATCCCGTGCGCCCGGGCGAAGCTGACACGCGACACGCACTGCTCGATCTGGGAAGACGCAGCGGAGCCGCTGCGCTGGTCGATCGGTGGTTGCCGCCGATGATGGTGCCCGGCACGTCGACCGACGACACCGTCTATCGGACGATTCACGCCATGGCCGTCGATGCCGGTGTCGATGTCTTCGCCACCCAAATCCGCGCCCTGCTCGACCGGCCTGACGCTAAGAGTGTGTTGCCGACCCTTACCTGCCCGGTCGCCGTCATCGGCGCCGAGCACGACGCGTGGTCGCCCGTCGCGCAGCAACAGGCGATCGCCGTCGCGGCACCCGACGCGGTGCTGACGATCATCCCCCGGGCGGGGCACATGGCACCGGCCGAAGCCCCCGCCGCCTTCAACCGCGTCGTCGACGACTGGCTCGCCCGCATCGACCGCACCGACTTTCACCCGCTCAACAAGAGGATGCCATCGTGACCGACAAGACCCTTCAGGCCGCACTCGACGAACAGGGCAACATCGTCGATTTCCTGCGCAATCAGCAGGTCGGCCCCAATGCCTATCCGGGCGTCCCGGCCGAATATACCAACTGGCGCGACGAGCAGCGGTCGTGGGCGGAAACCGCGGTGCTGTTCAACCAGAGCTTCCACATGGTCGACCTGCTGGTGACGGGCCCCGGCGCGTTCGACATGCTGTCGTATCTGGCGCCCAACAGTTTCAAGGGCTTCGTCCCCAACCGCGCCAAGCAGTTCGCACCGGTGACGCCCGAGGGCTATGTGATCGGCGACGTCATCCTCTTCTACCTCGAGGAGGAGAAGTTCGAACTGGTCGGCCGCGCCCCGTCGATCGAATGGGTCGAATATTGGGCCTCGACCGGCAAATGGGACGTGAAGGTCGAGCGCGACGAGCGCACGGCTGCCCGCCCGCTCGACCAGCAGAGCTACCGCCGCAACTATCGCTTCCAGCTGCAGGGCCCGAACGCGATGAAGGTGCTGGAAAAGGCGATGGGCGAAACGCCGCCCGATCTGAAGTTCTTCCATATGGCGCCGGTCATGATCGCTGGCGTCGAAGTGCGCGCGCTGCGCCACGGCATGGTCGGCCAGCCGGGGTACGAGCTGTTCGGGCCGTGGGCCGATTACGACACCGTCCGCAACGCGCTGATCGCGGCGGGCGAGGAATTCGGTCTGAAGCTGTGCGGCGGGCGCACCTACAGTTCGAACACGCTGGAATCGGGCTGGATCCCCTCCCCCCTTCCCGCGCTCTACACCGGCGAAGGGTCGCAGGGCTTCCGCGACTGGCAGAGCGCCAACAGCTATGAGGGCAAATGCTCGCTCGGCGGCAGCTTCGTGTCGGAAAATATCGAGGATTATTATCTGACGCCGTGGGACCTTGGCTATGGCATCATGGTCAAGTTCGACCATGACTTCGTCGGTCGCGAGGCGCTGGAGCGGATGAAGGACCAGCCGCATCGCCGCAAGGTGACGCTCGCGCTCGACAATGCCGACATCGTTCGCGTCATGAGTTCGATGCTGCAGACCGGCGACAAGGCGAAGTTCCTCGAATTCCCCAGCGCCGTCTACTGTATGCACCCCTATGATGCGGTGCTGAAAGACGGGAAGCTGGTCGGCCTGTCGACCTGGATCGGCTATACGGTCAACGCCGGCCGTTTCCTGGCGCTGGCTATGATCGACGAGGAATTCGCCGAGCCGGGCACCGAAGTGACACTGCTGTGGGGCGAGCCCGACGGCGGCACCCGCAAGCCGACCGTCGAACCGCATGTCCAGACCGAAATCCGCGCGACGGTGGCGCCGGCTCCCTATTCGGAAGTGGCACGCGACAGCTATGCCGACGGCTGGCGTACGAAAGGCGCCTGACCTTGAAGGGCGCGGACGATTCGTCGTCCGCGCCCTGAACATGTTATCAAGTGGGGAGCAACGATGATCGAAACCACCCATGTCGGCAGCCTGCCGCGCGGCGACGCGCTGACGCCGCTGCTGCTCGCGCGCGATCATGGCGAGCCCTATGACGCCGCCGACTTCGACCGGGTCGTCCAGACCGCGGTCGACGAAGGCGTCGCCGCCCAGGTCGCGGCCGGTGTCTCGATCGTCAGTGACGGCGAACTCGGCAAGGTCGGCTATTCGACGTACATGATCGAGCGGCTGGAGGGGTTCGGCGGCCATATCGACCGCCGCCCGGCCGCCGACCTCGCCGAACATCCCGCGCTCGCGAAAAAGCTGTCGGCGATCATGGGGGCGCAGGAGTTCACGCGCGCATCGTGCATCGGCCCCGTCCGACTGAAGACGCTCGACCCGCTGCACGACGACATCCGCCGCTTCCGCACTGCGCTCGATCGCCACGGTGCGGGCGTGCGCGCGTTCATGAATGCCGCCTCGCCGGGTCTCATCACCGCCTTTCAGGTCAATCGCCATTATCCGAGCCACGAGGCCTATCTGGCCGATCTGGTCGATGCGATGCGCCCCGAATATGAAGCGATCGTCGCCGCCGGGTTCGACCTGCAACTCGACTGTCCCGACCTCGCGATGTCGCGCCACACCGGCTATCAGGACCAGAGCGAGGCGGAATTCGTCCGCACCGCCGCCGCGAACGTCGAGGCGCTGAACGCCGCCACCGCCGGCATTCCGGCCGATCGGATGCGGATGCATATCTGCTGGGGCAATTACGAAGGTCCGCACGATCACGACATTCCGCTCGACCGCGTGATCGACATCGTCGTCGCGGCGCGACCCGCCACGATCCTGTTCGAAGCCGCCAACCCGCGGCACGAGCATGAATGGACCGTCTGGCGCGACGCCGGCCTGCCCGACGACAAGGTGCTTGCGCCCGGCCTGATCGACACCTGTTCCAACTATGTCGAGCATCCCGAACTGATCGCCCAGCGGATCGAACGCTTCGCAGCGATCGTCGGCAAGGACCGCGTGATCGCCAGCACCGATTGCGGGTTCGGCACCTTCGCCGGCTATGGCAAGATCGATCCGGGCGTGACGTGGAAGAAGCTGCGCGCGTTGCGCGACGGCGCCGACCTGGCGGATGCGCGGCTGTGACCGAGGCTGAACGCGCGGCGATCGAGCAGGCGTGTGCCAGGCTGATCGCGCGCTACGCCAATCTGAACGACGCGGGCGACTGGGCGGGCGTCGCCGCGCTTTATGCGGTCGACGGGCGCATGGCGCGACCGACCGCACCGGACGACTGGATCGTCGGCCGGGACGCGATCCTCGCCGCCTTCCGTGCCCGCCCCGCCCGGACGACCCGGCATCTGTGCAGCAACATCGTCGTCGACGTGCTGTCGTTTGAAACCGCCACCGCCGAGTCGGCGATGGCGCTGTTCACACCCGATGCACCGCCGAAGCTCGGCGGGTTTCACGATCGTTTTGTTCGCGAAGACGGCGTGTGGCGCTTCGCCGAACGCCACGGATTTCTAAGCTTTTAAGACGTCCACCACCGCCCGGTTCGATGGCGGAGAAGGTCGCTCAGACACCGATTGCGAACGACGCCATTCCTCGATACGATCCAGGATAAGAATGTTTCATATATAAGAAATCAGGGAGAGATCGGATGGGTTGGACCACGTTGGCGGTGACGCTGCTCGGTACGGTCGCGCCACCGCAGCAGACGGCCACCCCATCCGCCGGCGCTGACCAGGCGCCGCCCACCCGAACCGCCGATACCGAAACCCAGCCCGGCGACATCGTCGTCACCGCGCAGAAGCGTGAACAGTCGTTGCAGGACGTGAGCGCCGCGGTCAGTGCGATCGGCGCCGATCGGCTGCAGACCGCGCAGGTCGCGACGCTCCAGGATCTGCAGACGATCGTTCCGTCGGTCAACTTCGGCAGCGACTTCAACCAGGCGAAGATCTTCATCCGCGGCGTCGGAGCGAACACGTCGACCACAGGCAGTTCGACCGGCGTCGCCTTCCACGTCGACGGCGCCTATGTCGCGCGCGCCGAGGCGCAACTGACCAGCCTGTTCGACCTGGAACGGGTCGAAGTCCTGCGCGGGCCGCAGGGCACGCTCTATGGCCGCAACGCGGTCGGCGGGTCGATCAACCTGATCACCGCAAAGCCGTCGGCGGACGTCGGCGGCTATGCCCGGTTGACCTATGGCGCGTATAACCAGCTGATCGCCGAAACCGCGCTGACCGGCGCGCTGACCGACGGCATCCGCGCGCGTATTGCCGCCCGGATCGAGAACCGCGACGGCTATGGCGTCAACCCGGTCACCGGCCGCGACGTCGACGATCTGAAGCGCCGCATGGTCCGCGGCCAGATCGCCGTCGATCTGAGCCCCAGCGTCGAATATCTGCTGTCCGGAGAATATTTCCGGCAGGACGACAGCTCGGGCGCGATCCATTACCTGCGCGCGTCCTTCCCCGGCGTAACCCGCCTGCCGCCGCTCGGTGTCGGTGGATATGCGCAACGCCCGCGCGACCTCGCCTCGGAAAGCCAGGTCGGCACCGATACCGAAACCTGGGCCACTACCGGCACGTTGCGCGCCGATCTGTCGAGCACCATCAGTCTCTCCAACATCACCAATTACCGCCGCTTCCGTTCGTCGCTGTTCCAGGATCTCGACCTGTCCGGCGTCGTCGACAGTCTGGCGAGCAACGGTCAGGCGACCACCAACCAGGAACGCCGCATCGACAGCAAGCAGTTCAGCAACGAACTCCAGCTGAACTACACCGGCCGCCTCGGCAGCGTGGTCCTCGGCGGCTATTATTTCCACGAGCGTCAGCGGCCGATCGACAATGTCGGCTTGGCGCCACGCAACGGCCAGGCGAGCAACATCGCCGTCCTGACCGCGGCCGGGATCAACCTGAACGAAGCGTACGGCCTGTGCGGCTATGGGCCGGGCACGCTGTCGGGCGTGCAGGTGATCGCGCCCAAGCGGGTCTGCACCCGGTCGAACCTCGGCACGCGCGCGTTCGCCGTGTTCGGTCAGGCGAACATCGATCTGGCAGCACTGTCGGGCGGCCTGAACGGTCTGCGCGTCAAGCTCGGCGGGCGGTACAGCGACGAGCGCGTGACGTCGGAGAACCCGTCGATCGTCATTACCCGCAACGGCCTTGGCCCGGTGCTGCGCTACACCGCCGACCAGACCCGCCGCGCCCGCACCTTCCGCGATTTCACACCGGAAGCCGGGCTCGAGTGGAAGGCCAACGCCGATCTGCTACTCTATTACACCTATTCGGAAGGGTTCAAGGCGGGCTCGGGCGAGAATGCGTCGGGCTCGACGACGATCGTCGACCCGGAACGCATCTTCAATCACGAAGCAGGCATCAAGGCCGAGCTCAGCCGCGCGCTGACCGTCAACGCGTCGGTCTATCACTATCGGCTCGACGGGTTGCAGCTGAACAAGACCATTTCTGGCGGACCGAGCGGCTACACCACGATCTTCCAGAACGCCGCCAGCACCAAGGCCGACGGCGTCGAGCTCGAACTCTTCGCCCGCCCGTCGCGCGATGTGCGACTGTCCGGTGCCCTGTCCTATGTCGATGCGCGGTTCACCGACTATCTGACGCTCGATCCGCTCAACCCCGCCAACGTCGCCTCCGCCGGATCGCCGGCATATAACGCCGCGACCAATCCCGATCCGACCGCCTTCGGCGCGCCCGGCGGCGGTACTATCCAGCTCGCCGGCAATGCGGTGCGCAATACCCCGCGCTGGGCCTGGAACGTGCACGGCGAGCTCGACACGCCCGACGGCGCGCTGCCCGGCAAGCTGACCGTCCTTGCCGACGTGTCGTACAAGAGCCGCATCTATTTCAGCGAATTCGAACGCGAGATCGAAAGTTCGAAAGCCTATACCCAGGTCGACATGGCGATCAGCTATGTGACCGCGGATCGGCGACTGAAGGCGGACCTGTTCATGAAGAACGTGTTCGACGTCTTCCGCCCGTCGAGCACGTTCGCGCTCGCGACCAGCCGCCTGATCGGCGTCACCTACCTGCCGCCGCGGACCTACGGCGTGTCGCTTGGCTACAATTTCTGAATCGACCGCGGGCGTCGCAATCCGTCGACGCCCGCGAGTCCGAAGGTGACAAGAATGACGCTATCTTATCGATCGCATTGATGGCAGCGCAGGCGAATGCGGTTTAAAGGCCTCGACCTCAATCTCGTCGTCGCGCTCGATATCCTGTTGCAGGAGCGCAGCGTGTCGCGATCGGCGGAGCGGCTGAAGCTCAGCCAGCCGGCGGTCAGCGCCGCGCTTGCCCGGCTACGCGACTATTTCAACGACGAGCTGCTGGTGTCGATGGGCCGATCGATGATCCCGACCGCCTATGCCGAATCGCTGTGGCCGATCGCCCGCGACCTGCTGGCGAAGGCGGACCTGCTGATCGACACTTCGTCGAGCTTCGACCCCGCCACCTCGCGACGCCGCTTCCGGGTCAGCGCATCCGATTTCATCCAGACCGTCCTGGTCGCGCCGGCGCTGCGCGCGATGCAGGACACCGCGCCGGGGATCAGCCTGGACGTTGGGCCGACCGGATCGAACAGCATCACCCTGTTCGAAAATGGCGAGATCGACTGCATCATCAGCCCCGAACAATATGCCTCGCCCTCGCACCCGGTCCGGCCGCTGTTCGCCGACAATCATGTCGTGGTCGGCTGGCGCGACAACCCGGCGATGTGCCGGCCGCTCGATCTGGACAGCTTCCTGACGCTCGGCCATGTCGCGGTACGGATCGGGTCGGGGCGCGAGCTGACCTTCGCGGAACGCCATATGCTCCCCTACAGCGACCAGCGGCGGATCGAGGTGTCGAGTTCGACCTTCTCCGGCGTTCCGCTGATGCTGCCGCGGACGCAGCGGATCGCGGTGTTGCAGCAACGGCTGGCGGCGGCGTTCTGCGATCCGTTCGACCTGGTAATGCAACCGCTGCCGTTCGAGATGCCGCCGCTGCGCGAAGTCGCGCAATATCATTCCAGCCGCGCGAACGATGCCGGCATCGCCTGGCTGATCGACACGTTCCAAACGGTCGCCGCGAACGGCGCGGCCGGTTAGGCGCGCACCACCCGCTGCTCGATCGCCCCGAACGGTGCGCGGCCATCGGCCAGCCGCGCCTCCATCCGCACGGTGTCGCCGAAGCGCATGAAGTCGGTGCGCGCCTTGCCTTCGTCGACGATCTCGATCCCGCGCCGCTCGGCGATGCAGGTCGATCCGACCTCGCGGAAATTCGCGTTCGACACGGTGCCCGAACCGATGATTGTTCCCGCCGGCAGCGACCGCGTGCGTGCGGCATGAGCGATCAGGTCGTGGAAGCCGAACGCCATCGCCGCGCCGTTGGGAGCGCCGAACCGCGCCCCGTTCCAGTCGACCAGCAGGTCCAGGCACACCCGCCCGTCGTGCCAGGCATCGCCCAGTTCGTCCGGCGTCACCGCGATCCCCGCCATGGCGCAGGCGGGCTTGGCCTGGACCCAGCCGAAGCCGGTCTTCATTTCCGGCCCGGCCAGCGCGCGCAGCGACCAGTCGTTGATCTGGACGACCAGCCGCACATGATCGAGCGCCGCCGCGGCCGGCGTTCCCATCGGTACGGCATCGACGATCACCCCGAATTCGCCTTCGAAATCGATGCCGAGATCCTCGGACGGCAGCGGTACATCGTCGTGCGGGCCGTAGAAGCGATCGGACAGCCCCTGGTACATCAGCGGCAAGCCGGTGCGTTCGGGCGAGATGCCGAACACCTGATCCATCAGCGCGCCGTGGCTGTCGAAGGCCGATCCGTCGAGCCATTGCCACGCGCGCGGGAGCGGCGCGGCGAGCGTGTGCCGATCGAGCGGATCGGGAAAGTCCGCGATTGCCCGGCAGGTAGCGCCGTGCGCGTCCCACTGCTCGAGCAAGTGCTGCATCGTCGCGACCGGCGCTGGCGCGCAGCGGGTGCCGTCAGGAGAAACGACGACGAGACGTCCATCGGGCGTGCCGTCGCGAAGAGTGGCGAAGCGCATCGGCGTCAGTCCTCGAAAATCGCAACGGCGCGGGTCCAGCCCGCCGACCCGCGCTTCACCTTGGCGGGGAAGCAGGACACAGTGAAGCCCGAGGCGGGCAGCTGGTCGAGATTGGTCAGCTTTTCCATGTGGCAATAGCCGATGTCGCGCCCGGCCTTGTGCCCTTCCCAGATCAGCGACGTGTCGCCGGTTTCCGCGACCTTCTTCGCCGTGGCGGCGAAGGGCGCGTCCCAGCTCCACGCGTCGGTGCCGGTTACGCGCACGCCGCGGCTCGTGAGATACATCGTCGCCTCATAGCCCATGCCGCAGCCTTTCCCGAGAAAGTCGAGACTGCCGACCGCCGCCCCCGCCGCGGTATTGACCAGCACGATGTCGAGGGGCTGCAGGTCGTATCCGATCCGCTCCAGCTCCGCCTCGACGTCGGCCGCGGTTGCGACATAGCCGTCGGGCAGGTGGCGGAAGTCGAGCTTCACGCCGGGTCGGAAGCACCAGTCGAGCGGCACCTCGTCGATCGTGATCGCAGGTTTCCCACCGTCCATCGTCGGATGATAATGCCACGGCGCGTCGAGGTGGGTGCCGTTGTGCGTCGTCAGCGTCAGCGTTTCGGACGCCGCGAAGCCAAGACCGCCCGGCATCTGTTCCGCGGTCAGGCCGGGAAAGAAATTCTGTACTTCCGCGACCGTTTCCTCGTGCGTCTGATAGGTGATCGACGGCCGCATGAACGGCGGGTCGGTGATGACGTCCGGGTCGAGCGTGATCGACAGGTCGAGGAACCGGCGGGTCATGCGACGCGCCCGCCCAGCGTGTCGGCGAACCAGTCGGCGATGTAGTCGCGGCCGAAGCTCATATTATCGGCGCCGACATGCTCGACCCCGCCCTCGCGCGCGGTGAACAGCTTCAGTTCGCGACGGGGCGCATTGACCAGCTGGTCGTGCAGGTCATGGGCATAGGCGACGCTGATCTGGCGATCGTGCGCACCGTGGGTGACCAGGAACGGCACGCGGATGCGGTCCATGTGGCCGTTTAGGTTCATGTCGGTCGATTTGGCGAGGAAATCGTCCATGTCGGCCGCGCCGAACGCCCACATGACGTGCGCCCAATAGTGCGGGACCGGATTCTCGCCTTCGCGCTTCATGCGCTTGTCCTGCACCTCGCGCCAATTGTGGTTGGCGCCCCATACCGCGCCGCTGGCGAAGCGCGGTTCGTAGGCGACCGCCCGCGGCGCGAAATGCCCGCCCAATGAAATGCCGGTCATGCCGATCCGCTTCGGATCGACATCGTCGCGCGCCTCGAGCCAGTCGACGGCCTTCGATGCCCAATTTTCGCTATGCGGGTCGACCGGCAGCTCCTGCAGACGCAGCGCCTCGCCCGAGCCGGGCTGGTCGACGCAGAGGGTGGAGATGCCGCGCCGTGCAAGCGCATGCGGCAGCTTCGACCAGTACAGCAGCTCCTTGCAGCTATCGAGGCCGTTGCAATAGACGACGACCGGCTTCGGCCCGTCGCCCGGCGCGCGGGTGTAGAGCGCAGGCATCGTGCCCTTGGACAGCGGCACTTCGACGCGTTCGCGCGGCAGGCTTCCTAGCATAGTCGAACGGTCGAACGTCTCGCGCGCCTTGGCATAGGTCGCCTTGCGCCCGGGATGGCCGTGCCCCTGCATCCGTTCGGCGACCAGCAGATAGAGCGACGCGCGCTCCAGCTTGTCGGAGGCGGAGAAGCCGCGTCCGCGCGCCTCGTCCTCCTCGGCCAGGCCGATCAGCGTGTCCGCCATCTCGACCCATTTCGCCATGAACTGCGGCGTCCCGGCGTCCGCTCCGCCCGCCGCCGCATCGCGGATCGGCTGGCACATGTCGACGATCTCGCCGATCTGCGCGCCGCTTTCCAGCGCCATCGCGACCGACAGGTTCCAGATGTAGTTCGGGAAATATTCGAACAGCGCCATGGGTCTTACACCTCCGCCGGCTGGAACAGCGCGGGATCGGGCTTGGGATGCGGCATGGTCTGCGGCCCGCCGACACCGACGCCCCACTGGTCCATCACCTGCGGTCCCGGCACATGGACCTGCGCCTCGTGCGCGTGGAAATCGACGTCCTCCAGCTCGGACGTATATTCGACCGCGAAGCCATTGGGCGTCGTGAAATAGCTGAATGTATTGTTGCCCGCCGTGTGACGTCCCGGCCCCCACAGGATGTCGGTGCCCTTCTTCCGCAGCCGGCTGATACCGCGCATCATGTCGTCGACGGTCAGCACGTCATAGGCGACGTGGTTCAGGCACGGCGGTCCCGGCAGGAAGGCGATGCGGTGATGTGCCTGGTTGCAGCGCAGGAAGGCCATGAAGTCGCCCAGCCAGTCGCTCAGCTTGAAGCCAAGCACGTCGATGAAGAACTGCACCGCCGCCTTGTGATCGGGCGAGTGCAGGACGATGTGGCTGATCTTCTGGGGCACCGCGTCCCAGCGCGCCATCGTCCGCTTGGAGCCTTCGGCAACGTCGCTCGACACTTCGAACGGCAGGCCGTCCGGCGAGAAGAAACGGAAGCCATAGCCGCCGCCCGGCGACGTCAGGTCGCGTGGGGCGAAGATGATCCGGCAGCCGGCCGCGACCACCCGGTCGTGGATCGCATCGACGTCGGCGCGGGCGTCGGCCGCCAACGCGATCACGTCGACCCGCGCGACATCGTCCCGGCGCAGGCGGACGACGTGATTTTCGGCATGCCCCTGCGCCTTGAAATAGGCCATGCCATCGTCGCTGGCGACGGGTTCGAGGCCCCAGACGTCGGCGTAGAAGGCGCGTTCGGCCTCCATGTCCGGCATGGCATAGCCCACGTAGCGGATGTCTGTAACTCGGCTCATTGGTCGGTCCTCGGGTATCTTTGGCGCGGTGGCGGTTGGATCAGATGGGTTGCGAAACGACGGCGAACATCTCGCGCGTGGCGGCGGCGTTATCGACCGGCTCGGACAGGCCGAGCTGCCCGCGGCAGATCGCCAGGCTGGATCGCACGATGTAGGCACAGCGGTCGTAGCGTCGGTCACGATAGGCGCGGAAGGCGGCCTCGGGCGTGTCCTGACGCGCGATTTCCTGCGCGAGCACGATCGAATCCTCGATCGCCATGCCGGCGCCCTGCCCCAGGTGCGGAGTCGTCGCATGCAGCGCATCGCCCAGCAGGACGACGCGCCCGCTATGCCAGTCGCCGTCGACGATCAGCGTTTCGAGCGGGCGATAGACGACAGCGTCGTCGTCGATGATCCCGCCCACCAGCGCCTGCACCGCGGCCGGCGCGGCGGCAAGCTTACCCCGCATCGCGGCGGCCAGCCCTTCGCGTGGATAGCGCGTGCCCGCCGCCTCGGGCGTGGTCACGAACATGTAGATCTGGTCGGCGCTCATCGGCACCAGCCCGATGCCGATCGGCCCGTTGTAGGCCTGCAGCGCGTCGAGCCCGTCGGGACGCGGCAGATTGTACCGCCAGACCGCCTGCCCGGTATACGCGGGCGTCGGCGCATCCGGAAACAGTCGGCTGCGGGTCTGCGAATAGACGCCATCGGCGCCGACGACGATGTCGACGGTGCGCTCCTCGCCGGTCGACAGCGTGACGTGAACCGCGTCGCCACAGTCGTCGATGTCTGTTGCTGTGACGCCCAGCAATACTTCGACCCCGTCGTCGATCACGCGATCGGCCAGAACCCTGTGCAGTGCGGGTCGGGCGATGCCGACGTTGGCCGGATAGCCCGGAACCAGATTCGGTGACGGCACGCGTGCGACGCAGACGCCGGCCGGCGTAAACACTTCGACGTGGTCGAAACCACAAGCGGCACCGAGATAGGAATCGATCAGCCCCAAGTCGCTCATCGCACGGATAACGTTCGACTGTTGGATGATGCCGACACCGTAGACCGACCAGGACGGATCCTTTTCGATCACCGTGACCGCGTGACCGTCGCGCCGCAGCGCGATGGCTGCGGTCAGCCCGCCGATACCGCCGCCGATAACCAGAATGTCGAGCCGTTTCATGCCAAGCGCCCCTGCACAGCATCCGTCCAACAGCGCTTCGCCGATTCCATCACCCTCTCCCTGCGATATTCGACAAGGCTAAGCGAGCAGGTGCGATAGATAAAATGAGTTTATTGGATCATTTATTATCACTTCTGGTTATGCAACTTCGTGTCCGCAAGCATCATCTTTATCGATTGCCATGTATATAAATTACTCATTTTTATTATCTCTCGACGGATCGCATGTTCGCCCCCGAAACGAACCGGCTGGATCGGTCGGATTGGGGAGGATTTTGAAATGCGAGATCGCATGATGGTGTCGCTCATCGCACTATGCATGACCGTGCCGGCGATGGCACATGCCCAGGACGCCCCGGCAGCGCCCGCCGCCGGCGGTCAGACCGACGAAGACGACGCCGATCAGGGCCTGAAGGACATCGTCGTCACAGCCCAGCGGCGCTCCGAGAACCTCCAGCGGGTGGCGGTGCCGGTCACGGCGGTCACCGGCGACGCGCTGGCGAACGCCGGCGTCACCGAAACCGCAAACCTCAGCAAGCTGGTGCCATCGCTTATTGTGCAGCCGACCGGCGGCACGACCAGCTTCTTCCTGCGCGGTGTCGGTACCGCGTCGCAGAATTCCTTCTCCGAAAACGCGATCGCGTTCAATTATAACGGCGTCTACATCGGCCGCCCGACCGCGCCGGCCGGCGTCTTCTACGATCTGGAACGCGTGGAAGTGGTGAAGGGGCCGCAGGGCACGCTCTATGGCCGCAACGCGACCGGCGGCGCTATCAACGTCCTGCCGCGCAAGCCCGAACTCCGCAATTTCTCGGCCGAGGGTCTGCTCGAATACGGCAATTACGACGCGAAGAAGGGGTTCGCCGCGGTCAATCTGCCGGTGGGCGAGTCGGTGGCGCTGCGCTTGGCCGGTCAGGTCGTTGATCGCGACGGCTATCTGTCCGACGGCTATGACGACGAACGCGGCGAAGCGGCGCGCGCATCGCTGCTGATCCGTCCATCGTCCGACTGGTCGATGACGCTCGTCGGCGACTATTATCATCAGCATGGCAAGGGGTCGGGCGCGGTCTTACTTTCGAGCGCCGCCTTCACTGCGCCGCCGCTGAAGGACCGTATCGGCCTCGCCGATCCGCGCGCCAATGCGATCATCGCCGGCTATGCCGCGACCGTCTTCGCACCGCCCTTCTGCGGCGGCTTCGGCGGCTTCGTCCGCAGCGGCTGCGTATCGACCGCGCGCGGCGACGGCTATCTCGACAACCGTTTCTACGGTCTCAGCGCGCAGGTCGAAGGCGACATGGGCTTCGCCTCGCTGACCGTGCTGCCGGCCTATCGCAAATCGAAGGTCGATCTCGAAACTTACGTCCCCGGTTTCCTCGGCAAGCTGCAGGAGGACACCGACCAAATGTCGCTGGAGGTTCGCCTGACGTCGCCCGACAGCGGCCGACTGCGCTACGTTCTCGGCACCTTCTTCTTCAACGAACAGCAGGATGCGACCAACTTCTTCCGCCAGGGCAATATCTCGACCACGCGCTTCACGCCCAACGTGAAAACGCAGAGCCTGGCGGCATTCGGCCAGCTGACCTTCGCCGTCACCGACTCGCTGCGCCTGATCGGCGGCGGTCGCTACACGAAGGAAGACAAGAGCCAGCGCACCGCTGCGGCGTCGGGCGGCCTGCCGGGGCCGATCGAACCGACACTCGGCACGCCGGTCACGGGTGCCCTGACCTTCGAGAAGTTCACCTGGAAGGCGGGCGTCGAGCTGGACGCCGGTCCGGCATCGCTCGTCTATGCGAACGTCGCGACGGGCTTCAAATCGGGCGGCTTCTTCGTCGCGTCGCCGCCGAACAACACCTATGCCCCCGAAGAGCTGACCGCCTACACGGTCGGGACCAAGAACCGGTTCTTGGACAACAAGCTGCAGGTCAATCTCGAGGCGTTCTACTGGAAATATCTCAATCAGCAGATCACCTTCGTCGGCGGCGTGCCGACCGGCAACGGCATCTTCGCGCAAGGGTCGGTCACGACCAATGCCGGGCGATCGCATATGTACGGCGTCGAGCTCGACCTGCGCTTCGCGCCCAGCCGCTTCGACCAGTTCTTCGTCAACGTCCAATATCTGCGCGGCAAATACGACACGCTGCGCACAGCCAACTTCTCGCCGACCGGCAGCCCGGTACCGACCGGCTGCACCGTCACCAGCACGCGCGCCGCCAATCCCGGCATCAACGGCGCGCTGTTCTTCGACATCGACTGTTCGGGCAAACCGACGGCCAACTCCCCCGAATGGGCGGCGAACATCGGTTACGAGCGGACGGTGGAACTCGGCGGCGATCTATCGCTGTTGCTGGGCGCACGCACCAATCTTGAAACGTCGCGCTTCCTCAACACCAACTACCGGCCCGAGGAAACGCAGGGCGGCTTCATGATGTCGGACCTGTACGCGACACTGCGCGGCCCGGAAAACCGGTGGAGCGTCACCGGATTCGTCAACAATGTCGAGAACCGCGCGGTGCTCGCACGGGCCGGCACCCGACCGATCCTGAACTTCCCCGTCGGGACGCTGCGCCCGCCGCGAACCTATGGCGTTCGCGTCGGGTTCGGTTTCTGATGCTGCGCTTCTCGCTGATCGCCCTGCTCGCCTTGATCGTCGCGCCGCCTGCCGTCTCTCAGTCGACGGGAGGGAACAGCTTCGTCACTCTGGGCACGATGGGCGGGCCGGTGGCGAACCCGAAGCGGTCGCAGCCCGCGAACCTGCTGCTGCGCGGAAAGGACGCGTATCTGGTCGATTGCGGTGATGGCGCTGTGCAACAGATGGGCAAGGCCGGCGTCCTGCTGCCGCAGGTCCGCGCCGTATTCCTGAGCCATCTGCACGTCGACCACACGGGCGGCCTGGCCGCCCTGCTGGGCCTGCGCAACCAGACAGAAATCCGATCGGTCCTGACCGTCTACGGGCCGCCGGGCACCAAGGCGCTGGTCGATGGCATCGTGGCGTCGATGGCGCCGGCTGCGAAGGCGGGATATGGCTATCCCGGTCAGTCCTGGGCCGATCCGGCATCCATCGTGACCGTCGTCGAATTCGGCGACGATGCGCGCGTGTCCATCGACGGAATGACCGTTACCGCGGTCCAGAACACGCACTACGACTTCCCACGCGGATCGGCAGAGGATACCGCCTACAAATCCCTGTCGTTGCGCTTCGACCTGCCGGACCGGTCGATCGTGTACACCGGCGACACCGGCCCGAGCACGGCCGTCGAGCGCCTGGCTAAGGGGGCCGACCTACTGGTCAGCGAGATGATCGATGTCGAAGGCACGCTGGGGGTCGTTCGGCATAACGCACCCAACATGCCGCCCCCGGCGCAGCAGAAGCTGATCCGGCACCTGACGATGCACCATCTTACTCCCGGAGACGTCGCGGCCCTGTCGCAGCGCGCCGGTGTGAAGGCCGTCGCGATCACCCATTTCTCCGCCGGCCCGGATAATCCCGAACGGACAGCCAGAGACCTGGCGACCATCGCGCAGACCTACGCCGGCCCGGTACGGATCGCGAATGATCTGGACCGTTTCTGAACCATAGAGCGTGCAGGAGATGCAAGCATGACCGGAAGCGACACGCAGGCCGCCGCCACCCGGCACGGCGTCATTCTTATGGCGTCGGCGGTGATGCCGGTGATGGCGATCGTGTCGCTTGTGCCGGTGCTGCCGATGCTGATGCGCGAATTCGCGGCAACGCCGGGCGCGGCGGTGCTGGTGCCGATGATGCTGACGGTCCCGGCCTTGTGCGTCGCGCTCTTCTCTCCCGTCGCGGGGTGGCTGTCCGACCGGATCGGGCGTAAGCGTCTGCTCGTCGCCGCGCTCTTTCTGTATGGCGCCGTCGGCCTATTGCCCTTGGCGCTGCCCAGTCTGCCGCTGATCCTCGCAGCGCGAATCGCGCTCGGCCTGACCGAAGCCACGATCATGACGGTCGCGACGACGCTGATCGGCGATTATTTCGACGGTGAACGGCGCGAACGCTGGATCACGATTCAGACCGCGGTGACCAGCCTGAGCGCCATTCTGCTGATCGCGACCGGGGGCATCCTGGGCGAAGCCTTCGGATCGCGCGGTCCGTTCCTGCTGTATGTTCTCGCGTTGCCGATCGGCGCCGCCGCCGCCCTGACGTTGTTCGAGCCCGCGGCGACCGCCCGCGTGGTGGCGCGCGATCCCTTTCCCTTCCGCGCGATCGCTTCGATCCTCGGCCTAACGCTCGGGGCTGCGCTGCTGTTCTACACGCTGATGCTTCAGATCGGTGCCGTGCTCGAAGGGGTCGGCGTATCCTCTCCGGCGGTCATCGGTGCGGTAGGCGCCGCGGCGAATCTGGGCGTGGTGCTCGGCGCACTGGTGTTCCGCCGGCTGGGCAGGGTGTCGCCCCGAACCATGCTGGCGATCGGCTTCGCTTTGGCGGCCGCCGGCTACATCGGCGTCGGGACGACCGGCACATTTTGGCCCGTTGCGGTAATGACTGTCGTCGCGTCGATCGGCGGCGGAATCCTGCTGCCCGCGCTGCTGACCTGGGTCTTGCGCGTCCTGCCGCCTTTCGCCCGGGGACGCGGTACGGGGCTATGGACCGGCACCTTCTTCCTCGGCCAGTTCCTCGCTCCCATCCTGGCCATCGCGCTGACGCAGGCGACCGGCGGCCTGCAACCGACGCTGATGCTGCTCGGCTGGATCGCCGCGACCGGCGCCGCCGCGCTAGCCGCGGCCGGTTGGAAAGCAAGGCGAGCGCTGCCGACGGGTTGAGCGGTTCAGGCGGCGAGATCGGAAGACAAGGCCAAGAAGGGAACATCTGCGCATCGGCCTACGATGCGCACGCCAACATTCTCAAAGCATCGCAAACGCATCGCCATCCGCTCCGATGGCATTTCGGGCAGCTACCTCGCCTTTCTCACCGTCTGGCCGTGATCGTCGAACAGCCTCAAGCTCCTCAGCGTCTCCAAGCGGCTCAGCGCCCATTCCGCCGCTTCCGCGACCACCGCGTCCTCGTCCGCCAGCAGCCGCGTGAGAGGCTCGACCAGCCCGCCATCCCCCGAATTCCCCGCCGCGATCGCCGCGTTGCGCACCATTCGGGCGCGCCCGATCCGCTTGATCGGCGAGCCGGCGAACACCTGCCGGAACCCCGCATCATCCAGATCGAGCAGTTCGGCCAGCCGCGGCGCCATCAGCTCGGCGCGCGGCTGGAATGCCATGTTCGCGCGTGCGGCGGCGGCGAACTTGTTCCACGGGCAGACCGCCAGGCAATCGTCGCAGCCATAGATACGGTTGCCGATCGCTGCACGGAATTCCGCCGGGATCGGCCCCTTGTGCTCGATCGTCAGGTAGGAAATGCAGCGTCGCGCATCGAGGCGATAGGGCGCGGGGAAGGCATCGGTCGGGCACGCCCGCTGGCACGCGTCGCACGATCCGCAGCTGTCACGGCCCGGCGCATCCGGCATCAGGTGGAGCGTGGTGTAGATCGCGCCCAGGAACAGCCAGCTGCCGTCCGTCCGGCTGACGAGGTTGGTGTGCTTTCCCTGCCAGCCCAGCCCCGCCGCCTCGGCCAGGGGCTTTTCCATGACGGGTGCCGTATCGACAAAGACTTTGAGCTCACCCGGGGCCTGCTCGACCAGCCAACGCCCCAACGACTTCAGCGCCCGCTTCACGACGTCGTGATAGTCACCGCCTTGCGCATACACCGAAATCCGACCGCGGTCCCCCACGCCTTCCAACGCCAGCGGATCGCGGCCGGGGGCGTAGCTCATGCCGAGTGCGATGACGCTCTTCACGTCCGGCCAGAGACCCGCCGGACTCTCGCGGTGATGGGCGCGCTCCTCCATCCAGATCATCGACCCGTGCGCGCCGTCCGCCAGCCATTCGCGCAGCCGGGCGGCTGATCGCGGGGCGG
This sequence comes from uncultured Sphingomonas sp., assembly GCA_913776045.1. Classification (GTDB taxonomy): domain Bacteria; phylum Pseudomonadota; class Alphaproteobacteria; order Sphingomonadales; family Sphingomonadaceae; genus Sphingomonas. The sequence goes on from CAJYOI010000010.1 coordinate 35,905, forward strand.
CGTCGGCGCGCGCGATTCCTGTGGCGGCAAAGCCCAGCTCCGCCGCCTTTTCCTTCAATCGCTGTTCGATCGGCTTGTGTTCACGCACTCGAGCCCGCTACCACAGGTACGAATGCGATTGGGGGACATTTTGACCGATACAACGGCCGTACAGGCAAGCGGCCTCGTCAAGCGCTTCGGCGAGCGGCGGGTTGTCGACGGCGTCGACATCGCGGTGCCGAAGGGTGCGATCTACGGCGTGCTCGGCCCCAATGGTGCCGGTAAGACGACGACGTTGCGCATGCTGCTGGGCATCATCGAGCCGGACGAGGGCGCGCGAAGCCTGCTCGGTCGCGCCCACCCGCGCGATGCCAGCGACAACGTCGGCTACCTGCCCGAGGAACGCGGCCTGTATCCGAGCATGAAATCGGTCGAGGCGATCGCCTTCATGGGCGCCCTTCGGGGACTCGACTGGTCGACGGGGCGCAAACGCGCGCGGGCGATGCTGGAGCAAGCCAATCTCGGCCACGCCGCCGACCAGAAGATCAAGAAATTGTCGAAGGGCATGGCGCAGTTCGTGCAACTGCTGGGATCGGTCGTTCACGAACCCGAACTGCTGGTGCTCGACGAGCCTTTTTCAGGGCTGGATCCGGTCAACCAGGAACGGCTGGAGGCGCTGATCGTCGCGCAGCGCGACCGGGGGGCGACAATCCTGTTTTCCACCCACGTCATGGCGCATGCCGAACGGCTGTGCGATCGCCTCACCATCATCGCCGGGGGCAAGGCGCGGTTCGAAGGAACCGTCGACGACGCCCGCGCGACGCTGCCCGTGAAGGCGCATTACGTGCCGCACCATCCTGACCCGGGCATCCGCGACCTTTTGCCGACCGATGCACAGGCCGAGGGGAAAGGCTGGGTCTTCACATTGCCGCAAGAAGGAATCGAGGGCGTGCTGGTGAAGCTGATCGACGCGGGCTACGGCATCTCCGGCCTGTCGATCGAACCCGCACGACTTCACGACGCCTTCGTCAAGATCGTCGGACGCGAAGCATTGGAGCAGGCCGCATGAACAAGTCCGTCCGCCAGACGATGACCGTCGCGCGACGCGATTTAATCGCGACCGTGTTCACGCCCACATTCCTGATCTTCCTGCTGGCGCCGCTCATCATGATGAGCTTCGGCGCGGTCGGCGGCATGGGCGCCGCGACGATGGCCGGCAGTTCGATCGGCAAGATGCGTGTGGCGGTCGTCGGCGAACCCGCGACTTGGGCCGCGCTGCAGACCGCTGACAGGCAGGTCCGTCCGATGTTCCGCCGCAGCGAAGCCCCGCCGCAGCTGATCCTGGTCACGCCGGGCGCCGACCCGGCAAAGAGCGCGACCGACGCGATGCGGCGAAAGGACGTCGAGGTCACGGCAACGCTCTACGGTCCGCTCGGCGCGCCGACGGTGCTGTATGCCGCCAACGCGGGTCGCAGCGCATCCTACCTCGCCGCACTGGCGGAAACCGCGATACGCGTCGAGCGCACGGGCGTCGCTCCGCTCAGCCAGGTGACCAAGGTCGAGTTCAAGGCCGGCGCCACCCGCACGACGATCAGCGGCTCCAACCAGGCGGCGTTCTTCGCGGTGTTCGGCCTGTTCATCCTGACGCTGATGCTGGCGGGCCAGGCGGTCGGCACGATGGCGGAGGAACGGTCGAACAAGGTCATCGAAATCCTGGCCGCCGCCGTGCCGCTGGAAAGCGTGTTCCTGGGCAAGCTGATCGGCATGTTCGGTGTGGCGGTGCTGTTCGTCGCCTTCTGGGGAACGATCGTCGTCAATGTCGGCCAGATGCTGCCCGCTAGCCTGGCGCGCGCGTTCGCCGACGTCGGACCGGCGGTGGGGCCGGTCTTCCCGCTGCTGTTCCTCGCCTATTTCACCATGGCGTATCTGCTGCTGGGCGCGGTGTTCCTGGGCGTCGGCGCACAGGCGAGTACGCCGCGCGAGATCCAGATGCTGTCGCTGCCGATCACGATTTTTCAGGTGGCGATGTTCGGCCTCAGCCAGGCGGCCGCCTCGCAACCTGATTCGATGGTGGCGCGGATCGCGGAGATCCTGCCGTTCAGCTCGCCCTTCGCGATGGCCGCGCGCGCGGCGAACCGACCGGAAATCTGGCCGCATCTGCTGGCGCTGGGCTGGCAGGCCTTGTGGGTCGGGTTGACGGTGTGGCTGGGCGCGCGGCTGTTTCGTCGCGGGGTGCTGCAGTCGGGGAGCCCAGCGTTCTGGAAGCGAAAAAGGGCCGCGGCGGCCTGAAATCTTTCGCCCGCGGGGAGCACGACGGCTCGCTCCATCGTCATCTCCGCGAAGGCGGGGATCAATTCTGGCTGGCTCTTGTGAGACTCACGGCGGTCAGCGACTATTGATTCCCGCCTTCGCGAGACCTCTGCGAAAGTAGCTGACTGGCGGTGATGGATCTGATTCACTGCTGGAGAGCAGCGGAAGGGATCGGGATGGATCAGCGTGGGTTTGCCGAGGCGTTCCTGCCGGCGAGTTTCGGTCG